>CAYURM010000001.1:0-211221 GCA_964447155.1 uncultured Anaerolineaceae bacterium
CTCGCTCCGCCTTTGATGAGCTTCAAGCTCTCAAGGCTGCGTAACATCAGTTATTAAATCCCTGTATTTTGAAGATATGCCTGATAAAATGCATTCAGCAATGGCTGTATTGTTCTATAATGGTGGTACGGTTTGGTCAGACAGCTATACAAAGTATCCAGAGAATATACCATATGTAGGTAAGGTTGCATGCCATTTGGAATATTATGTGCCAGACAAATTTGGATATTCTGATCCCGATGTAATAAACATTTTGTATGGTCTTCAAAGAATAGTAAATGATCATTTTAAGTTACCTACCATAATCGAAGATAACCCAGACTTATGTAGCTAGAATGAAGAATGGAAATATAAAAATGAGAAAAATTATAATGCTTCTGACAACTGTAGTATTATCTCTGTTATCAAGTTGCTGCTATATGAAAAATAATTATGAAATAATATTTAGCAACAATTATACAGATATATTCCAAATCAAAGATGATGGAAAAAGTAATGTTGAACAACTTACATTTACTCCTGGAATTGGAGAATATTATTTACAAGTTTCAGATAATGGAGAGCAAATTGTTTTTTATGCAATATCAATTACAAGTCAAACTGATTCAATAGAGTCATCTGAGAAAAATAATCATATCTATTTATTAAATACAAAAGATAAAAAGATAGACGACATAACAAATAATTTTCGCGGGTCTGATTATCCATGGAGTGAACATACAATAGATTGGGCATATGACCTAAACAAATTTGGGATGATAAGATATGATAAACAAGAAGATGAATATATTAATTATCTTGATATTTTTGAATTTGATGGTTCAGATAATCAACGATATTTAATTCCAACTATTGGTAATATGTCCGCATTAGTAAATAGTGCAATCTGGTCGCCAGATGGAGAAAAGTTTTTATTATCGCAGGAAGTAATTGAACAGCAGAACAAATATCCGGGGTCGCTTCTATTTATTTATTTCCTAAATGATGGTAGAACAGTTCAATTAACAAATTATGAGGATAATTGTTATTTGAGTAGTTGGTCTCCAACAAGCAAGCAAATTGTTACAATGTGTAGATATATTTCATCAAATGGAATATTAAATAATCCAGGGGAAAAAACAATTCGCATTTTTAATACTGAGAATGAAGAGCAATTGTATGACTATGTCGGTTTTAGTCCTTGCGAATATCCATCATGGTCACCTGATGGAGAACAAATTTCTTTTGTTTGTAAAAAGAAAAATGGAGAGGAAGGAATATTTGTTGTAAATGCTGATGGAAGTAAATTTCATGAAATAGATATCGAAAATTTTGATGATTTCTTGTTCTTTCATGGTCCTCATTGGTCACCAGATGGCACTCAAATAATTTATGTTGCTTTTTTGTCAAACTATGATGCCAGTCATGGAAAGATCTATTCTGTGAATATTGATGGTTCTGATAATCATGCAATTACTGCTGAAGAAGGAGCATATATTATTGAAGCTGTTTATCCTATAAAATGAAATGTTGAGGCGTGTGCTATTACTGAACTCTGTCTACAATTAATAACGAGTTATAACAATTTCTCTTGTGATTGGTTCTACTTATAAATCAATTGATGAAAAAAGACATAAACATCTCAGTCAAAAAAAACACCCGTGAAGGCGGGTGTTTTCAGGAGCGGGATGGAGAATACCTGTACTTTGCCAGAGTGTGAAGCAGATGCAGTCACCCTGCCGGGCGGCACGGGGCAGTCCCAGGTGACGATAGAGTACATGTATGATGCTTTGAACAGGTTGACCAGTGCGACCTACTCCAACGGCACAGCATTTTCCTACACGTACGATGCATCTGGGAATGTATTGACCTACAATTCCAGGCATTACGGCCTGACGACGACCACGACTTACACCTACGATGATGCCAACCAGTTATTGACCGCCACAGATGGAGATACCACTTGGTACTACAGCTATGACGGCAATGGAAATCTGGTGATGAGCAGCCCCAGCCAGGGCGAGGCCAACGGTGCCATACGCAACACGTACAACACGACTGGACATCTGGTGAAAGTGGAGGAACACAACGGCACGGCCTGGCAGGTACAGTCCGAGATGCGCTATGACGGCCTGGGCAACCGGCTGGAGATGACGGCCTACGATGAAGGTGTGGGTGAGACGATCCGCTACCAGTTGGACAATGGCAAGCCCTTGGCTGCCGTGGGGACGGAGAGTACGAGCTTCTACCTGTACGGCAGGGGGGTGATTGGCACGAAGACGGACAACAGCCCCCTACGCTCCGCTTCGGGGGTGCTACGCGAGGGCTATGTCCTGCAGGACGGACTCGGGTCAACGCGTCAGTTGGCGACGCACGAGGGTGTGATTGCGATGAGCGTGGCCTACACGCCGTGGCCCCCTGCGCTGCGCTTCGGGGATGCGACGCGAGGGGATGTGCTGGAGTACGGCGGGTACCTGAAGAGCAGCCCCTGATTGACCGATCGACTGATCGACCGATCAACGAAATCCGCCCATCTTTTTCCCTCCCTGCGTGCGTCTTATGTTATCATCAATACCATGCTCAAATACCTATTAAAAACCATGCGGCCCAAACAGTGGGTCAAGAATGTCTTTGTTCTGGCTGCCATCGTTTTTGACCGGCAGCTCACGGACATCAATGCCCTGGCCGTGACCATCGGCGGGGTCATCATCTTCTGTTTATTATCCAGCACGGTGTATATCCTCAATGATATCGCCGACGTCGAAGCCGACCGCCAGCACCCCAAAAAGCGCAATCGGCCCATCGCTTCCGGCAAACTGCCCGTCACCACCGCCAGGATCGCTGCCATTGTCATCCTTGTGATTTGCTTCCCTGCGGCCTGGTTCCTTTCGCCGTCCTTTGCCTTGATCGCTTTCGCCTACTTCATCATGAACCTGCTCTACTCCAAGTGGCTCAAGCACATCCCCTTGATTGACGTGATGATCATCGCCACCGGCTTTGTCCTGCGCGTTGTGGCCGGCGTCAGCTTGATCCAGGTAGAGCGCTTCTCCCCTTGGCTGTATGTCTGCACCACCCTGCTAGCCCTCTTCATGGGTTTCGGCAAACGCCGCTCCGAGCTTGTCCTCCTTGCAGAGGGCGCCAATTCGCACCGTAAAGTCCTTGATGGCTACACCATCGAGCTGCTCGACCAGATGATCCTCATTGTGTGCGCCTCCACCCTGATGGCTTACACCCTGTACACCGTCTTTGCGGTCAATTTACCGGATAACAACGCCATGATGCTCTCCATTCCCTTTGTGCTGTATGCCATGTTCCGCTATCTCTACATGGTGCAGGTCAAGGGCGCTGGCGGCGCACCGGAAGACCTCGTCCTGACGGACCGCCCGCTGCAAATTGCCGGCTTCCTGTGGGGCGTGACCGTGCTGATCATCTTCTATCTGTTCTAATCTCTGATCCAAACTGAGGCAACCCTATGCCATCTATTTCGGCATCCGCGCCAGGCAAAATCATCCTGTTCGGTGAACATGCCGTCGTCTATGGTCATCCCGCCATTGCTGTCCCTGTGGAAGGCGTGCGCGCCAAAGCGGTCGTCATGGCCCGCCCCACTGCACCCCAGGGCAGCGTCCTGATTGACGCACCGGACATCAGCCTCAACGCCCTGCTGGCTGATTTACCGCAAGACCACGCCTTTTCCCGCCTGTTCACCGCCCTGCAAAGCTATCTCGAAATCGACCATTTCCCCGCCTTTCATCTGCGGGTCACGTCCTCCATTCCCATCGCCTCCGGCATGGGCTCTGGCGCTGCGATTGCCGTCGCCGCCCTGCGCGCAGTGGGCACCTTCCTCGGCCGTCCACTGACCAATGAAGAAGTCTCCCTGCTGGCCTATGAATCCGAGAAAGCCTACCACGGCACCCCCTCCGGCATCGACAACACCGTCATTGGCTACACGAAACCTGTGTGGTTCGTGCGCGGCCAACCGGTGCAGTTCCTCCCCATCTCCACTCCCTTCACCCTGGTCATCGCCAGTTCAGGCATCCACTCCAGCACCGCAGATGTGGTCAGCGCCGTCCGCCGCAATCATGAAGCCGATCCGGCTTTCAGCGATAGCATCTTCCAGCACATTGCACAGATCAGCGCAGACGCTGCCGCTGCCCTGCAAACGGGCAATATGGCAACCCTCGGCCCACTGATGACCGAAAACCACCAGCTTTTACAGCAGTTGGACGTCTCCCTGCCGGAGCTGGATACCCTGGTTGAGATTGCCTTGCAGGCTGGCGCATTGGGCGCAAAACTCTCCGGCGCAGGGCGCGGCGGCAACATCATCGCCCTTGTCCGCCCCGAAAACGCCCAAACTGTGGCCGATGCCCTCCTGAGACACGACGCTGTCGAAACCATCCTTACCACCATCGCCGCCACGGAGGGCTGACCATGCTGACCTTCCTGAAACTTGGCGGCTCGCTGATCACCGACAAGGACAGCCCGCACACCGCCTGCCCCAAAACCATCCGCCGTTTGGCAGACGAAATCCTCGCCGCCCGCCAGACCCATCCAGCCATGCAGCTCGTCATCGGGCATGGCTCCGGCTCATTTGGCCACATGCCCGCCAAAAAATACGGCACACGGGACGGCGTCCACACCCCCGAAGAATGGCTCGGCTTTCAGAAAGTCTGGCAGGAAGCCCGCGCCCTCAACCAGATCGTGATGGACATCCTGTCGCAGGCCGGACTACCTGTGGTTTCCTTCCCGCCCTCAGCCAGCATTACTGCCCAAAGCGGCCAAGTGCAAAGCTGGGACCTTGCCCCGCTGCGCGCCGCCCTTGCCGCCGGTCTCATCCCTCTCATCTACGGCGACGTCATTTTTGATACAATCCGCGGCGGCACCATCCTGTCCACCGAGGAACTCTTTTTCCATCTCACGCCTGTCCTCTCCCCGCAGCGCATCCTCATCGCTGGCATCGAGAACGGCGTCTGGCAGGATTACCCCGCCCGCACCACCTTGATCGAGTCAATCACACCTTCCACTTTTGACGAGGTTGCCGCCAGTTTGAAAGGCTCCCAATCCGTAGACGTAACCGGCGGCATGCTCGCCAAAGTGCAAAGCATGGTTGATCTTGCCGCCGCCCATCCGGGTCTGGAAGTGCTCATCTTCTCCGGCAGTCAGCAGGATACGCTCACCCAGGCCATCAGTGGTGAAAACCCGGGCACCTGTATTTCGAATCAATCATCATAGCCTGTCCATTATTCAGTTAAGGAGTAGTTCCATGTCCCCCACCCGATCCGAATACGAAAAATTCGAAGACCAGTTCCTCGCCTCCTATGGCGTGCGCAGCAAAGACAGCAAAGGCCGCAAATTCCCCGAAGAGCAAGCCGAATACCGCACCTGTTTTCAACGCGACCGTGACCGCGTGCTGCACACCAGCGCCTTCCGCCGCCTGGAATATAAAACCCAGGTCTTCATCAATTACGAAGGGGACTATTACCGCACCCGCCTCACCCATACCCTCGAGGTTGCCCAGATCGGCCGCACTCTGGCCCGCGCCCTGGGCGCTAACGAAGACCTCGTTGAGACCATCTGCCTGGCGCATGACATCGGTCATCCTCCTTTCGGTCATTCCGGGGAACATGCCCTCTCCAAACTGATGCGCGATCACGGCGGATTCGAACACAACCGCCAGTCCTTCCGCATTGTCACCGAGCTGGAACAGCGCTATCCCAATTTTCCCGGCCTCAACCTCAGCTTTGAGGTCCTCGAAGGGATGATCAAGCACGAGACCGAATACGACAAAGCCGACGTCCGCGACTATAACCCCGAACTGCGCGGCCAGTTGGAAGCCCAGATCGCCAATATCTCCGATGAACTGGCCTACTCCGCCCATGATCTGGACGACGGTTTGCGCTCCGGTATGCTCACTCCCGGCATGTTAAAAGGCATCGAACTCTGGGAAATCGTTACCGCCAATCTGGGCTGGTCAAACTGTGACCTCGACGATCTCTGGCGCCACCGCATCATCCGCCGCCTGATCGGCATGCAAGTCAGCGATATGATCGAAAGCACCAGCCAGCGCATCCAGGAGAGCGGCTGCCGTACTGTGGACGAATTACAGCGCCTGACGTATAATGTAGCTGGCTTTAGCGAGGAAATTCACCGGCGCAACCGCCAGCTCAAAGATTTCTTGTATGCAAAACTCTATCGCCATCCGCGCGTCATTCGGATGGCTGTTAAAGCAGAAAGAACCATCACGGAGCTTTTCAACGCCTATCTTTCCGAACCCACAATCCTGCCCTGGCACATCCAGGAGCAGATCGAAGAGCGTGGTCTGGAACAAACCGTGGGCGATTACATCGCCGGCATGACCGACCGCTTCGCTGTTGAAGAATATGACCGGCTCTTCAACCCCTTGTCATTACCATGACATTGAGCATTCAACTGGCCGTGAGGCCCTCAGTTTAGCAGCTTACAAATGGAGTAAGACATGCAAGAAGTTTCATATTTAACCGCCGAAGGCGCTCGCCGCCTGAAAGAAGAACTTGAACACCTGAAAACCGATGCCCGCGAAGACCTCGCCCGGCGTCTGCGCATCGCCATCGAGCAGGGGGACCTGTCCGAAAACGCAGACTACACCGCCGCCAAAGAAGAGCAGGCATTTCTGGAAGGCCGCATCCTGGAACTGGAAGCCACGGTGAAAAACGCCCAGATCATTGACGAGATGAAAGTGAACAAGAACGTGGTCAGCATTGGCAGTCATGTCACCGTCAAGGAAGACGGCTACCCCGAAGAGACTTATTTCATGGTCGGCCCCAAAGAAGCGGATCCGGTCAATGGCCGCATCTCGTATAAATCCCCGATCGGCGAAGCCCTCCTCGGCCATAAAAAAGGCGACGTTATCAGAATTGAAACCCCCGATGGTGATATTCAACTAACCATCGTCGAGATCAGCTAATTTGCAGGAGAATACCATGCACACAGTCGAAATCAAGCCAGGCATCTTCTGGGTGGGCGTCAATGACCATCAAACCGATTACTTCGAAGGCCTCTGGCCGATCATCGATGAGGGCATTTCTTATAATTCATACCTGATCAAGGATGAGAAAAACGCCATCATCGACCTGGCCAAAGAATTGACCACCGAAGAACTTTTTAACCAAATCCAGGAAAAGATCAGCCTTTCTGACCTCGATTATCTGGTCATCAATCACATCGAGCCAGACCACTCCGGTGCAATTCCAGCGCTACTGAAGCTTGCCCCCAACCTCACCCTGGTTGGCACCCAAAAGACGCAAAATATGCTCACATGCTTTTACGGGATCGAAACTGAGAAATTTTTGGTTGCCAATGATGGCGACGAACTTTCACTGGGCAGACACACCTTGAAATTCATCAGCACTCCCAACGTGCATTGGCCCGAAACCATGATGACCTACGAAACCAGCGAACAAATCCTCTTTAGCTGTGATGCCTTTGGCTCCTATGGCGCTTTGCAGGGCGGCATCTTTGACGATGAAGTCCAGAACAAGGATTTTTACATTCAGGAAGCCCAGCGCTACTACGCCAATATCGTCAGTCTGTTCAAGAAAGCTGTCATCAGCGCCATTAAAAAACTGGCCGATCTGCCGGTCAAGATCATTGCCCCCTCCCACGGCCTCGTGTGGCGCAAAAACCCCGGTGAGATCGTCGAACTATATAAGCAGTGGTCCGAATACTGCATCAGCAGTTTTCCCCGCCCTGCCGGCATCGTCATGCTGGTCGGCTCCATGTATGGCAACACCCAACAGCTCGCCGAGGCAGTCGCCCAGGGAATAGCTGACGACAACGTTCCCCTGAAAATGATCGACGTCCTCCGCACCCATGCCAGCCACATCCTCTCGGATGTGATGGTGAACGAAGGTCTCATCATCGGCGCCCCCACCTATGAAGGCGTACTCTACCCCCCGATGGCCCACACCCTCAGTGAACTGGCGCACAAGCGCTTTGCCAGCGAACGCACCGTGGCCCGCTTTGGCAGCTACGGCTGGAACGCTGGCGGCTTGCGTGAATTCGACACCATCACCGCCTGCCTGCGTTGGGAGATCTTTGACACCCTCGAGTTCTGCGGCGGCGCAACCGATGATGAACTGGCAAAAGCCCGTGCCTTCGGCGCAGCCTACGCCCGCCTCATCAAGCAAAAATCTTCCTGACCCAAACACACAATAGAAAAACTTCCGCAGGAAATTGCTGCGGAAGTCTTTTGTTTTTCCTAATCCCTATTCCCGAATCCCCAAATACCCGCCCAATAAAAAAAGCTCCCCATGTAAATGAGGAGCTTTTGAACTTCAATCATTCGTGTACCAGGCGCTATTCCTTCGGCCACACCGCCAATTCAATCGTGATATGGTCGAAATAACTCTTATCGGGCAGCGCCCCGGAAGCATATTCCATATCCACCACCCGGGCGGCCAGCAGCAGAGTCGCCGTCTCCAGGTCCACCTGGTCGCCAATCCTGGCCATGACCGGGTCACCTTTAGCAGACAACTTCTGGCGCAGTTCACTATCCCCAAAACCGTTTTCGCTCATGATGACCTTCGTCACGGTTTGAATGTCATTCTTGTCAAATAACCACACCTCTAGCGCAGTCACCTTCTTGGGATCCCCAACGCCAATCGTCTCTGACACACCAACGCCGCACTCACCCAGGAACTCACCTGCCGGTGAATCAATGCTGAACGAATCGTCATAAAAATTATTCCCCAGCTTGTATGTCGTCATGAACTGGGCAATCGGTACATCGTATCCATCCGCAGCAAAATCGGTTTTGTCTGCTTCCCGATTCATGCGCTGTGATTCAGACATCGCTGTTGGCTTGTCTGACTTGCCGCCTTTTTTGCGGATCAGCAGGAAAAACACCAGCCCGCCAACCACCACCAGGCCGAGGCCGCACACCGAAATGATCAACAGCCGCAGATTAATCCCGCCTTTTTCCGCCGGCGTTTCATCACCGGCAGGCAGCACGTCAGAGATATCAGCAGTCACCAATTCAGCAAAGGTATTGACTAACTGCACATCCATTTCCGGGTCTGTGCGCAACTGATTCAGAACTGCTTCGCCACCTTCTCCCAGTGAATCCCAACGGGCCAGGGCCTTATCAATATCCCTTGTTTTCTCAAAAGACTGGATCGTCATCTTCAGCCATTCGGTTTGCAAATCACTCCGCAAATGCCGGGCTTCGCCGTCAACATAGGACACCGGCCACAGACCCCAGCCAATGGCAAACCAGCCAATCAGCAGGCCGATTACAAGACCAACACCAGCCGGAATCAAGTTTTCCTTCGTTAAATATTGCTTTATTTTATCCATGACCAATGCTCCTCGTCTCATCCATTTTTGCCCGGTGCAGGTGTGTAAACATACACACTTGATTCTATTTTAGAACAAATTTCACAATTACGCAACCAGACAGGAAATAATGTTCAAACAAAAAACATCCACAACATGCTCTGCTGTGGATGTTGCAAGGACTATGCCTGTTCTTTTTGGATCTGCCGGACTTGTTCAAGCAAAAATGCCTCTTCGCAATCCAGACATTGTACTTCCCGCTTGTTCTGGATGACCAGCATTCCTTTACAATTTGGGCACGGCTCAGGGATGGGCATCTTCCAGGAAGTGAAGTCGCATTCCGGGTAATTGGAACAGCCATAGAACACCCGCCCTTTGCGTGTTCGGCGCTTGACAATTTCGCCGTCATCGCATTTGGGGCAATGCACGCCGATCTTCTCCAGCCATGGCTCTGTGTAGCGGCATTCCGGGAAATTGCTGCAACTGATGAATTTACCAAACCGTCCCCAGCGGATCACCAGATCATGCCCGCATTTGGGGCAATCGCGGCCAACTTTTTCAAGCTCGGCTTTCGTCTCTGGCATTTCTTTACGGGCATGTTCCAGTTCTGGTGAAAACTTGTCATAAAACTCAGAAACGACCTGCACCCATTCCTTCTCACCGCCAGCGATGCCATCCAGTTCCTCTTCCATGCTCGCCGAAAATCCTGTGTTGATAATATCTTCAAAATATTGCACCAGCAAATCATTCACCAAAATCCCCGTCTCAGTCGGGAACAGGCGCTTGTTTTCTTTGTAGGCATAGCCGCGATCCTGAATTGTTGACAAAATCGAAGCGTATGTCGACGGGCGGCCAATACCGTGCTCTTCCAGCGTCGCAACCAGACTGGCATCGGTAAAACGCGCCGGAGGCTGAGTAAAATGCTGTTCAGGGATCAGGTTGATCAGATTTTGGCGTTGTCCCTCTTCCAGGCCGGAAGGAATTTCATCATATCCGTTTCCATTGTCATTTTCATTTTCCGACTTGTCGTCACTCTTTACATCGGCAAATACTACCAGGAAACCGGCAAACCGCATCGTCGAACCCGAAGTGCGCAGTTTATACTGATGCGCTGCCCCATCTGCGTCAATTTCGATGGTCAGGGTATCAAAAACTGCCGGGGCCATTTGCGAAGCCATAAAGCCCTGCCAGATCAACTGGTACAAGCGGTACTGGTCACGCGTCAAGTGACCTTTGATTGCTTTTGGCTCTCGCAGCACCGAGGTCGGGCGGATCGCTTCATGTGCTTCCTGCGCCGATTTGGCGCTCGTCTTAAAAATATTCGGCTTCTCAGGCACATATGCTTTGCCATAATGGTCAAGAATATATTTTCGTGCCTGTCCGGCAGCTTCCTTGGCGATATTCGTCGAATCAGTACGCATATAGGTAATCAAACCCGTTTGGCCGCCATCCCCCACATCAATCCCCTCGTACAATTGCTGGGCCAGCGCCATCGTGCGTTTGGCAGTGTAACCCAAACGACGTGAAGCTTGCTGCTGCAAGGTACTGGTGATGAACGGCGCATTAGGATTACGATTGCGCACCCCGCGTTTGATCTTCGCAATCTCGTACTTTGCCGCTTCCATGTCCTTGAGGATGTCCTGGATCGATTCCTCCGTGGGCAGGGAAGCCTCTTCTCCATCAATCCGCGTCAACCGCGCAAGATAATCTTCTTTACCGCCTTCTGCGCGCAGCTTCGCCTTGATCGTCCAGTATTCCACCGGCTCAAAGGCATCAATTTCCCGCTCGCGCTCCACCACCAGCCGCAGGGCAACCGATTGCACGCGCCCCGCCGAAAGCCGGCTGCGCACTTTCTGCCACAACAACGGGCTGATCCCATACCCCACCAGCCGGTCCAGAATGCGGCGCGCCTGCTGCGCATCCACCATCTGCATATCCAGCTCTTTGGGATGATTGAAAGACTCTTCAATCGCATTCTTGGTAATCTCGTGGAATACCACCCGTTTGGTACGTTCCGGCTCCATTTCAGCGGCTTCCAGCAAATGCCAGGCAATCGCCTCACCTTCGCGGTCAGGGTCAGTCGCCAGGTAAATTTCCTCCGCCTTTTTCGCGTCCGCTTTCAATTCTTTTACAATCGGGCGTTTTTCATTCGGCACACGGTACTTGGGCGTGAAATCATTTTCCACATCCACTGACAGGGAAGAGCGCAGCAAATCGCGCACATGCCCCACCGATGCCTTAACCGTATAACCCTTGCCCAAAAACCGCCCCACGGTACGCGCCTTGGCTGGCGATTCAACAATCACCAGTTTCCCGCTGCGTTTTGCCCGGCTGCGCTCTTTCTTCGGCGGCGGTGTCATTCCCTTATGTGCCTCCGTATTCCCGATGCGCACCATTCTGGTACCGCATTCCGGGCAGGTGCCGCGGGTAATCGGCGCGCCTGAAACATTAAAATCAGGCTTCAGATTCTCCATTTCACGTTTTTCTTTACATTTTACGCAATATGCTTCCAAGCTATTCTCCTACAAATAACGCTTCCAGTCTGATGTTTTGAAAGCATTGACCAATTCACGAACCTTCTGGGCATCACGGCGAGGACAAATCAGAATAACATCCCCTGTGTCCACCACAATGTGATCCCGTACGCCGATCGTCACAATTGCACGATCCGTAGCGTTGCCAAAAATTAGTGATGATTCCGTTTCCAGGCCATAGTGCCTGGTTTGAACAACGATATTTCCATTTTCATCAGCAGGCAGAACGTCAAATAACGAGTCCCAACTGCCCACATCATTCCAGCCCAAATTTGCCGCAGGCAGCACCGCCACCTGGGCAGCATGTTCCATAATACCATAATCAATCGTCTGGGGCTGAATCGTCGGCCACACTTCCTGCAGCGCCATGTTTTCCGTATGCGCTTCCCAGGTCTCTGAAATTTCAGCCAGTTTACCAGCCAAATCAGGCATTAAGCCGCGAATCTCTTCCAGAATCCGGTCAACCCGCCAGATAAACATCCCCGAATTCCAGTAATGGTCACCACTGGCAATCATTTCTTCAGCTTTTTCAGCATCGGGCTTTTCTTTAAAGCGCAGGGCATGGTATGCGGTCACCCCGCGAAATTTCCCCAACTCCTGGCCGCTTTGCACATACCCATATCCAGTTGCCGGATAAGTCGGTACAATCCCCAGCGTGACCAGATTGCCGCGTTGGGCCACATCATTGGCCGCCAGCAGCAAATTCTGGAACATGGGAATATCTTCAATATAATGATCCGCTGTCAGGATCGCCATCGTTGCTTCGGGATCCCGGCGGATCAATTCAATCGCCGCCAGGCCAACCACAGAAGCCGTGCCACGCGGCATCGGCTCCAGCAGGTAATTTTCTGTTGGAATTTCCGGGCATTGTTTCTGCAAACCGGCGGCCTGTTCCGCTACGGTTACCACCAGAATCCTCTCCGCCGGAAAAAGGCCCTCAAGACGGTCAACCGCCAGTTGAAACATGGTGCGGTCGCCAACCAATCGGAGCATTTGCTTCGGGGTTTCCCTGCGCGAAAGCGGCCACAATCGCGTTCCGCCGCCGCCGGCCATGATCACTGCATAAAAATGATTTGACATGTTAGTCCTCACTCCTGTTTCCAGTTTCATAGACAGCCCGCACTTCACGCGCCATCACATACTGCATACCGCCTACCTGGCGTACTACCCCTTTCAATTCCAGCATCGTCAACGCCGCTGATACTTTCTGTACCGAATACCCTGCCGCCCGGCTCAACTCATCCACGTGAACAGGCTCAGTCCGCAGGATTTCAATCAACTTTGCTTCCACTTCATCCGATGGGATCACGTGCCGGGCAGCCCGGTATTCCTGAATTTGCTGCAAATTCAGGGCTTCCAGCACATCCTTCGGCTGCAGCAAAGGCCTTGCCCCATCCTGAATCAACTGGTTTGTACCAATGCTTTGCGGAGCATGCACATTTCCCGGGATAGCGAATACATCCCGCCCCTGATCTGCTGCGAATTTTGCCGTGATCAACGCCCCGCTTTTCTTCCCTGCCTCCACCACGATCACCGCCAGCGAAAGCCCGGAGATAATCCGGTTACGGGGCGGAAAATTAACGCCCTCCGGCGGGGTACCGGGCGCATAATCGCTGATTACCGCGCCATTCGCACAGATTTCATCGGCCAGATTACGGTGTTCAGGCGGATAAATGTGGTCCACGCCACTCCCCAATACAGCAATGCTGCGTCCGCCAGCCGCCAGGGCCGCCTTATGCGCCAGCCCATCCACGCCGCGAGCCAGACCGCTCACCACCGTGATCCCGTTGCCTGCCAGGTATCCCGCCAATTCTTCTGCCATCTGGCGGCCGTACGCTGTCACCCGCCGCGTGCCCACAATCGCCACGGCCCACTCATCTTCCAGCGTCAAATCGCCGCGCACATACAATACCGGCGGCGGCTGGTCAATTTCTTTTAAACGTCGGGGGTATTCCTTGCTTTCCCAGGTGAGTATCTGGATGTTTTTGGAGAGGATCTTCTCCAATTCAGCTTCGAGATCCACTTTGCCGCGTACGCGTACCAGGTTCTCGATCACCTTGCTGCTCAATCCGGCGGCTTGAAAGGCCTCAGGCGGTGATTGCCACGCAATTTCCAGACTGCCAAAATAGTTTAACAACCCCTGCAAACGAACAGACCCAATTCCCTTGACCAGATTAAACCCCAACCAGTATGCTCTTGGATCCATACTTCCCCGCTAATACCAGTCCATTGGACGGACAATCATCTTTCCGTTATCCGTGTCAATTTCCAGCACAACCGCATCAATAGCAGGCAGCAGCAATTCCTGTCCTTCCGCTGTGTGCACCACATACACATCATTCGCGCCAGTCACCAGCACCTGCTCCAGCACGCCCAATTCTTGCCCGGCCTCATCCTCTACCCGCAAACCAATCAATTCATGGTGATAAAATTCGCCCTCTGGCAGTTCCGGCAGCGCATCTGCCTGCACGTACACCATCTGATTACGGTATTCACCGGCCTCTTCTCTCGTCTCCACGCCAGCAAGACTGATCAAAAGTTCCGGGTCATGGCGGCGTAGTGCCACAATCTCAACAGGCTGGTGGGCTTCTCCCACCAATACCACTTTCCCCGGCAGCAGTCGCTCAGGAAAATCAGTGAGCACATCCATCAATATTTCACCATAAATGCCGTGCGGGCGGCGCAGCTTGCCAACCACCAGGAACAAAGGCTCGCCCTCACCGGGCGAGCCTGTTTCATTCTTTTTCCGGCCAGGTGACATCCTTCGATGTCTACTCATCGCGGCTCCGAAATCTCCAGATTGACTTGTTTTCCTTCATGAGCAGCGGCTACACGCAATAATACGCGCGTTGAATTTGCCACGCGCCCGCCTTTGCCAATTACTCTGCCCATGTCATTCTTCGAGACATGTAATTCCAGGTATACGCGGTTTCCAGAACGACGTTCTTTAACACGTACTTCAGCAGGACTATCTACCAGCGAACACGCTATATATTCAACCAGTTCTTTCACGGTACATCCTTTCCCTGATCGCCAATCAAATCAACAGACAAAACAGATTCAGCAATTATGCTGCAGGGGCATCCCGGCGAGTGCGGGGATCGACGTTGCGTTCCTCGTAGAGTTTTTCGGCTTCTGCAACCAAAATTTCAACATCTTCACCAGCCTTGAAGCGCTCATAGCGTTCCGGCAGACCAACGGTGTTGAAAAGTTTCACGACGGAGTCGCTCGGCTGGGCGCCTTTGCTCATCCAATCGTAAATCCGGTCTTCCTTGAGCACGATTGTGGAAGGCTCCGTGCGGGGGTTGTAATGTCCCAAAATTTCAAGAAATCGCCCGTCGCGGGGGGATTCTTTGTCAGCCGCTACCACACGATAGCTGGCCTGATGGCGTGAGCCTGTCCGACGTAATCGAATACGAACCATGGTACCTTTACTCCTTCTTATCTAGTATCAAAATTTGACAAACAGTGTCACCTTTGGTTTTCTGCTCTGACGAGGGGCGGCGTTGAAGGGGACGCCTGCCAAACCATCAAACTTTCAGGTTATCCAAATAAACCGGCCAGACCGCGTCCGCCCGTTTTTTTGATCTTTTTCATCATCGTCTGCATCTCGCGAAACTGTTTCAGCAGACGGTTGACATCCTGTACATCTGTGCCTGAACCGGCAGCAATCCTGCGCCTCCGGCTGGCATTCAATATGCGCGGGTCGCGGCGCTCGGCAATCGTCATTGAATTGAGAATTGCCTCGCTCTGCCTGAGCTGCCATTCAGCATCCTGCGGATCAATCTGCCGGGCGGCTGCACCCATCCCGCCAGGGAGCATATCCATCACCTGCGATAAAGGACCCATCTTGCGCATCTGGCGCAATTGATCCTGAAAATCTTCCAGAGTAATCTTACCAGATAACATGCGTTCCGCGGTAGCCATTGCTTCATCCTGGTCAAGGTTAGCCTCTGCTTTTTCAATCAGGCCAATCATATCACCCATTCCGAGGATGCGTGATGCCAGCCGCCCTGGATCGTATGTTTCCAAAGCATCGGTGCGTTCACCCGTGCCAAGGAACTTGATCGGCACCCCGGTCACACTGCGGATCGAAATCGCTGCACCGCCGCGAGAATCACCATCCATCTTGGTCAGGATCAGGCCGGTCAGCGACACTGCATCGCGGAATCCTTCCGCAATCCCCAGTGCTTCCTGACCGATCATCGCATCAATTACCAGCAAAATTTCAGCAGCCGGCAGCCTGGCCTGCATCGAGCGCAGCTCCGTCATCAAATCCTCGGCAAGCTGTGAACGACCAGCCGTATCAATGATCACCACCGAAGTGCCGTCTTTTTGTGCCTGTTTGTACGCTTCCTGAGCCAGTTTGACGGGCGCAGCACCCTCGCGGGTGTACACCGGTACGCCAACCTGCTCGCCCAGCATTTGCAGCTGCTTAATCGCTGCCGGACGGTAGGGGTCGGCCGCGGCCAGCAGCACACGTTCGCCCTGCCCACGCAGCAAGCGGGCCAACTTCGCCGCCGCCGTCGTTTTACCAGAGCCTTGCAAACCCACCAGCAGGATCACATGCGGTTTGGCCCCGCTCAAATCCAGTTTGGCGGGTTCCCCCAGCGTGGCAATCAATTCTTCGTTGACGATCTTGATCACCTGCTGCGCGGGGTTTAACGCCCGCGACACTTCATGACCAATAGCGCGTTCCCGCACCCGCTTCACAAAATCTTTGACCACACTGTAATGAACGTCCGCTTCCAGCAGCGCCATCCGCACTTCGCGCATCGCAGCATCAACATCCGCCTCCGAGAGTTTTCCCCGGCGGCGCAGGTTTTGGAAGACGTCATTCAGTCGATTGCTAAGTGATTCAAACACAAGACTCTCTTCTTTTCATGAGAATAGACACCATACAGCCCTTTGCAAAACAGGGCTGATGCGCACGTGATTTTAGCTTGAATAACACAAACGGTCAAGGGATATCTCCCTGTTTCCCGATTACCGGATTGACGAATTACCAAATTGACTAATCCCTGATCTCCTACTATAATTTTTCTGACCATTTCACCACTCATCCATTTCACCGCGCGCTTCCACGAAAAAAGGATCTGCCCCATGAAAAATATTCCCTCCATTGGTGTACAAATTGCTGATATTCTCCTTCCCAAAAAGACGATTGACCCCGGAAAATGGGCGGTCATCGCCTGCGACCAGTTCACCTCCGAACCGGAATACTGGCACGCCGTCGAAAAGCATGTCGGCGATTCCCCCTCCACCCTCAACCTCATCCTCCCGGAGGTCTATCTTGAAAAAGCGGACACCCGCGATCGTGCCCGGATCACCCAGCGGACCATGCAGGAATATCTGGATGGGGGGTTACTTGAATCCCGCGAAGGCTTCATCCTGGTGCGCCGCACCGTCGAAGGCAAAACCCGCCACGGCCTGATGCTCGCCCTCGATCTGGAACGCTATGACTTCAACAAAGGCTCGCACAGCCTGATCCGCGCCACCGAAGGCACCATCGTTGACCGTCTGCCCCCGCGCATCAAGATCCGTGAAGGCGCTGCCCTCGAACTGCCCCATATCCTCGTCCTGATTGACGATCCACAGCGCACCGTCATCGAACCCCTCGCCGCCAACACCGGCCAGCTCGAGAAACTTTATGACTTTGATCTCATGCTGGGCAGCGGCCATCTCGAAGGGTACGCTATCAACGACAGCGATACCGAACAGGACATCATTTCTGCCCTTGAAGAACTGGCTGATCCCGCCGCTTTCCGCCAGAAATACGATGTCGGCGAAGACCAGGATGTTCTCCTCTTCGCCATGGGCGATGGCAACCACTCCCTGGCGACCGCCAAGGCCATCTGGGAAAAGATTAAGGCCGAGGTCGGCATGGATCACCCCGCCCGCTACGCCCTGGTCGAGATCGAAAACGTCCATGACGAAGGGCTCGAATTTGAACCCATCCACCGCGTCATCTTTCACCTTAAATCTGACCTGATTGCCGACCTGAAAACCGCTTTTGGCGGCAGCCTGCGGTTGGTGGATTGTGACAGCAAACAACAAATGATCGCCCTCGTCGATAACCAGACCGATGCTGGTGAACAGGCCATCGGCCTGATTACCCCCGCCGGATTCCAGGTGGCCTACATTCGTAACCCCGCCTTCAACCTGCCCGTCGGCACCATTCAGGACTTCCTGGACGTCTGGCTGAAAGCCGGCAAAGGTGAAAATATCGACTACGTCCACGGCGAAGATGTTGTCACCCGTCTCGGCAGTCAACCCGGCAACGCCGGTATCTACCTGCCCGGGATGGACAAAAGCGACCTCTTCAAAACCGTGATCCTCGACGGCGCCCTGCCCCGCAAAACCTTCTCCATGGGCGAAGCCCGTGAAAAACGCTTCTACATGGAATGCCGCAAGATCGTTCAATAAAACCAAACAATTGTAGTAACGACTTTAGTCGTTATCTCTATGCCAAAACCCAGCCCCTTTCCTGCACCATTCCCTCAGAAAAGGGGATTTTCTTTCTGTTTTTCGGCTCGCTGTCATATCCTCCACTTTGCCCATCAATCCGCATTCAAATTCACCTGATACTGATCACAAATTGCCTGATTGCCTGATTCCTTCCTCCCGATAAAAGGTATAATTCCTGTATCAAACTACAGGAGACCCTCTTGAAACCTGCCCGCCGGCTGATCCTCACCCTCTGCTTCGCCCTGGCCGCCTGCACCCCGCAGGCCGCTGCCCCCGCGCCGGCACCCACCCAGCCAGCCGCCACCCTGCCTCCTTCCACAGCCACCGCGCAGCCCACACCCACCCCGCAGCCCCCACCCACCGAAACCCCGACGCCAACCCCCGTTCCCCATCTCACCGAAATATGCTCCCCGCTTGAAGGGTTTGAGCTGGCTGATCTGCCAGCCCTCCTGGTCAATCCCTATGATCCGCCTCTTCCCGGTATGGACGATGGCCACCATGGCGCCGATTTCGCTTTTTGGACCAGTCCCGCCCTGGGACTGTATCAAATGAAGGGCCTGCCCATCCATGCAGTTCTCGAAGGCACGGTGGTCACCATTAACCGTGACATTGATCCCTATGGTTATACGGTCATCATCGAGACGCCCCTGGAGAAGATTCCCCCCGAATGGCAGGATGCCTGGCAGCTTTCACCCCCGGCCCCTCTGCAGGCCCCGCCTTCAGCACTGACCTGCCCGCAGGGAGATGTCCCGGCCGCCTGGGAAACCAGTTCGCTTTCCATTTATTCTCTCTACGCGCACATGGATCAGCCTCCCGCCGTCCAGCCCGGCCAGACCATTGAATGCGGTCAGACGATTGGCGTGGTAGGTACCACCGGCTTGTCCGTCAATGACCACCTTCACTTTGAAGTCCGCCTTGGCCCGGCTGGCACGCAATTTGCCAGCCTCGGTCATTACGACACCGCCACCAGCGAAGCAGAACGGCACAATTACTGCACCTGGCGGATCAGCGGGTGGTTTCAACTGGTTGACCCCACCCTGATCTTAACGACACAATAACCTCCCCCGGGGTGCCCCGAAGCACCAGTGCTTTGTCCCCCTTGTCAAAGAACGACAGGCGGATTGGGACGGTCGCTCACGTTTCACAGACAAAATCTACAACATTGTAGTACCCCCACTCCTCTGCGGCTTTACCTGAAACAAAAGGGTTACCTGTATAATAAGGACTGATGAACACAGATATTGACTCCCTCCCCCCGCCTAAAGACCGGCGTAATATCATCATTGCCATCCTCATCGGACTTGTAATCCTTGTGTCCGCGCTGGCCGCTTTGATTTTCTTCAACAACCCTCCGCCTGCGTCCCAAACTGCCACCCAGGCCACCGCCAGCGTCACGGCCATTGACCTGTCTACTGCTGTGCCCCTTGTTGAACCGCATATCGAGCTGGGATATCCCCCCTTGCCCACCCTGCCAGCCGGCAGCTCCCTGCAAGACTCCCTCAGCCACAGCGGTCTGCTCGTCCTCTCCATGGCCGACGGCTATCACAATCATCTGTTCGCCTACCATCCCCAATTTCTGCCCCTCACCCGCCTCACTGCCGCCCCCTATGATGACATCACCCCCGCCGTCAGCCCGGATGGCAGCCGCATCGCCTTTGCCTCCCGCCGCAATGGTTTCTGGGACCTCTACCTGCTGGAACTGCCCGATGGCGAACTGACCCGGTTGACCGACACCCCCGCCTATGACGGCGCACCTTCCTGGTCGCCGGACGGGAAATGGCTGGCCTATGAAACCTATGCGAATGGCAACCTCGATATCATGCTCCTCGCCGTGGACCGCCCCGCCAATGCCCCCATCCGCATCACCGACCACCCCGCCGCCGACTATGCCCCCGCCTGGTCGCCCGCCGGCAGAAGCCTGGCTTTCATCTCCCAGCGCAGCGGAGAACCGGATGTCTGGCTGGTTGACCTGGACAAGAACGCCGATCAGTTCACCGACCTTAGCGCTACCCCGGCCGCCCAGGAAGACCATCCCAAATGGTCGCCCGATGGCCGTTATCTGGTGTGGGGGGCTGCCGCCGAAGGCGGACACAACCTTTATCTATGGGATTCGCAGACCCCGGACAGCGCCCCCGTTCAGCTGGGCGCAGGGTACCTGCCTGTCTGGAGTCCCCAGGGCGACACCCTTGCCGCCGGCATGATCGGTGCCAACGAAACCACCCTCGGCGGCTATAACCTGCGCCAGCGGGCCCTCGCCTTTCCCGCCGAGCGCCTGCCTGGCCGCCTGTTTGGCCTCGACTGGGCCTCCGGTGACTTCGCTGCCAATTTGCTCGCCATGCCGCTCCCCGAAGACGCTGCCCATCCCATCCCCCTGCTGTGGAGCCCCGCCCTGAGTGCTGACCCGCTCCCGCCGGACGGCCGCTACGGCATCGTCAAACTACAGGACGTTACCGTCCCCCATCCCTACCTCGTCGATCTCGCGGACGAATCCTTCGACGAATTACGAAAATTCACCGCCCTCCAATCCGGCTGGGACTTCCTTTCCAGCCTGGAGAACGCCTATTTACCCCTGTCTGAACCTCCCACCCTCGCCGCCCAGCAAAACTGGCTCTTCACCGGGCGCGCCTTCGCGTTTAACCCCGTCCCCCTTAACGCCGGTTTCATCTCCCTGGTCCGCGAACCAATCAACGGGCAGACCTACTGGCGCGTCTACCTGAAAACCCGCTATCAGGACGGCTCGCAGGGCCTGCCTCTCACCAGTCCCGTTTGGGATATCAACGCCCGCTACAATGAAAACCCCGTTTCCTACGAACAGGGCGGCCTGCCGCAAACGGCTCCTGCCGGTTACTGGGTCGACTTCACCGACCTCGCCGCCCGCTACAACTGGGACCGCCTGCCCGCCCAGCTCAACTGGCGCACCTTCATCAATGCCGCCCGTTTCAACCAGTTCGTCCTCACCGGCGGCCTCACCTGGCACCAGGCAATGGCGGAAATCTTCCCGCCAGAGGCCCTGATCACGCCCACATCCGTGCCCTCTCTCACCCCGCTGCCCTCCTCCACGCCCAAAGACACCAACTGGCACTTCTATACCGTCACCCCCACTTTCCAGCCTACACCTACGCCCATCCCCCGTCCTACCTGGACGCCGCTGCCATGATTTTCCGAAAAACCACCCTCTCTTTTTGGCTTGTCTTGATCATCCTGTCCGCCTGTACCCCGGCCCCTGACGCGCAGCCAGAAGCCGCACAGCCCGGGCCTCCGCAAGAGACCCGGATTGCGGTTATCGCGGCCACCCTGTCTGCCGAGGTCAGCACAGCCGCCCAGGCGACCCCGCCTGCGCCTGCTGATGTACTTCCCATCCCCCTCACCCTCGACAACCTGGCCGCCGAAGAAGCCCCCATCCGCTACACCTTCCCCATCCCCGAACAGGAACCTGTTTCCCTGTGGCGCCCTCCCCTTTACGACACCCCCTGGGCGCTCACCCCCCATGACCATTTCTACTTCGCCCGCCCGGTTGCCGCCGATGAGGTCAACTGGCCGCTGGATAATTACCGCTACGGCGCGCAGTTCCCCGGCCTGCCAGATGTGATCCACACCGGTGCGGATTTTCCTGCCCCGCGCAACACGCCCATCCTCGCCGCCGGTCCGGGCGTCATCATGTGGGCTGGCTGGGACCTCTTCGACCGCCAGTTGGCCCCCTCCGAAGACCCCTACGGCATTGCCGTCGCCATCAAACACGATTTTGGCTATCAGGACCGCCGCCTGTACACTGTCTATGCGCATATGGACCGCGTGGATGTCGTCCCCGGACAGCGCGTCGAAACCGGTGACCCATTGGGCATCATCGGCACCACCGGTTTCACCACCGGCCCCCACGTCCATTTCGAAGTGCGCATCGAAACCGGCGGGTTCTTTGCCAGCCGCAACCCCGAACTGTGGATGGCGCCCCCCCAGGGATGGGGCGTGCTTGCCGGCAGATTGATGAATACCAACGGTTCGCTGCTCAAAGGCCATTCCCTCTATGTGCGCAGCCTGCAAACCAACGAAAGGCGTACCATCCACAGCTACAGCAGCACCACAAAAGTAACCGGAGACGATTATTACCAGGAAAACCTGGCCCTTTCAGACCTCCCGGCCGGAGACTATGAACTCAGCATCGAATATGAGGAAGGCACCTGGTTCTCTACCCAGATCACCATCCAACCTGGCGCTGTCTCCTACTTCAGCTTCCGCGGAGACAAAGGCTTCAGCCTCAATCCGCCCGCATCTCCCGACGCAGAAGACCTGCTCAATCCAGCCCCCTGATTTTTGATAAAATAAAATCAACTTTCCGCTCACAGGACAGGAATACACACATGCCCGCCAATTCACACCAATCAACAGCCCGACACATCCCCCGCAATCCTCCCGGGTGGGTCGCCATGATGGTGTTTTTGATCCTCGCCTTTTCTGCCGGCTGTCACCCCGGCCCCTCCCCGCCCCCTGCTGCCCCGGACGTTGAAATCAAAGGCCCCTTCAATGTACTCGTGTTAAACAGCTACCATATCGGCTACGCCTGGTCAGAAGACATCATCAACGGGATCAACTCGACTTTCAGCAAAGGCACCATCCATCCCGAAATCTTTGTCGAATACATGGACACCAAACGCTATGCCCCGGAAGACATTTTTCCCAGTCTGATCGCCATGTACACCAGCAAATACGAACACACCCCCCTGGATTTGATCATCCTGGTGGACAACAACGCCCTCTCTTTCATGGCAACCTATCATGACCAGCTTTTTCCCGATGTCCCCGTCATTTTCCTTGGGGTGAATGGCTTCACCCCCGAAATGCTGGGCACCCTGACCGATGTGACCGGCATTTCCGAAAGCATCGACGAACGGAAAACCATCGATCTGATCCTCCAATTGCTGCCTGAAACCCAACATTTGGTCACCATCACGGATAGTACCGTAACCGGCGAGATTCACCTCGCCCGTTTTCAGGAACTCTCGATCGAATATGCCGACCAGCTGGACTTTATTTTTCTGGCCGGCCTGTCCGCAGATGAACTGGCAGCAGAGCTTGCGCAACTTCCTGAAAATTCGGTGATTTTCTTCCGCTCATTCTTTCGCAGCGTTGAAGGTGAATCGATCACCGTGGAAGAAGCCCTGCGCTTGATCACCCAAAACTCAGCCGCGCCCATCTTCACCACCTGGGATTTCACCCTGGGCGAAGGCGTGGTCGGCGGCGCACTGCTCACCGGTCAAAGCCAGGGAAGAGCTGCCGGCGAGCTGGCCCTGCAAATTTTGCAGGGCACACCCGCTGCCAGCATCCCCATCCTCCCCGGCAGCCCCACAGAAATCATCCTCGACTACAACGAACTGCAGCGCTATGACATCCCCGCCGCTGCCATACCGGCCAACAGCACCATCCTGAATCAACCCGTCAGCTTCTATCGCCAATACCTGAAAGTCATCCGCATCGGCGGCTTCTTCGTTCTTGCCCAAACCGTGATTATTTCCATCCTGATCACTGCCGTTCGCCGCCGCAAAAAGGCTGAAAACGAACTCTCTGCTGCTGAACAATGGCTGGATCGCATGCTCCAGACCGTGGTAGACGGGGTCATCGTCATTAATCATGACGTTACAGTCTCCTATCTCAACCCCGCCGTACGCCGCCTGCTGGACATTCCCGACACTGTTCAGTCAGGGGATCCGCTATATGACCACATTCACTGGATCCCCATCGACGATCACAATTATCCCGTCCCGTTCGATACGGTTCCCCTCCTCGCTGCCCTGAAAACAGGCAAGGAAACCGCCAACAGCACCTACCGCTTTATCAACGCTGATGCGGAAATTAAATGGTTAACCATCAGTGCTGCCCCCATCCTGAACGATGATGCCGAACTTGTCGGCGCCATTGCCAGTCTCAGCGACACAACCGCCCGACAATTTGCCATGCAGGCCATGCAAAAAAGCGAAAAAAGATTCCGCACCCTGTTTGAACAGGTCGTGGATGCCATCATCATCTGTGAACTGGATGGCCGCGTTGTGGATGCCAACCACCGTGCCTGCGACATGCTCGGCTATACCCGCAACGAACTCCTTAACCTCACCGCTTTTGATCTCTCGCCTCAACAGGAAGAAGAAGCCATCCTTGCCGCCTGGAGACGTTTAGGCAAAGGAGATATTTGTTTAACCGAAGGCAAATATCTCCGCAAGAATGGAACCACCATCCCCGCAGAATCGTCCATTGGCCTGATTGAGCTGGATGACCAGGATCGCATCCTCGTCGTCTCCCGGGACAGTACCGAACGCCAGCAGGCGCGCCAGATTTTGCTGGAAGAACGCGCCCTGCTGGAACAACGTGTCGCAGAACGTACCGCCGAGCTGCAGCGCCTCAACGCTGAACTGCACAAGGCTGCCCGCGCCAAGGACGATTTCCTCGCCAACATGAGCCACGAACTGCGCACCCCGCTGAATGCCGTCCTCGGCATGTCCGAGATGCTGGGCGAAGAACTGCATGGCCCGCTCAATCCAAGCCAGCACAAATACATCAAAATTATCGAAAACAGCGGCCGTCACTTGCTGGATCTGATCAATGACATCCTTGACCTTTCCAAGATCGAAGCCGGTCAAAAAAATCTCCATTACCAGCTGGTCCAGATTGACGACCTGTGCATCGCTACCCAATATTTTGTGGAACAAACCGCCCACGAAAAAGGGGTGGAGATCATTTACCAGAATAACAGCCATCAAACCGAGCTTGAGGCAGACCCGCGCAGCGCGAAACAAATTTTCGTCAACTTGCTGGCAAATGCCATCAAATTCTCCCTGGAAAACGGAAAAATCACCTTCACCGTTGACGATGCGCCGGGACAAAACGCCCTGCGGTTTACCATCAGCGATCAGGGCATTGGCATCAACCCCGAAATGATGCCCCGCTTGTTCAAACCTTTCTCCCAGATTGATTCGAGCCTCTCCCGCAATTATGAGGGCACCGGCCTGGGACTGGCCTTGGTTTCGCGCCTGGTTGCCATGCACGGCGGCAGCACCAGCCTGAACAGCACCGGTCACCCTGGCGAAGGCGCTGTCTTCATCGTCACCCTGCCGCTGGATCAACAGCCGCAGCCCGCGCCCCTCGCAGACTGGGGCGCACGATACAACCCCGCCCATCCCCTCGCAAACACCGTTTTGCTCGGAGAGGAAGATCAAACCGTTATCCAAACGATCACTTCTGCCCTGGTACCCCTCGGCTGTCAGGTGCATCTTGCCCGCACAGGCATCACCTTTCTACAACAGGCCCGCGCAAATCCCCCCCAAATCCTCCTGCTCAATATGCAGCTCCCCGAAATGGATGGCTGGCAAATCCTGTCCATCCTTAAGGAAGAACAAACCCTGAAGAACATCCCCATCCTGTGCTTCACCTCCCTGATGGTGACCGGCGATCCCCAGCGCTATGCCGATGCCGGCGTCAGCAAATTCATGCTCAAACCCTTCAGCGTCCCGCCCCTCCTCGAATGGCTTGAATCTCAACGGCCATGAGCTGTAACAAGTATTCAAAACAACCTGAATTGCGGCGCTTTTGTAGGAACGACTTTGGTCGTTACCCCCCTCACCCATATTTTGACAAATGGATTGTCCTGCCGAGTGATCTTTTCTCACCCGCCACTCAGATTAAATGGACCCTGCCCAAGAAATCGAGCCAGTCGTCATTTGACTTTCCCGGGAAAGCGCTGCCCGAGGACACGGCGAAGCACCGCAAGCGAGCAATTTCTCCGCCGCCCTGGAGGTGCGGGCACGCCGGATCTCACCACTCCTTTCATTGTGCATTATAAATTTTACATTCTACATTGAATCTCTCTTCTGGTAAAATTATGGTATTATTGCGGCTGCATTCGCAAGACAAACTTCGTCTGGCGCCTTTGCCCGACGACAAAAACACGTATGGAGGTTTACATATGTTTCCCACAAAAAAAATCGGTTTCGCTTTGCTGGCGGTCAGCATTTTGCTTCTTGCCGCCTGCACCCCCAAAGCAGATGCCGAACCGACCCCCGACACCAACATGGTCTACACCCAGGCCGCCCAGACGGTTGCCGCCCAGCTTGCTGCCCAGGCGACTGTTGAGCCGACCCTTGACCCCAACCTGATCCGCACCGAAGCAGCCCGGACCGTGGAAGCGGAAATCGCCCAAAAAGCCACCGCAACCCGCGCCCTGTCCACCGTCGCCCCTCTCAATACCGTTGCTCCCATCCCGGTGCTCACTTCCCCCACCGCGGGGGTGCCCGTCACCTCCACCGGCAACAGCGCCGAATGGCGCGGCCAGTGGCCTAACGATGGCGCCAATATCACAGTCGGCATAGATGTTGACGCGCAGTGGACGTTGAAAAATACCGGTACCAAAACCTGGACCAAGGAATACCAGTACCGCTTCTATCTGGGTGAGGGTCAATTCCACAAATACACCGCCTACTACCTGCCCAAAGAAGTCCTCCCCGGCGAAGAAGTCACCCTCACCGTAGACATGAAGTCCAACCTGCCCAATGGCAATTACTATGAGCTTTGGGTGTTAACCGATAACAATGGCGCCAATTTCAGCCAGTTTGATGTGAGATTCACTGTGGGCGGGGCTGTCCCAACCAGCGGTGACATTGTATATTCAGACCCTGATTTTTGTTGTAAAGAGCGCAGACCTGAGGAAGCATATACCATACCAAGATGTCAGATCTGGGCTAACAAGGTAGGTATCGATGAAAACGCAGTCGGTGTAGCTGGTTGGGATCCACAAGACATTAAAGAAGCCTGCAAAAAATAAAGTACAGCACGAAACTCGCAGCCGGAGCAACAAACTCCGGCTGCATACTCACTAATCAGAAAATTAACAGTTCACCTCGAACAGGAGGGGATCCTTATGATCAAATCCAAGAAAATGCTCGTCTTATTCACCCTGCTGGCCGCCAGCCTGCTGCTTGCTGCCTGCGGCGGCACGCCCGCGGAAGAACCCGCTGCCGAACCCACTTTTGACAGCAGCATGCTCTACACCGCTGCCGCCAAAACCGTCTCGGCAGACATGACCGCACAGGCCCAAAACAGCCCCACCGAAACCCCCAGACCTTCGGCCACCGCCCAGGTCATCCAGCCCACCGCCCTGCCCACCCTGGCCCCCGCCGCTGGCGCCGCCACCGACGACCCCAACGCCCCTCTCCCCGGTCTGCCCGCTGTCAATACCCCTGCGGGTGCCCTCCCAGCCCAAAACACGCCCGCCGCTCCCGTCCTGCTGGTGACCCCCACCCTGGCTGCCGAAGCCCCCAAAGACAAAGCCACCTGGGCCGGTCAAAACCCCGATGATTACACCGTGGTCAAGTCAGGCGCCAGCTTTGAAATGATCTGGTCCCTGCTCAATACCGGCGTCACCACCTGGACCACCGACTACTCCTACCAGTACTGGGGCGGCTCGGAAGGCTGCACCCTCTATAGCCCCTCCAAAACCTACTACCTCACCACCCCTGTCCCCCCCGGCGGAAAAGTACGCATCAAAGTCCCCATGACCGCCCCCATGGGCAAAGGCACCTGCCAACAGCGCTGGGTCATGGTCAACGCCGACGGACAATGGTTCCTGGACACCTTCGACATCACCCTCGAAATCGAGTAACCCGCTTTTTTTAGCGCACCCTGGCCGCCCCGCCTCCCCGCAGGGCGGCCTTTTTTAACTCATCAATCATTGGTGCATTCACGGATGAACGCATCCGCACCCACCCCTGAACCTTCCTCCCCCCAGTCCTAAATCCCCCACCCGTAGGGTGCGTTAGCGTGCTTTACCCTATCGGGTATTTCATCCGCAACGCACCAACCAACCACCCCGTAAACGTCTTCACATTCCCTCAATTGCACACTGAATTTTGGTGCGTTTCAAACGCATCCTACACATACATGATCCCCCAAAAGTAGGGTGCGTTCGCAGCTGAACGCACCAGCACCCACCCCTGAACCTTTCTTCCTCCAGTCCTAAATCCCCCACCCGTAGGGTGCGTTCGCGTGCTTTACCCTATCGGGTATTTCATCCGCAACGCACCAACCAGCCACCTCGTAAACGCCTTCACATTCCCTCAATTGCACACTGAATTTTGGTGCGTTTCAAACGCATCCTACACATACATGATCCCCCAAAAGTAGGGTGCGTTCGCAGTTGAACGCACCAGTAACCACCCCTGAACCCTCCTCCCTCCAGTCCTAAATCCCCCACCCGTAGGGTGCGTTAGCGTGCTTTACCCTATCGGGTATTTCATCCGCAACGCACCAACCAGCCACCCCTGAATAAGAGCGACACCAATATTTTGGGCCTGGCTGATGGGTGCCGCATCCGCACGCCTGCCGCGAACGCATCGGGCCCCTCCTCTATTTTGCACTCACCGCAAAATGGGGCTGGGAGGGGGTGTCGTCAAACTCACCGGCTGCACAGCCCGATTGTCAGCACCACCAATCCCCAAAGATGAAATGTGTAAAATCAACCTTGAAAAAGGTGGGGTCGCAAGCCATTAAATCTTGCGGGCGACGGAATTTGGCGAGCAAAATGCTGAGTGCACAACCTTTCCAAGGGAATGTTGTCTTGGCGTATGCCTATGGAACGCACCCCACCCGTCATCGTTTTGCTACTCCCCTGACCTTAATTTCCTGATTCCTAATTCCCCAATCCCTCTCCTTTGCGGTATAAATAACCCATGCCGTCCCGCTCCCCCATTCTCAACTGGCTCATCGCCACCCTCCTCCTCCTCGCCGCCGCCGGCGGCATCTTCTACACCGCCGCCGCCAGCCGCCTGCCCGACCTCGTCTGCCGTCAAAACCAGACCGACCTCTACCTGCCCCTCGATGATCAGGCCCCCCTCATCCAGACCATCCAGCCCGCCCGCGACGGCTTTGCCGCCCTCACCCTCTACCCCCAAACCGCCCCGGACAGTCCGCACAGCATCACCCTGCGTCTCTACGACCCCGCCGACCTTACCGCCCCGCGGGCTGTCATGCGCCGTCCTTTGAATGCCATCCGCAGCGGCAAACTCACCTTCCGCTTCAAACCCCTCCCCGCCGGGCGCACCTGGCAGCTTCACCTCACCACCGACGCCCCGCCTGAAACCCTCTATCTCGCCGCCTCTGCAGGAGACCGCTATTCACATGGCGGGCTGTCCACCGGCGAAGGGCAATTCCTGCCTAACGACCTCGCTTTCAATGCCTATTACCGTCCCGCACCCGCCGTATGGCTGGGTCTGCTCACCTCATCGCTGCCCCTCATCTTCCGCTGGCTGATCTGGAGTCTCCTCATCACCCTGATCGGCCTCGCCCTCCATTTCGTCATCCGCCCGGCGAATGCCCTCGCCGCATCGCTCTCCAGCCTCGTGCTACAATCCGCCGGTCTCGGCCTCGCCCTGCTCCTCTTCATTGGCTACACGCAGTCCTTACTCAAAATTCCGCTCACCTCCCGCAGTTTCCGGGTCTGGGCTGCCCTCCTCCTGCTTGCTATCCTCCTCCGGCACATTCATGACCGCCGTAAAAAGGCCGGCTCCTGCGCCCTGCCCACCCCCACCGGGGAGGACGCTGCCCTTCTGCTCCTCTTTCTGGCCGTCTGCGCCAGCCGCGCCATCCAGACCATCGGCCTGGAACCCGTCCCGCTCTGGGTAGATGGGTTCAACCATGCCGCCAAACTCTCCCTGCTTGCCCAGGACGGCATCCTGCCCCTGAACATCAACTACCCCTACGGCTACCATCTGCTCACCTGGTGCGCCCACCTCCTCACCGGCCTGGATCTGCCCGCTGCTGCCTTTACCACCGGCTTCTGGATCAGCACCCTCGCCATCCCTGCCGCCTGGCCCCTGGCGCGCCGCATCACCTCGCAGCGCTGGACCGCCTTCCTGGCCGTCATCCTGTATGGCTTCTTCACCCCCTTCCCCGCCTATCTCGCCACCTGGAGCCGCTTCCCCTTCCTGCTGGGCCTCACCCTGCTGCCTCTGGCGCTCAACGCCGCCCTGGACTGGCTGCAAAGCCCGCGCAAGAGCCTGCCGGAAGAACTCCTGCGCGCCCTGCCCGCTGCCATCCTCGCCGCCGGACTGGTGCTGTCCCATTATGGCACCATCGTCCACTACGCCGCCTTCCTGCCCGTTCTCCTCCTCACCTGGCGCATCTGGCCGGACAGCGAAACCCGCCCAGCCCTCCGTCTTCAATGCATCCGCCTTGCCAGTATCGCTGCACCAGCCGCTGTCATCCTGCTGGCGAAGATCCTCTCCGTTATCCAGCGCGGCCAGTGGAGCCGCACGCTCACTTCCCACCATATTGACAACCAGTTCATTGATCTGCGCTATTCGCTCACCCTGACCACCCTCCACGGTGGCTGGCTGGTATGGGGTCTTGCCGCAGCCGGTCTGCTGACCGCCCTCCTCTGGAAAGATCACCGGAAAACCGCCCTGCTCGCGGTGGGCTGGCTGTTCACCCTCTTCCTCCTCAATATTCTCCAAATCATCCTGCTCGGCACCACCGTTTCCAGCTGGATGAATTACATCATCGCCCTGTCCCTGCCCCTCTCCTGGCTGGCCGCCTCTGCTCTGGAAGGTGCGACAAAAAAGCTGAGAACCTTCCTTGCCGCCGGAAGACTGCCCCACTGGCTGCCAGCCGTCTTCCTCACCGGTCTGCTGCTGGCCGGCTTTACCGGCATCAGCGGCATCATCAACCCCGTCACCATCCTCTTCACCGCACAAGACCGCGAAGCCATGCAATGGATCAGCGCGCAAACCCCGCAGGAGGCCGTCTTCTATATTGACAGCTTCCAGTGGGGCGGCACCATCACCCCCTCCAACGGCGGCGGCTGGATCCCCGCCCTCACCGCCCGCGGCGCCGTTCACCCCTACATCAACGAGCAAAGAAATACCTTGCAAGATTTTCTCGTCCAGCGCCACGTTAACTATATTTACACCCAATCCCCCCAACCGCTGGCGGACATTCCCCTTTTCACCGGCGCTGTGCCCGTTTTCCAGAACGAAACCATCACCATCTACAGCCTCCCCGCTGCGCCATAATCCTAACATCCTCCACCCCATCTTCTCCCGCTTGCCGGGAGGAAGAAATCCTGCGCAGCAGGCATTTCAGGTAAGGGCACGTCCGCTTTGCTCCTCTTCCCGTGTTATCGGACTTAGTGGTAGAATCTTTCATGCTCCACCTGCCATCCCGGCAGGAACAGGCCAACCGGCCTCGGACCTATTACGGAGGTTAATAACCATGAAAAAAACAAATACAATCACCCTGATTTTGGGAATCCTGCTCATCACTGCCCTGTTGGCTGGCTGCACACCCGCCGCTCCCGCTCCTGCTGAATCCCAGCCCACGTTAGACGTCGCTGCCCTCAAGGCAGAGATCGCCAGCACCGTGATTGCCGAAATTACCCAGCAAACCCCAACCCAGCCTGCGCCTGCTGCAGAGCAACCCACCCAGACCCCCTGGGTGATCACTGCCACTGCCGACCCTGCCCAGCAGCAAACCAGCCAGGTTGTCGTTCCGCCTCTCCCCACGGCTACCAAAAAACCCGCCGGCGGCGGCGCAGTCTGGCCGACCATCACCCCCACCTACTACACCGATGTCGCCCGCACGAGCGATCTTCAGCCCCGCAGCTACTCAGTCTTTCCCCCTAGATACGACTTTGATACCGTCTGGACCATCGAAAATACCGGCCACCGTCAGTGGAATGGAAATTTCTATTACAAAATGCGCCGCTTTGACGGCACAGAGTTTGGCCCTGTCTTTGTAGGCGCCCTCAAGGTCGGCGAGACCTTCACCGCCATTATGGACACCGTCGCCCCCGCAACCCCCGGCAATTACACCAATACCCTCTACCTGACCAATGATGATGGGGTCAACTTCTTTACGTCTGTATTTGTTTTCACCGTCAAATAACAGCATTCTGGCTGGCCGGGAACCCCTTATGATCGATAAAACAGCATTAAAAGCCGAGGCATTCCGCCTCGGCTTTTGGTTATGCGGCGTTACGACCCCCGACCCTCCCCCTCACCTGGACACCTATCACGCCTGGATCAACGCCGGCCGCCATGCGGACATGGCCTATCTTGCCTCCCCGCGGGCATTGACCGCCCGCGCCAGTCCGGCCAGCCTGCTCCCCGGCTGCCAGACCATCCTGGCCCTCGCCGCGCCCTATCCGGCCCCGCTCAGTCACCCATCCAAAGACAACGGCCGCATCGCTGCCTATGCGCAATCCAGCGACTACCACAACGTCTTCCCCCCTCGTCTGGAAGCCCTTGCCGCCTGGATCGCCCGCCAGGCCGGTCAACCCATCCAGTGGCGCAGCTTCACCGATACCGCCCCCATCCTCGAAAAAGAACTGGCCCAGCGCGCCGGCCTGGGCTGGATTGGCAAGAACACCAATCTGATCAACCCCCAAATCGGCTCGTACTTCCTGCTGGCTGAACTCTTTCTTGATAGGGTCATTGAACCCGACCCGCCCTTCACCGCTGACCGCTGCGGCACCTGCACCCGCTGCATCGAGGCCTGTCCCACAGGCTGCATCCTGTCTGACCGCACCCTTGACGCCGCGCGCTGCCTCTCCTACCTGACCATCGAAAACAAAGGCCCCATCCCTCCCGACTTGCGCCCCCAAATCGGCACGCGCATCTTTGGCTGTGACCTTTGCCAGCAAGTCTGCCCGTGGAACCAGAAAGCGTCCATCCAGCCAGAACAAACCCTCTTTCCCCCGCTGGAAAGCCTCGCACCCCGACGGCTTGCCGCTGAAATGCAGCTGGACGATGCCGCCTTCCGCGAGCGCTTCCGCCATACCCCTCTCCTGCGCGCCAAACGGCGCGGCTACCTGCGCAACGTGGCGGTTGCCCTCGGTAATCTCGCCCAGCCAGAGACCGTCCCCGCCCTCGCCGCCAGCCTGCGCCGCGACCCCGAACCTCTCATCCGTGCCCACGCCGCCTGGGCATTGGGCCAGATTCCTCAACCGGAAGCCCGCACCGCCCTGCAATCCGCCCTCCAGAGCGAACCCGATCCCGTCGTCCAGTCTGAAATCCAGCAAGCCCTGAATAATTTTTCCTGAATCAGGAACCCCTTCACCCCCCCATGTGCGTCAGCGCGGAAGGGGTAGTTTAGCCACAGTTCCATAGGGGAGTACCAACTGGGAGGGATGATCGTTAAAATACAAAAAGGCTGTCCGACCTGGACAGCCTTTCGTGTTCGCAATCTCTGGAAACTACGGTACGGACGTCGCCGTCGGCGCCACAACCGCCGAAGTAGACGTCGCCGGAACCGTGATCGTCGGCGTGACGATATAGGCCTTAATGATCAAAATCTGGCCGGCAAAAATCTCATTGGCATCTTCAATTTTGTTCTCCTCGAGGATCGATTCCACAGTCGTATTGAATCGGGAAGCAATCAGGTCAATATTGTCACCAATCTTGACCGTATATTCGATCTTCGTCCCGGGCACAAAATCGGTGGGCAATGGTGTCTCGGTCGGCAATTGCTGATCCTTGGTCGGGATCAAAATTTTGTCGCCTGGCTTGATCGGGCAAGTGCCGCCAAAATTGTTCAATGCCAGCAGCACGTTTAAATCCACTTCAAATTGCACGGCAATACCCCAGCAGTTGTCGTCTTCCTGCACCGTATACTCAAATGGCCCGGTGGGCGTTGATGTCATCGTCGGTTCGGGGGTCAGTGTCACCGTCGGGGTCAGTGTAGCGGTTGCCGTTGGCGGCACCATCGTTGGGGTAAAGGTTAATGTCGGGGTCGGCGTATTCGTCTTGAACAGGGAAATCTTAAAACCGCCGGATTCCCCTCCAGCCAAAGACGTAACCAGGAAGATAATCCCAGCCACTACCAGCACCGCCACCAATCCCCAAATCACGAAAGGCATCACCTTCTGTTTTTTCTTGTAATTTTCGATTAAGTCTTGTGGATCATTTTTAGCCATAAGCGTACCTGTTGGGTTCCTTTCAATGCGCCGCTCATCACCCTGCATGGATGTACACCACCCGTGCAAAAAACTGGTTATTGAAGGCATTCATTGGATTCAATTCTACCTGATTATAAGAAATTTGGCAAAAAGTTGATTTTCATGTTTTTTTGATTATTCAAGACGGCCATGAGGGTCAACAACCCATCACAGCTTACGCAGCACATCCCTCAATATCGTGGTTTTCTACCAGATACTGTCGTAAATACTCGCCGGTATACGACTGTGGAACCTGGCAAATCTCCTCCGGCGTCCCCGCCGCCAGCACCTCGCCGCCCGCGTCTCCGCCCTCCGGCCCCAGATCAATCAGATAATCTGCCACCTTGATAATGTCCAGGTTATGCTCAATGATGATCACCGAATTCCCCGCGTCGACCAGTCGTTGTAATACCTCGATCAGTTTATGCACATCCGCTGCGTGCAGGCCGACCGAAGGCTCGTCCAGCACATACACGGTCTTGCCTGTAGCCCGCCGTGAAAGCTCTTTGGCCAGCTTCACGCGCTGTGCTTCACCTCCTGATAATGTCGGCGCGGGCTGCCCGATGCGCACATATCCCAGGCCCACCTCATTCAAAGTCTGCAATTTTGAAACGATCCGCGGAAAAGCCTCAAAAAATTCCAGCCCGGTTTCCACCGTCATGTCCAGTACTTCGGCGATATTCTTGCCCTTAAAGCGCATTTGCAGTGTCTCGCGGTTGAAGCGTGCCCCGTGGCACACATCACACGGTACATACACGTCCGGCAGGAACTGCATTTCAATCCGCAATTGTCCCTGACCCTGGCAGGCTTCACATCGTCCCCCGCGCACATTGAATGAAAACCGTCCGGGTTTATACCCGCGGATCTTGCTCTCCGGGATTTCAGTAAACAGCTTGCGAATTTCATCAAACACGCCCGTATATGTGCCCGGATTGGAACGCGGTGTCCGCCCAATCGGTGACTGGTCGATATTGATCACCTTATCGACAAATTTCAACCCTTCAATCCGGTCATGCTCGCCTGGCGAAGTTCTGGCCCCGTTCAATTCTTTCGCCAGTGCCTGGTAAAGAATATCGACCATCAGCGTAGATTTGCCAGAACCAGAAACACCCGTGATGCATACCAGCTTACCCAGCGGAATTTCAACATCAATATTTTTGAGGTTATTCGCCCGTGCGCCAATCACCCGCAGCGATTTATTATTTCCATTCCTGCGCACCTCCGGAACCGGCACCTGCAAACGCCGATCGAGATAAGCGCCGGTCAGTGATTCGGGCGCAGCCAAAATCTTTTCCAGCGGGCCTTCTGCCACCACTTCGCCGCCATGCTCGCCCGCACCCGGACCGAGGTCTACAATCCAGTCTGCCGAGCGGATGGTTTCTTCATCATGCTCCACCACCAGCACCGAGTTGCCCAGGTCGCGCAGTCCTTTCAAAGTCGTCAGCAAGCGTGCATTATCCCGCGGGTGCAGCCCGATCGATGGTTCATCCAGCACATACAGCACGCCCATCAATCGCGAGCCAATCTGCGTCGCCAAACGGATGCGCTGCGCTTCACCGCCCGAAAGCGTCGCCGCCGGGCGGCGCAGGGTCAAATAATCCAGCCCCACGTTCACCAGAAAACCCAGCCGCGAATCAATTTCCTTGAATACCCGGTCGGCAATTGCCAGATCGCGTTTGTTCAGCGGGGTATCCTCGCTGTACAGTTTCCGCACCCATTCCAGCGTACGCGCCACCGGCCAGTCAGTCACTTCTATGATATTCCTGTCATCAACCGTCACGGCAATCGACTCCGGCCGCAAGCGTGCCCCCTTGCAGGTCGGGCAGGGTTTATCACTCATGTATTCCTGGATGCGCGAGCGCACATAATCCGATGAGGTTTCGCGGAAGCGCCGCTCCAGATTATTGACCACACCCTCAAAAGCCATCTTGACCGTCGAGCGCCTGTCATTCTGGCTCTTGAACTTGACCGTGATCTCCTTGCCCCTGGTGCCATACAAGACGATGTCCAGCTTCTCCTGGGGCAAGGTTTTCACGGGCGCATCCATATCAATATTAAATTCCTTGCAGGCTGCGGTCAGCATCTGCCAGTAATACCCGCCTTCTTCACGGTTGCGGGTGCTGCTCCATTCCATCGCGGTGATCGCCCCATTATTCAGGGAACGATTCGCTTTGGGCATCAGCAAATCCGGGTCAATCTCCAGCCGGCTGCCCAGCCCCTGGCAGTCGGGGCAGGCCCCGTGCGGCGTATTGAAGGAAAAACTGCGCGGCTCAATCTCATGCAGACTGACCCCGTGTTCCGGGCAGGACAAATACTCCGAATAAAACATTTCTACCGGCTCATCATCGGTCACATCCAGCACCGTCAGGTAGCCTTCGCCGACCTTCAAAGCAGTTTCCACTGAGTCGGTCAACCGGGAGCGCTGTGCCAACAGGTCTTCTTCGCTTTCCGGGGCCTGGCGCACCAGACGATCAACGACTGCTTCAATCGTATGGATCTTGTATCGATCGAGACTGATCTCATCATCCAGGTTATACAATACCCCGTCTGCGCGCACACGCACGAAACCCGCCTTGCGGATCTCGTCAAATACCGCCTGATACGTCCCCTTGCGGCTGCGTACTACCGGCGCCAGAATCATCAACCGCCGCCCCTCCGGCAAACTTTCAATCCGGTCGACAATCTCTTCTGCCGACTGGCGGGAAACCACCCGTCCGCATACCGGGCAATGCGGCACCCCCACCCGCGCAAACAGCAGGCGGAAATAATCATACACTTCGGTCACCGTACCCACCGTAGAGCGCGGATTACGGGAAGTCGCCTTCTGGTCAATCGACACGGCCGGGGATAACCCTTCGATCGAATCGACATCCGGCTTGTCCATTTGACCCAAAAACTGACGCGCATACGCCGACAGCGACTCCACATACCGGCGCTGCCCCTCCGCAAAGATGGTATCAAAAGCCAGCGATGATTTGCCCGAACCCGATAGACCGGTGATCACCACCAGTTCATCCCGGGGAATTTCAACATTAATATTTTTTAGATTGTGCTGTCTTGCCCCCAAAACACGGATCACATTTTTACTCATCCTACCTGTCCTCACCAGACCATTAAATCAAGTCTACATTCATATTTTCAGGATCAACTTAACTGCATGCAATCTGTAATTATACCAGAACATACGTCCAACTAATTCATTTTTTCTTGGAATATCCCCCTGTTTATCCTCTTTCTTGACGACTTCATCTTGACGAACCTTTCATTGGCGGCCCATTTTTCCCTGATCCCCGGTCGCGCGGACCCCAGTCCCTGTTTCCCTGATGAACGGATTGTCTAATCCCGTCTTTTCAACCATTCATAAACCAAATTCTCCCCCTTCACTGTATAATGTCAATAGTCTTATTCAATCCATCCACAGCAATTATTCATACGGGAGGAACAGCATGGCAGAAAACATAATCACACATCAGAATTCGGAGAAATTGCATAAAAAAAGGATCAATAGCTGGGTGATGTACGACTGGGCAAACTCGGCCTTCGCCACCACCATCATGGCCGCCGTCCTGCCTGTCTATTACTCATCCGTGGCCAGCGCCAACCTCACCCGCGCCGACGCCACCGCCAACTGGGCCTTCACCACCACCATCGCCCTGATTATCGTCGCCATCATGTCCCCCATCCTGGGCGCAATGGCCGATTTCAGCGGCGCGAAGAAAAAATACCTGACCATCTTCGTGATCATTGGCGTCACCGGCACAGCCCTGCTCTATCTGGTGCAGACCGGCGACTGGATAAAAGCCTCTATCTTCTATATCATTGCCAGCATCGGCTTCTCCGGCGGGATCGTGTTTTACGATTCCCTCCTCCCGCATGTTGCCCGGCCGGATGAGATCGACCAGGTCTCCTCCAAAGGCTATGCCATCGGCTACCTCGGCGGCGGATTATTGCTGGCCGTCAATCTGGCAATGATTATGATTACCCCCGAACAATTGAATGGCATATTTCAGAATACCGGTTTGGTAACAACGATCACCATGTCGGCAGGAGAATGGGCAGGCCTTATGTCTCGCCTCTCGTTTGTATCCGTCGCCATCTGGTGGCTCGTCTTCACCATTCCACTGTGGCGCAACGTTCCCGAACCGCCCCGCCGTGTCAAGGAAGGCGAAGAAGGCTTCAACCCTGTCCAGGCCAGCTTCTCTCGCCTGGCCCACACCTTCGGCGAAATCTCAAAATACAAGCAGCTGCTCAAGTTCATCATTGCTTTCTGGCTGTACAATAACGGCATCGGCACGATCATCTACATGGCAACCATCTACGGCACCGAACTGGGCTTCAGCAGCATCACCACCATCGGCACCCTGCTTATGGTGCAGTTCGTCGCCTTTCCCTTTGCCTTCCTGTTTGGCTGGCTTGCCAAAAAACTGGGCACCAAACGCGCCATCCTGCTCAGTCTGGTGATTTACTCCATCATCGCGATTATGGGATATTTCCTCTATCAGGAATGGCAGTTCTGGATGCTGGGCTTCCTCGTTGCCACCGTGCAGGGCGGCAGCCAGGCCCTCAGCCGCTCCCTGTGCGGGCGGATGATGCCCAAGAGCAAATCCGCAGAATTCTACGGTTTCTTCTCGGTCAGCGAAAAGATCGCCGGCACGGCCGGCCCGCTGCTATTTGGCCTGGTCAGTAAACTGATGGGCGGCAGCCGCCTGAGCATCGTCTCGTTGATCCTCTTCTTCATCTCTGGTGCCCTCGTCTTGCTCTCGGTGGACGAAAAAGAGGGCATCCGCGTGGCCGAAGCCGAAGAACAGGAATTCCTTAACGCATCCTCAAACCTGTCTGCTGTATAAGTACCACAAAGAAATGCAATCTCCCGAAGGTTTCATCCTTCGGGAGATTTTTTATCTCAAGTGCACGACATGTATCTGGTCTTGTCTTTCCTGCAACACATCTCCCTCCCAAAAAACGGGAGAGGGATTGAGGGTGAGGGCATTCCCACTCAAAACAACATTCCCGGCAGCGGCTGTGCATATACATGCGTAAATCCGCCATGGGTAAATCGAAGCAGTTTTCGCTGTCTTCGACAGCATTCACCATCCATCACGAAAAATACTGCAAAGCCAGCCGCAGTTTTTCTTCCACTTCCTGCGGTGCATCCTTCGGGATCGCCTGCAGGGCCGACTGCGCCTCTACAATACTATATCCCAGACTGGTCAGCGCCTCAATCACCTCAGCGTCCACATCCGTAACCGTATACCCTTCCAGCTGATCAACCTCGCCCACCCGGCCCTGCAAATGCAGCAAAATACGCTGGGCCGATTTCTTGCCAATCCCGGGCACACGGGTGAACACTTCCGCCTGTTCGCTGACCACCGCCCGTCGAATGGCATCCACCGTCAACACAGACATGGTTGCCAGAGCGATCCGCGGACCAACCCCATTTACAGCCAATAACAGCTCAAAAAATTCGCGTTCGTTTTCACGGTCAAATCCGTACAATCCCCAGGCATTTTCGCGAATGGCGAGATAGGTGTGCAAAAATACGGCTTCGCCCACATGCACATCATCGCTGACGCGTACCGGCACAAACACCCGCACGCCAAAGCCACCCACTTGCACGACAATTTCTTCTTTTTTTACAGCAACCACTTCACCCTGAATATTGGCAATCATTTTTCACCCTTGCAAGTGTTCGTTTTATCTGTGCCGCCGTTGATTGAAGATTTCATACAACATCACCCCGGTCGCCACCGCCAAATTGAGCGAATCATTCTGCCCAACCATGGGAATGCGCACCATTTCGTCACATACAGCCATCTGCACTGCATCCAGCCCCTGGCGCTCACTGCCCATCAATAGCAGCACCGGATCGGGATAAACTACGTCCTGGAAATCCATGGCCGCCTCATCGGACGTTCCGACTACCGGATACCCCCTTTGCCGTTTCCAGTCCGCAAATTCGGCAAAGCTGGCCCTGACCAGCTTCTGCGTGAAAATTGCCCCCATGCTGCCGCGCATTGCCGCCGGGTCATACGGGTCTGTCGAGTGATCCAGCAGGATCAATCCCGGTGCGCCAACCGCATCCTGGGTGCGCATGATCGTGCCCAGATTGCCGGGATTCTGGATTGACTCCAGCGCCGTCCAGTTTTCACCCCTTGTCAGGCGCACCGCATCCAGCTCCAGCCAATGCTGGCGGACAACTGCTGCCATTCCCTGAGGGCCATCCTTCAACGACAGGCTGTGAAACACATCATCGCTGACTTCAACGACCTCTACCCCGCTCTGCCGCACCATTTCAGCCAACTCCTGCCCAAACTCACTCACCAGCAGATCCGGCGAAACGAGCAGCATCTCCATCTCTGCCTTTTGTTCGACCGCTTCGGCGACAATGCGCAGGCCCTCAATCGTAAACAGCCCGGTCTGCTGGCGCTCTTTGCGGTCATTCAGTTTCCGAAACTGTTTGATTTTAGAATTCGCTCGACTGGTGATGATCATCTTCTCAACTGTCCAGAAGCTGGTTGTACGCCCGGCTGTGACTATGACAAATCGCCACGGCCAGCGCATCGGCGGCATCATCCGGTTTGGGAACTTCCTCCAGCTCCAGCAAGGCACGCACCATCTCCTGCACCTGCGGCTTCTGTGCTCCGCCCCAGCCGGTGACCGCCTGTTTGATCTGCATTGGCGTATATTCTTTCACTTGCACGCCGTTCTGCACCATTGCCAACAGAATCACGCCCCGTGCCTGCCCCACTGAAATGGCCGTGGTTACATTCCGGCGAAAAAAAAGCTTCTCCACCGCCCCGCTCTGGGGATGGTGAAGAAGGATCAGTTTGGTAAGTTCTTCGTGCAGCAGCAATAAACGCTCTTCCATGGGCATCTTGGCCGGTGTTTCAATGACCCCGTGTGCAATGCGGCACAATTGCCCACGTTCATTCTCTTCCACAAACCCGTAGCCAGTAATCGCCGTACCGGGATCAATGCCGAGAATTATCATAGACGCTTATGCGGATTCCAGCGCTGCCATTGCCTCATCAGAAATACCAAGATTGGAATACACGCTCTGGGTATCATCCATCTCTTCCAGGGCATCAATCGTTTTCATCACCTGCAAGGTTGCGTCCACAGCCAGTTCCATTTCCTGATTAGGAACCATGCGAATCTCGGCGTCTTCTGGAGAAATGCCAGCTTTCAATAACGCATCACTGATGATTTTATAGGATTCGGCCGGGGCTGTGATCTCGAAAACACCATCGTCTTCTTCCACATCATCGCCGCCATTTTCCAAAGCCAGCTCAAAAATGTCGTCGAAAGTCTTGCCGGGGGCCTCGAAACTGAAATACGCCTGCCGTGAAAACTGCCAGGCAACCGACCCGGTCTCACCCAAAGAACCGCCCGCCCGCGTCAGGATATGGCGCAATTCGGCAACGGTGCGGTTACGATTTTCGGTAACCGTTTCAATCATCAACGCCACGCCGTGTTGTGCATAACCTTCATAAGTGATCTGCTCAAAAGTTTCGCCGTCTTTTCCCTCGCCGGTACCGCGCGAGATCGCTCTGTCAATACTGTCTTTGGGCATGTTATTGCTTTTGGCTTTGTCAATTGCCAACCGCAGGCGCACATTCATCCCCGGGTCGCCGCCGCCTTCGCGGGCCGACATCGCAATTTCCCGAGCCAGGCGGGTGAAAATTTTGCCGCGTTTTGCATCTGCAGCACCCTTTTTACGCTTGATCGTAGACCACTTTGAATGACCAGACATATAAATTCTCCTCAAAATCAACCAATGGATTGCTAATTTTTAGCATTCAGATTATACCATGCAACCGGTTTTCGCTTTCTTTTTGTTCGCCCGTGGGAGCAAAGATAAAGAGAAATTGGGGCAATTTTGGTGCAATTGCAGGAACCCTGCGGTCAGTCGTTACAGCTTGCGGGGTGAACCGCCAAAAGGTCCGGCGTGCGGTTGGCATGAAATGATTTTTTCTCTACGAATTCGCGCGGCGGCCTCTGCGTGATCCATGCCTCTCTTTGTTGACAAAACCGGATTGCGCAAAGCACAGCAATGAAATCCTAATCCGCTGAATTCAACCGGTATCCCAGCCGATCCACATTCAGGATCAACTCCTCGTGCGGCAGTACTTCACTAAACTTGCGTCGCAGCAGATAGACCAGATACTTGGCCCGCTTGCGCGCTTCACTGGAATCTGCGCCCCATACCGATTCCGAAATCGTCTGATAATTGACAATCTGCGGAGCATGTTTTGCCAACACCGCCAGCACGGCAAACTCTTTCGCTGTCAAATGAATATTTTCGTCGGCAAGCTGTACCTGCTGGCCTTTTATATCCACCACCATCTTGATTTTGGGAAATACAAAGCGCGTTACTTCTTTCGCCCGCCCGGCACGGCGCAGCACCGCCCGCACCCGTTCCACCACCTCCTCATTATGGAAAGGCTTGGTGATGTAATCATCCACACCTGCCCGCAGTCCCTTGATGATATGTTCCTTGGAACTCAACGCGGAAATGAAAATAACCGGGGCTTTCGTCATCTTCTGAATATATTCAAAAGCCTGCCAGCCATCCATCTCAGGCATCATCACGTCCAGCAGAATCAAATCGGGTTCATGCAGACCAATCTTTTGCAGCGCCTCCTCCCCACCTGAAGCGCTCATTACATTATATCCAGCCATCCGCAGGATATTTTTCAACAAAAATATGGTGTCTGCTTCATCCTCAACCACCATGATCCGCTGTCGGCCCATTGCCCCGGCATCGTCCAGATCAATTCCCGCTCCAGCGATTTGGCTCATATTTTTAACCCCTTTAATAAAAATTTTGCTTATTCGATTTTTTTCTGAAGATTTTATTACCGGAAAGTTTGTGACAAATGGATTAAAAGTAATATAATGTTTAAAAATTGGTTTGTCAACACCAGATTAGCACACAATTTCAAACAAACCTGATAATATCCCCGTTTTGAGTATTATAATAACCTTATCCAAATAAACGGGCAGGCATTTTAAAGAACGATCGATCTGGGCCTTACCCAAAGTTTTATTATTCCAAACAATTTCTTGCAAGGAGATAATACGGAAATGGCAAAAGATAAAGTACGAGTAGCAATCATCGGGGTAGGCAACTGTGCCTCTGCCCTGGTCCAAGGAGTCCATTATTACCAGAACGCAAAAGATACCGATCGTGTACCCGGCTTGATGCATGTCAACCTTGGCGGCTATCACATTCGCGATATTGAGTTTACCGCGGCATTTGACGTCGTCAGCACCAAAGTCGGCAAAGACCTTTCAGAAGCCATCTTCAGCTTCCCCAATAACACGGTCAAATTTTCTGAAGTGCCCACAATGAATATTCCCGTTTCCCGCGGCATGACCCATGACGGGTTGGGCAAATACTTGAGCGAAATTCTCGAAAAAGCCCCCGGACCGACCGATGATATTGTGGGGATCCTCAAAAAAACAAAAACGGATGTCGTCGTCAACTTCCTCCCCGTTGGCTCCGAAATGGCAACCAAATGGTACGCCGAACAGATTCTGGAAGCTGGCTGCGCCATGGTCAACGCCATGCCGGTCTTCATCTCCAGCTCGGAATACTGGTCAAAACGATTTATTGACGCCGGATTACCCATCATTGGCGATGATATCAAGAGTCAAGTCGGCGCAACCATCACTCACCGCGTTCTTACCAGCATGTTCGTTGACCGCGGCGTGCGCCTTGACAACACCTACCAATTGAACTTCGGCGGCAACACCGACTTCCTCAACATGCTCGAACGTGACCGCCTTGAATCCAAGAAAATTTCCAAAACCCAGGCGGTTACCTCCATGCTGCCCTATGACATGGGCACGGAACACATCCACGTCGGCCCCAGCGACCATGTGCCGTGGCTGACCGACCGCAAATGGTGCTATATCCGCATGGAAGGCACTACCTTCGGTGATGTGCCCCTCAACGTTGAAGTCAAGCTGGAAGTATGGGACTCGCCCAACTCCGCCGGGGTGATCATTGACGCCGTGCGCTGCGCCAAGCTCGCCCTGGATCGCGGCATCAGCGGCCCGCTCTACGCCCCTTCCTCCTACTTCATGAAATCCCCGCCCCGTCAGTACAAAGATGACATCGCCCACGCCAAAACCGAAGCCTTCATCCAGGGCGAAGAAGTAGAATAGCAAAATATATCGTTTAAACAAAAGAGTGGCGGAAGAAGTTCCCGCCACTCTCTGTTTATTCAGGCAGGGTGCGTTCGCTTTTGAACGCACCAAAAACCAGCCGGGAAGGGAGTATGTCAAATCCTGTTTACTCCCCCAGTCCTTCCGCATCCGCTTCCAGCAGGCTGCATGGCTGATTTCCACACTTCAAATATTCAATCCGCTTGATAACATCCTTCACCAGATGCCCCGGCTCAACCCATAGACCATACTGCGCGCCGGTGGCCTGGTTAACTTTATCGGGACGGGCCACGTTAAAACTGACAAAATTGGATAACACGACCAGAACAAGCATCACGATCAGCACTTTCTTCTTGTCCGAAAAAGCAACACCCATCAGGATCAACCAGAAAGGAATGGTCGGGATCATATACGCCGGCTCGGTGGGAATATACATGTAGAAAGCTTGGATCACCAGGATCATTGCCGCACTGGCAACCAGTACGCTCCTGTCCGGCAACTGTGTCCATTTCTCTCGTTTGGCAACCAGCCGGATCCCCCCCCATGCCAGGACAAGAATAACCGGCGGACTCCAGAAATAAATGGTCTTGTACACCCAGCGCCCTATTCGCAACATTGGCGTCCAAAATACTTCCGTCCCCACCGAAGGGCTGACATAAGCAAAATTCCATTCCGCAAAATCCAATGATGGCACATAAAACAAAACCGTGAGACATGCAGTGATCACTCCACCCAGAATGATTTTTCCGCGGTCTGCTTTTTTCGTGAAGAATACCCACAAGTAGAAAACCGCCACCACCAGCCCGGTCGTCAGACGGGAACCAATCCCCAGCGCCATCAACACCCCCGCCGCAAAGAATTTGCGCTCCCGGAATTTCATCAATCCCAGAAAGGCAAAGCCAAATGCAAACAGGTAATCCATCGTGCAAGTCGAGTTGACCAGATAATAAGGTTGTACCATCAAGATGAGCGTTAACAACCGGTAATGCGGCACCTGGTTTTCTTTACTGAACCGCATAAAATGCTTCAGGATCAGCAAAGACATCCCCACACTGGCAAGATTGGTCAGAATGCTGCCGCCGATCCAGTTAAAAAAGAAAGTGATCGATTCATAAATAAAGAAACCGGGCACACGGGAAGGGACATAATCCAGTGTTTCTGCGAAATTCTTGCCAGCCCACACGACATTATGCGAATCGTAATCGCTGCCATACCCTAAAAATATGAAGGGAAGATAAATACACAGGGCCAGGAGAAAAATTTTGTGATCTGTGTTTTTAAAATAATTTTTTATTTTTTCGATACCAACCATGAAAACTCCCCAATCATCATATGCTATGGAGGATCAGGAATGATCAGATCTTCTTCCCTCCGGTAAAAAACTATTATAACCGTTCTCTTTCTTTGTTATACTTGTAACTTAAACAGAGAGCTGTCAAGTTTTGTAGAATCGCCCTCACTATTTTTTCAAATGAACTGCGAAGCGTAGGCTGAGCTTGTCGAAGCCGAAGCGGTGGGTACGGACGCTCTGCGGCCAAGTTCACACTGCATTAAAACGATAATTTGTAACTGCTCAGCGCTGTCTAGGGAGCAAAGACTCGATAGGGTAAAGCATATCCTCACCCTGCATTCCCAAAGTAGTAGCTTTTGCCTACGAACCCGTCACGCGTAGGGTGCGTTAGCGTGCTGTCCGCAACGCACCAATCGTCAAACTCCAATTCAGAACCATTCAAAACCAAAGGTGAGTTTTGGTGCGTTCAACTGCGAACGCACCCTACAACACCTGCCTGAGCAGTTACGATAATTTCTACATCTTTTGACTGCTCCTTTTATTTCCAATTATTTCGCCCCCCTTTCTTTGTTATACTTATCCCCTGATACAAAATGATCGCCATCTACATCCGAATTCAACAAGTGAGATTTTCATTAATGATGAAACGTACAATCCAAAATACCAAACCGCTTATCAAAACCCTGGCACTCCTGCCCGTGTTGCTCATCCTTTTAACAGCCTGTACCCCTGCCGCCGCAGCACAGCCCGCCCTCGACGCAACCGCCATCTTCGAAAGCGCCCTGCTGACGGCCACCTACGCCATCACCGGCCCCACGGAAACTGCCACGCCACAACCGCCCACCGCTGTGCCCCCCACGCCGGAACCAACCGCCACAATCACCCCTGATCCCAACCGCACCCCGCCCGCCCTGCCGGCCGTCTACACCTCGCAGTACCTCAACCCGCTGGACGCTCCCCGCAGTTACATCAAAGACACCTGCACCTATCTCAAGATGCGCTGGGACCCCAACAATGCCAGCCCAGGAACCGTGGTTATGCCGATCATGTACCACTGGATCGTTGACGAAAACCCTGACCCTGTAAAAATGCAAATCTCCCGATCTACTTTGCTGGAGTTAGGTCGGAACTTGAAAGATCAGGGCTTTGAAGCGATTACCATTCAACAATTGAATGATTTTCTGACAACCAATGCAAAAATCCCTGAACGCTCTGTGATTCTTATCGTTGATGACCGCCATTCGGCAAACTCCTTTGAAAATACCTTCAAAACTTATTATGATGATTATGGCTGGACCTTCGTCAATGGCTGGATCAGCACAACAGAATCCTCCCAGGATTTGATCGATGGCAACGTACGTTTGCAAAACGAAGGCTGGATCGACCACCAGGCTCACGGCGTTATCCATAATATCCCCATCAGCGACAACTCGTCAGAAGAATATATGTATTCCGAACTGGCTGGTTCTATTTCTACCATTCAAAACGTGTATGGCAAAGCGCCCATTGCCTACGTTTGGCCTGGCGGCGGCTTTACCCCCCGCGCCGTCGAGATCGCCCAGGAAGTCGGCTACCAGCTCGGCTTCACCGTTAACCCGCGCGGCCCGCTCATGTTCAACTGGATCCCCCAGGCAGACGAGTATGACGCCGCCCGCCCCTCTTACATCCCCGAAGGGCAGGTTAACAACCCCCTGCTTACCCTGCCCCGCTACTGGGATCAGGACGCCAGCATCCACATCGACACCGTCCGAACCATCGGCAAGGAAGCCCGCGCCTACGCGGAACAGACCCGCGCTACCGAATTGGAATACTACGACATCGTCTGCAAGCCCATCACCGGAGAGATCCCGCCCCTGGCCGAATAGCCTCGGCGGCACACCCCTTGCAACCTGTAAAATATAATGGAACAAAACTGTCCTTTCTGTCAAATCATTGCCGGTGAAAGACCCGGCCGCATCGTCCACCGCGATGACCTTGTCACCGCCTTCTGGGATCGCGCGCCGATTACCCCCATCCATATCCTGATTGTCCCCAATCAGCACATCGACTCCCTCAATGAGGCCAATCACGAGCATCAGGCCCTCCTCGGCCACCTGCTGCTGACCGCCCAACACATCGCCCGCGACCAGGGCATCTTTGACCGCGGCTACCGTGTGCTGATCAACACCGGTCGCGATGGCGGACAAACCGTCCACCATCTCCACGTGCACCTCATTGGCGGCAAATCTCTCCCCATCGGTCTGGCAACCGCATGAAACATATCCCTATCCTCCTCACCGCGTTCCTCCTCGCCTCTTGTCAAAAACCCATCACCACTGACCCGGCCTCGCTTGCCATTCAGTCCCAACCCCAGGCAGCCAAGGCCACTGCACACCAGTCCGTTGACAACCGCCCGCCAGATTGGTGCCTGCCGCCCACCCGCGAACCAGGTACACCCATTACCGAACCCACCCCCAGCGCCCCGCGGACACTGCCCGCCTTGCGGACGGAACCCGAAACCTACGCGGTGCAGCCCGGCGACAGCCTCGCCGCCATCGCCAGCCAATTCGGCGTCCCGCTGACAGAAATCATCACCGAAAACACCTTGACCAACCCGGACAGACTCGAAATCGGGCAAACCCTTGCCATCCCTGCGCCGCAGCCCGCTCAGCCCGGCCCCGCTTTCAAAATCATTCCCGATTCAGAGCTGGTCAACGGCCCGGCCGCTGCCTGTTTCGACACTGCCCATTTTATCCAGCAATCCAATGGCTATCTTAACCAGTACACTGAAACCGTTGATGGACATCTCATGACGGGCGCCGGGATCGTGGACAGAATTGCCGCCGAATATTCGGTCAATCCCCGTCTGTTATTAGCCCTGCTGGAACACCAAGGCCAGTGGCTGACCGCGGCCAGCCCCGCCTCCCTGTCCCTGACCTATCCGATGCAATATCAGGACCTCTACCGCGAAGGCCTCTACCGTCAGCTGGCATGGGCGGCCAACCAGCTCAACCGCGGCTTCTATCTCTATCAGGTCAATGGCTTCGCCAATTGGGTCACAGCGGACGGCACTGTCATTCCCGTCAACAACACCCTCAACCCCGCCACCGCGGGCGTTCAGCATCTCTTCAGCCGCCTGCTGGATGAAAATACCTGGCGCGCCGCTGTCAGTGAGGGCGGATTCCGCCAGACCTACCAAAACCTCTTCGGTTATCCTTTTGATCTTGCCATCGAACCGCTGGTTCCATCACAACTTAACCAGCCCGTATTCCAGCTTCCCTTTGAGCCGCATACCACCTGGTCCTTCACCAGCGGCCCTCACGGCGGCTGGGGAGATGGCGCTGCCTGGGCTGCCCTGGACTTTGCCCCGCCGGGGAATGCCGAGGGCTGCGTCCAGAGCGATGAATGGGTCACCGCTTTGGCCGATGGGGTCATCCTGTACAGCGCAGATGCCATCGTCATTCAGGATGTAGACAACAATGGCAGTTATCAATCCGGATGGAGCCTGTTTTACGGTCATATCGAAACCCGTGACCGCATCCCCGCCGGTACCCCGGTCAAAGCCGGCGACCGCATCGGTCACCCCTCCTGCGAAGGCGGCGTTTCCAGCGGCACCCACGTTCACATCGCAAGAAGGTATAATGGGGAATGGATTTCCGCCGATGGTTCCCTGCCCTTCATCATGGATGGCTGGGTTTCTGCGGGCACCGGCGTCGTTTATAATGGTACATTACAGAAAGATGGACAGATTGTTGAAGCCTGGGATGAAAGAAAACCAGAAAACCAGATCCACCGTTAAGCGGCTATCGCTGTTCGCTCTCCTCGGCGGCCTGTTGTTTTTTTCGATTGCCTGCTCATTGAGTTCAGGCTACGCTGCCAGCCAGACCGCCACAGCCGTCTACTGGGATCCAACCCAGCCGCCTGAGCCAACCGCAGCATTAAACATCCCCCAGCCCGTTATGCAGGCCACGGTCACCGCCACCGAAGCCATCCCGACCAGAGAATGGACGGCTCTCCCCCCTACGCTGACGCCGACCGTCACGCTCACCGCCCCGCCGGCAGGTGCGCCCCCCGTAACGCCCGACCCGGTGAGCGAAGGGGTCACGCCCATCCTGTACTACGCCCAGGCCGGGGATACTTTATCGGCCCTCTCCGCCCGATTTGATGTTTGGCCGGAAGTGATCACCTCACCGCAAGACATTCCTCTCGTCTCTTTGATCAAGCCAGATCAATTGTTGATCATTCCCCAACGATTCAGCGAAGATCAGGTTACCTCCAAAGAAATCCTCCTGCCCGACAGCGAAATCGTCTTCTCTCCCTCGGCCATCGACTTTGATGTGGATGCCTACGTAAAGAAAGCCGGCGGGTATCTCAACGAATACCGTGAGTGGCGCGTTGGCGGCTGGTATACCGGCATTGAAATCATCGAAGCCGTAGCGATTGAAAACTCCATCAATCCCCGCCTGCTGCTTGCCATGCTGGAGTACGAAAGCAACTGGGTCAGCGGACAGCCTGCCAACCTGGCACAATCCGACTATCCAATGGGCTGGAACGATTTCCATGCCAAAGGGCTCTACCGGCAGTTAAGCTGGGCGGTTCAGCAGTTATCCATCGGCTATTATGGCTGGCGTGCGGGGCTGGTGACAGAACTGGAATTCACCAACCACAAAACCATTCGCATTGCCCCGGAATTGAACGCCGGCACTGTCGCCGTGCAATACATGATGTCCCAACTATACGATGACCGGGAATGGATTGGGGCACTGTACGATCCCAACAGCCTGCCCGCCCTGTACGAAGACATGTTCGGCAACCCGTGGACGCGTGCCCTTTCGGTCGAACCCTTATTGCCCACCTATCTCGTTCAGCCGGAAATGGAACTGCCCTTTGAACAAAACATCCGCTGGAGCTTGACCGGCGGTCCGCACTCAGCCTGGGGCCCTGATGGCGCCCTGGCCGCTCTCGATTTTGCCCCCGCCTCTCTGGAGCATGGCTGCGTTGAATCGTCCCGCTGGATTACGGCGGCTGCCTCAGGTCTCGTCGTCCGTTCCAGTCAAGGCGTCGTCATGGTTGACCTGGACGGCGACGGCCATGAGCAAACCGGCTGGGCACTGCTCTACATGCATGTCGCCACCAAAGACCGCGTCCCGGCCGGCACATGGCTCAGCACCAATGATAGAATTGGTCACCCATCCTGCGAAGGCGGCGTCTCAAACGGCACCCATCTTCATTTCGCCCGCAAGTATAACGGCGAATGGGTGCTGGCCGACGGCCCCCTGCCCTTTGTCCTCACCGGCTGGCAGGCGCATGCAGACAGTGTAGTACCGTATGCCGGCTTTCTCACGCGTGAGAACGAAGTAGTCATCGCCTCACAAGTCGGTTCATTTGAATCCTGTATTATTCGCGGTGATGACCTGGAAAGCTGTCTCTGCCGTTAATATGCCCCTTGTCGGTTCGACTTTTAGACAGTATAAATAGATTGTCTGCCAAAATAGAAATAGACACGGCATGGCATTCTTAATCCATCACTTACATAATCCCCTTCCGTGGTTCAGGTTAGATATAGGTATGAAACATAATTTCAGAAAAATAAATCATCAATACGCGCGCTTAAAGCCCGTTTTCTTGCTGCTCATTCTCGCCCTGCTCCTCGCCAGCTGCAACCTCCCCGCCCCGCAGGCTCAACCGCAGGGGGAAGAAATCGGCGAAGCGGCATCTGACCTCTTTCTGGGAGACAGCGGCCTGCCTGCCCCCACGCCCCTGCCCACCCGTCCCGCTTATGCCCCGGGCGAACTGGTCGAATACACCGCACAATCCGGTGACATGCTGCCCGCGCTGGCAGCCCGCTTCAACACCACCATCGGCGAAATCCGTCAGACCAATCCCATCATCCCGGCTGATGCCACTACCCTGCCCGAGGGACTGCCCATGCAGATTCCCATCTACTATCAGGCCCTGTGGGGCAGCCCGTATCAGATCATCCCGGATTCGCTCTTCGTTTACGGCCCTGCTGACCGCGATTTCGACGTCGTTGCCTTCGTGGACAGTATGCCCGGCTGGTTAAAAGACTATACCTTCTACGTTGCCGGGGAAGACAAACGCGGCGGCGAACTGGTGCAATATGTCGCCCGGAATTACAGTATCAGCCCGCGTCTGCTGCTGGCAATTGTCGATTACCAGACTGGCGCCCTGACCCTCTCCAAATTCACGGACCCGACAGCAACTTTCTCCCTCGGATATGAGAACGACAGCCGCAGAGGACTGTATTTCCAGATGATCTGGGCCGCCAACACCCTCAATAATGGCTATTATGGCTGGCGCACCGGCAAACTCACCTCATTTGAATTACGGGACGGCAGTCTGGAAATCGCAGACCCCTGGCAAAACGCTGCCACGGTCGCATTACATTACTATTACGCCCAGATTTCATCCGGGGCAGCCTACCAGCAAGCCATTCATGCCACCGGCTTCCTTGATACCTATACGAAGTTATTCCAGTTTGACCCCTGGAGCAGAAATCAGGCCCTCATCCCCGGCTCTCTACGACAGCCAGACCTCCTGCTGCCCTTCGCTCCCGGCAAACCGTGGTCCTATACCGGCGGACCGCACACCGGCTGGGGCACCGGGGAACCCTGGGCAGCACTTGACTTTGCGCCGCCTACAGAAGCCGGCGGCTGCTCCCCCAGCAGAGAATGGGTCACTGCCCTGGCAGACGGCATCATCGTGCGTACGGACATCGGCGCCGCCGTCCTTGACCTGGATGGCGATGGAGATGAACGCACCGGATGGAATATTTTTTATCTGCACCTTGCTACCAAAAGTATTCCCCCGGTCGGCACCAGCATTGCTGCCGGTCAACCCATTGGCTATCCTTCCTGTGATGGCGGGCGCTCCACTGGCACCCACGTGCACATCGCCCGCAAATATAACGGTGAATGGATTGCCGCAGACAGTCCGCTTGCATTTAACCTGGAAGGCTGGATTCCTGTTAATGGCTCCCGAGCCTATGCCGGCACACTCGTACGCTTCGGAAAAACAGTGATTGCCAGCGAAGTTGCCGACAGCCGCAGCCGCATCGAAAGCCGGAAAACCGTCCAACAGTAAATCAATTCCCAGCAAACTATTTCTTTAAAAACGTAAAGGTGCAGCATGCTGCACCTTTACAGGATAGATGTATCCCTCAAGAAGGTAAAAGATTACCTACGCTGCTTCAAGAATTGTGATCTTGATCTCGATATCCGCCGCCTTACGCAGCATGGCTTGCACCGAACAATACTTCTCCCTGGAAAGCATCACCGCTTTTTCCACCGCATCGCGATCCAGATCATGCCCGGTGAGCACATACTCCAGGACAATATCCTTGAAGATCTTGGGATGGGTATCCGTCTTATCAGCGTGGATCTTGATCTCAAAATCCGTTATATCCTGCTTCATTTTGGACAGAATAGAGACGACATCCATCCCTGTGCAGCCGCCCAGCCCCATCAACAACAATTCGGTCGGGCGGGCACCGGTATTCTCTCCGCCAACAGCATCATTGGCATCCATACGTACATCATGCCCGCTATCAGCCGTAGCAGTGAAAGCCATCTTGCCATTCCATTTTACGCTTGCATCCATCATTTCACCTTCCTTTTCCCTACTTCAGGGCTTCCTGGATCTTTTCAAGTAACATCGCTTCGGGCGCCGCACCAACCATGGAGGCAGCATCAAAATTGATCACCGTGTGGGGAACCCCGCCCACCCCGTACCGGGTGGAAAGTTCAGGAAACTCGGTTGCTTCCACCATCGTCGATTCCACAAATTTGCTCTCTACTGCCATCTGGTGGCCCAAAATGACTGCCTGAGGGCAATACGGGCAAGTTGGGGTCACAAAAACTTCCAATTTAACCGGTTTCTTCAACTCACTCAAAAATTTCTTTGTGGCTGGCTTCAATTCGGAATCAGCAGTAGAAACCAGAATAAAGCTGCGTACCAGTGAAGTAAATTCGTGTCCTGCCGGAATGCCCGCAAAGCGCACCCCGTAGTCCACCAACTCCGCGCCGTCTCTTCGGGTTATTACAATCCCCGGCGCCATGGTGACGTGGTATTTTTCTGCCGTAGCAGAATTTTCTTCCAGATCATAAACTTCCAACGCGATCTTGTCTGATAATGCCACCAGTTCCTGCAGCATTTGCAGCGTATCCTGACAATAAGTGCAATTATTCAGTTTGCTGCCGAAGAAAAGGGCAACCACAGGGTCCTTCAGCCCTTGAAAAACTTCTTTGATTTGTCCTTCCAGTTCAGCATTCAACAATTTTTCCATTTTTTTCCTCCGAAAAAGATTTCGTTTTTTTTAATTTGCCTGCCCCACGGAAAGGCTGTAACATACCCTTATCAGGTGAAGCAGCCCCCTTGTACCACCCCGCAATGCGGGCAAACCACATTCAACAAACCATCATAATCCAGAATTGCTTGCCTGCATTTCGGGCAGTTCATCCCCGCCCGATAGCCGGTTGGCGGAAATTCCGCAGGTTTATCATCCAGGAGCAACACAATTTCCCTGTGCAAACCTTTCTTCTCGTCCTCGCCAGTGATCCTGTTTTGCATATCAATCTTTAGATGTGCTAACCCTCAAAAAAGTTACCTGTTTCTGCATCCTGTCTTAATTTTAATATAAGTTCAGGCTGTCATGTTGTCAAACAACCTTAAAAAATGAATTTCACGCTCTTATCCGGCGTGGAATGGCAAAACAACAGATAAATTCCCCGCCTTTACCGCTATTCAATAAAATCATCCAGCTCCAATCGGGCAAACAGCCGGCTGCGCACATCCTCCGGGATAGCACCCTCTTTTTCGGCGGCCTCATGATACAAATCAATCGTCTTTTGCAGCGTATTGACCACAATCTCACAGTTCCGGCAGGAATGGATATGCTCCTCAAGCAATACACACAGATCTTCCCGTAAGGTGCCGTCCACGTACGCCGAAATATTCGCCAACAAATCCTTGCAATTGGCTGAGTCATGTTGATGCGGATCCATACTGCACCTCCTTTCCGTCCAGTTGCGCCCCAAAGTAATGGGTCAATTCTTCCCGTAATTTCAACCGTGCCCGCATTAAGCGTACTTTCACCGCCGATTCGCTGATCTCCAGGATTTCTGCCGTTTCCTTGATCGACAAACCCTCCACGTCCCGCATCAAAAATACCAGCCGCAAGGGGGGCGTCAACACCTGCACCGCCTCCTCAAGAAAATCCCGTGACTCACTCGAAAGCAGTTCCTCTTCCGGCAGACAGCACCAATCCACAATCTCGACAGGGGTCACGTCTTCCTCATTATCGTTTTCCAATACCAGCTCCAGAGTGGGCTTGCGTCTGCGAATCAGCATCAAGGCCTCATTGGTCGCAATCCGGTATAACCACGTGGAAAGGGACGAGCGGCCCTCAAACTTCGCAATCGAATGATAGGCCTTGATAAACGTCTCTTGCAGCACATCTTCCGCATCCTGTTCATTTGCCAGGATCTTCAAACCCAGCCGGTAAATCGGATTGGAGAAATGATCCATCATCCGGGCAAATTCTGCCCGGTCACCAGCCTGCAAAGCCTCCATCGAAAATATCGGTTTTGTGTTTTCTTCACTCATTAGATGCCCAAATCGGGGAAAAAGTTACCTGCACCTTATTCGGTGCAGGGTTTGATGAAGATGGCCGTGTCACTGACCCCGTTGGACGTCCAGATCGTCCGCCACAGATGGATCACATCATACACTTCCTGCCAAACCGGGGTCACCGGTTTGCCGTCCACCGGCACCGAATTCGGGGCCATCGACTCACAGGGCAGGTACAGGTTAACATTATCAATGATCAGCAGTCCACCCGGTTTCAGCTTGTCGATCACAGCCCGAACGCAATGCGCGCGATAGATCCCGTCCACCAGGGCAAAGTCAAGACTTCCCAGCGCAAAGCTGTCAGCAATGCGCACATAACCAGACGCATCCGGGTTATCATCTGCATCCCGCGCATGTAAATGATAGCGTACGTTGTCCAGACGGGCTTCGTCCAGCATCTGGGCGATTTTTTCATACCAGTTCGCCTGGTGCTCTACGCTGTCCAAAAAAGCAACCCGTTTGGCAAACCAAACTGTACTGTTACCTGAACCAAACTCTATACCGCGGTCTTCTTTGCACAAACAACTATCCAGAATATCATTCGCATCCGGCGTCAGCCAGGCTATTCCCGGGTGAGTTCGGCGATACAATTTTTCAATCGTGCGGTTGACAATATACCGCGGGGTCAAATGACGAATAGAACGCATGTAAGCCTCCTATGAGAGCGGCCAGGTTGGCATCACATCAAAATCCAGTGAATCGCGCTGGCCGTGAACAAAACGGTAGTATCCGGCAGCGGCCACCATGGCAGCGTTATCTGTACAAAACGCCAGTGGCGGGATATGTACGGGGAATTCAGCCTGCCTGGTGAAAGCATTCCTCAAATGCTGGTTGGCAGACACCCCGCCAGCAATCAGGATCTGCTTGACCTGATACTGCCGGGCCGCAGCCATTGTTTTCTTTAACAGTACCTCAACCACCGCCTCCTGAAAACTTGCCGCCAGGTCGGCGACGGGCAGTTCCGCTTGCTGTTGCTGCAAGCCTTGTACGGTCCGCAGCACAGCTGTCTTTAATCCGCTGAAAGAAAAATTCCAGGTGTCATCCAGCCAGGATCGCGGGAAATCAAACGCGCCTGGACTGCCGCCCTGCGCTGCGTCCTGGATGGAAGGCCCTCCCGGATAGGGCAGCCCGATCAGGCGCGCCACCTTGTCAAACGCTTCTCCAGCGGCATCGTCCAGCGTCGCCCCCAGCCGCTCATATTGTAAATGTCCGGTGACCAGATTTAACTCGGTATGCCCGCCGGAAACCAGCAGGACCAGCAGCGGAAATTCCGGTTCCGGCGGCAGGTCTTCGCTGTCCTCTGTCGCCAGCCATGAAGAATAAATATGCGATTCCAGATGGTTGACCCCAATCAGCGGCAGACCGGTCGCCAGGGCAATCCCTTTGGCTGCATTTACCCCCACTACCAGTGACCCCGCCAGTCCTGGCCCACGCGTCACTGCGATGGCATCCAGGTCTGTCAGGCTGAGGTGCGCCTGTTTGAGCGCCTGCTCCACCACCGGATAAATCGACAAAACATGCTGGCGCGAGGCCATTTCAGGAAACACGCCGCCATATTCAGCGTGCATGTCCACCTGTGAAGCGACCACATTGGAAAGCAGCACCCGCCCATCGCGGATAATCGCCGCTGCGGTTTCATCGCAGGACGACTCAATCCCCATGATTCGCGCTGGCGGAAAACCCGTCAACGCAGATCGTTCTATGGTCATAATCCTCTCCTGTCCAGCACTTTATCGCTTAACTGGCAGCACCAGATCCATCGGATACGGCGCCAGATTTTCGAATTTCCCGTCCGGGGTGATGTAATAAGTATTCTCCAGGCGCACCCCCATCCCACGCTCAGGATAATACAACCCCGGCTCAATCGCAATCACCTGACCCGGAGTCAAGACATTGGTCTGGCCGCCATTTGGCTGATAACTGCACATCGGCAGCTCATGCACCTTCAGGCCGACGCCATGCCCCAGACTGTGCACATACCCATCCTCCGTGCCGGGATTGCTCATCACCGTCGCATGCCCCATTTCTTCAAACAATTCGCAGGTACGCTTCTGGTAATGGAAGAAAGGTTTTCCCACTTCCAATTCAGCAACAAGCGTCTCATTGACCGTTTTGACATCCTCGTACAATTTCACCACCTCGTCCGGAGCATGGCCCAGGCACCAGGTGCGTGTAAAATCATGGAAATAACCGCCGCCGGCCTCACAGGGGAAGATGTCAAAGACGATCGTCTGACCCAGGCGCAGTACATCGGATTCTGTGCCGGTAGAATGCGGCACCCCTGCATCACGCCCAATCGCAAAAATGGTGCCTTCAGGATTTTCAGCGCCGCGTTCCATCAGCCACACATCAATCTGCCGCTTTACTGCGCCAATCGTCAGCGGCTCGCCATCTGCCTGGTACAGCACTTCATCCTTTACCCTGCTGCTCATCAGCAAATCGGCTGTCGCCCGCACAACCTCGGTGGTGATCTGCCCCATCCTACGGATGCGCGCCACTTCCCCTTCGTCTTTGGTCGACATGGCGTTGAGGATCACATCGTCTTCTGCGCTATCGGCTACACGCAGGTCTGGCATCAGTTTCAGCAGCCGCGCAACAATCCCGTAATGCCGAAAGGCATTCACATCGCCATAAAACGGCAGCCGCCCGCCCGTCACGCCCGCATCTTTCAGCATGGCTTGCAGCATGGCTGCGTGCTGGTCCAGGTCACCCTGTAATGCCGCCCGAAACTGCGGATAAGTCATATAGTTGCGCGACACCATCCCGGTACGCGCCGCTTCGTCCCGTTCCATCGGCGCAAAGAAAAGCACTGCCGGTTCGCCTCGTTTCTTGATCACATGCCCCATCGTCAAATTCGCTCCGCCCGTCATATACACCATCGCCGGATTATGCTTGGCCGGACCAGAAACCAGCAAGGCATCCACATTCTGGGCCTGCATCAATCCATCAAGATCAGTTTTCATGGTTTATCTTTCCTTATATTATGGGATGACATTATTTTACAGGCAGGGCATTTTGCAGGCCCACCAGCAAGGCATCTTCCTGCTCCGCCAGCACCGTGCGCGGATCCAGCACGATCCGATCCGCTTTCACTCTGGCGATGATCGGCGGGTTCATTTCCCGCAATTTCGCCAAAAACCGGTCCGGGTGACGCACATCCAGCGCCATCAGCCAGGTATCCATTTCTTCCTCAGGCAGGCTGCCTCCACCCACCGTGGACTTGCCGGGAATCACCTCCCCCCGCTGCAATACGTTCACCCAGTAGGCAGCGCGCTTGTGCACCTGTTCAACCGGCTGGGAGATCATCTGCCAGATGGGGATTTCCCGCTCTGCTTCGTCCTTCAAATAATGCAGCAAAGTCGCACTCAACGCGCTCAAACACAGCTTGTCCGCACGAATCGCCCGTGCGAAGGGATGCTTTTTCATCTTCTTAAGTAAGTCTGCCTTGCCAACAATGATGCCCGCCTGCGGGCCGCCCAGCAGCTTGTCTCCGGAGAAACACACCACATCTGCCCCCGCAGCCAGCGATTCCTGTACAGTAGGCTCATGCGCCAGCCCGAATTGGGCGGTATCCAGCAATGCCCCCGAACCAATATCATCCAGTAAATAAATGCCATAGTTATGTGCCAGGTCAGCCAGGTCTTTTAATGCTGGTTCGCTGGTAAACCCGACGATCCGGAAATTGGAATGATGCGCCTGCATGATCAACGCCACCGGCTGTTCCGCCAATGCCGTTTCATAATCCCGTACATGCACCCGATTGGTCGTACCCACCTCAACCAGCTTGGCACCCGACTGGCGCATCACGTCTGGCACACGAAACCCGCCCCCGATTTCTACCAGCTGGGAGCGGGAAATCACTACCCGCCGCCGCTTCGCCAGCGCGCTCAAAGCCAGCATCACCGCTGAGGCATTATTATTCACCACCAGGGCGGCTTCAGCACCAGTAATTTGTTTTAACAAGTCCTCAGCATGCCAGGTGCGTGAACCGCGCTTGCCCGTCTCCAGATCAAATTCCAGCGTGGAATAACCCGCCGCAACCCCGGACATCATCTCAATCGCTGAGCGGCTCAAGGGTGCCCGCCCCAGATTGGTATGTAGAATTACGCCTGTGGCATTAATAACCCCCAAAAGGCTCGGTGTCACCCACTCTTCCAGCCGCATCTGCACGGCATCCAGTAATGCCGCGCGCTGCGGCACCGTTTTACTGGCAGCATAATCGCGGCGAACAATTTCCATTTCCTGCCGGATCGCCTCCAGGGTCAGTGACCGTCCATAAACTGCCACCAGTTCGGCAGCGGTCTTGGTTTGCATCACACTTTCTACAGAAGGGATTTTTTTTAATCCATTGATCATGCTTATTCCCGCGGTTCCCAGCGGCTGCGCTCGCGCATGAGGAGCAGGTATTCGATCAAAACAAAACCCAGCAGCAGGAAAAATGCAATCGAAAGATTCAACACCCGTCCCAATTGCAGCCAGGCGATCAAGCTGATATAAGTGCCCAGCCAGATCACTTCCCGCAGGATGGTATCCTTGTCTACCGGCGGATCAGATGGAAAACGCCGGTGCAGATACGCCACTGCTGGCAAGCCCAGCCCGCAGATTCCCAAAGTCAGTAAAAAGAAAAACAACCAGCGCGGCCCCAGGGTGGGGTAGGCATTGGTGAATAACAATGCCAGACCGCCAATCCCCACCACTGCCATGGACAGCCCGGCAATCAAATAAGATCGTAATGTAGACATCAGCTCTCACTCCATCCTGGATGCGCCATTGATACTTCGTCACATCGTATACTGAATTATATCCCAAAGAATCACACGAAACAGGATATCCCTGTCCCCGTAACGCGCCCATCCATCCTGGGAACCCCCACCGTTCCCGCATGCACAAAATGCCCCTCCTGTTTTGCAGCCTCACCGCAAAGTGATAGGGGGCAGGTGAGCGCGCTTCAGCCGCCATGCCTGATCTTTATGCAAAAAATATGCCATCACCGTGATACAATTCGGGGCATTGTTAGAAATTTTTCGCGGGGAACAATGATCCCCGCGTGGAGTCCTCCTATGGATCAAGAATATACCAACCGCAGATACCTGGATGCCCTGCGAGAACACGTCCTCATTCTGGACGGCGCAACTGGCACCAATGTCGATCGCATGAACCTGACCGTCGAAGACTACGGCGGGGAACAATTCGTTGGCTGTAATGACTACCTGGTCATCACTGCACCCCACGCCGTCGAAGCACTGCACCGCTCCTTCCTGAATATCGGCGTAGACGTCATCGAAACCGACACCTTCCGCGCCAACCGTCTCACCATGAGTGAATTCGGCTTGCAGGACAAGGTCACCGAGATGAACCACAAAGCCGCCGGCATTGCCCGCCGCCTGGCGGACGAATACACCGAATCCACCGGCCAGCCGCGTTTCGTCGCCGGTTCCATTGGCCCATCCGGTCAACTCCCCTCCATGAACGACCCCGAACTTTCCCGCCTGTCCTTCGACGAACTGGTGGACATCTTCTACGAACAGGCCCTCGCCCTCGTGCAGGGCGGCGTGGATTTCATCCTCATTGAAACCTCTCAGGACATCATCGAAACCCGCGCCATCATCCTCGCCGCCCAAAAAGCATTTGCAACCTCCGGCATTTTCCTGCCGATTCAGGCGCAAATCACCCTGGACACCAGCGGACGCATGCTTCTCGGCACCGATATTGAAGCCGCCCTCACCATTCTGGAAGACCTGCCCATCGACGTGGTCGGTCTGAACTGTTCCACCGGCCCCACCCACATGCGCCAGCCCATCCAGTTTCTCGGCGAACACGCCACAAAATGGGTTTCCTGTGTCCCCAATGCCGGACTGCCGATCAACAAAAACGGCAAAGCCGTCTACCCCCTGGAACCCGAGCCCTTTGCCGAGGCCTTGACCGAATTCGTCGAAAAATTCAAGATCAGCGTGGTCGGCGGCTGCTGCGGCTCCACCCCGGAACACCTGGCAGCCCTGGTCAAAAGGATTCACGGACGTCCACAATCGCTCCGTCCCGAACGCGCAGTCAACAAGCTGGCTTCCGGCATCCATGCCGTTACCATGATCCAGGAACCGCCGCCACTGCTGATCGGCGAAAGACTCAACACCCAGGGCAGCCGCATTTTCAAAAACATCATCATGAAAGAAGACATGGCCGCCGTCCTGGATCTTGCCCGCCAGCAGATGGAAAACGGCGCGCATACCCTGGATGTGTGTGTAGCGCTCACCGAAACTGACAACGAAAACGAGATGATGACGAAGGTCATCAAAACCCTCGCCCCAGTGATTGATGCCCCGCTGGTGATTGACACCACCGAACCGGACGTATTGGAAACTGCTCTCAAGACCGCCCCTGGCCGCTGTCTGATCAACTCCATCAACCTCGAAGCCGGGCGCGAAAAAGCCGACCGCATCTTGTCGCTGGCGAAGAAATACAACGCCGCCCTGATCGCCCTGACCATTGATGAAGCAGGCATGGCAAAGACTGCCGAGCGCAAACTCGAAGTCGCCCGCCGGATTCACGATATCGCTATAGGAGAATATGGTTTCCAGCCCGCCGACCTGGTTTTTGATGTGCTCACCTTCACCCTGGCGACGGGCGAAAATGAATACCTCAACTCGGCCAAAGAAACCCTCAAGGGCATTCAAACAATCAAGAAAAACCTGCCCGGCGCCCTCACCTCCCTCGGGGTCAGCAATATTTCCTTTGGCCTCCAACCCGCCGCCCGGCACATGCTCAATTCCGTCTTTCTGTACCATGCCGTGCAGGCCGGGCTGGATATGGCCATCGTCAATCCGGCCACCGTCAAGCCCTATGCCGAAATTGATCCCGCCGACCGCACCCTGATGGAAGACCTCATCTTCAACAATCACCCGAATGCACTGGCGCGGATCATTGAACGCTTTGAAGGCGTCCAAACGATAGATAAAGACAAAGCCCTCCTCGCCCGCCAGGAAACCCTTGCCAGTCTGTCCCCCACAGAGCGCCTGCATTGGAGCATCCTCCATCGCTATCACGATGGCGTGGAAGACACCATCGATTCCATCCTGCAGGAAACCCCTGCATCCCAACGGCACGATGCCGCCGTGGAGCTGCTTAACAGCGTCCTCCTGCCCGCCATGAAAGATGTCGGCGACCGCTTTGGCAAGGGCGAACTGATCCTGCCCTTCGTCCTCCAATCTGCCGAGGTGATGAAGCGCTGTGTCAACCACGTGGAGACCTATCTCAAAAAGAAAGCCGGCACCACCAAAGGCACCATCGTGCTGGCAACGGTCTATGGGGATGTGCATGACATCGGCAAGAATCTGGTCAAGACTATCCTCGTCAACAACGGCTATGAAGTCATTGACCTCGGCAAACAGGTGCCGGTGGATACCATCATCGCCGAAGCTGAGAAAAACCAGGCGACTGCCATCGGCCTCAGCGCCCTGCTCGTCAGCACCAGTCAGCAAATGCCCCGTGTGGTCAACGAGCTTCATCGGCGAAACATGAACATCCCCGTGCTGATTGGCGGCGCTGCCATCAACCGCCAGTTTGGCCTGCGCATTACCAACACCGAAGACGGCAGTCCTTATCAACCCGGCGTATTCTACTGCAAAGACGCCTTTGAAGGTCTTGCCACGCTGGATGACCTCAATGATCCCGTCCGCCGCCAGGCACTGCAGGAGAAAAAAGTGGAAGAACAGGCTGTCGGCCCTCGCCGCACCTCGTCAAAGAATAGAATTGCGGTTGCCCCTGCCATCGTTCCCCCTGCCGAATTCATCCCGCAGGCGCCCTTCTGGGGTGCCCAGGCAGTGAAAGATATTCCCCTTGACGAAGTCATTCCCCTGATCAACAAAAAATCTCTCTTTCGATTATCCTGGGGCAGCAAGGACGCCAGCAAAGCAGACCGCCCGGAGCTGGAGGCCGGCCTGGAACAAAGGCTGAAAGATATGACCCGGGACGCACAGAAAAATGGCTGGCTGAAACCCCAGGCCGTTTACGGCTTCTGGCCTGCCCAGACCGATGGGGATGAACTCATCATCTATGCCCCCTTCACCGATACCGGTGCCTCCCCGCAGGAACTCCTCCGTTTCTCCATGCCCCGCCAGACTACCGACAGAGGCCTGTGCCTGTCAGATTACTTCCTCCCGAAGAAATCCAACAAATTCGATACGGTCGCCTTCCAGGTGGTCACCGTCGGCCATGCCGCCACCGAACGGATTGATGCCCTGCATGCCGCCGGTCAGTACAGCGAAGCCTATTTTGCCCACGGGCTGGCCGTGCAAACCGCCGAAGGCATTGCCGAATGGATGCACGCCCGCATCCGCGCCGCATGGAGCATCCCTCAAAACCAGGGATTGCGTTATTCCTGGGGTTACCCCGCCATCCCGGATATCGCCGACCACCGCGAAGTCTTCGACTTGCTCCCCGCAGAAGAATGGCTGGACATGCAGCTTACCTCCGCCGGGCAAATGGTGCCCGAACAGTCCACCGCCGCCATTATCGTCCACCACCCCGAAGCCCGCTACTTCACCATCCGGGAGCAGCCTGATTCTGTCACCACGGATCAATAAAGCGGACGCAGCAATTGCCTCCCTTATTGATATACACGCAATAGGGTAACTTTAAAACTTTCACCAGCTTACAGTTCTGTAAGCACTTCAAGAATTCCGATGATTTAAGTACAGCTTCAGTCATTTCTGGGTTAGAATTGATGAATTCAAACTCTTGAAAAAGTGAGCCATGTATGCTTTTAACCATTGATATTGGCAACACCAATCTCACCCTGGGGTTATACGAAGGCCAGAAACTCGGCGCTCGCTGGCGGCTGGCGACCAATTACGAACGCATGCCGGATGAATACGGCCTGCAAATCCTCGGCCTCCTCCAGCACAGCGGCTGTGCCATCGGGCAGCTCGATGGCGTCTGCCTGGCGTCTGTTTCTCCCCCGATCACCAACCGCATCGTGCAGGCCTGCCAAATGTACCTGGGCCAGGAACCCCTCCTGATTGATGAAAAAGTCAAGACCGGCGTCCCGATTCTGTATGATCCTCCCAGTGGTGTTGGCGCTGACCGCATTGTTGATGCGGTTGCCGTCAAAGCCCTATACAGCATCCCCGCCTGTGTCGTCGACTTCGGCACCGCCACCACCTTTGATGCGATCAACGCCGAAGGCGAATACCTGGGCGGTGCCATCTCCCCCGGCATCGGCATTGCCGCTGAAGCTCTCTTTTCCCGCACCGCCCAACTGCCGCGGGTAAACATCGTCGCTCCGCCTTCCGCAATTGGCGCCAACACTGTTCATGCCCTTCAATCCGGCCTTCTTTTCGGTTATGTCGCCCTCGTCGAAGGCATGGTCGAGCGTTTCCGCAAAGAACTGGGAGAAGATATGGTCGTCGTTGCCACTGGTGGACTGGCAGAGCTGGTCTCCACAGAAACCGAATCGATCGATGTGATCGCCCCCTGGTTAACCCTGGACGGGCTGCGCATCCTCTGGGAGATGAATACATAACATGACCAATCCCGTCCAGCACAAACATATCGTCCTCGGCGTAACCGGTTCTATCGCGGCCTATAAAGCTGCTGAAATTGCCTCCAGACTCACCCAGCAGGGTGCGCTGGTTGATGTGATCCTCACCGAAAGCGCCTGCCAGTTCATCGCTCCCCTCACTTTTCAATCCGTCACGGGGCGCAAAGCCTACGTGGACGCCCACCTGTGGGGCGGCGAAGGCCACGTCACCCACATCGGGCTCGGCCACAATGCGGATCTGATGGTCATCGCCCCGGCCTCTGCCAACACGATGGCAAAACTGGCCCACGGCATTGGCGACAACCTGCTCAGCGTAACAGCCCTGGCTGCCAAATGCCCCTTGATGATCGTCCCGGCCATGGATGCCGGCATGTATGACCATACCGCCACCCAGGCCAACGTAACCATCCTCAAAAGCCGCGGCGCTACCTTCATCGGACCTGAAGAAGGCCACCTCGCTTCCGGTCTGGTAGGCCTGGGACGGATGAGCGAACCGGCAAAGGTCATCAGCGCTATCCGCTGGAAAATGGGCAAATCCGGCCCTCTGCATGGCAAGAAGATCGTCGTCTCCGCCGGCCCCACCCGGGAAGCCCTTGACCCCGTACGCTTCCTCACCAATCACTCGTCCGGCCGCCAGGGTTATGCCGTTGCCCAGGCCGCCCTGGATCGGGGCGCCGCCGTCACCCTCATCTCTGGCCCGGCAGATCTCACTGCCCCTTACGGCATAAGCCTGATCCCCGTCACCACCGCTGCCGAGATGACAGACGCCGTCCTGCGTGAAAGCAAAGACGCCTTCGCTCTCATCATGACCGCCGCCGTGGCCGATTTCCGCCCCGCGCAGAAAGCCGCCAACAAGATCAAAAAAGGCAGCGATACGCTCACCCTGGAACTTGAATCCACCACCGACATTCTCAAGGCCGTCGCCGCACAAAAAACACAAACTGGCTTCCCGCAAAATACCATCGGCTTTGCGGCAGAAAGTCAAGACTTGCTGGAGAATGCCCAGGCGAAACTGGAAGTTAAAAAACTGGATCTGATCGTCGCCAATGACATCACCGTCCCCGGCGCCGGCTTTACCGGGACCACCAATCAGGTCACCCTGCTCTTTGCCGACGGCCGGCGGGAAACCCTCCCTTTGCAGGAAAAATCTGCCGTCGCCGAGGCAATTATTGATACCTTATGTTAAACCGTTACAAATTCCTTACAATGATCTTCCTCCTTCTGGCCTCCCTGATTCTCGCGGGGTGCAGTGGTTTTGTGACCCAGGTGCAGGCCATGCTCATCACCCTCACCTTACCCCCCACAGCCACAGCCATCCCCACCGCCACCCTGCCCTCCTCAGCACCCACCTTGCAAATTATCCCGACCTATTCAGCCGGTCCAACGCCCACACCCAAACCGATTGCCGTACAAAATCTGGCAGTCCCGGAACCGGCGGCCACCCCGGTACCCGTCATCCTCGGCCTGACCGGTTTTTCCCCCAACATCAACCCCCTCACTGGCCTTGAACCGGAGAACCTGGAAAATCTGGAGCGGCGCCCGGCAATGATCAAGGTATCCAACTACCCCCGCCATGGCCGCCCGCATGCCGGTCTTTCCGCGGCGGATATTGTTTTCGAATACTACATTGGGGAAGAAGCCAACCGCTTCCTCGCCCTTTATTACAGTCAGGATAGTGAAAAAGTCGGCCCCCTGCGTTCAGGCCGTCTGATCGATGCCCAACTGGTTAACATGTACCAGGGCATCCTCGCCTATGGTAACGCCGACCCCAAAGTCGACAAAGTATTGACAGACGAACTGGGTCAGCGCGCCATTTCCTTTGATGACGCCAACTGTCCGCCCATCTGCGGCCAAGAAACCCACAGCGTGGCCGGCGTATTTGTTGATTCTGCTGGCCTCAGCCGTTTCTCCATCGGTGAAGGCGTCGACAACTCCCGCCCTAACCTGGACGGTATGCTTTTTGACGAAAATATTCCCTTCAGCAATCAGTTCGCCATCCAGCTCGGCATCGAATATAGTGTGCGTGATCGTGGCGAATGGCACTATGACCCCAATACAGGCAAATACCTGCGCACCATCGAAACCGCAGAAAACGGGACGCCGGAGAACCGCTTTCCGCAAATCCCTCTCGTAGACCGCAATACCGGCGAGCAATTGGCCTTTTCCAATATCATCATCGTCTACGCAGATTATTTAGAACTTGCGCCTACCCTGCACCAAATCTTTGTATGGGACGTGAGAGAGAAACAGCGTGCCATTTTCTTCCGCGACGGCGTGATGATCGATGGATACTGGCGGGCCACAGACCATTACCACCCCATGCACTTTTACAATAATTGGGGGACACCGATGGCCCTCAAGCCTGGCAACACCTGGATTATCCTTGTTGACCCGCTTTCCGATTTCTGGCAGGCCGATGACGGCCGCTGGGAATTGTATTTTGACCTTCCACATCCCACTCCCACCCCTACTCCAGAGGTTACCGATTAAGCTATGCGCATATTAGTGATTTCAGACATCCATGCCAATGTCACCGCCCTCGAAGCTGTTCTCAATGATGCCCCGTCCATCGAAGAAATCTGGTGCCTGGGCGACCTGGTCGGATATGGCCCCGACCCCAACGAATGTATCGACCGATTGAAAAACCTGCCCAAATTCAGCTGCGTGGTCGGCAACCATGATGCCGCCCTGCTCGGACAGATTGACATCAATACTTTCAACCGCGATGCCCGCCTGTCCAACGAATGGACAAAATCCGTGATTACTTCCCAAAATTTACAATTCCTGCATTCCCTGCCGGAGAAAATCATCAAGGACAAGGTCACCCTGGTGCATGGCAGCCCGCGCAATCCCACCTGGGAATATTTGATGGACCTGTACACCGCCACCATCAATTTCAATCATTTTTCTACCCCTTATTGTTTCGTCGGGCATACCCATTTGCCAATCTCCTTTTTACTAAAGGAAGATGAAGACACCCAGAAGATCAGTTGGGAATTGATCAATGGAGACACCAACATCATCCTCAATAACCGCATGATCATCAACCCCGGCTCGGTCGGCCAGCCCCGTGACCAGGATGCCCGCGCCGCCTACGCCATCTTCAACACGGAAACCAGCATCTGGGAATCCCGGCGTGTAGAATACGACATCGTCAGCGTCCAGCAGCGCATTTATGCCCTCGGACTGCCCGAACGCCACGCCCTGCGCCTTGACGACGGCTGGTAAACTGGCAATGCCCTCTTATCGCTAACAAAAGTTCCCGGTATTGGGAACTTTTATATTTTCAAAAACGTTCTATAATTAAGCTAATCCATCATTCACCATCCTTGAGGAGAAAAAATGAAGAAATACACCCTGATTTTTCTGACCCTGACCGCCCTTTTATTATCAAGCTGTGCCCCCGCCGCAATGGAAACGGCAGCCCCAGAGATGGTGTCGGAAGGCATGGTGGGCGCTGCCCCAGCCTATCAAAGCGCTGATCTAGACTATGATATGGCCGCCGAGGAATCGGCTGGCAGCATTGCCTCGAATACAAACCAGGCTGCTGTCCAGCGCATCGTCATCAAAAACGCCGAACTTTCCATTGTGGTGGATGACCCCGCCGCCGCAATGAAATACATCGTCGACCTGGCCGAAAGCCAGGGTGGCTTTGTGGTCAACTCCTATCTCTACAAGACCTATACCGCCAACGGCATCGAAGTCCCTGCCGCCAACATCACCGTCCGCGTTCCCTCAGAAAATCTCACCAAAAGCCTCGATAATATCAAAGCCCTGGTAAAAGACGGCAATACGGATATTCTCAACGAAACCGTCAGCGGCGAAGATGTCACCCGCGAGTATACCGACCTGCAATCTCGCCTGCGCAACCTGGAAAACGCCGCTGATCAGTTAGAGAAGATCATGGACGAAGCTTATAAGACCGAGGAAGTCCTGAAAGTGTATAACCGTCTGGTGGAGGTGCAGGAAGAAATCGAAGTTCTCAAAGGACAGATTAAATACTACGATGAAGCTTCGCGCCTTTCGTCTATTGCCGTCAAAATCCAGGCCCAGGAATCCGTACAGCCCCTGACCATCGGCAAATGGCAGCCAAAGGGCATCGCCCGCGACGCCCTTCAGGCATTACTCAACGCGCTCAAATTCATTGCCTCTGCCCTGATCTGGATCGTTATCTACGTAATCCCCGTTTTGGCAATCATCTTTGTGCCCATCTGGCTGGTGGTTCGTTTCTTCATCCGTCGCAGCAAGAAACGCAAAGCACTGAAACCGGTGCAGGAAGAAACCAAAGCGAAAGAATAACGTTGAGCGATCACATCCATCGCGTTTGAACAACCCGCAGGGGCGAAGCACATTGTCCAGTGAATTGCTGGATGCTTCGCCCCTGACCCTATTTCTATCAGGAGTCTCCCATGCCCGAATTCACCGCCCAAACCGTCTATTTCCACCAACCCGGCAAAGCCAACACCGCCCGCACCCTGCAGCTCGCCGTTGAACGCGCCAACCAGCTCAACATCAATACCATCCTCGTCGCCACTACCTCTGGTGAAAGCGGCAAACAAACTGCCCAGGCATTTCAAGGCAAGAATGTGATCACCGTAAGCCATGCCTGCGGGTACAAAGGTCCCAATACCCAGGAACTGACTCGCGAAAACCGTGCCGCAATTGAAGCTGCCGGAGCAGCCATCCTTACCTGCCAGCATGCCTTCGGCGGTGTCAACCGCGCCCTCCGCAAACAGCTTGACACCACTGGCCCCGACGAAATAATCGCCAACACCCTGCGCATCTTTGGCGAAGGGATGAAAGTCGTCGCAGAAATTGCCATTATGGCTGCTGATGCCGGTCTTGTTCAGGTTGGCGAACCCGTCCTGTGTATCGCCGGCACCGGTCGCGGCGCCGACATGGCCGCCATCGTCCTGCCGGTTAACACCTATGCCTTCTTTGATCTCAAAATCCTCGAAGTCATCTGCCGACCCGCCCCCGGCCACCCGGCATTTGATTAAACCTCGTCTATCAAAATATTCGTCAATCTCAGGTAACTGCTCAGCGCTGTCCAGGGAGCAAAGGCCCTATAGGGCAAAGCATGTCCTCATCCTGCATGAAAAAAGTAGCAGCTTTTGCCTGCCAAACTATCCCGCGAGTGTGCGTTCGCCGCGGACGAAGTCACTGCAAAGCAGGGAAGTGGCAACGCACCTACTCATATTGATTTTACAAGTGTCGTTCAAACCTCACGTAGGGTGCGTTCGAAGTTGAACGCACCAAAGATCATCTCGCGGTTTGAAAAGATCCGCCCTGGAACTTGCTAACTGGTGCGTTGCGGACATTGTACTGAAAGGTAAAGCACGCGAACACATCTACAACTACCCGCCTGAGTAATTACAATCTCAGAACAACACCGGTTTACGCCCCTACTCTGGTAGAATCAAAGAAAACATCTAACCACAGGAAATTGCTCATGACGCAATATAAAATGCCAAAATTCGCCGTCCTCCAGCTTTCCGGCTGTGCGGGCTGCGAAGTCTCCCTGCTGAACGCAGATGAATGGGTCGATCAATTTCAACTGGTCTACATGCCCCTGGTTGTCTCTGCCTACGAAGTGCCAGAGGTAGAAGTGCTTCTCGTCAGCGGGGGTGTGCGCAATAATGAAGACATTCACCACCTCATTGAGGCCGCCAAACGGGCCAAAAAAGTTGTTGCCGTAGGCACTTGTGCCATCTCTGGCGGTGTATCCAACCTCGGCAACCGCGATGAAGTCCGCGAGGTCTTTCTCTCCCAGAAAGAACGCATCCACCTGCCCCGCCTGCTGCCCCGCAGCCAGCCAATTGACGACTTCATCGATGTTGATATCTACCTCCCCGGCTGCCCGCCCACCCCGGAACTCTTCATGGCCCTTCTCCTCGAAAAAGAAGATTTCAAACCCTCCAAAACCGTCTGCCAGGAATGCGGCCGCAAAAAACTGATCGACATGAAACCGGAACACTTCCTCGGCTTCCAGGCCGGAAAAGTCCTGCCCGATATCTGCCTGATCAATCAGGGCTACCCGTGTGTCGGCACCTCCACCCGCGGGGGCTGCAATGCCCTTTGCACCAAACCCGGCCACCCCTGCGTGGGCTGCCGCGGTCCCTCAGACGCCTTCATTGAAAAAGAATCCAGCGCATGGTTAGGCAGCATCCAGCGTGTTTTTGAAAAAATGACTGATGTCCCTCCGGAAGAAATCTATGAAATCCTGCGGTCTCCGCAGCTATCCCTGTTCCTGTTCCAGTTCTCGGACTATGCCCAGACAGGCAAACCGCCGCGCCCCAAAGAGAAGGTACTGTAACCATGACAACATTAACCTTTCCCATCAGCCGTATTGAAGGCCACGCCCGTGTAGTGATTGAAGTACAGGCCGGCGAAGTTGTCTCCGCCCGCTTTCAGGCCACCGAAATGCGCGGCTTTCAGAAATTTGTGCAGGGTGTCCCCGCCGAACAAATGCCTGTCATCACGCCCCGCATCTGCGGTGTATGCTCCACCGCTCACCACGTGGCCGCCGTCAAAGCTTTGGAAGACGCTTATGGCATCACCCCGCCCCCACTGGCAAAGAAGATCAGGAACCTGCTCCTGCTGGGGCAGTTGATCCAGAATCAGGCTACCTCCCTGTTCATCTTCACCATGCCCGACCGGGTGGGCGTTGACAGTATTTTTCACATGTCACAGGAAGAAGCTTCCAGCGAAACCCAGTTCAACATTGCTCAATGCGCCTTGCGCGTTCGCAAGATCGGCACCGACCTGATCACCCTGGCCGGCGGGCAGTTCATCCATCCCGTCAAAGCCGTCATTGGCGGCGTCACCAGCGGCATCGAACCCGAAAAAGCCGAGGCCATGCGCCAGCGCATGCTAAAATTGCTCCCCCGTGCCTGCGCATTGGTGGATGAATACTGGGAGCTGTCCGCCCAAATGCGCGACCGCATCGGCTCCTGGGGGGATGACCAACCGGCCTATTACATCGCTTCCACCGGCGAAACGAAACCGGATCTGGACACAGATTCCATCCGCATTATGGAACCCGGTGGCAGGATTGTTGAGAATTTTCAGCCCAAAGACTTTAGAAAATTTCTCAATTATGAAGATACCATTTACAGTTACGCCGGCCAGAGCAGCTTCCAGGGCAAGGTATTGCGCGCCAACAGCCTCGCCCGCATGAATATGATCAAATCCCTCGCCACCCCCCTGGCAGATGACTACCTGCAGCGGCTGGAAGCAGAATACGGCAAACCCGCCCATCCCATCCTGCTGTTTGACCTGTGCCGCGGCATTGAACTGGTATATGCCTTTGAGCGCGCCATCGAAATTCTGTCTGAGCCGCTCGATAATGAAGACACCGATTCGCCCTACACCCCGCGTGATGGCGAGGGCTATGGCCTCGTCGAAGCCCCGCGCGGGCCGCTTATCCATCACTATGCTATTCAAAAAGGCAAGATCACCAGCGCTGAATTCATCATCCCCACCGTACACAATATGCTTGCCATTGAACGCGCCCTCAAGGTGGCCGCCCGGCGCTATGTCAACAGCGAGCAGATTAACCTGGAACTGGAAAAAGCCGTCGGCCGCGTTGTGCGTGCCTTTGACCCCTGCATCGCCTGTGCAACGCAGTGAAGCAGCCACACAATAACATAGTACAAATGTCTATGACCCTGTCTTTGTATTTTTGTTAACCACACCGTATGATAAATATGAGGAAAATTCCAGTATAATAAAAGTGATAAAAACAAATTACAAATTATTTAAATATCGTGCTTAATTTTTTAATGTATGGTCTACGCTGTGTAAATCAGGATCGCATTTGCCACCTTAAAAGTCAATAAAGCCCATTAAGAAAAGGGGGTTATTTTGAGAAATGAAAATCGGGCAAATCACAGCTTTCCCGGTAAAACGGATCAAGAGATTCGGGAATTTAATCTCAACCCCATCCTGGCTCCACTATTTTATCAACCTGATCTATCTACCCCTTCCCTGGCCGCAGATCGAATGCGTTATCAGCATCCGCCCAACGAATGGGAACAAAAGGCCACCTTTTGCCTTATGGCCGCCAGCATCAAATCCTCTGCTCACTCCCCTCCCACACCCATTTTTCTTACCTGAATAACGAAATATTTCACTAATCCACATCGTTTAAAATCTTTATTTTTTTCCGAAAGGATTTCATCACATGTCCAAGAAAACAAGTTTCTTCACGCTCACACTCGTACTGGCAATGCTTTTCAGCACAACCTCACCGGCAGCAGCGTTCACGCAAGGCGAAATCCCCGTTGCCGCAGCGCCGGCCCAATCCCTGATCGAACCGCCCCCTCCGCCATTTGAAGATACACAATATTTTCATACAGAAGCAGCCGGTGCGATTGATGGAAACGAATTCATTAAAACTGTAATTGGTAGTCCCCCTACCCCTCCCGCAGGCTATGTCAGGACTACTGTTGCGGATCTTCCTGAACCCCATTTACAAGCTGGTATCAACACACTCACCCAGGTCCCTGCTTTCACCTGGGTACATGGTTGTGCTGCGACTTCGGCTGCCATGGTAGCTTCCTATTATGATCGGACTTTCTTTGCAAATATGTATACTGGCCCGACCAATGATGGTGTCGTGCCAATGGATAATAGCTCATGGGGAATATGGGTGGATGCCACCGGATTCCCAGAGGCGCAAATGCCGCTCAGCGCTTCCCGCCTGAATTTGGATGGCCGCACAACCAAAGGTCATGTAGATGACTATTGGAGAGGCTATGGAAACTCGGACGATGATCCCTTCATAGGCAACTGGGTAGAACACAGCTACGGCGACAGCCTCGGCGATTACATGCGAACCAACCAATCCAATTTTGGCAACCCGGATGGCGCTACCAGTTTTTACGCCTATACGACTTACCCCGGCCCTTTCACATGTAGTCAAATGGAAAACCATGGTATCGATGATGATGGCACCGTTGGAGTGAAAAATTTCTACGAAGCCCGCGGGTATACGGTTACCGATTGTTATACGCAAAGAACTGATCTGCCTGGCGGATTCAATTTTGAGGACTATAAAGCTGAAATCGATGCTGGCTATCCAGTCATTTTCCACGTACGGGGACACACCATGGTCGGCGTTGGCTATAACGACATCGGCCAAACCATGTACATCCACGACACTTGGGATTACAGCAACCATACCATGACATGGGGGGGCAGTTACTCTGGCATGAGTATGTACGCTGTCAGCATCGTCCACCTGAAACCACAAATTCTGGCAGCAGGCATTTATAACGACGACGCACAGGAAATCACCTACAGTCCCAACTGGATCACTTCTACCAAGGCCAATCACTATGACGGTGATATCCATTTGTCCAACGAGATCAACAACTACGCCAATTTTAAATTTGCCGGGGGAACCTTCAAAATCCGGTATTCCCGCACGGATGACTATGGCGAAATGAATGTCTACGTGGACGATGCCTTTGTTGCTGCGATCAATCAATACAACATCCCCACCGACTACCAAAACGAATGGACCAGCACGGAGTACCCGGCCGGAGAACATACCGTCCGTCTGGTACACGCCTCAGGCAGCAAAGTCAGTCTGGATGCGATTGAAACGGAATTGCCCTGCGTCACCCTGACCCTGGAACACAGCGGCAACGGTACCGACCCGACTGCTTCCCCCTCCCAATCTGCAAATTGTGCCAACGTTGGTGACTATAATGCCCTGGAGGAAATCACATTAACTGCACACCCGGCGGACGATTCTATTCTCGATACTTGGGAAGGAACCGCCGATGATGAAAATTACAGCTGGACAAATACAGTTTATATGCCCTTTACGGATCACACCGTAACCGCCCACTATTACACACCCCCTGGTCCAGGCACCTATGAAAATACAGACCCTGATGTATATACTTGGGGCGATTGGACTACCTGGAATGATGGCCGTGCCTCAGGCAGCAGTACCCTGTACAGCAATGACGAGAATGCCGGAGCCGAATTATTGTTCAATGGCCGTCAGGTATCCCTGATCTTCACCCGCTACACCAGCCGGGGCAATATTGCCATTAGCATTGATGGCAATGCACCGGTACTTCTCAACCAGTATGGCAGCATCCTCTCCTTCCAGAACCGCTGGGACAGCCCGCTCATGGATGAGGGAGTGCATTATATCGAAGTATTCCATCCAGGCGGCACTCACTATATCGACTTTGACGCCTTCATTGTTTCCAGACCGGATACCATTGCCCCGGCAGCAGTTACCCTTTCTGCCGCTACCGGCACCAACACCGGCCAGGTGGACCTGAACTGGAATGCCCCAGGTGACGACGACACGACTGGCACAGCCACTGAATATGTCGTGCGCTACGCCGCCTCCGCCATTGACACCCAGGCCAAATGGGATGCCGCCACAAACGTGACCGGCGAGCCCACGCCGCTGGCCGCTGGCACCGCTCAATCGATGACCGTTTCCGGTCTCAACCCTGGTCAAACCTATTACTTCGCCCTGCGTACCCTGGATGAAGCCAATAACCTCGCTGCGTTGTCCAATTCACCATCCGCAGCAGCCCAGTCACCCGTTCCCGTCAGCCCTGGCACCTATGAAAACGATGAACCCAATATCGTCTACACGGGCAATTGGACGACCTGGACCACTGCCAACGCTTCCGGCGGCAGCACCCGCTACAGTAATGATCCCGCTGCCAGTGCCACGTTGACCTTTACTGGCCGTCAGGTCTCGCTGCTCTTCACCCGCTACACCAGCCGCGGCAACATCCAGATCACGATTGACGGCGGCACACCGGTGCTGCTTAATCAATACGGCAGCGGTCTGACCTTCAAGAACCGCTGGGACAGCCCGCTCATGACGACAGGCACCCACACCGTCAAATTCAGCCATCCCGGCGGGGCGAAATATATCGACCTGGACGCGATCATCATCTCCGATCCCGAATCCATCCCGCCCGCGGCAGTCACACTGAACGCCGCCACTGGCAGCAACAACGGCGAGGTCGACCTCAACTGGAACGCACCCGGCGACGACGATATGACCGGCATCGCCACAGAATACATCCTCCGTTACGCCGCCAGCGCGATCGATACCGAAGCCAAATGGGAGGCCGCCTCGGATTTGCCGGGCGAACCCGTGCCATTGGTGGCCGGTACGCCGCAAACCATGACCGTCAGTCTCACCCCCGGTCAGACCTATTACTTCGCCATGCGCGCCGTGGACGATTCCAGCAACCTTTCCCCCCTGGGAAATTCTCCGGCTGCACAGGCTAAAGCTCCCACGCCGGTCGTGCCTGGCACCTACCAAAACGAAGATACGAATATCGTCTACACGGGCAACTGGACGACCTGGAACGATGCCCGCGCTTCTGGCGGCAGCACGCGTTACAGCAATGATCCCGCTGCCAGTGCCACATTGACCTTCACCGGCCGACAGGTCTCGCTGCTCTTCACCCGCTACACCAGCCGCGGCAATATCCAGATCACGATTGACGACGGCACACCGGTGCTGCTCAATCAATACGGCAGCGGCCTGACCTTCAAGAACCGCTGGGACAGCCCGCTCATGACGACAGGCACCCACACCGTCAAATTCAGCCATCCCGGCGGGGCGAAATATATCGACCTGGACGCGATCATCATCTCCGATCCCGAATCCATCCCGCCCGCGGCAGTCACACTGAACGCCGCCACTGGCAGCAACAACGGCGAGGTCGACCTCAACTGGAACGCACCCGGCGACGACGATATGACCGGCATCGCCACAGAATACATCCTCCGTTACGCCGCCAGCGCGATCGATACCGAAGCCAAATGGGACGCCGCCACAGACGTGACCGGCGAGCCTACACCCCTGGTCGCCGGTACTGCGCAATCCATGGTTGTTTCCGGCCTCGTCCCCGGGCAGACTTACTTCTTTGTTCTGCGTGCGCTGGACGACTCCAATAACCTTTCTGCCCTGGGCAATTCACCCTCGGCAGCAGCCAAAGCGCCCACCCCGGTCGGCGGCGGTACCTACGAAAACGAAGATACAAACATCATTTATGCCGGTAACTGGACGGTATGGAATACGACCGGCGCCTCCGGTGGCAGCACCCGCTACAGCAATGATCCCGCTGCCAGCGCCACGTTGACCTTCTCCGGCCGTCAGGTCTCGCTGCTCTTTACCCGCTACACCAGCCGCGGCAACATCGCCATCACGATTGACGGCGGCACCCCCGTGCTGCTCAATCAATACGGCAGCGGCCTGACCTTCAAGAACCGCTGGGACAGCCCGCTTATGGACGCTGGCACCCACACCGTCAAATTCAGCCACCCCGGTGGGGCAAAATATATCGACCTGGACGCGATCATCATCTCCAATCCCGAATCCATCCCGCCCGCGGCAGTCACACTGAACGCCGCCACTGGCAGCAACAACGGCGAGGTCGACCTCAACTGGAACGCACCCGGCGACGACGATATGACCGGCATCGCCACAGAATACATCCTCCGTTACGCCGCCAGCGCGATCGATACCGAAGCCAAATGGGAGGCCGCCACAGACGTGACCGGCGAGCCCGCTCCATTGGTGGCTGGCACACCCCAGGCGATGACCGTCGTGCTTACCCCCGCACAGACCTATTTCTTTGCCCTGCGCGCCCTGGACGACTCCAATAACCTTTCTGCCCTGGGCAATTCACCATCGGCACAGGCCAAGGCGCCCATTCCGGTGAATGAGGGAACCTACGAGAACGAAGACTCAAACATCGTTTACACTGGCAACTGGACGGTATGGAATCATGCCAGCACTTCCGGCGGCAGCACCCGCTACAGCAATGATCCCGCTGCCAGCGCCACGTTGACCTTCTCCGGCCGTCAGGTCTCGCTGCTCTTTACCCGCTACACCAGCCGCGGCAACATCGCCATCACGATTGACGGCGGCACCCCCGTGCTGCTCAATCAATACGGCAGCGGCCTGACCTTCAAGAACCGCTGGGACAGCCCGCTTATGAACGCTGGCACCCACACCGTCAAATTCAGCCACCCCGGCGGGGCAAAATATATCGACCTGGACGCGATCATCATCGCCGACCCTGAATCCATCCCGCCCGCAACCATCTCGTTGAATGCCGCTTCCGGCCCCGAGTATGGTGAAATCTACCTGGACTGGAACTCCCCAGGTGACGACGGAATGAGTGGCACCGCCATGACCTATATCATGCGCTATGCCCAATACGCAATTGACACCGAAGCCAAATGGGACGCTGCCACAGATGTCACCGGTGAGCCCAGACCTTTGTTGGCAGGCACCCACCAAAACATGACCGTCTCCAACCTCGTGCCCGGAAGGACCTATTATTTTGCGCTGCGCGCCGTGGATGACTTCAATAACATTTCCGCCCTGTCCAACTCGCCATCGGCAGTAGCTACAGCGCCAGAACCGGTTACCGAAGGCCTGTATGAGCAAACCGACTCCCACATCATTTACAAAGGCAATTGGCAGACCTGGAATGATTCTCGCGCCTCCGGTGGCTCCATTACATACAGCAATGACAATACCGCATCTGCCGCGCTGACTTTCGTTGGAGAGCAAATCCGGTTGATCTACACTCGTTACACCACCCGCGGCGATATAGAAATCACAATTGATGGGTACACATATCCACTTTTCAACCAGTACGGCAGCGGCCTGGTCTACCAAAATTGGTTGACAATCTACGGCATGGACCCCGGGGAACACACTATTACATTCCGACACCCTGGTGGAAGCCATTACATTGACATTGACGCCCTGCAAGTCTTTACGGTATCCACCTATTCCCGCCCCGGGATTTCGGAAGATGGCAGCTTTGCTATCGATGCCAGCGAGGGAATTCAACCCTGACCCGGCACACCTGTGGGAATAAAGCAGTTATTTTCCCCGGTGATAAAAAAATTAGCCCCGCTCGTTTGAGCGGGGCTTCTCTTATAATTCGATTTGAATATCCACCCGGTCTTTGCCCGCCACCGGGAAGCGGTATACATCCTCGCGTAACTGCTGCCAGGCCATCGGCATCCCGTTGCAATACGCTGATTTTGGCTCCGAAGGCAGACACAAATCGACATTCCCGGCCAGTTCCCGCCCGCAGTCCAGCGTGAACCGCAAGCCGGATACAGATACTTCCCACTCGCTCACTTCCAGTCCTTGCGAGAGATGCATGTCGCTGCCCAGATACTGCGGCAGGCTGGTGTTCAGCTTGCGGACTGCCAACACCACCGCGCTGTGCGGCGGGGCCTGCATTTTTACCACCGGGTGCAGCGCATCCATCCAGCTTACTTCACCGTCCCAGAAACTGCGTACCCAGTAGGTGCCATTCGGCAAATGGAAATCGGAGCCATACAGGCGCAGGTCTTTCGGCTTGTCCTGCCAGTTCAAATATGCCAGCAAATACCAGCTCCCCACAGCGCCGCGCAGGTCAAGCCGCAAATGGGCCGGCTGATTTTCATCCAGCCAATCCACCACCTCGGCGCGCTCGCCAATCACCGGCAGCAGTGCTTCGGCAATGCGAATACGATCCTCGGCCAGCAATTGCAAATCATCCGATAGCAGCAGAGACCCGCCTGTCATCCCGATCACAGTTGCCAGCATCTGCACTTCCGGCAGGCTCAATTTGGTTTCACTGCGCACCAGCAGGCAGTCGGGGTCATTGATCCACCAATGCTTGTGCAGCGGTGCACGGGTGATGATATTATTCAACGCATTGCGCGTGGACGGGATAAATTTCTCTTCCCTGAATACTGGTTTGATCCTGTTAAAATGCGGCTCCCATGTGTCAGCCACATCCTCCCCAATCCGCATCGCATCAAACAGGCCCAGCGACGGCCCCAACGGTGCGCCGCAGCCTACCAGACAGGTATCCTCTCCAGCTGCTTCGCGCAGTATTTCCAGTGCCGCACGCAGCACCTGCGCCCGCGTGCGGGTCATATCGTGCCGCTGGCCTTCCAGCGCTCCTGCGTACAGAAAATCCAGCTTGAGATACGGGAAACCCCATTCCTTGACCGCTGTTACCACCGTGCGCCGGGCATATTCCCGCGCCCCTGGATGGGTCAGATCCAATGCCTGGGTGAATACATTCCAGATGAAACCGGCACTGACCGGCTTGCCCTTCTCATTGCGCAGCAAATACTCTGGATGTTCCTTCGCAATCGCTGATTTGGGATGCACAATAAACGGCGCCAGCCACAAACCAGGGGTCAACCCGGCATCCTTAATTTCGGCTGCCAGCGGCGCCACCCCATCCGGGAACCCGTCGCTGAACGTGAACCAGTCCCCCACTTCGCTTTCAAAGCCGTCGTCAATCTGCACCAGCTTCAATGGCAGCCGGCCTTGCAACCGGGTCACGGCATTTAAGTTCTGGCGCACATCCTCGGCGGTCACTTTTTGGTAATAGTGATACCAGGAACACCACCCAACCGGTGATTCGTCCTTTACCTTGATCTCATTCTCCCGCGCGACGGCATTCAGATACGGCGCAATCGCATCGTTGATGTCCATCAGAAAAGGATAAATGACTGCCCAGTCGGTTTCCATCACCGCGCCAGGCTCCAGCCGGGTATGATCCCCATTTGCCCACAAACGCAGCACCGGACGACTCTTGAACTTCACCTCCACCGAACCAAAATGCTGCTTCTGTGAAAGAAATCCTAATACCATCGCCTTGCGATTGGCGCGGTCAGCCACCACCCCGTAAAAATCACTGGCAAAATGGCCCACATGGTGCGGCTGAGGCGTGCCCGGATTGGCACACAGCGGATCGCGGATCTTCGCCATCCGTGTCCGGAACGGCGCTTTGTCCGCCATATACGTGGCCGTATGCCCCCACGACTGCCAGTTATTGGAATAAAAACTGTATTTGGTCGGTCGCACTGGCTCGCACACCTGCCAGTGACCGCCACCCTCGTCAATATTCAACAAACTGATCTTGTCAATCCAGACCGGATATTTCCCTTCGTTTTGTACGGATATCTTCCACAGGAACAGCGGCCTTTCCTCTGACAACGCAAATGTCAGCTTGTAGGTCAGGCCATGCGCCCCAGGCTTGGTCTCGTAGACCATCCGCGTCACCAGGCCGTGTTCGGTTTCAATGCCTTCGCCCAGCCGCGCAGAGGCGGAAAGCCAATCCGACTCAAGCTCGGTATACGGGCGTCCCTGGGCAGTATAAGACACACTCAACCGGGCATCATCCAGCCGCGGCATCCCGCTTGTCTCGGGATACAAGCTAAACGTCCCCCGTTCAGGCACAAATTTCAGGCGGAAATAAGGTGTATGGATCACAACGCAGCTCCCTGTATGGATGACTTCTTCAGTGAACAATCAGGTAGATTCAACAACCGCATTAATCATATCACAGGCGGGGAAAGTTGATGAAACACCGGGGTAGCCAGTCAATCAGGCAATCAGGAAGCAGGAACGGATCAAAGTCATCCCGCAGGTTGGACTTGTCATATTGTTCGCATGCTTGTGAAGCTGTTGCCGATGTTGCCTTCGCACAACTTGCATCCCTGCGGGAGGCTCCCTGCTGGCGGTTGGAGAGCATTCCGCAGGGACTGAGGAATGCAGGAGATAAGGTACTGTGACCCTGGCAGTTTCCCACAGCGCCGAGACACTACTTCAAATCCACCCGCAACCATCCATGGCCCTTACGCGCCTTCGGCTTGCGGCCATAAAACAAATCATCCATCCGCAGCGCGGCTCGGCGCGCAAACCCCGAATGACGGATCGCCGTCCGCATAAGATCATGCCCGAAACCGGCAGGATGTGCATACGGACACACCGCCATGCAGCGTCCACAATCCGTGCCCACCATCGTCCAGTATGAAAAACAGCGGATTATGATTTATCCATTCTAAATTGCCCTGGATGGTATAATCACCCCATGTCATCCATCGTATGCATCGATCTCGAAACCACTGGTCTCGACCCGAAAAAAGACGCCATCATAGAGATCGGCGCAGTTCGTTTCAATGGCAGCCGCGTTGAAGCCGAGTGGTCGACTCTCATTAACCCCCATCGCCCCATTCCTTCCTTTATCACTCAACTGACCGGCATCTCTGATGCGATGGTCGTCCAGGCTCCGCCCATCAAGGCCGTCCTGCAGGAACTGGCTGACTTTGTCGGCAATGACCCCATCCTTGGGCACAATGTCCAGTTTGATGTCGGCTTCCTGCGCCAGCAGGGCATCTTTCAGAACAACCTCACCATTGACACCTACGAACTGGCGGCAGTGCTCATGCCCACCGCCGGACGCTACAACCTGGGCATCCTCGGCCAGCAGCTCAACATCCTCCTGCCCGGCAGCCACCGCGCCCTGGATGATGCCCGCCTGACTCATGCCGTGCTGGTCGAAATGCACAAAAAAGCCCGCACCCTGCCGGTTGAACTGATTGAGGAATTCCTGCGTATCAGCGAACCCTTCGACTGGGACGGCCGCTGGTTGTTTGAGGAAATCATCACCGAACACATCCAGCAGGGCTACCAACCCGGCCGCGCCGCGCGCCTCGACATCACCCCCACCCTGCGCAAGGGCTGGGATCACAGCGCCCGTCTGACCCCTGCTGACCCACCCATCCCGCTTGACACCGAAGAAGTCGCCGCCATCCTGGAATACGGCGGCCCTTTCTCGCGCTATTTTGAGCAGTATGAACAGCGCGACCAGCAAGTGGAAATGCTCCGCACCGTTACCGACGCCATCTCCAACAGCCTCCATTACATGATCGAAGCCGGCACCGGCACAGGCAAATCCTTTGCCTACCTGGTGCCCGCCGCCCTGTGGGCCATCCAGAACCAGCAGCCCGTTGTCATCTCCACCAATACGATCAACCTGCAAGACCAGTTGATCAACAAGGATATCCCCGACCTGACCGCCGCCCTGGACATTGACCTGCGCGCTGTGGTGCTCAAAGGCCGTTCCAACTACCTCTGTCCCCGCCGCCTGGAAGCCATGCGCCGCCGCACACCCAACAGCGTCGAAGAAGTGCGCGTCATGTCGAAGATCCTCGTCTGGCTGTACGAAGGCGGCAGCGGTGACCGTAACGAGATCAACCTCAACGGCCCCCTGGAACGCGAAGTCTGGCGGCTCCTGTCTGCCGAGGATGAAGCCTGCAGCGCCGAAAATTGCCAGGCCCGCATGGGCGGCACCTGTCCCTTCTATCAGGCGCATCAGGCTGCCGAATCTGCCCATATCATCATCGTCAACCATGCCCTTCTGCTGGCGGACGTTGCCACCGGCAACCGCGTCCTGCCCGCCTTCAAGCACCTCATCATCGATGAAGCCCACCACATCGAATCGGCCACCACCAGTTCAATGAGCTATACCCTGTCACATGGCGATATCACCCGTCTGTTGAAGGAATTGGGCGGCACCTCCACAGGTACTTTGCGCCACCTGCTCAAGCTGATCAAACCCATGCTCAGCCCGGCCGACTATGCCGGTTTTCAGCAGGCTGCCCAGCGCATCACTGACCTCGCTTTCCGTCTGGAACATGATTTCGGCGTCTTCTTTGACGCCATGAAAGACTTCCTCTCTGAACAACGTGACGGCCGGCCAATGAGCAATTACGGCCAGCAGGAACGCATCCTGCCCTCCACCCGCACCCTGCCCATCTGGCTGGATGTCGAGATCGGCTGGGATACCACCCTCGAGACCATTGGCCTGCTGCTGAACCTGCTCAACGAACTGGTCAAATCGCTCGGTCACATCATCGACGGCTCATCAGACGAGATCAATGATGTGCGCGGCCTCCTCGGGCAGATCTACTCCCGCCTGGATGAAGCCCAGGTCAACGGCACTTCCCTCGTCTCGGAGGGCGACCCAGGCCGCATCTACTGGGTCGAGCAGCACCCCCGCCGGCGCTATCTGACCCTCAACATCGCACCCCTCACCATCGGCCCGATGATGGAAGAATACCTGTGGCATGAGAAAGAAAGCGTCATCCTCACCTCGGCCACCCTGACCACCAATGGCGATTTCGACTACCTGCGCAACCGGCTGTACGCTGACGAAGCAGACGAGCTCGCCCTCGGCTCGCCTTTTGACTACGAAACCGCCACCCTGCTGTACGTGGTCAATGACATCCCCGAGCCGTCCGACCGTTCCACTTACCAGCGTATGCTGGACCAGTCCCTGTTGCAGCTCTCCCGCGCCACTTCCGGCCGCCTGCTGGCGCTGTTCACCTCCTACGCCCAGCTCAAAACCACATCAAATGCTATCAGTCCCGCCTTGAACGACAGCAACATCTACGTCTATGAACAGGGCGAAGGCGCTTCCCCCAACGCCCTGCTGGAAATGTTCCGCTCGGCAGAGGCCGCCATCCTGCTCGGCACGCGTTCCTTCTGGGAAGGCGTCGATGTGCCCGGTGATGCCCTCTCGGTGGTTGCCATCACCAAGCTGCCCTTCGATGTCCCCTCTGACCCGATCATCGCTGCCCGCGGCGAGACCTTCGAGAACCCCTTCAACCAGTACATGGTGCCCGAAGCCATCCTGCGCTTCCGCCAGGGCTTTGGCCGCCTGATCCGCACCCAATACGACCGCGGCGTCGTCGTCATCTATGACCGCCGTGTGCTCACCAAAACCTACGGCCGCGCCTTCCTTGAATCCCTGCCCCAATGCACCGTCCAGGTCGGCCCCGCCCGCGACCTGCCCGATGCGGCCTCGCGCTGGCTGAATCTTTAACTTTCCATTTTCTCCACCACCACCCACGCAATATTTCCCTCGCGCACAATGCTGATCTTCGCCGGCAGCCCTGCATACATCCCCGCAATCTCGTCCGGTGAAAGGAAATGACTGCGCATCAGCAGCACCTTCTCCGCCACCGCCAGAAACTTGACAAAGTTCGTGGCAATATCCGGCTCTTCGATCACCAGTCTCCCGCCGGGCTTCAACACCCGCCACATCTCCAGGCAGGTCTGGCGCTGATCAACTACGTGATGCAGCGCATCCACCATCAACACGCGCTCAAAACTGCCGTCCTCAAATGGCAGGCATTCAATCGTGGTTGCGGATGCTAACAGACCGGGCTTCTTCCTCGCCTCCCGCATCATTTGAAGAGAAGCGTCCGCCACCACCACCTGACAAGCCGGGCAGCCCACATGCTGCGCCACCCGCCCCGTGCCCCCCGCCGCGTCCAGCAGCAGCCCCTCAAAGGGCAGATCCAGCACCTTCCGCCAGATATCCGTCTTCGTCGAACCAATAAAACGGTCATAAAACGGCGCAAGTATCCCAAAATGATCCAGTATAGGCATAACAACCTTCCTTCCAAAAGCAGGTACAGGTAAACACCCTGTACCTGCGATTAACACACATCAACCGGACTCAAATCATAACACCAATCTTAAATTCCCTCTCATCAAACAAAACCAATATATGCCTTCCCTAATTTGCAGTAGTATCGCAAATTGGGGAAGGTTAGGATGGGGTGAAGTTGGTCGCGATTCACTCTCACGAACCATCACTCATCCACCAGCCGTCCTCAGCCGGGTCTTCCCTGCGCTGCATCACCTCTGCCCGCCCGTCTTCCAGCCACAACACCGCCGGACGCGAGGCCATATTGTAATTCGAGGACATGCTCAACTGATACGCCCCCGAAACCGGCAAAGCAATCAATTCACCGCGGTGCATTTCCGGCAGTTCCAGCATCGGGATCAACTGGTCACCGGATTCGCAGTACTTGCCCACCAGCGAAGCGCGGTTGCGCATTCCGCTCGGCAGCCTGTCCACCAGCGCCGCCTCATACTTCGCCTGATACATCGCCGTCCGCGGATTATCCGCCATGCCGCCATCCACCGCCACAATATACGTGCCATCACTGGAAAACTTGACCGCGCCGACTGTATAGACAGACACCCCGGCCTGACCCACCAGCCAGCGGCCAGGTTCCAGCAGCAGCTTGGGCAGCGGCCAGCCGCGCTTGCCACATTCCTTTTCCAGCATGGCACTCATCGTGCGCACCCAGTCCACTGCATCCGCCACTTTATCATCCAGCGTGTACTGCACCCCCAGACCGCCCCCCGGACTCAACTCTGCGGCGATGAATTCTTCCTGCCCGGCCAGACCGATCAGGCGTTTCAACGCCTCCCCGTAAGGTGCAGCGTCAAACACCTGAGAACCCACGTGCGTATGCAGCCCGCGCAGTTTCAGCCAACGGCTGGCCTGGGCAAAGCGGATGCCCTCCGAAGCCTGACCATCATAGATCGGCAGGCCAAATTTTGAAGCGATATCGCCCGTCTGCCAGTAGCGGTGAGTTTCCACCTTAACACCCGGGGTGATCCGCAGCCAGATGTTGATCACTTGCTTGCGCTCAATAGCCATCGTTTCCAGCAAAACCAGCTCGGAAAGATTATCAACCACAATATCGGAAATGCCCCACTCCATCGCAAACAGCAGCTCCGGCACGGTCTTGTTATTGCCGTGAAAATGCACCATCTTCGGTGAAAATCCCGCCTTTTTGGCAACCTTTAATTCCCCCAGGCTGACCACGTCCACGCCCAACCCCATCGCCGCCATACGCTTGGCCATGCCCAATGAAAAATACGCCTTGGCGGCATACGTGATCTCAAACCCGCCGCGATAATGATTTGCAAATGCCGTGCGCAGCACATCAAGCTGGGAACGCAGCGTCGCGCCGTCATACAGGTACAAAGGCGAACCGTATTGCTGCACCAGATCGCGCACCAACTGGCCGGCAATCATCATCTGGCCTTTCTCGTCCCGTCGTGTCGTGATGGGAAATAATGATAACGTTTCGTTCACAATAACCTCGTCCGTATCCGAAAAACTGTCCTAGTTTTACCACAAAATGGATTGCTTAAGCATGCTTTGGTGCGATGGGGAGCAGTCAGGTTTTATAGCATCGTCACGCAATGCCATTGTCAATCCACAGCAAACTTAAGCTGGGCCTGTCGACGCGATGCCCGAATGGGTAAGCCGCAGCGGCGGCCATGGACAGACTGTCAGAACGAGGTCTGGCGTCACGCTTCTTCTCCCCAACCCACAGCTAGTTATAACCACAATAGTCATAAGTATACTGGAATAAGTTGAATAACATTGACTTATTATTAGATCTTGATATAATCAGGACATAACAAGTTTCACAGTCCGACCGATTTGGCCCAAGACCGCTCAATAATCACACAAGACAGGTAACCTCCTCTGATGATTTTGGATAAAGCGACCATGCAGCCTTCCCTGAAAAGTTCAGCCGGCTTTCACCACAACCAAAAGGTTCGCGGCTTGATGTCCATTTCTCCTAATGAAGAGCTCCTCATTCATTTCATCCGCCAATATGACGGGTTGTCCAAAGAAGAGCTGGTAAAATTCACCCATTATTCCCGATCAAAAATCAACCGAATCCTCCAATCCCTCTCGGACAAAAACATCGTCGTTGAGACCAACAAGAGTCAAACTACGGGCGGCCGGCGGGCGATGATCTTTAATATGAATGGAAAACTGGGCCTGGTTGCGGGCGTATACCTGGGAGCAACCAGTCTTGACCTGATTCTTTCTGACATGGCCGGGAAGATGATGGGCCGTTTCAGTGAAGAGGCATTTGTCAAGGATGGCCCCGTCGTTATCCTCGATCGGATCTGCGACCTGCTCGGCCAAATGCTTGCGGCAAATGGCTTTTCCAATGAAAATTTGCTGGGCATCGGCATCGGCGTGCCTGGTCCGGTTGACTTTTTACTGGGTTCCTTGATCTATCCCACCATCATGCCAGGCTGGGATCAGTTTCCCATCGTATCGTACGTACATGAAACATTTCCCAATGCCTATGTTGTGGTGGACAATGATGTCAATATGATGGCCGTTGGTGAATTCATCAATGGGGCTGGCAAAGGAACAAACAATCAGATTTTTGTAAAAATCGGCACCGGGATTGGCGCAGGCATTATTTGCGAAGGGAAAATTTACCGGGGCACTTGTGGCAGCGCAGGCGATATCGCTCATATTTGCGTTGACAAAAACGGCCCGATTTGCGTTTGCGGGAACACCGGTTGCCTCGAAGCTTTGGCAGGCGGCCCCGCCATCGCAAATTTGGGGATCAGGGCGATTAACGAGGAAAAATCAACCATTCTCCAGAAGTATTATGACAAAAACAAGGGTCAATTGACCAGCGTGGATATCGGTAATGCTGCCAGAGAAGGAGATGCCGTATCGATCGAGATCATCCGCGACAGCGGGCGGCTGATCGGCGAAGTCATTGCCGGGCTGGTGAACTTCTTTAACCCGGGGATAATTATCATCGGCGGCGGCGTCAGCAAACTGGGCAACCTTTTCCTTTCCTCCATCCGCCAGGCAGTATTAAAACGCTCGCTCCCTCTGGCTTCAAGCAATTTATTGATCACCTTTTCTGACCTGGGCGACGACGCAGGCGTTCTTGGTGCAGTAAATATGACCATGGACACCCTGTTCCTCGCACAGCCCGAAGAAATTATCAGGTAAAGAACTTTAATAATTCATCGAGAGGGTGCCGCCTGTCATGCAGCATTCCCGACATCGCGCCAAACGCCTGTCTCCGTTTTCAAATATATCATCATAAATATTGTTAAAACGGACCCTGAAAGATCCGCTTGATTTTTGAGATTCTTTTGTTATACTGATAATGTAAACGTTTAACCTAAATCGTTTACAAGTCAAAAACCAAGAGGATGGTATGCCAAAAAAGGTCACCATTGCTGATGTAGCCAGGGAAGCCGGTGTGTCAATCGCTACCGTCTCGCGTGTGCTCAACCAGCGCAGCGGCAAGATCAAAATCAGCGCAGAAACCGAGCAGGCTGTCCGAGTGGCGGCCAGGCGTCTGGATTACCAGCGGGACCCGTTTGCATCCGCTTTACGGTCGGGCAAAAGCGGCTTGTTTGGCGCGATCGTGCGGGATATCCGCGACCCTTTTTTGATCAAGGTCTTTACCAAAATGCAGGAAGTCGCCCGTACCCGCGGCATCGAGCTGCTGTTGGGCCATGCAAATTACGACCTTGCGGTCGCCGGGCGGCAGGCAAAACTGATGAGCAGCCTCTGGTTTGATGCCTTGATCCTGCTGGGAGACATTCCCGGGGATGGCAGCATCATCCAGCAGCTCAAAGAGAACAGGAAACCGTGCGTAGCGATTGCGAGCGGCCTGAGGGATGACCTGCCCTCGATTACGCTCGATGAAAAGGTGGGTACCAATTTGGCCCTCGATCACCTTTTCGCATTGGGGCACCGCCGCATTGCCTGCGTGGGTGACCCAAATGCCGTCGGCATCCGGGCGCGCTTGCAGCTTTTTGAAGCGTATGCCGCCAGCCACCCGCTGATCCAGGAGGATGGCTATATGCAGTATTGCAGCAATCACCGCCTGGAAGCAGCGCAGTGCGCCGCTGAACTAATGAAGCTGCCCCATCCGCCTTCGGCCATCTTTTGTGGCACAGATTTAATCGCGCTGGGCGTGCTCAACCAGCTTCAGCGCACCGGACACTCGTCCTCGAAAAATGTATCGGTGATCGGGTTCGATGATATTGAAGAGTCGGCCGAAGCCTTTCCGGCACTGACTACCATCCGTCAGCCGGTGAAAGAATTTGCGCAGCAGGCAATCCAGTTATTAGTGGAACTAGTGGATGCCAAAGAACCACCCGCTTCACCAGCGCAAATTCTGATTGAACCACAACTGGTCATCCGGGAATCTTGTTTCCCGCTTGCCCGGAGATAGACAGAACAAAGTAGTACTCCTTAACATCGGAAATTTCCTTCCAAAAGCAGCGGACGCAGCGAAATGCACATGGAAGCACGCAGCACAGTATGTTTGGCAAATATTCTTGAGCAGCAAGCGGCGAAGTTTACCGCCAGCCGCATGAATGGTTATGCGAAATTTATGATAGAGGCAGGCAAATGATCGAACAGTTACATCCACTCAAAGGCAGCAATATTCGCTTTGCGGTCTTTGACTTTGACGGCACGCTGTCTTTGATCCGTGAAGGCTGGCAGCAGATCATGATCCCGATGATGGTCGAAATTTTGCAGGCTGCCGGCACGGACGAAAGCCAGGCTGCTCTCACCGAACTGGTGCGCCTGTTCGTCACCGACCTGACCGGCAAGCAAACCATTTATCAGATGATCCGCCTGGCGGAGGAAGTGGAACAGCGCGGCGGCCAGGCTGAAGACCCACTGGTCTACAAGAACATGTATCATGAACGCCTGATGCAGCAAATCAGCCACCGTCTGGACGGTCTGCGCCGCGGCGAGATTGCGCTAGTGGACTATGTTGTGCCGGGCAGCTTCGAGATCCTGAAGCTGATGCAAACACACGGCGTGCGTTGTTACCTGGCTTCCGGCACAGACGAAAAATACGTGCTGGATGAGGCCGCCCTGCTGGGCATGAATGGCTATTTTGAAAAACTGTACGGCGCCCAGGATGATTACAAAAATTTCAGCAAGCGCAAAGTCATTCAGCACATCATCACAGAAAACAACCTGCATGGAGATGAAGTCGTTGCCTTTGGCGATGGTTACGTGGAAATCGAAGAAATGAAAGCTGTGGGCGGCCTGGCTGTGGGTCTGGCAACCAACGAAGCCACCCGCAGCGGAATCGATGAATGGAAACGCAGCCGCCTGATCGCTGCCGGAGCGGACGTGATTCTCCCCGACTTTACCGAATGGGCTGCCCTGGAACCGCTTTTGTTTGGAAACAGGGAGGACTGAACCATGCCTTTCAAAGAATTTGACCGTTCGCAATTGCTAATCAAACCCCTGGGTGAGCGTGAGCATGACCTGATGCTGGACGTGATCAAGCCCCTGGATGCCGCAGTGGAACCCTTCCAGTCAGAGGAACTGGCTGCCCTGTCAAAGGCAATCATCGCCGCCCGCAAAAAGGACGCCCCCGTGATCCTGATGATGGGTGCGCACGTCCTGCGCAGGGGCAACGCCCGTTACATCATTGATCTGATGGAACGCGGTATCATCACCCACATCGGCATGAACGGCGCCGGCGCCATCCACGATTATGAATTTGCCAAAATCGGGGCAACCACCGAAAGCGTACCCAAATATATCTCCGAGGGTCAGTTTGGCCTGTGGCAAGAGACCGGCGAGATCAACGACATCATGGTGACAGCTTACAAGTCCGGCATGGGCCTCGGCGAAGCGATCGGCAAGCATATCGAAGAAAACAACTTCGCCCACAAGGACATCAGCGTGTTTGCCGCCGGATACCGGCTGCAAGTCCCCGTGACGGTACATGCCGCCATCGGACAGGACATCCTCCACGAACATCCCAACTTCAGCGGGGCCGCCCTGGGTGAGTCTTCGTACCGTGATTTCCTCATCTTTACCCACACCATCACCCAATTGCAGCATGGCGTTTTCATGAATTATGGCACCGCTGTAATGGGGCCGGAAGTCTACCTTAAGGCGCTGGCGATGGCCCGTAATGTTGCCCACCAGCATGATGAAACCATCAACCACTTTACCACCGCTGTGTTTGATCTGACCGACCTGGGCAAAATGGTGCAGCAGGAAGCAGCCAAGACCACCCCGTCGTACTACTTCCGCCCGTACAAGACCATCCTCGTGCGCACGGTCAGTGACGGCGGGGTCAGTTACTATGTTCGCGGCGATCATGGGGTCACCTTCCCCAATCTGTATCACCTGATTCTGGAGAATTAACCGTTATGCAGCCTTTGTTGTCCCCCGCCCGCCTGGACGAGATCCTCGCAAAATTGCCGCAGATCAAGATTGCCGTTATCGGCGACTTCTTTTTGGACAATTACTGGATCCTCGAAGAGAGCCTCAACGAAATCTCGCTGGAGACCGGCAAGGTGGCCTATCAGGTGGTGGCAAAACGAAAAAGCCCCGGTGCAGCCGGGACAGTGGCCTCCGTCCTGCGCTCGCTGGACGTGAACGTCCTGGCGGTCGGCTTCAGCGGGGATGACGGCATGGGCTACGACTTGCGCGCAGCGATGAGCGAGCGGGGCATCAACCTCGATCATTTCATTACCGTGAAAGAATGTTTCACACCCACCTACACCAAACCCATGCTGCGCACGGCGGGTGAGGAAGAAGAATTAAACCGCATTGATATCAAGAACCGCCAGCCAATCAGCGCGGCCTTGGAAGACCAGATCATCACCGCCATTGACACAGTCATGCCCCAGGTAGACGCGTTGATCATCCTCGATCAGGTAGTCGAGCGTAATTGCGGCGTGGTGACGGACCGCGTGCGCAGCCATCTGGCGGATATGAGTACCAGCCAGCCAGAAAAAATCATCCTGGCCGACTCGCGCGCGCACATCGGCGAGTTTCGCAAACTGGGCATCAAGGTCAATAATTTTGAAGCCCGTCAGATCGTGAACAGCCAGGACATACCACTGCAGGACGTCGCCCGGCAGCTTTATCAGGCCAGCGGGCGCCCGGTGATCATCACCCAGGGCGCGAAAGGCATCCTGGTGTGTGACCAGCATGGCTGGTTTGAAATCCCAACGATCAAGATTGAGGGACCGATTGATGTGGTTGGGGCTGGAGACAGCGTAACGGCCTCAATGACCGCTGCCCTGTGTGCAGGAGCAACCCTGCAGGAAGCCGCCCTGATCGGCAATATTACCGCCTCATTGATCGTACAGCAAATCGGCACCACCGGAACCGCCACCCGCGCTGAAGTGCGGGAACGGTTTTGTCAGAAATTTATTTAAAGGATAGCACATGGAAACCTTAACCTATATTGATACCTATTTTAGTGATTTGAAAAAAGTGATTGATGCCCTGCCGCATGACACCATCGCCGCGGTGTATGAAAAGCTGGATGAATGCCAGCGCAATGGCAAAACCCTGTACGTGTTTGGCAACGGCGGCAGCGCCGCCACCGCCAGTCACATGGTGTGTGACATGGGCAAGAACACCCGCGGCTCGGATAAACCGCGGCTCAAGATCGTCGGCCTGAACGATAATATGGCTATTTTCTCCGCCTACGCCAACGACGAGGGGTATAACCGCGTGTTTGCCGAGCAGATCATCTCTCTGGGGAATGAAGGGGATGTGGTATTGGCAATCAGCGGCAGCGGCAATTCCCCGAATGTTCTTGAAGGCGTTCAGGCGGCCAAAGAGAAAGGTATGTACACCATCGGCTGGACCGGCTTCGACGGCGGCAAGCTGAAAGACAGGGTTGATCTGGCCCTGGTAGTGCCGGTGCATGACATGGAACAGGTCGAAGATGTACACATGATCCTCGACCATTTGACCACCGGTCTGCTGCGCGGCAAGCGCTATAACGCTTAGCCACAAGCCGAAGATTTTATATAGTAACGGCTTCAGTCGTGATTAACCGCGAAGCTGGTTACTACAGGATGATGCAGGGTAATAAAGGAAAACGATGCACCAACCGCATGGAAACGTACTGGCATTTGATTTTGGCGGCACCAAGCTGGCTGCGGCAGTGATTGACAAAGCCACTGGTGAACTGCTGCAATATGCCCGCCAAAAGACCCCCACCAATTTGGGATCACAAGGCTCGTTGGATGTGATCGCGGCCCTGGGCGACCAAATGTTGCAAAATCATGCCGGTGACGATATTCAGGCGATTGGCATTTCCTTTGGCGGGCCGGTATCGCGGGATGGGCAAAAAATCGTCACCTCGCAGCATGTGCACGGATGGGATCATTTTCCCCTGCCACGGGTGCTTTCGGAGCAGTTTGGGCTGCCGGTTTTCCTGGAAAACGATGCCAACGCTGCCGCCCTGGGCGAATGGTTTTACGGTGCCGGAGAACGGGGCGAAAACCTGTTTTACTTCCAGGTCAGCACTGGAATCGGCGCTGGCATCGTGATCGACCGCAAGATCTATCGCGGCAAAGGCATGGCTGGCGAATTTGGTCACCTGACCGTAGAAGAAGATGGTTTGCAATGCGCCTGTGGAAAACGGGGCTGCCTGGAAAGCTACAGCTCGGGCTGGGGCATCGCCAGCCGCGCCAGAGAAAGCTATGCGCAATTGCCCGCAGCTTCCCCCCTCCGCCGCCTGACCGCCGATGATCCGGGTCAGATCACCACCGCCCTGATTTTTGAAGCCTGTCGGCAAAATGACGAAGCCATGCAGACCCTGCTGCGTTCAGCGATGGGCAGCCTGGCGCGCGCTCTGGCAGACGTGGTCTGCATCCTTGACCCCGACCGTGTGGTAATTGGCGGCGGCGTCGCCCAATCCAGAGACATCATGCAGGCCCAGCTGTCCCCCTGGCTGGAAAAATTCATCCCCGGTTTTATGCAGCCCCATTTTGACCTGCGCTTCTCCACCCTGGAGGGAAAAGAAACCCTGCTGGGGGCCGCCCTGCTGACCGAAGGACGGTATCGTTAAGCATCACATCGTAGTAACCACTTTAGTGGTTAGACGTAACGAATGAAATCGTTCTACAAACAGGGTTGTGTTGAGCAATTATCTGGAACTTAAAGGGAGCAAATAAAATGACAAATAAAAAATTCAAGGTTGGTGTTGTAGGTCTCGGATTTATCGGGCCGGCGCATATTGAAGGCGTCCGCCGTCTGGGGGATGAGGTCGTCGGCATTGTTGGCAAAGACCTGGAAGAGGCGCAAACCAGCGCCGCCGCCCTGCACATTGAAAAAGCATATGCCACCTATGACGAAATGATCGCCGATCCGGAAATTGAAATCGTGCATATCTGCTCCCCCAATTACCTGCATTACAGCCACGCTGTCAAGGCTATCGAAGCGGGCAAGCATGTCATCTGCGAAAAACCCCTGACCGTCACCGCCAAAGAATCAGCTGCTCTCGTAGAACTGGCAAAAAACAAGCAGCTGGCCTGCGCGGTCAATTACAACCTGCGCTATTACCCGGTCAACCATGAGGCTCGCGAGATTGTCCGAAAAGGCGAGCTGGGCAAGATCCATAATATTCATGGTTCGTATTTGCAGGATTGGCTGCTCCTCCCCACCGACTGGAACTGGCGCCTGCTCCCAAAAGAAGGCGGCGCGCTGTGCAGCGTGGCCGACATCGGTTCGCACTGGATCGACATGGTCATGTTCGTTACCGGCCTGCGCGTGACCGCAGTCATGGCCGATCTGGGCACCAGCATCCCGGTACGCAAGCGCCCGCTGGGCGAGGTAGAAACCTTCGCCGGCAAAATGGGAGGCAAGGAGCAAGCCTACGAAGACGTTGAGGTGACCGGTGACGATTTCGCCAATATCCTCTTCCACTTCAGCAATGGTGCCAAAGGCAGCCTGGCCGTTTCCCAGGTCAGCGCCGGCCGCAAGAACGCCCTGCGCTACGAAATTGACGGCGCCCAATCTTCAGTCGCCTGGAATTCTGAAACCCCCGATGAGCTGTGGCGCGGTTACCGTGGACGGTACAACGAAATCCTGATCAAAGACCCCTCCATCATGTCCCCCGCCGCGCAGGCCGTCGCTTCCTACCCCGGCGGACACACCGAAGGCTTCCCGGATACCTTCAAACAGCTTGCCAAAAAGGTGAATGCCTACATCCGCCGGGGCGATTACAGCGCAGCGCCCGATTTTCCTACCTTTGCCGACGGCCATGCCGCCCTGGTGATCGAAGAAGCCATCCTGGAAAGCTCGCAAACTGGCCGCTGGGTGAATGTTTCTGTCTAAACGTATTCGTTCTGATGACAATGAGGAGATGATAATGACTCGACCAATCATTTTGACGACAGGACAGTGGGGCGACATGCCCCTGGAGACTCTGGCACAGAAGTTGAGTGCCTGGGGCTATGACGGCGTGGAACTCGGCAGCGGGGGCGACCATTTTGATGTGGAAGCCTGCCTCTCCAGTGACCGCTATGCCCGCGATAAAAAAGACTTGCTGGCCAAATACGGACTAAAATGCTATGCCATTTCCAATCATTGCGTCGGGCAGTGTGTGTGTGACGATATTCTCGACGAGCGCCATCAAGCGATCATCCCCCCCAGCGTATGGGGAGATGGCAAGCCCGCAGGCGTGCAGGAACGCGCTGCCGAACACATGAAAAACGCTGCCCGCGCCGCCAAATTGATGGATGTAGACGTGGTCACAGCTTTCACCGGCAGCAGCATCTGGCGCAAGCTCTACTTCTGGCCCCCTACGGCAGATGAAGTAATTGACGCCGGTTACCGCGACTTTGCCCAGCGCTTCACCCCGATCTTTGACGTATTTGAACAAGAACAGGTGAAATTCGCTCTGGAAGTGCATCCAACCGAAATCGCTTACGACATCATCACCATGCAGCGCGCGCTGGAGGCGGTGGACTACCATCCGGCCTTTGGGATCAATTTTGACCCCAGCCACCTCATTCCGCAATTCATCAATCCAGTCAAGATGCTGGAAGCCTTCCCCGAACGCATCTTCCACATGCACGTCAAGGATGCCAAGGTACGCCTGGATGGCACCAATTCGATCCTCTCCTCGCATCTCAACTTTGGAGATGCCCGGCGGGGTTGGGATTTTGTCTCGCCCGGGCATGGTGATGTGGATTGGGAACATGTTTTCCGCACCTTGAACCGCATTAACTACCAGGGCGCTTTATCCATCGAATGGGAAGACAGCGGCATGGAGCGCGAATGGGGCGCGCAGGATGCCCTCGCCATGGTCAAAAAGACCAGCTTTCCGCCCTCACAACAGGCATTCGACTCTGCTTTTTCGCACAAAGCATAGAAAACGATGCGAAACAAGATACGAAAACAGGGTTTGGCTATCCAAACATGGCACGATCAATGACAAAAGGAATCCAGAGGAGGTGATTAAAGACTTGAAAATCGAATGATCGCTGCAACGCAAGCGGTTGACCTCGATGTTCAAATCTGATAAAAATCATCCAATACAATAGAATAATCTTGGAGAACACAACCTCCTTGTACGGGCAGGATGACCAGACGAAAACCTTCCCGCAACAATCAAAAAAAGTGTGACATCTTCCGGCCTAACGCTGATCTTTCCTGATAGCCAGAAGATGGTGACCACAAAAAATGAAGAGCAGCGTGCTCTTCAAAATAATCAAAACACAATTAAAGTTAGGAGATTTAAGAGATGAAAAAGTTGTTTGGTTTGCTTTTGGTTGTGGTCATGGTCTTTGCCCTGGCCGCCTGCGCCGCTCCCGAAGAAGCTGCGCCTGTCGTCGACGAAGCTGCTCCTGCTGAAGAAGCCGCCCCCGTCGAAGAAGAAGCCCCTGCCCCTGCCGAAGAAGAAGCAATGCAGGTTATGGGCATCGTTATGCCGAGTGCCACCCACGGTTTCACCGGGGAAAGCATTCAGCACGCTGAAGCCGTGGCGAAAGAACTCTCGGCCGAATATGGTTTCGAGTACAAGTTCCTCACCGCTGGCGAAGCTTCCGAGCAGAATAACCACATTGATACCCTGCTCAACGAGCAGGTTGACGTGATCGTTCTGTGGCCGATGAACGGCGACGAACTGCGCTCCGCTGCCCAAAAGGTGCAGGAAGCCGGTATCCCGTTGGTCATTTACGACCGCTTGATCACAGACTTCACCCCCACCGTTGAATTCATGGGCGACAACACCAAGATCGGTGAAATGACCGGCGAATACTTCAACAATTACTTTGCCGACGAAATTGCTGCTGGCGAAACGATTAACATTCTTGAGTTCAAGGGCGACCTTTCCACCGTCCCGACCCAGCGCACCGATGGTTTCTTGTCCACTGCTTCCGAGCAGTTCAACATTCTGCAGTCCTTCACCACCGACTGGCAGCGCGCGAAGGCCCTCGAGCAAATGGAGACCTTCCTGACCACCAGCACCGATGAAGAAATTGAAAGCGTCAAAGCCATCTTCACCCACGACGATGAAGTTGTCCTGGGTGTGCTGGACGCTATCACCGCCTATAACGGCACCGCCGACCTGGATATTCGTCTGGTCTCCGGCGTTGGTGCCCGGCGCGAGAACATTGATACCTTCGCCCCGATGAAGGAAGGCTACGGCATCGACCAGGTTACCTACGCTTTCTCCCCGGCATTAATCCGCCAGGCTGTTGAGCTGGGTGCTGAAATCCTGCAAGGTGGCTCCCCCTCCGGTTTGATCCTTGGCGAGACCGTCGAAGTTGACAACACCAATGGCGAAGAGTTCCGCAACCACCCGATTTACATTACCCGCTATAGCCTTGAGAATTAAGAGTGGGTAAATGGGTGTAAACTTGTACCAACACCCACAAAAATAAACATGTTGGCCGGGCGCTGCGGCGTCCGGTCAACATAGATGCAAAGCAGGGATATAATACATTCATTCGATTAATAGCTTCCTGAACAACAGCTGCCGCTCGCGCTATGCCAGACCAATACTGTGGTGCAAGCGCGACACAAAAAGATTTTCATCACAAAAACAGGTTTTGGTGTTTGACACAATTCAAGAAACTGTGACCACGTTTATGTGAAGCACATCCCGGTATCATTATGCTCAGGAAAGGTAGGCCGTGAAATTATGTTGTTAGAAATGAAAGGGATCACCAAATATTTTGGTCCTGTCGAAGCATTAAAAGACGTGGATTTCACAGTCGGCAATTCGGAAATTCATGGTCTGCTCGGTGAGAACGGTGCGGGAAAATCCACGCTGATGAACATCCTCGCCGGCGCTTTTCCCCCCACCGAAGGAAAAATCTTTATTGATGGTCAGGAAATTGATGAAATGACCATCGGTAAATCCACCGATATGGGTATTCGCTTCATTCATCAGGAATTAAATCTGGTTAATGATCTGACCGTCTTTGAAAATCTTTTCCTGGGCGAAGAATTACGTACCCGGGCCGGTTTTCTGGACAAGAAAGCGATGATCGCCCGCTCCGCCGAAGTCCTTAAACGCATCAAGCTGGACATTGATCCGTTAACCCTGGTGGCAGACCTGGAAACCTCGCGCAAACAATTGGTTGAAATCGCCAAAGCCCTCCTGTTTGAATCCCAACTGATCATCATGGATGAGCCAACCACCTCTTTGACCAACAAAGAAATCGACATCCTCTTTGAGATCATGCGCAACTTAAAAAAAGATGGGCTGAGCATCATCTTTATTTCGCACAAAATGCCCGAGCTGTTTGCCATTTGCGATAAATACACCGTGCTGCGCGATGGTAAATTTATCGAAAGCGGCTATTTCAAGGATATTGATGAACAAATGGCGACAAACTTGCTGGTGGGGCGCAGCATTGTCGACTCCCAGTTAATCAAGGACGATGTGCGCGGCGATGTAATTATGTCGGTCAAAAATTTGACCAGCAAAGGTTATTTTAAAGACATCAGCTTTGACTTGCGCAAAGGCGAAGTATTGGTCATCACCGGCCTGCATGGCGACGGGCGCAGTGAGCTTTCTGAAGCCTTGTTTGGTGCCCGCCCCGTAACATCCGGCTCGATCATCATGGATGGCAAAGAATTAAAGCTGCATAACATCCGTCAGGTGATGGACGCTGGTGTAGGTATGATCCCCCGCAATCGTAAGGAACGTTCGATCATTAAAGATTTAAGTATTCTCAACAATATGACCATCGCTCATCTGGTCAGCAGGCATAAAAAATTATTCATCAGCCGCAAGGATGAAATGGAACGCTTTGAACGCAATCGAAAAATTACGGATATTAAGGTTGATGATCCAGATAACTACATTACTTCCTTAAGCGGCGGCAATCAGCAAAAGGTGATTGTCTCGCGCTGGCTGGAACTGGATTCAGAAGTTTATATTATGGACAACCCCACCCAGGGCATTGATGTGGGGGCAAAATTTGAAATCTACAAACTGATCAATGAGCTGGCACGCCGTGGTAAAAGCCTGATCGTCTTCAGCGCGGAATTTCCGGAAATTTACAAAATCGCCGACCGCTGCCTGGTGATGTATAAAGGCCACATCAACGCCCGCCTGGATCGGGATCAACTTACTGAAGTCAATGTCATGTACTACGCCACTGGCTCAAACCTGGAGGGTATCAATGGGAAGTCTGCTCAAGAAGATTAATTGGGAAAATATCAAGCATTTTGCTACCAAATATTCATATTTGGTCTCATTTCTGGGCTTGCTGTTGTTTGCGACACTGATTAATCCGCGCTATTTCTCCTACCGCAACCTGTCAACCCTGCTGCTGCAAGCATCCATCAAAGGCATCATCACCCTGGGAATGTCCATGCTGATCATCGCCGGGATGATTGACCTGTCGGTCGGCTCGATGGTGGCCCTGGTCTCTGGACTAGGTGTGGTAGTGTTGAATCAAACCGGAAATGCCTGGATCATGCTCGGTTTTTGTATGTTGTTTGGCTCCCTGCTTGGTTCGGTAAACGGTCTGCTGGTCACCAAGGGCAAGATCGCGCCCTTCATTGTGACCCTGGCTACGATGAGCGCCTTCCGCTCGGTAATTGTGCAATTAGGCCAGGGCGGACCTTTTAATGTCGACAGCGATATCCTGCAACAATTCCGCATGGTGGCAGTTGGCAAGGTGGCCGGAATTCCCAACCTGGCTTTGATCTTTATCGTGATCACGTTTGTCATCGCCATTTTGATGTCAAAAACCCGCTTTGGGCGCTATGTTTATGCCGTCGGCTCCAATGCCCAGGCTGCCCGCCTGGCCGGCATCAATGTAGATCTGGTAACCACCCTGACCTTCACCATTACCGGTCTGTTAACCGGTGTTTCCGCCTTCCTGCTGGCCTCCCGCTTGACCTCGATCACTGCCCCCAACGCGGGCATGTCCTTTGAGCTGGACGCCATTGCAGCGGTTGCCATCGGCGGCATTGCCATGACCGGTGGACGCGGCGTGATCGCTGGCTCCTTCCTGGGAGCGCTGATGCTCCAGATGATTGAAGGCATTCTCATCGCCGCCAAAATTCCGCCCTTCCTGAACGGTCTGGTCAAAGGCGTGATCATCATCTTCACCGTGCTCCTGCAGCGCAAAAAGAGTAACGGAAACTAACCTCCCCTTCACAAGTCTGGTCCAACCAAACGCACAGCACAGCGGCGCCATCCCCCGGGATGGCGCCGCTGTGGATATTTCACCTGACATAAGTCCGATTGTAATGACGACTTCAGTGGTCCTTCTCCCCCGCCACTTCAACCAGCTTGTCTGTTACGCGCAGGCCAGACAATTTCCTTAATATTCTGTCCTGACATACCCGGCCGCCGGCAGGCTGTGACATGGTGGCGAATACCAGCACAAAAAACGGAATAAGGGAAATCCCTCACTCGCTGTAGGTTTCCTCCCCATTGAGGCATGTCTCTATTTCTACTAAGATTAGAACAATGACAAACTTAATTTACAGGAGGTATTCCATGAATCAGGAAATTAAAAAACCTGCTCTTCTTTCTGCAACCACGATCATCAACACACGTGTGGAAAACGCGATCGGCGAAGATCTGGGCAAAATTGAAGAACTGATGATTGATTTGAATGGCGGCTGCATTTCCTATGCGGTCATCTCTTTTGGCGGGTTCCTGGGTTTGGGCAACAAATTATTTGCCATTCCCTGGCAAGCGATTGAAGTCGACACCAGGAAGGAAAAGGTCATCTTAAATGTTGACAAAGATATGCTCAAAGAAGCCCCTGGCTTTGACAAAGACGACTGGCCCAACATTAGCGAGCACGCCTGGCTGGTAGACGTTTACGAGTATTATGGCTATACGCCTTATTGGAAGTAATCACCATCTTTTTTGCCCCGGCCCGCCGGGCGGCGGGCCGGGTTAACTCACGAAGATCCTATCCCTTAACGGAGGTTATCATGTTGAACTTAAGTATCACTTTACTGGTTATCGCCTTGATTGCAGCCCTGCTCGGCTTCACCGGCATTGCCGGCACAGCAGTGGGCATCGCCAAGATTGTGTTTGTCGTTTTCCTGGTATTGTTTGTCCTCTCCCTGATTTTCGGACGCCGGACACCTGCATAAAGGAAACCTGTCCAACCGGAAAGCTGAGAAACAGGAGAAAATTATGATGCCAAACAAAGAACCGCCGCGCGATCAAAAAGTCTATGTGCAGCATCGCGACGGTTATGAGAAACGAACCCGGACAACAGAAAATCCAAATGCTGAGCGCAGGGCAGCCGTAAGCAAAGCGGCAAACATCATCTGGTGGTTGGTTGCAGCAGTAGAAATTCTGATTGGCTTACGCGTTCTATTGAAATTGCTCGCGGCCAACCCTGGCAATCCGATTGCCATGTTGATTTACACCATCTCGGAGTTTTTCTTGTGGCCCTTCTGGGGGCTGACCATTACCCCCGCAGCTCAGGGAATGGTCCTGGAAATTCCCTCCCTGATTGCAATGGTTGTATATGCCCTGTTGGGCTGGCTGATCGTTCGACTGGTTTGGGTCATTTTCTATCATCCCACCAGCAGCACAACCCGGACGATTGAACGGGAAGTAGAACATCACCACGAGGTAGAGTAAGAGGAGGCAAGATGACAATTCTTGGTTTTATTGTATTGTTGGTCATTGCTGCCCTGGCGGGCAGTCTGGGTCAGGCCATTGCCGGTTATTCCCTGGGCGGATGCTTAATGTCCATTCTGGTAGGCTTTATTGGCGCCTGGCTGGGCCTGTGGATTGCCGGACAATTGGGTCTTCCGGAATTATGGGTGATCAACATTCAGGGAGAATCATTTCCTGTGGTCTGGTCAATCATTGGTTCGGCATTGTTTACGGCCGTGCTTGGCCTGATCTTCAGAAGCCGCAGGGTCAGTTAGGATACCTATCGTAATAAATGAAGTTCAAAATTCAAAAAGGAGATTTACAATGAACAAAGACATTCTCAAAGGAAAATGGAAGCAGGTACGGGGTGAAGTCCAGAAAACCTGGGGCAAACTCACCAATGACGATCTCGATCAGATTGAAGGCGATAGCAAGAAGCTGGCCGGTAAGGTACAGGAACGCTATGGCTGGACAAAAGAAAAAGCAGAAGAAGAGATCGACAAATTCATGAAAAATATGGATGAATAAAGGAGAAAATACATGCTTTCAACAATCCTGCTTGTCATCTTGATCCTCGCAGTTTTAGGCAGCTTACCGGTTTGGCCTTATAGCCGTGACTGGGGCTACCGCGGGTCGGGAGTGCTTGGAACCTTATTATTGATCCTGATTTTGGCATTAGTGTTTGGCTGGATCTAGCTTTCAAGCATCAGGAAGAAAAAATAAAAGCGCCGAGGCTGATTACAGCCTCGGCATAATTTTTTTGTACCCGTTCAGGCAGATCATGATACGATCCATTCGTAGTTGAACGCACCAAACCTCACCTTTGGTTTTGAATGGTTCTAAAATGTGTGGGAGAGGGGGGAAACACACTGCCCTGTACTACGTTATCGCTATATTAAATCTTCCTGCATCGCCCGTAAAACAGCTTCGGGGCGGGATCTTACCCCCAATTTGCGCATCAAGGTTTCAATTTTTTCATTCAAGGTACCCGTCTTAATCTCCAGGGCAGCCGCAATCTCCGCATCCGTTTTACCATGCAATAACTGACGCAGAATCTGTAATTCCACCCTGCTGATTGCCGGCATCGTATCTCGCCCGACCGGCCGTGCAGGAATGCCCAGTCTTTCGGCCACCTTCGTGCTGATCCACCCTTTGCGCCCGGCAGCAATCTCCCCCACCGCATTCAATAACTGGCCGGGGACTTCATCTTTCGTTAAATACCCAACCGCGCCATTCGCGAACATCCCCAAAATATATTGCTTTTCATTGTAGCCGCTCAAGGCGAGTATACGCACCAGGGACCCCTCTTCCGTTAAACGCCGGGCAACTTCATACCCCTTCATTCCCGGCATCTCAACATCCAAAAGTAAAACATCCGGTTCCAGTTTTTCGGCTAACTTCAGAGCTTCAAATCCGTTCTCTGCTTCCCCGATCACATCTACATTGGGAGAACGCGATAACATCTTTCGCAATCCATTCCGCACGCTCACATGATCATCTGCTAATAGCACCTTTATTTTCATTTTTCTAACTCAACAATCTCCCGCGCTTCAGGCATGTCGTCACATCAACCAGTATCAATCCCTGTATTGATACGATGGAATCACCGCTATTTATCCATTTATAAGTGTAACTTAATAAAGGCAGAAGGACAATGAGGACTTCGCCTGTGCAGCCTACGTAACTTCCCTACCCTTCCTCTTCCTTGCTGACCAGGCCGTCCCGGATAGCTAACACGGCCGCCTCTACCCGCGAACTTACATTCAGCTTGGCATACACAGCCTCAAGATGTTTTTCAACCGTTTTCTGACTGATCCCCAACTCATAGCCAATCTCTTTATTGGTCTTCCCCATCACCATCTGCTGAAGAACTTCCATTTCCCGTTCCGTGATGGATCCAATTTCTTCCTCTTCGTGTGTCCAGGAGGATATCAGGGCAGCTACTCTCCGGCTGACCCAGCCTTGTTCCCCCCGGGAAACCCCGCGCACGGCGTCGAGAATATTGGCAGGCACTTCTTCCTTGGTCAGGTAGCCATTCGCCCCGGCCGCCAGCAGCCCCAGAATATACTGTTTATCATCGTACGTGCTCAACGCCAAAATACGCACGGCAGATCCATTTGCTTTTAATTGGCGGGCAACTTCCACACCCTTGATCCGGGGCATCTCCATGTCCAGCAAAAGAACATCGGGCGTCAATTCATTCGTCAGGCGCAAAGCTTCTTCGCCGTCTTCAGCCTCACCAACAACTTCAATATCCAGGGTATTGGTTAAAAACTTTTTAATCCCTTCACGCGCCAAAGGATGGTCATCTGCCAACACTACACGAATTTTAGCCATTGCATACCTCGAATTTTGCAGAATAAGCACCAGGAAATTATCTGTTCTCCCAGCTTTTATGATCATATCATGCTTGTACAACTTTTTAGTCAAAATCGACAAACTTATTGTGCATCCAAAAAAATTACTGCTTGTATCCTTTCCACCATTTTAGTATACTCGAATATATTTGCCATTTTAACAAAAAACACCGCATAAAATGATCTGCCACATCCCACACAATCACAAAGCGGAACGAACAAGGATATTCACACCATCCAGAAAATTGGAGATTTCTTTCATGTACACACAAGACCCGCTCGCTCAAAACATGCTGCCTGCGCAACTTGAAGACAAATACATTACCCAGCAGAAAATCCTGATCGAAATGGGGCAAAGGGCACTCAACACTGCCGACCCCTGCCAATTAATTCGGGAAAGCATCCAGCTGGTTGCCAAAGCCTTACAGGCAGATTATTGTGAAATGATCCGCTTAACCGAACAGGATGAGCTTGAACTCATCGCCCGTCTGGAAGGGCCTCTTTCATCGGAAGATTCTGCCGCCCTGGCCGCAGATATCACCACCCAGGCCAGACTCACCCTGCAGGCGCAACAGGACATCATCGTTGAAGATTTTAACCAGGATGAGCGTTTTTCAGCTCACACATCAGATCGCCCGGCTGCTTTTACCAGCGGCCTGTCCGTGCTTGTCCCTGGACGCGAAAAACCCTTCGGCGTGTTAGGCGTGCACACCCTCGACCGGGTTATTTTTTCGACCGCTGACTTGAATTTCTTAAGAAAGATCGCCAATATCTACGCGCTGGCTATCGACCGGCAAAGAATTGAACATTCTCTGCGCGTTTCACAAGAAGAACTGGCTTTTATTCAGGAAGGTGTTTCCGAAGGAATCACCATCCATGGACGGGATGGCCGTCTGGTTTATGCCAATCACAAGGCCGCCAAACTACTTGGCTTCGCAAGTCCCGAAAAATTACTTGCTTCCTCCGTTGCAGAAATCAGAGAGACCTTCCGTACCTATAATGAAAATGGGGATGTCTTCCCGCCAGAGGACTTGCCTGCCAATCGGGTATTTTCTGAGGAGACAGACAGTACAGTTAGCGCAATCATGCTCTTTAAAATCCTGGCGACCGGCGCCCAGGGCTGGTGGAAGGTCAGCTCGACCAGATTGAAAAATTATTCCCGTCCCGGCGAGTATGCCCTCAATTTTTTTCAGGATATCAGTGATCTAAAAAATACGGAACGTGACCAGCATTTTATGGCGCAAGTCAGCCATATTCTCGCCAGCTCGCTGGAGGAAGAAGAAATCTTAAATCGTATTACCCGATTGGCGGCCGCATACCTGGCCGACTGGTGTGTGATCCACCGCCTGGAAGAAAATGGCGAAGTGTACCGCCTCGCAATTGCTCATAAAGATATCGAAACATTCAAACTGATGCAGAAAATGAGCGAAATTGCCCCGCCAAATCCTGAGATGAACAACGGTTTTCACAAAATTGTGCGCAGTGAGCAAGAAGTCTTCTATCCGGAAATTACGATCGATCAATTGAAAACCTTAACCCGAAACGAAGAAAGCGCCCGGTTCTTACACTCGTCCGGCGTGCAGTCGGTCATTGTCCTGCCCCTGTTGGCGCGCGGCCACAGCCAGGGCACCCTCACCCTGGCCTGGACGAACCCGGTCAGCCCTGCAGGGTCCCGCGAAATCCAGCTTGCCAGGGAACTGGCCCGGCGGACTGCCGTCACGATGGACAATTTACGCCTCTTCCAGCAAACCAGCGACTTAAACGCCGCGTTAGAAGACAAAGTCGCCCGCCGCACCCAGGAGCTGGAAAAGACGGTCAGTAACCTGCACGACGAAATTACAGAACGCATCCAGACAGAAAAGCTGCTTGAAAGAAGCCGCGCCTTGTTCTCTGATTTATTTAATTTGTCACCCGATGCAATTCTCTTGGTCAACCAGGCCGGTGAGATCATGCGTATAAATGACCAGGGACAGAAATTATTTGGCTACCAGCGTGAGGAGCTAATCGGAAAAGAAGTTGACATGCTCCTGCCAGAACAGTTTCGAAAACCCTACCTGCGCCAACGACGGGCTTTTCAAAAGAACCCTGCCCGGCGCACCATGGGCCAAAACTTTGAATTGTATGGCCGCAACAAGCACGGCCAGGAATTTCCGGTAGATGTAACCCTCAGCCCTGTAAAAATTGAAAAAGAATGGCTGGTGATCAGCGTCATCCGCGATATTACCGATCAAAAACGGATCCAGGCCGAGTTGGCCGAAGTCCAGCACCGTTTGATGGACCAACAGGAAGCCGACCGGCTGATGATCGCCCAGGAGCTGCATGATAATTCAGTCCAGGAACTATTCAGCCTCACCTTTCAGTTATCCGAACTGGAAAGTGATCTCGCCCTGGCCGGGGAAACAGCCCTGAGCGAAAGAGTAACCGCTGTCAGTGAAAACGTGCAGCGCGTCATCCAGGGGTTAAGAAATCTGAGCAGAGATCTGCGCCCGCCTGCCCTGGCGCCTTTTGGTTTGGAGCAAGCCATCTACAGCCATATTGAGTGTTTCCAGGAATTTCACCCCCACATTACCATTCATGCCAACCTGACGCCCGATGGGCAGCAGTTGGAAGAAAGACTCCGCCTGGTACTCTTCCGCATTTACCAGACCGCGGTCAGCAATGTTGCCCGTCATGCCGAAGCAGGCCAGCTTTGGGTACGTCTGGCCCTCAATGAGCAGGAACTAATCATGGACATTAAAGATGACGGCAAAGGCTTCACCGTCCCCGAACGCTGGATAGAATTGGCGCGCCAGGGCCATCTGGGCCTGGTGGGCATTCAGGAGCGCGTGGACGCGGTCGGTGGGAAATTGGTAGTCGTTTCCAGTCCCGGAACAGGCACCCTTGTCCGCGTTACGGTTCCCCTGGTTCACACCGACCCGGTTTAAGCCGCACCAGGCCCACGCTCCCCTTTACAGCCCACTCAGACCCGCACCTTTCCCGTTTCGATCAAAACGGGAAAGGTGTATTCATACCCCAGCCTGCCGCGATAAGGGATATTCCCCATTCCTGTCCGGCAGATTCCGCATTGAATTCCCTGTCTTTATTTCCTATAATTTATATCAGATATATCAATAATATTCGGAGAAAGATGCTCCCCAAAGAAGGAAAAACCGTACATGAAAAAAATCACCCTTGTTCAAATGAATGACAGCCACGCCTACCTGGACCTGCATCCTGAGTTATTTTGGGAACATGGCAAAGCCGCCTATCGCTCGGCGGGCGGCTATGCCCGCATTGCCACCGTGCTGAACCAGATTCGGCAGGAAAACCCGGGGCAGGTCCTGTTTCTGGATGGTGGCGATACTTTCCACGGCACCTATCCGGCCGTGCACACCAAAGGTCACGCCTTGGTGCCCATTTTGAATGCCTTGCAGCCGGACGCCATGACCGCCCATTGGGAATTTGCCTACACCCCCCAGGGGTTTAAATCCCTGACCAACGAACTGGACTACCCTATGCTGGCGGTGAATGTCTATCAGAAAAATACAGTCAAGCGCTTTTTCAAACCTTACGAAGTCATCGAAACGGCCGGATTGCGGGTGGGTGTGATCGGCATCGCTTCCAATATTGTTGACAAAACCATGCCCCCTCACTTCAGTGAAGGCATTTTCTTGACCAATGGCGAGGAAGAACTGCCAGAGATCATCCATACACTGCGGGAAGAAGAAAATGCAGACCTGGTCGTGCTCCTCTCCCATCTCGGCTTTCCCCAGGATATGCACCTGCTTGAAAAGGTGCCGGGGGTGGATGTGGACTTGAGCGCCCACACGCATCACCGCCTGGAACAAGTCGTTCGTCAAGGCAGCACCCTCGTTGTGCAGTCCGGCAGTCACGGCTCCTACCTCACCCGGTTAGATCTTGACATTGATGAAGGTCAGATTATCGACTTTCGACATCAATTGATCGAAATTTCGGCTGACATCAAACCAGACCCCGAAGTGGAAGCGCTTGTCCAGACTGCGTTGCAGCCTCACCGCGAAGAACTCAATCAAATCGTTGGTGAAACCCGGCTGGCGCTGCACCGCGGCCTGAACCTGGAAGCGACCATGGACAACTTCCTCCTGTCCGCCTTGCGCCACCACACCGGCGCCCAAATCGCTTTTTCCAATGGCTGGCGCTATGGCGCGCCCGTGCTGCCCGGGCCGATCCGGCTGAACGACCTGCACAACATCGTCCCCGTCAACCCGCCAGTTTCCACAGTGGAAATTACAGGCGAAGAACTGTGGGCCATGCTGGAAGAAAATCTGAACAGCGTTTTCGCCCGTGATCCCTTCCAGCAGATGGGCGGCTACGTCAAACGCTCCCTGGGGCTGCGGGTGTTTTTCAAGGTAGAAAACCCCTACCCCACCCGCATCCATAAAATATTTGTCGATGAAGTCGAAGTACAGCCCACGCAGCGCTATCAGGCCGCCTTCATCACCGAACAGGGCGTCCCCGCAGCCTACGGGCAAAACCGCCAGCAGCACCCGGAGAAAATGATCGCAGTCATGCAAACCTACTTAAAGCAAACTGGGCCATTTGATCTCGGATTACAAGGAACGTTTACGTTGATTTGAGATCTGCCCCTATCATTTTTTCCATCATATCCGTCGTCATTGACATCGGGCGTTCAATCGGCTGGCCGAGGGCGCGTTCCCACACGCAGGCCGCGGTCGTGCCCAGCATGCGGCTGACGCCAAACAGCACGGTGTAAAAGTCAAACTCGCGCACGCCATAATGGTATTGCAGCGTGCCGCTGATCGCATCCACGTTCGGCCACGGACTTTTTACCTTGCCCTGCCTGGTCAGTACGCGCGGCACCACCTGATACACCAGTTCGACCAGCTTGAACAGCTCATCATCTTTCATGTATTCCTTGCCAAACTCCAACTGCGCGGTGAAGCGCGGATCAGTGTGGCGCAGCACAGCATGTCCATACCCCGGGATCACTTGACCCGCATCCAGCGTTTGCCAGGCGAATTCTTCCAGCTCGGCGCGGCTGGGGCAGCCGCCAAACCGGGCTCTCAGGTCTAATAACCAGCGCAGACATTCCTGGTTGGCAAGACCGTGCAGCGGGCCCGCCAGGCCGTTCAGCCCCGCTGAGCAGGCGTAATACACATCGGAAAGGGTTGAGCTTACCAGATGAGTGGTATGGGCGGTCACGTTGCCGCGGCCCTGGTCAGCATGCAGAAAGAAGAACAGACGGCACAGTTCCTGATATTCCAGGTCATCACCCTTGCCGATCATGTGGGCAAAATTTGCGCTCCAGTCCAGATCAAGGTCCATCGGGATAAATTCCCCTTTGCGATATTTCAGGTTATAGATATACGCCGCCAGCGCAGGCAGGCTGCCGGTCAAATTCAGGCTGTCTTCCAGCGTGGGAACCCAGTAATCCGGCTTGCGGATCCCGTTCTGGTAAGCCCGCACAAACTCGGATTCATTCTGCATGGCCAGGATCGCCTGCGAAAGCATCGTCATCGGGTGGGTTTCTTCGGGCAGCGCCTTCAACATGCGCAGCACGTAGCCAGGGATCATCCGGCGCTCTTTCCACTCATCTTCAATGAAAAGCGCGTCTTCCAGCGTGGGCAGTTCACCGACCAGCAGCAGGTAATACACCCCGCCCGCCAGCGGAATTTTCGAACCCTCTCGCTTGGGGAGCTGAGCCATCAACTGCTTGACAGACAGCCCCCGCATGTGGATGCCGTCGTAAGGGTCCACATAGGAAATATCCCCAACCAGCATATTCACGCCGCGCAGGCCGCCCAGCGCCTGGGCCACGGTCACTTCGCCAACCTTGCGGTCGCCATATTCTTTCGCCAAACGTTTGATGCGCTGGCGCATGGCAGGCAGCTGAACGGCGATTTTTTCCTGAAGCGGGGTGTATTCAAGGGTAAACATGGACGTATTCGTTGTGAGATTTTGATTTGTAACCACCATTCTGTTCCTCCATAAAGATGTGCTGTTCGCAAGATTTTGACATCCTGATAAAAAAAACTCCCTGAAGGTCAGGGAGTATGATCGCATATACCTGATCCTTCTTACACTACACCCATCCCGCCCTGTGGCTTAACAGGCTGAATGATCTCGATTAGCTGTGGGAGTCGAGGGACAGGGTGAAGCAGGATCGGGAAAATATTGAGCGTCCTCATCCGCGGTACCCCATATTCCTGGAAACTTCATTTGCAGCGCTGGTAATCACACCAGCGTATTCGCGCATCTTGGCATCATTGAAACGCTGCGACGGGCCGGAAATGGTCAAGGCAGCAATAATCTCGCCGCTCGAATCAAAGATGGGGGCAGCAATCCCGGAGGCTTCCCGCTGCCATTCCCCCGTGCTGACCGCATACCCCTGGCGGCGCACCACTTCCAGTTCCGCCTCCAGTAAATTTCGATCTACAATCGTATTGGGGGTAAATGGTTTGAATTCAGAAGCATCCAAAATCTCGCGGGTGCGTTCAGGGGGCAGAAAAGCCAAAAATACCTTGCCCGCCGAACCGGCATGTAAAGGAAGCCGCCGTCCAATACGGGTGACGAGACGCACGGTATGCGGGCTTTCGCGCCGTTCTACACATACCCGTTCTGCCCCTTGCAGAATATACAGGCTGATCGTTTCCTGTGTCTCGCGGTGAATCTGGTTCACCGCCGGCATGGCAGCATTGCGTACATCCAGCGTGGCAGTGTAGACCCCGGCCCAGGCCATCACCCCCGCTCCCAGGGCATACTCTCGGGAATTCGGATTCTGACTGAGCAGCCCCACATCCTTTAAGCTGCTCATCAGGCGCCCTGTCGTGCTGACAGACAGATCAACCATGCGTGCCACTTCGCGCACGCCAAGTTCCGGCTGCGCCAGGGTAAAACAATTAAGAATAGAAACAGCTCTTTCAAGGGTTTGCATCATTCGGCCAGCAGCTTTCTTCTGTCTCGCTTGACGGGACATCGTCTAATCTAATGGGACGATTATACAACTTTTCATCCCTGCTTGTCAAGCAGTCGTGCATTAATCCCGGAGCGTCAGGCTTCTCCCCGAAATATGCCCATATCTTGACACACTTCAACCCGCAAAGTAGAATTGTCCCATACAATCAGACAGTGTCCCGCCAAGCAAGACAATCACCAGGCAAAGGAAAACAGATGATACCCTCAATCACCCCTTCCCCATCCGGCGAACGGATTACGCGCAACAATGACGGTCAATTGCTCGTCCCCAACGCCCCCCTCCTCCCTTTCATTGAAGGCGACGGTATCGGCCCGGATGTCTGGCGTGCTGCCAGAGCGGTGATCAACGCAGCCGTAGAGAAAGCCTACGCCAGGCAGAAGCAGATCGCCTGGCTGGAAGTGCTGGCCGGGCAAAAAGCCTTCGACCAAACCGGAGAATGGTTGCCGCAAGCTACCATTGATGCCTTCAATACCTGTCTGGTCGGCATCAAAGGCCCGCTAACCACCCCGATCAGCGGCGGGATCCGTTCCCTGAATGTAGCCTTGCGCAAGGCGCTGGACCTGTACGTCTGCCAGCGCCCGGTGCGCTGGTTCAACGGGCTGCCATCCCCCGTTCGCATGCCCGAAAAAATCGATCTGGTCGTCTTCCGTGAAAACACTGAAGACATCTACACCGGCATTGAATTTGTGGCGGGCAGTCAGGACAATAAGCGCTTCCTGACCCTGCTTCAAGACAACTTCCCTGCTGAATATGAAAAACTGCGCTTTACTGAGAATGTCGGCCTGGGGATCAAGCCTGTCTCGAAACAAGGCAGCGAACGCCTGATCCGCGCTGCCATCCAGTGGGCGCTGGATAACCAGCGCAAAAGTGTGACCCTGGTTCATAAAGGCAACATCATGAAATACACCGAAGGTGCCTTCCGCACCTGGGGCTATGCCCTGGCAGAAGCAGAGTTTGGCGCACAGGTGTATACCTGGGAGCAGTGGCAGCGCACCAAATCCGCCAGCGGAGAAGAAACCGCCAACGCAGAAATGAACACAGCCCTGGCTGCCGGCAAGCTGCTGATCAAAGACCTGATCGCTGACATCGTCTTTGAAAAACTGCTCACCGCACCCGACACCCTGGATGTGCTGGCAACCATGAACCTGAATGGCGATTATCTCTCCGATGCTGCGGCAGCCCAGGTAGGCGGCGTGGGCATCGCCCCCGGCGGGAACATCAACTACGTCACCGGGCATGCCCTTTTTGAAGCCACCCACGGCACCGCCCCGCTCTTTGCCGACAGGAACGTCGCCAACCCCAGTTCGGTGATCCTCTCCGGCGAAATGATGCTCCGCCATCTGGGATGGAACGAAGCTGCCGACCTGGTCAGAAAAGGCATCGAAACCGCCATCGGCCAACGCACCCTGACCTTTGACCTGCACAAACTGGTCCACGGGGCAAAGCTGCTCTCCACATCAGAATTTGGCGATGCCGTGATTGGGTGTATGAATATGTAGGGACTGGTCTCCGACCTGTCCGCCGCGCCCGCCCGAGAAGCCAGCTTTGGATTGGCAAGATAACCCAACAGGCGTAGGGGCGGTCAGCGTCCAGTGCGTTGCTGAATTGCAAATCGCCCCTACACAGACAATGTGGATAATACCAATTTTTGCACAAAACTGCGCAATTAAGGAAAATCACCGGAGAAGTCCTATGAACAAAACCACATCCCGCACAATACTGACCATCAACAACAAACTCTATACGATCTACAACATCAACACCCTTTTCGACAACCCCGCCGACCTGGATCGGCTGCCCTTCTCCATCCGCATCCTGCTCGAAGCGGCCTTGCGCCGCTGTGACGGAGTACACATCACCCTGCAAGATGTGCAGCGCCTGGCTGCCTGGCAGCCCCGGAGCGATGAACGGCCCCCGGTGGCGTTCTTCCCCGGGCGGGTGATCATGCAGGACTTCACCGGCGTGCCGGCCGTGGTCGACCTGGCCGCCATGCGCTCAGCGATGGCCCGCCTGGGCGGCAATCCAGCAAGGATCAGTCCCGAAGTGCCCGTTGACCTGGTCATTGACCACTCCGTGCAGGTAGATGCTGCCGGTCAGCGGGATGCGATCCAGATCAACACCCGCAAAGAATTTGAACGCAACCAGGAACGCTATGCCTTCCTGCATTGGAGCCAGCAAGCCTTCGATAATTTACGCATCATCCCGCCCGCGACGGGCATCATCCACCAGGTCAATCTCGAATACCTGACCCAGGGACTGCTCAGCAAGGAAGTAGACGGCGAAACCGTACTCTTCCCGGATACCCTGGTCGGCACCGACTCCCATACCACCATGATCAATGGCGCCGGTGTGGTCGGCTTTGGCGTGGGCGGCATCGAAGCCCTGGCGGTGATGCTCGGCCAGCCCCTGTCCATCCTCACCCCGGAGGTGGTTGGCTTCCGCCTGACCGGCTCCCTCCCTGAAGGCACTACCCCCACCGATCTGACCCTGACCGTCGTACAGATGCTGCGCAAAACGGGCGTGGTCAACAAATTCGTGGAGTTCTTTGGCGCAGGGCTGTCCTCTTTGTCTCTGGCAGACCGCGCCATGGTCGCCAATATGACCCCCGAAACCGGCGCCACGGTCAGCTTCTTCCCCTTTGACCAGCAAACCGCCGAGTACCTGCATCTGACCGGCCGCGAGGAAGAGAATGTCGCCCTGGCGGAAGCTTATTTCAAAGCACAGCGCCTCTTCCGCACAGACGAAACCCCAGCGCCAGTTTTCAGCCAGGTGATTGAGCTGGATCTGGGCACGATTGAACCCAGCCTGGCCGGGCCGCGCCGCCCGCAGGATCGCATTCGGATGAAGGATATGAAATCCGCCTTTGAGACTGCGTTGCGCAAGCCCAAAAACGAAGGTGGATTTGAAGCAAAATCGACCCCGGCAGGTAAATTACAGCATGGTTCGCTGGTGATTGCTGCCATCACTTCCTGCACCAACACCTCCAACCCGTACGTGATGGTCGCCGCCGGCCTCCTGGCCCGCAAGGCGGCCGCCAAAGGGCTGCGCGTGCCGGACTACGTCAAAACCAGCCTGGCCCCCGGTTCCCGGGTGGTTACCGAATATTTACAGGCCGCCGGTCTGCTCACCGATCTGGAAACCCTCGGTTTCCATGTGGTCGGCTATGGCTGCACGACCTGCATTGGCAACTCCGGCCCGCTGGATGAGGCCTTGGTGAAGGAGATCAAAGATAATGACCTCGTCGTCACTTCAGTGTTGTCGGGCAACCGCAATTTTGAAGGGCGCGTCAGCCCGTGGACACGGGCCAATTACCTCGCCTCGCCGCCGCTGGTTGTAGCCTATGCCCTGGCCGGTAAGGTCAATATCGACCTGAGCAGCGAGCCGCTGGGGGTAGATGGAGGTGGAAAGGCTGTTTATCTAAAAGATATCTGGCCTACGTCAAATGAAGTATCGGCCGTGATCGAACGCGACATCACCCCGGCCCTGTTCCAGCGCACGTATGCCGACGTACAAAACAGCAGTCCGGAGTGGAACGCCATCACCAGCAGCGACAGCGAACTTTACAACTGGCAGGCTGATTCAACCTATATTCAGGAGCCCCCCTATTTTGACGGCCTGACCGCTAACGCTCGTTCCGTAGCGGATATTTGCAGCGCGCGGGCGCTGGCCGTGCTAGGTGATTCAATCACGACCGACCATATCTCACCTGCCGGGGCGATCCCTCTGGACAGCGCCGCCGCAGACTACCTGAGCGGGCGCGGCGTGGTAACAAAAGACTTCAACTCGCTGGGTTCGCGCCGCGGCAATGACCGCGTGATGGTACGCGGTACATTTGGTAACATCCGCCTCAAAAATCAACTCGTGCCAGGCGTTGAAGGAAGCTGGACCAGTCACCTGCCGGACGGCGCAAAGATGCGCATCTTTGACGCCGCCATGCAGTACAAAGAAGAAAACGTACCGCTCATCATTCTTGCAGGCAAGGAATACGGCACCGGCTCCAGCCGTGACTGGGCCGCCAAAGGCCCCCTCCTGCTGGGCGTGAAGGCTGTCATCGCTGAATCTTTCGAGCGCATCCACCGCTCCAACCTGATTGGCATGGGCATCCTCCCGCTGGAATACCTGCCCGGACAGAACGCCGCCAGCCTCGGCCTGACTGGCCGTGAAACCTTTAACCTCCTCGGCCTTGACGAAGACCTGTCACCCGGCATGAAAATCACTGTGCAGACCGTGGACGAAACTGGAACGGCAAAGGAATTTACCGCAATCTCTCGCATGGATACGCCAATTGAAGTAGAATATTATCTTAATGGCGGTATCCTGCACCAACGTCTGCGCAGCCTCCTCAAGAGCTGACAGCGACCGCCATCAGGAAGATTTCTGTGAGTCTGGCGATTCATACCAGACTCACAGCTATATCATTTAATCAGTTTAACAGGAATTGGATAACTTTGTCCTGCTGACTCAATGGTTTTAGCAGGCATCGGCAAGGGATTCAGCAAAACACTGAACACCGTGCCTCGCCACTACGATAATATGGTTGCGTTTCCTTGCGCAGGTTTGGTAGGGACAGGTTTCTAACCTGTCCGTTACCAGGGCAAAAAACAACAAAAGGTTTTTGTTTCTCCCTTTGTTATCCGTTTATATTGATCTGTAAGGCACGAATCTCCCCTTTCCCTACAGGGAAAACCAGCAAGGGGGGCAAGAAGGAACAATTATGGCACTGAACAAGCACACCAACATCATCCTCCTCGGCCTGGGAAAAGTCGGCCGGGAACTGGTCAGCCAGGTGCTGGCTTCACCGCATGACCTCAAATTCACCGCCCTGGCAGACAGCCGCGGCATGATCGGTGCTGCGGATGGATTGACCACCACGCAAATTCAAACTGCCATAACTACCAAGGCGGCCGGGAATTCTCTGGCTGACTTGCCCGAGAGCCTGTCCGCCTCAAACCTGAGCGCGTTCCTGCAAAGCGGCAGCATCCTCGTTGACACCAGTGCTTCAACCACAACCACGCCCCTGCTCAAACAAGCCCTCGCAAAAGGCTGCGGTGTGGTGCTGGCGAACAAGAATCCCCTCGCGGGTGCCTGGGCAGAAGCCGAAGACCTCTTCACCAGCCCCAACCTGCGCTGCGAATCAACCGTGGGCGCCGGACTGCCGGTGATGTCCACCCTGCGTGACCTGCTCGCAACGGGGGATACCGTCACCACCATTAAAGGCTGTCTGAGCGGCACACTCGGATTTCTGTGCACCCGGCTGGAACAGGGCGCTGCCTACAGCGCCGTCGTGACCGAGGCCAAAGAACTAGGCTATACCGAACCCGACCCGCGTCAGGACCTCAGCGGTCTGGATGTGGCCCGCAAAGCTGTCATCCTCGCCCGCACAGCCGGTATCGCCCTGGAAATTGCCGATCTGCCCATCGAGAAACTGTACAGCGATGCGCTCGCTGAAGGAACATTGGAAGACTTTCTAACCAACATGCACACCCTGGATGACGCGTTCAACCAGCGTTTGCAGACCGCCCTGGCAGAGGGAAAGGTGCCGCGCTACGTGGCGCGCATCTCCGCCGCGGGGGCAGTAGTTGGCCTGGAAATGGTGGCAAAGAACAGCGCCCTGGGTGCCTTGCAAGGCCCGGACAATTACATTGCCTTTACCACCCACCGTTATGGACAAAACCCGCTGGTCATTGCCGGGCCGGGCGCCGGTGTTCCGGTCACCGCTGCCGGCGTTTTCAGCGATATCCTGCATCTGACAGCACAGATGAACAATTGAGGTTGATTTTATGAGCACCCTTATCGCAAAATTCGGCGGCACGTCCGTCGGCAGCACTGACGCCCTGCAACAGGCAGCGGCCATTATTGAAGATCAAACCAATCATTGGGATCATGTCGTGGTGGTCGTCTCGGCAATGAGCGGGGTGACCAACGCCCTGTTGACCGCTGCCAAAGCCGCCTCCCGGGGGGACGAAAAAAGAATCACAACCACCATTGATGACATCCACTTCCGTCATCAGGAGACCATCCGCGCCCTCCTGCCACAAGGCGAAGCGCGTACTGCCCTGGAAAACGAGGTCAGCACATTCATCCAGGATTTACGCACCTTCTGCCACAGTATTCTGGTGATGGGCGAAGTGACCGCCCGCGGTACTGATTCGATTGCTTCCCTGGGCGAACGCATGAATGCACGCATATTCTCCGCATTATTGGCTTCATTGGGTACCCCCAGCATCCCCGTGGATGCCACCCAACTGATTGTTACGGATGATCATTTCATGAACGCAGTTCCCAATATGGAATTAACCCGTGCCCGCATTCAGGAAAACCTGCTCCCGCTGCTAAAAAAAGACCTGACCCCCGTAGTGACCGGTTTCATCGGCGCTACCATAGACGGGATTACCACCACCCTCGGACGCGGTGGCAGCGACTATACTTCCGCCATCCTGGGCGACTGCCTGGACGCCGACGAAGTGTGGACCTACACGGATGTGGACGGCGTGATGACAGCTGACCCGCGCATCGTACCTGCTGCGCGCGTCGTGCCGGAACTTTCCTATAAAGAGGTCGGCGAAATGGCATATTTTGGTGCGAAAGTGCTGCACCCCAAGACCATCCGCCCGATCATCGAGCGCGGCATTCCCTTGTGGGTCAAGAACACTTTTAATCCCACCTCCCCCGGGACGCGCATCACCAAAGAGTCCCATACCAAAGCGGGCATGATTACCGCTATCACCACCATCCGCAGCTTGAGCATTGTCAACGTGGAAGGCGCCGGGATGCTGGGCGTACCTGGCATCGCCGCCCGCACCTTCTCCGCAGTGGCGCGGGAAGGGGCATCCGTGCTGATGATCTCCCAGTCCTCGTCCGAGCAGTCGATCTGCTTCATCATCCCCACCGAAAGTGTGGCCGGTGTATTAAGCTCCGTCGAAGAAGAAATGGCCCTGGAATTAATGCGGCGTGACATTGACCGCATCTGGGCACAGGAAAACGTGGAAATCCTGACCGTGATCGGCGCTGGCATGCGCGAGACGCCTGGCGTTTCCGCCCGGATTTTCGGTGCGCTGGGGAGCGCCAACATCAACGTGATCGCGATTGCCCAGGGTTCCTCGGAATACAGCGTTTCGCTGGTCATTGACAAAGCAGATGCTGTCCGCGCCATACAGGCCATCCACGCCGAAGTGGTGGAGAAGGAAAACGGGGCGTAGACTGGGTGTAAGGATTATCATCCGTCCTCTTGTCCAGGTACTCAATTCTCTGGCGGGGTAATCCCCCCTTCCCCTCTTCCCCCTTCGGGGACGATGAGACAAGAGGCAAAAGCAGGAAACAAGAATATCAACGCTATAAATCTTTCACGCCCACCTATGGGCTACAGGTGAAAAAATCATGAATAAAATACCCGTTGCAGTGTTAGGTGCCACAGGCATCGTTGGACAACGTTTCGTACAAATGCTCGCCGACCACCCCTGGTTCGAGATTGCCGCGGTGGTGGGCTCCAAACGCAGCGCCGGACGCAAATACGGCGACGCGGCCAACTGGGTCATCGCCGGTGACCCGCCGGAAAACGTGATCGACATGACCGTGCTCGGTCTGGAGGATGACATCCCCGGACGGGTGGCTTTCTCGGCCCTGCCCACCGGCGTGGCCCGCGAAGTCGAACCCGGTTTCGCCGAAAAGGGCTTTGCCGTGTGCTCCAATGCTTCCGCCTTTCGCCAGGCGCCCGGCGTACCGGTCATTATCCCTGAAGTCAACGGCGACCATATCGCCATGCTGGAACACCAGCGCATAGTGCAAAGCTGGAAGGGTCTCATCGTCACCAGCCCCAACTGCACCACCACCGGCATGGTCATGGCGATCAAGCCCCTGCACGATGCCTACGAAGTCGACAAAGTCTTTGTAACTTCCTTCCAGGCCATCTCCGGCGCGGGCTATCCGGGCGTATCCTTCCTGGACATCAATGACAATATGATCCCCTACATCAAGGGCGAAGAAGAAAAGATGGAAAGTGAAAGCCTGCTTTTGCTGGGCAAGATGGACGGCACAACCCGCATCCCCGCCGACATCGTCGTTTCGGCCCAGGCCAACCGCGCCCCTGTGCTGCACGGTCACACCGTGTGCCTCTCGATGAGCTTCAGGAACAAACCATCGGTTGAGGAAGCCATCGCCACCCTGCAAAACTACCGCGGGCCGGAAGTGGCCTGGAACCTGCCCTCCGCACCGGAGCGCCCGGTGGTCGTCACCATGCAGCCGGATCGTCCGCAGCCCCGCCGCGACCGTGACGCCCAGAACGGCATGGTTTGCACCGTGGGCCGCGTGCGCCCCTGCCCCCTGCTGGACCTGCGTCTGGTGAGTGTCACCCACAACGCCATCCGAGGTGCCGCCGGCGGCTCTGTCCTCAACGCCGAACTGCTCGTCTCAGGAGGCTACATCTCATGAAAACCTATGGACGAGGTGCGATCAGCGACTTCCTCGATGACCGCGTCCTCTATCGCAACCTGATCCCGTGCAGCGCCGGCCTGCCCGGTCTGCCGGAACTACGCGCACCGCTGAGCATTGACCCCGCCATCACCCCGCGCAAAACGACCATGGATTATGCCCGCGTGATCCACGCTGTGTTGAACGCAGCCCAGGAACAGCGCGGCGCACCCCCGCTGGCACGCTTGATCTACGTCGGCGACACCCGTATGAACGACGGCACCGCCTTCAGCAATATCGCCGCAGTCAGCGGCTGGCCCGGCATGGCCTTCATCGGCTCGGAGAAGATCGGCCCATTAAGCTATGCGAAGGAAGATCTGCCCGTCGGCAGCATCTATACCGCCTCCCGTTGGACAGCCTTGAAGCGCTTTAACCAATCCCTGACAAAGCACGCCTTCACCGCGGATGAAACCACCGCCGTGTTGATCGACATGGACAAGACCGCCCTGGGTGCCCGCGGGCGCAACGATGGCCGCATCGACGAAGCCCGTCTGGACGCCGCCCGCCTGACCGCCGAAGACATCCTCGGACCAGGCTATGACCAGGCTGCCTTCCAGAAAAGGTATGATACCCTCAACCAGCCGGAATTCCACCCGCTGACCGTCGACAACCAGGATTATCTGGTCTACATCTGCCTGACCCTGAGCGGCGGCTGGATCAACCTCGACCAACTGCTGGAATGGTATTACGGCAAGCAGGTCACCAGCTTCCCGCAGTTCGTCAGCAAGGCCGAGGCTGCCAAAGCCAGCTTCCCCGCCAACCTGCACGGGATGCACGACAGCTTCCACGAAAGCTACACCCAGGGCGACCCGACCCCCTTCAAAGCCTTCCGGCACAGCGAGTATCTGGCCACCCTGGCCCGCCTGGGGCAGCTGCCCGACGATACCCTGCCGGAAATAATGATCCAGAAAGAAATCGTAATGACGCAGGAAGTCTATCACGCTGCCATGGGTTGGAAAGCGCAGGGCGCTCTGCTGTTTGGAATCTCTGACAAACCGGATGAGGCTTCCCTCCCCTCGGCCGCACAAGCCGCTGAAGGCATGCGTCCCATCCATGAAACCGAAACACATATCCTGGGAGCGTGACCGATGAGTTTCAATTGCTGGTATGAATGTATTCGCTGCGGCAAACGCTATTCGATCTATGACGTCATCTATCGCTGTGAAGACTGCGGCGGCCTGCTGGAAGTCGAGCATGATGTGGATGCCCTGAAAGAGGGCCACAGCGCGGAAGAATGGAAAGAACTGTTTGACCTGCGCGAACACACCCGCCGCTTCCCCTACGGCAGCGGTGTGTGGGGCAAGAAAGAATGGGTCTGCCCGCAGCTCGACAATGACAATATTGTCTCCATGTATGAAGGCAATTCCAACATCTATAACGCCCACCTGCTGGGGGCCCAGATCGGCGTACCTGACCTGTGGGTCAAGCTGTGCGGCAACAGCCACACCGGCTCCTTCAAGGACCTCGGCATGACCGTGCTCGTCTCGGCGGTCAAGCAGATGCGGGCAGACGGTAAAGACATCAAAGCCATCGCCTGCGCCTCAACCGGTGACACTTCCGCCGCCCTGGCAGCCTACGCCGCCGCCTCCGAGATCCCCGCCGTGATCCTCCTCCCGCGGGGCAAAGTCTCCACCGCCCAGCTCATCCAGCCCATCGCCAACGGCGCGCTGGTGCTCTCGCTCGACACGGACTTTGACGGCTGCATGAAGATCGTCCAGGAACTCGCCGAGGACCCCACCATTTACCTGGCCAATTCAATGAATTCCCTGCGGATTGAGGGACAAAAGACGGTCGGCATCGAGATCGTGCAGCAGCACAACTGGGAAGTGCCGGATTGGATCGTCCTGCCCACCGGCAACCTGGGCAACGTCTCGGCCCTGGGCAAGGGCTTCCTGCTGATGAAAGAACTCGGCCTGATCGACAAACTGCCGCGCATCGCCTGCGCCCAGTCGGACCAGGCCAACCCGCTCTACCTGAGCTTCCTCACCGACTATACGGAATACAAACCCGTAGCCGCAAAGAAGACCCTCGCCTCCGCCATCCAGATCGGCAACCCGGTCAGCTACGAACGCGCCGTGCGCATCCTGCGCTCCTTTGACGGCGTGGTCGAGCAGGTCAGCGAAGAAGAACTGGCCAATGCCGCCGCCCGCGCCGACCGCACCGGGCTGTACTGCTGCCCGCACACCGGCGTGGCCCTCGGCGCCCTGATCAAACTCCTCGACAAGGGCGTGATCCAGTCCCACGAGCGCGTGGTCGTCATCTCCACCGCCCACGGCCTCAAATTCTCCAACTTCAAGGTCGATTACCATAACATGCGCCTTGAGGGGATCGAATCCCAGTACGCCAATCCGCCAGTCGAGCTGGAAGCGAGCTATGAGGCGGTATTGAAAGCGATTGGGAAGAGAAAGCTTTAGGACACAGCCAGACCCGTTTTGCAAAACCACGCAAAACGGGTCTGTTTTTTCGTAGGTACAGATCTTAGCGAAGCATCCCCTCATCATACCCGAAGGGTATTGGGACTGACCTGTCCGCCACCACTATTGTAAATATACCGCTATGTGGCTAATCATCAAACTCAAACATCTTGCCTTCAAGAAAACTGAACCCGGAACTTGCTTTTTTGAGAAACTCAAGAAAATCAATACGGCAATGAACCGCGATATCCCACTCGCCACCGATGAATGGCATCATAACAATTTCAAAGGGATATGCATTCAGGTTATACCCATAAACCTCTCTCCTCCATTAGAACCAAATACTAAAAAACCAGGCATGAAGTAATTCATGTTTTCATCCGCAAAGTACTTTATTACCAAATCTATTTCAAACATATTTATAAAGATTCCATCAGCTCCATTTGAATAGCGGAGGAAATCCGAATACGCAGATGGAAGTGATTTTCCAACTACATGCACTAATTTTTGAATCAAATCCTCCGTCGCACCAGCTCTAAATAGAAAACCAAAATCTGAATATTCGTTATTCAAAATTATCGATTCCTTTTGTCCAAGATGAATATTTACAAATGAATATCATACATCAGATAAACTTGAAAAGCGTGAAATAACTGCCTGCGAAAAAAATCGCATTCAGCTTTTGCTATCAAACTATTCATTACTCCAACCTTTCCAAGGGATTCTACCCTCTCCACCACCTCCGCCACCACCCGCGACCCCAGCACCAGATTCTCCACCGAAATACGCTCGTTGATGTCATGCATGCGTTCTAGCTCGGCGGGGTATGATGAAATAATGGGCGTTACCTCGAACCCAGGAACCGCCGGTTGTTACGCTTGCTTCTCCAGTAACACTTTGATATCCGTCAGCGTCTCATTGATCCGAAACGCAAGGATCAACAATTCCGCATAAATACGCACACTGAGAATACCCAGGAAAATAACCACCGGGCCACCCACCAGGGCGACAAGAAAATAAACAAATCCTTCATCAATGGCAGTGATGATGCCGCCGATGACAACGCCCAAACCAGACAGAATGCTGATCACCACCCCGATCCAGAACAGAACCCTGATAATGACCGGTGTAACCATCCTTTCAAAACTTGCAAGTCTTTTCAAACCCATGACAACCTCCTGTATCAAAAATGAACGAAATAGACATATACTCCTTTCAATAGCATACAGGGTTTTGCCATTCCTCACAAGAAGAATCTCAGACCAATTTCTGATACTGCTCAAATGTAATTTTTTCTCACAAACCCGCCTTCAAAGCATGCGCCACACCGGATTTTTTCACAATACTGTATACTATCTTGACAAACGCATAAAATCCAAATGCAGGTCACTTATTAATTGGAAGGAGAATCAAGATGGCATACATCACCCTGACCAAAGACAATATTGGGTCCGAACATATCTGCTGTGCATTTTCTGACAAGAAATGTGCGGACAGCTATCAACAAAAAAAGAACTGGCTTGCCAATGAATTTGAGCATGGCTTTGTCTTCAGGCATCTGGACGAAAGGGCAAAAGTGTTCATTGAATACGGCCCGGCAGAAGAAGCCTGGATACCAGTCACTGCGCCCAACTACCTGATGATCCACTGTTTTTGGGTCTCAGGAAAATACAAAGGCACCGGGCACGGGAAAGCACTGTTGCAGGAAGCTATCGATGCCGCCAAAGCACAAAATAAGGCTGGTTTGGTCACCGTCGTTGGGACAAAGAAATTCCATTTCATGAGTGACACAAAATGGTTTTTGAAGCAGGGCTTCGAAGAATGCGACAGTACCGAATCTGGATTCAGTCTTCTCAAGCTGGATTTCGCTGCCGGGAAGGATCGCCCCCGGTTCAATGATTCTGTCAGAAGCGGAACATGCCCCGATCAAGAGGGACTGGTGGTATATTATTCTAACCGCTGCCCGTATGCAGAATATCATGTCACCGAATCGTTGGTGGAAACCGCCCAAAAACGAAACCTGCCCTTGAAGATCATCAAATTTGAATCCAAAACCCAGGCGCAACAGTCCCCCTCCCCCGCCACAATTTTCAGCCTGTATCTCAACGGAAAATTTGTTACTACCGACATCAGTGCCTGCATGGACAGCCGATTCGACAAAATTGTGAGAAGATAATTTCTGCACCAGTCACCTCCCCGTTTCACAACTACCATACGATATAATAGCAACCACACCCAACGATCCAATCACCCGTCCAAACCATGAACCCCAAAGACACCACCCTGCACGACCTGCGCTCGCTGCTCGAAAAATCCAGAAATTTCGCCATTTACCGCATTGCGGTGGATGCCGCACACCCCTATGGCGGGCACGTGGTCATGGTCAGTCCGTCCATCCAGGATGTGATCGGCGTCAGTGACCCGCAGGACTACGGCTCATGGTTCCAGTACGTCCACCCGGAAGACATCCAGCGTGTGCTGGACGCCAACCACCAATCCTTTGAGGGCGGCACGGCTTTCGACGAATCCCTGCGCATCTTCAACCCGCAGAAAAACGCCTGGGGCTGGGTGCGCATGCTGACCACCCCCGTGCATGACGAAGAGGGTAGGCTGACCCATTTCAACGGTCTGGTGATCGACATCACCGAGCAGAAGAACGCCGAAGAACGCCTGCGCGAACAGCTTGCCTTCGAGAATCTCGTCACCACCCTCTCCACCCAGTTCATCAACCTCAAGACCGGTGAAATCGACGCCGGTATCTCTGATGCGCTGAAGACCATCGGCTCCTTCAACCAGGTGGACCGCTGCTATATCGGTCTCTTTTCACAGGAAGACAACACCCTGCAAATCCGCCACGAGTGGTGCGCTTCGGGCATCGCTTCGCTTGCCGCTCGCCTGCACCGCCAATCGCTGGACAGCCTGCCTTACCTGACGGGCTGCATCCAGCGCGGTGAGATTGTCCATTTGCCACAGCTCGATTTACTCCCACCGGAGGCCGGGGCAGACCGCCAGAAGACCGCCGACCACGGCACCCAGTCCATGCTGCTCGTGCCCATGTTTTATCAGGAAAAGGCCATTGGTTTCCTCGGGTTCGACTCGGTCAAGGCTCAAAAATCCTGGACGGATGAGAGCATTCACCTGCTGAAGATCGTCGGCGAGTTATTCGTCAATGCCCTCCAGCAAAAACGTTCGCAGGAAGAACTGCAAAACGCCTACCAGACCCTGGAGCAGCGTGTGCAGGAACGCACCAGGGAACTCCAGATCCTGCTCGACTTCGCCGCCGCCACCAACAGTTCGCTCAGCATGGAGCCCATGCTCAAAACGGTGCTGGAACGCCTGGTGCATCTCATCCAGGCCAGCCGGGTAGCCGTGATGCTGCGCGATGCCATCACCAACCAGCTTGAGGTGCGCTCGTACAGCCCTGACAGCCATGCCGCACCGGATGAACTGTTGAAACTCAACCTGGCTGGCGAATCGGTAGTTAATACGGGCGAGATGATGACCCTGTCCTCTCTCACCGCGCCAGCCGTCCTTGTCCCCCTGCGCACCCGCGGCGAAGTGATCGGCGCCCTGGGAATCATCAGCCAGGAAGGCAGTCAACTCAATCCAGACAGCTTCCCCCTCTACCAGTCCATTGCCGACCGGCTGGCGATTGCTGTTGAAAATGCCCTGCTCTACCAGCAGGCCGAGATCAACGCCGCCGTCACCGAGCGCAACCGACTGGCCCGTGACCTGCACGACGCCGTCACCCAAACCCTCTTCTCCGCCAGCCTGATCGCCGATGTCCTGCCAGACGTCTGGCGGCAGGACCCGGCAGAAGGGAAAAACCTGCTGGACGAGATCCGCCAGCTCAACCGCGGCGCTCTGGCCGAGATGCGTACCCTGCTGTTGGAACTGCGCCCTAAGTCCCTGGAAGAAGCCCAACTGGACAACCTGCTCCATCAGCTTGCCGAAGCCAGTATGGGCCAGCTCGGCGTACCGGTCACGGTTACCATTGAAGGGCTTTGCCAACTGCCGCCGGAGGTAAAGATCGTCATGTATCGGGTAGCACAGGAAGCGCTGAACAACATCATCAAACATGCCCAGGCCGCCCATGTCATGATAAACTTGTTCTGCTCTGAAAACGCAACAGAACAGTGCGCCCGCAGCCTGAAACTGGAAATCATTGACAATGGCCGCGGCTTTGACCCGGCCACCGTGCCCGCTGACCACCTCGGCTTGCGCATCATGCGTGAGCGGGTTGAATCCATCGGCGGCCAGATCAACATCAAAAGCCAGCCCGGTAAAGGGACCCGTGTTACCGTCATCTGGCAGCCGAAAAGCACCCAGGAAGTGTAACGGCGGACAAGATCAAATGCTGTCTTGGATGGCGTCCCATAGACATACGCTAAGAAAAAGAAAATAAATGCTCCCCGTGGAAAGGTTGGATTTCTATAAATTGGATGGCAAAATGTGTGCAAAGGTTCATAAATTGGTTAGCAATGTCCCCCTTTTCAAGGTTCGCGCGAGATCAACCTTACCTATTCGGGTACGATGTGAAAAGGGTCGGTTCGCAAGCCATTAAATCTTACGGGCGCCGGGACTGGGCAGGTAAAATGCGAAGTGCGCCGACCTTTCCAAAGGAAGTTTGCCTTAGCATATGCGCGGCGTCCGCCCAATCGATCTGCCAATTCATGCCCCTTCTATAGTCGTGTTCAAATGGCAATCTGACAAGCACAAGATACGGCAATAAAAATTCGAAAAATTAAACGCTGCGATAAAACCTTTTTCTCCAACCCGAGGTCAACACCTTATGAACCCAGCACAAACCATAAAAGTCCTCATCATTGACGACCACGCCATGGTACGCCGCGGCCTGTCCACCTTCCTTAAAGTGCGTCCTGAACTGGAACTGGTCGGCGAAGGCAGCAGCGGAGAAGAAGCCCTGCGGCTCTGCCAGGCCTTGCAGCCAGACGTGGTGCTGATGGACCTGAAAATGCCCGGCATGGACGGCGTTATGGCTACACGCATTATCACGGAAAAATATCCCTGCATTCGCATCATCGTCCTCACCAGCTTCCAGGAAGAAGACCTGATCCGCAAAGCCCTCGGCGCCGGCGCGATCAGTTACCTGCTGAAAAATGTCTCGGCCGAAGAACTGACCAAAGCCATCCAGTCTGCTCATGCCGGTTTCTCGACCCTCACCCGCGAAGCAATGGAAGCCCTGGCCCGCCCCACCAGCGAAACCCCGCTGGATGCCCCTGTGGCCGACCTGACCCGCCGTGAACTGGAAGTGCTGGCCCTGATGGTAGCAGGACTCACCAACCCCGACATCGCCGAACGCCTGGTGGTCAGCCGCTCAACGGTCAAGGCCCACGTCAGCAACATCCTCGGCAAGCTCAATGCCGCCAACCGCTCGGAGGCGGTATCGATCGCGTTGAAACACAAACTGCTGGAATAAAACACACACACTTCATAGGGGCAAAGCACGCTTCGCCCAAAAGGACAAGCTTTACCCGTCCTTCCTGAGATAAACTGCCAATCCCTAAATATCCCCCACCTGGCCTAGACCAAAGTTCCCCACCTGCACGATGTGCCCGGGGAGCTTTTTGGTTAACATAGTAATGTACAAGAATGTCCAATGATCCTGCGATCAACTACACAGAAAGGAGGCAGCGATGTTGGAAAACTTGAAAGTACTGATTGCCGACGACCAGCCGAAAGTGCGTCTTGCCCTGCGCGTGACTCTGGAACGCCAGAATGGGCTCTCGATCATCGGTGAAGCCAGTGATGCCATTGATATGCTCACCCAGCTAAAGTCGCTGCGCCCCAACGTATTGATCATGGACTGGGAACTCCCCGGCCTGGCCGGCAGCACCCTGTACGCCCTGCGCGTCATCCTGCCGGAGGCGACCATCATCGCCCTGTCCAGCCGGCCGGAGAATCAGCGGCTCGCCCTCGGATTTGGCGCCAACGGTTTCGTCAACAAGAGCGCCCCGCCAGAGACCCTGCTGCACATGATGAAAACGCTCACCCACTGGAATATGCAGGCTGTCCCCGCAGCCTAAGCTCCCGGTCAACAATCCGCTGGCCACCTGTACGGAAAGGCACGCAGCAGGAATAGCGGTAAGACCCTTTTGAGTATCATCATCATCATTTTGCACTGATGCTGCAGAAAGGAAACTTCCATGCCAACAATCAATGATGCAGCCCCAAATGGTTTGAAAGGTTTTATGCCCGGTGGTAAGATTGACATCCTGTCTGGCGAGAAGTCAATCACGCGTAGGGTGCGTTGGCCGCGGATGCGGCAACGCACCAATCAACAGGCTCCACTTTAGAACCATTCAAAACCAAAGGTAAGTTTTGGTGCGTTCAACTACGAACGCACCCTACAAATGCTTCGCCCTTTGGAAGCAATAGCTTGAGGAAGAGAAAAATGTTAGCAAAGATTAAACATACCTACAACGAATATCCGCGAAATTTCTGGATCCTGATCGGCGCCGCTTTTATTGATCGTCTGGGCGGCGGACTGGTTTTCCCGTTCTTTGCAGTATATATCACCCAGCGATTCAACGTCGGCATGACCCAGGTCGGACAGTTATTCGCTCTCTTCTCGGTAACCGGAATGATCGGCGGCATCCTGGGCGGTGCCATGGCGGATAAATTTGGCCGCAAGAAAATCATGATCTTTGGTCTGGTCTTCAGTGCGATCACCATGCTGCTGTTTGGCCTGGTCGACACACTGGCCCTTCTGTGGCTGGTGAGCGGCACCGTCGGTCTGCTGGCCGACACCGGATTCCCGGCGCATCACGCCATGGTTGCCGACCTGCTGCCGGAAGAGAAACGCGCCGAAGGCTTCGGCATCATGCGCGTGGTTGCCAACCTGGCCATCACCATCGGCCCCTTGATCGGCGGCCTGATCGCCACCCGATCCTTCACTGCGCTGTTCATTCTGGACGCGATCACCAGCACCATCATGGCGATCATCGTTCTGGTGAAACTGCCCGAAACAAAACCCGAAGCCGCGCCTGAGGCGGAAAAACAGAGCCTCATACAAACCATTTCCGGCTACCGCATTGTCCTCAAGGACGGCTTGTTCCTGGCCTTCATTGGCGCGCAGATGCTGATGGTCATCGTTTACATTCAGATGAATTCAAGCCTGCCGGTGTATTTGAACAGCGTCATGGGCATGGCCCCCAGCGCATATGGCACGCTTTTGAGCATGAACGCCGGAATGGTGGTGCTGTTCCAGTTCTGGGTAACCCGCAAGGTTACCAAATACCGGCCAATGATCGTCATGGCCGCGGGAACACTTCTATACGCCATCGGCTTCGCCCTGTTCGGCTTCATCTCCGCATTTGGCTTTTTCATCCTGGCAATGGTCATCATCACCGTTGGTGAAATGATGGTCAGCCCGGTGTCACAGGCCCTGGTGGCGCAGTTTGCCCCGGAAGACATGCGCGGACGCTACATCGCGATGAACGATTTCTGCTGGATCATCCCGCATGCCGTCGGCCCGCTGGGCGCAGGGATCATCATGGACAACTACAACCCGGTTTCCCTGTGGAAAATCGCCGGCGTGATCGGCCTGGTAGCCGTCTTCAGCTTCGTGCTGCTGAACACCCGCATGGAACACCGCCGCAGGATAATGGCCCAGTCCAAACGGGAACGCAGCCCAACAGGCGGCGTAGTGATTGAAACAGTGTAAGAAAAATTACCCTGAAAATATTTCTCTCCCTCTGCAAACGGGGGAGAGAGTTTTTAAACTTCTATTACAACAAAAGCTGGTTTAGAAAACTTCCTCGAAAATTGTAACCAATGTAGGGCGATTGCAAAGCATGCAGCAATCCGGAATTTCTGTAAATATCCAGGTTTAATATTCTTCCCGTGATTTCTGCCGGAAAACAACAGACGCATACATTCCCCGGTTTCTGCCACCGCATAGGTAAAATCCCTAGTTAAATTAGGGCATTCCCCCATTTCAAACTCACCCGCCAGATAGTATCCTATAAAAGCAAGCTTAACAAAATTGTAGAGAAAGGAATACCAATATGGCAACAACAAAAAAAGACCTGAAATTATTTGACACAAGTATGGATATCCCGCAAGATGCGCGCGTGAAAATCATCAATGTACTCAACCAGACCCTGGCCGAAGTTTTTGATCTGTACAGCCAGACCAAACAGGCTCACTGGAACGTGAAAGGCCCCAATTTCATTCAATTGCATGAATTCTATGACCGCATTGCGGAGATGATTTTCCCCTATGTGGATGAAGTTGCAGAACGGGTGACCGCGCTGGGCGGTTTTGCCACGGGTACAGCCCGCATGGCTGCCAACAGCTCCACCCTGAAAGAATTTCCCGACATCCACGGCGGCATGGAAACCGTCAAAGCCCTGGCCGAACGCTATGCCAGCCTGACCAACACCTGCCGCGAAAATGTTGACAAAACCGAAAAATGGGGAGACATGGCAACCTCAGACCTGTATGTCGAGATCGTGCGGGTTCTGGATAAAGCGTTGTGGTTCCTCGAGGCACATATCCAGGGATAAATCCAAAGGATATCAGGCAAGGGATGCGCATCCCGGATGCCTGTTAAAAAAAGCAGAAAGAGGGGGTAACCGCTTTTTGCAGGGACGGTGCTTTGCACCGTCCCTGTCAACTTAATTACTTCCTAAAACAACTGACTCTCCACCAGCCAGTAATAAATCAAATACGCCCCCGCCCCAAGCACAAACAGGGCGCTGAAACGCTGCACATACCCGGCCGCATGGTTCAACCAGCGCAGCATCGCCTGGCGGAAGAAGGCCGCCCCGAGGACAACCGCGACCACCACCACGCCCATGCCGAGGGCATACCCCACAAACTGCCCCGCTGAACTGAGCAGATTCTCCCCGGCCAGCGAGGTGCCCACCACCACCAAAAAGATAGGTAGTGCGCAGCTCAATGAACTGACCGCATACACGATCCCAAACAGAAAGGCATTCCAGTGGGTCGGCTTGGATTCAATCCGCAGCCGGCGCAGGGCAGGGATGCCCAATTCTTTATGGGTGAGCAGCAGAACCAGCCCCAAGATGACCATGGCAATGCCGATCAACAGCCCTAACACCTTGAACGCCCCCGCCAACCAGCGTCCGCCCACGGAAAGCAGCAGACCAACCACCAGGAAAATGACCACGAAGCCCAGCGTGACCAATCCGGCCCGCAGCAGGCTTTTCAATAATTGGCGGGAACGCTTCCCTTCCTCGTCTTCCCCCCACTGCGAAAACGCAAAGGACGGCAAAAGCAGCACCCCGCATGGATTAACGCTGGCGACCATCCCGGCTCCGAAGGCATACCCAAAAGGCAGCAAACGCGCCAGGTTGGCGATTCCCGCTTCGATCCCGCCGCGATAGCTGACCAGAAGGAAAAGCAATCCAACCACGACCAGCATGGGGATGATCACACCCAGAGCCATCTTCCAGCCCGATTTCTTTTCTTCTGGCAAACCAACATTGAAATGGAATGCGTCAGGGTTCATCATATCCTCGCCAGGCTCAATGACTACTGCAAAATCGCAGTGATCGCTTCGTTAATCTGTTCTTGCTGTATCAATCCAGCATATTGAAGATGCAAAGTACCATCGGGAAAGAAAAATAGAACCGACGGGGTGCCGAGAATACCATAATCACGGATCACTTCCACACTCAGCGGCATCCCGCCTGGGATATCAGCCTTCACCGCCTCCAGCATATTGGCGCCGTCTCGCTCAGTACCCAGCCCGACAAAGGGGCCAATATCAACCAGCACAAAATTGACCTGGTCACCATATTGGTCACAGGCCGCCTGCAATCGGGGAAGCTCCACAATGCAGGTAGGACACATCCCGGCATAGAAATTGATCACCACCGGCTTACCCTCGGCAAAAATGGAGGAAATCGACACCACGTCGCTGCCATACACATTCTGCCCCTGATAAAGCTTGATCTCAAATTCTCCGGGAATATTGAATTCAGCCAGCTCTGTACCAGGTTCCGCCATTGCGGGTTCTGCTATGGCAGCTTCTTCCACCTGAGAAACTTCCGCAGCTGCTTGCGGCGCACAGGCGGCAACCACTACAGCAAACAGGATGATACTGATCCATCGTTTTTTACGCATACATCTCCTCCACATACCGATAAGGGATTAAACTTTTCCACAAGTATACCCTTACATCATATCCTGTATTTATAATATATCTATTAATTTTCTATTAAATCAAAACAACCTGTCACCCACCAGCCATCTCCCCCCGCTTGCCGGGGGCCGGGGGGCAATAAAAAAGCTGTCCGAATACGGACAGCTTTTACCATGCCAATTGATTCCAGTCTATTCAGCGTTTAACTGCTGTAAAGCATCCAGCAGCGCTTCAAATTCCTCCCTGCACGGCCCACACAGATCAAGATGGTCTTGTACCAGCGGCATCGCTTCAGCAGCCGGCTTGCCAGCCAGCACCATTTCGGCAAAACAATCCAACTGATCAAAACATTCATCGCAATTCCATTCTTCACTATGCGTGAGTGCGATGCCTTTGACCACTTGCTTCAAAAATTGAGGTTCCAGTCGCATTTCTCCATCCTTCATTTCCTTGACGTGCAACCTGCCAGCTTTCTTACCCCTTTGAAAACGCTTCCAGAATTTCATCAGCCGAATAACCTTCTTCCTCCAGACTATTTTTCATGCGCTGCCTGGCGTCATGCAGCATTTTATACAATGCGTTCGGATTAGTCCCCAGGCGTTCCGCTGCTTCCCCAATCGGCATACCGCCTTTCAGGATGGCGATCATCACCTGCCGCTGACGCGGTGTCAGCTCGGTCATGATCAAGCGCTCAACCAGACTCATCACTTCGCGCTGATACGTCTGTTGTTCCGGCGATGTTTCGGTATCTGTGAGTACAGCGGGGGTATAGTCGATCCCGGTATCTTCCGGTACAAGATCTTCAAGGGCCACATTCTCCCAGCGTTTACGGCGCAGTTCAGTCAGTGCCAACCGGATTGCCACCTTGGATGCCCAGGTGGTGAAGCGGCTCTCTCCGCGAAACGTGTCCATTTTATCCAGAATGCGCAGCAAGGCGTCCTGAGCAGAATCCTCGATCAAGGCATCCAGCCGGTTTGGATCTACCCTGCTGGACAAGGCATACCGCAAACTGCGTTTCAAATATTCGCGCAGTTCAGCAAGTGCTTCATTATGATCCGCTGAGCGGAGGGCTTCAAGCCATTCCTGATTGGAATATTCAGGCATGTATCTTCCTTCATTGAGTAGGGCAATAAACAAACAACTGATACAAGTTTACCCTAATCACTTGATCAGCGCAATTTTTTATATTGTTTCCTCGTAAATATGAAGTCTCCCCCAAGGGATGTCACTGCGAGAAGCATGCTTCTGCGACGTGGCAGTCTCCCCGCCTGTCGAGGACGCTTCGCGGCCGCGCGGCCTTATCTACACTGCTGCCCAGCAAGATACAATGCCTGCCTCTTCGCAGTGACATGACTGAGTTGTTACATTTCCTCAATAAACGGTGCAATCCTTTCAATAAGTTTCTGTTGGTGACCAGACGGTTACATTTGCATCCACAAAGCGGTAGCCCAACGCACGCATCACGGAAATACGTTGGTGTCCGTCTCTCACAAAATATTCTCCACCAATTTTCAACAAATCTACCTCTGCCAAACCATATCCCCGCAAATATTGCTCGGCAATGTATATCCATCGTTTCCTGTCCTTCACAGCCAGCGGATTAAAATCCGCATCAAAATCCTGGTAACAGCTTTCGCTGCCCCGAATTTTATGCAACTCGACTGCCTGAATTCCCAGGCTGGCCTGGATGTTTACGCAGCAATGACCGACCGCCTGCGAAAAATTACGCAGCGTATAACAACGCCCGGTCAGCATGCAAAACAGCTTCCGCAGTTTGGCTTTTCTTTCCGCTTTCTGATAGAGCAGATATGCAGTTTTATAAGTCACCACATCATCCCGGTAACGCGACCTTTCTGGATCGCTTGAAACCTGGACGGAGGGATCTGAAAAATTCAAAGACATAACCATCTCCTTAAAATCCATTCCATTTCCTGTCAGAGAACTTCGATTTAACTTTACCGTTGTACACTGCGAACGACATCGGACGATGGACGAATATTTGTATCGTCCATATGGACAGGATTTAAACCCATAGGCATCAAGCAGGCGCAATCCCCCTAAGATTGTTTTCGTATTAACCTTGAAAAGGGAAACCTTGTTGACTGATTCATGGCATGTCTGGCAAGGTTTGGCATCAACCTGTTTAGAAATCCAACCTCCCCACATCGTACCCGTAGGGTAAGGGACCGTTTTGGCGTTTTTTGTTGATTACTAATCTGTGTTATTAACACACCACCTCCCCCAAAACTGAATTTGGGGGAGGTGGAAAAAATGATACGTACGCCCTGACTACACCAGTTTATACCGTTCCGGTTCGGGGTGTTTGGCAACCATCTTGCGCGCCAGCTCATTGTGATGAGCAACATGTGCTTCCAGATCAAATGTCTTGAATTCACCCCCTTCGACCAACACCTTACCATTGATCACCGAAAAGTCCACCTTATTGACGGAGCAAAGCAGCAGGGAGGAAAGCGGATCATGCACTGCGCCGCCGGACAGGCTGAGCGTGTTAAGATCTACGCCAATGAAATCCGCAGCATAACCAGGCTCCAGCACGCCGATGTCATCGCGTCCTAGCACCTTCGCCCCGCCGAGAATGGCAACACCCAGCGCATCCTGCACGGTAAAGGCCTCTGCGCCATATTTCACCCGTTGAAGGAGGAGCATGTGACGCGCCTCCTCAAACATATTGGATGAATCATTACTGGCCGAGCCATCCACCGCCAGGCTGACCTTCACCCCAGCGTCCAGCAATTCACGCACCCGGCAGATGCCGGAACCCAAACGCATATTGGAAGACGGGCAATGCGCCACACCAGTACCGGTTTCAGCCATCATCTTGATCTCATCGTCGTTAACGTGAATACTGTGCGCCCACCACACATCCGGGCCAACCCATCCCAGCGATTCCATCAAAGCCGCCGGGCGCAGATTGAAGTCGCGCATGGTAAAGGATTCTTCATCGATCGTTTCAGCAACATGAGTGTGCAGCTGCACCCTGTCATAGGTACGCGCCAGTTTTGCGGATTCGCGCATCAGGTCCGGGGTCACCGAGAATGGCGAACAAGGCGCCAGGGTCACCCGCAGCATGGAATACTGGCTGGCGTCATGGTATTGCTCAATGATCTGCTGGCTTTCCTTCAGAATGACGTCCTCATCTTTGACTACATGATCCGGCGGCAAACCGCCCTTGCTGCGGCCGAGGGACATGGAGCCCTGTGTAGGATGGAAGCGCATCCCCATCTCTTCCGCAGCGCGTACCTGGTCGTCGAAGGTGGCATCATGGGGATACAGGTAAAGATGATCGCTGGCAGTCGTGCAGCCAGACAGGATCAATTCTGCCATCGCCGTCTTGGTGCTGGTGTACACTTCCTCCGCGCCCATCTCGCCCCAGATGGGGTAAAGACGCACCAGCCAGTCAAAGAGTTTGTGGTTTTCTGCGCCGGGCACTGCACGGGTCAGGGTCTGATAAAAATGGTGGTGGGTGTTGATCAGCCCTGGCAGTACAGCCATCCCGCTGGCATCGATCACTTGATCAGCTTCAGCAGGCAATTCTTCCATTGGGCCCACTTTTTCAATCAGGTTATTGCGCACGAAAATACCGCCATTGCGGATTTGACGGCGTTTGTCATCCATCGTGATCACCACTTCAGCGTTTCTTACAAGCAGGGTACTCATAAAACCTCCTCTGTTTTTCGGTGGTTGATAAACTCTCCGGTCAGAACCCTTCTGGAAGGGTAAAAAACATCGCATCCGAGAACTTGATATCAAAACCGGGCACGGTCGTCAATTCAACATAGGTCACTTTTTCGGCGATGGCCTCAGCCATCGCCCGCATTTCGGTTGAAACCAGCATCTGCTTCGCCCCAATCCCGGCGGCATTCCCGATCTGGCTGAATTTTCGCCGCGCCAGCGCAGGGAACATGCCGATATTGATCCCGCTATCCACGTCGATATACGTCCCGAATGCGCCCGCCAGGATAAAGGCATCCACTTCTTCCTTCCCCACGCCGGCCTTTTCCATCAGCACGTTAATCCCGGTGCGGATCGCGCCTTTGGCAAGCTGAATTTCGTTGACGTCCGTGCGAGTGACCACGATCTCCCGTCCATGACCGCTGCTATCCGCCGGGGCCAGGAGCACATCACCTGTACGGGTCTCGTTTCGCACGAGAGGGTGAGTGCGGTCCAGCGCGCCACTGGTTTTTAAAATCCCTGACGAAAGCATCTCCGAGATCACATCAAGGATTCCCGATCCGCAGATGCCCACCGGCGGTTGATCTTCAATGGTTTCAATCAACACTTCATGATCAAGGATCTTCACCCGCTCAATCGCCCCCGGCGCAGCGCGCATCCCGGCGCTGATATGCGCCCCTTCAAAAGCCGGCCCGGAAGCACAGGAACAGCTCCACACTTTGCCTTTATGGATGATGCTGATCTCGGTATTGGTACCAATATCACAGGCAATTACGGTGCGCTTCTCATCCAGCAGACGGGTGACCAGCTGCACAGCGACATGATCTGCCCCCACATATCCGGCGATATTTGGCGGCAGATAGACCTTTGCGCCAGGAGCCATCTTCAACCCCAGTGAAGCCGCCGGCACCTGCATGGCCTGGCCCACGGCGGGCACGAATGGTGACACACCCAGCTGCCGGACCGGCAGCCCGAGGAAAAGGTGGTGAATGGCCGTATTGCCAACCATGACCGCATCCACTACCTGCTCTGGCAGCAGACCGCCTTCAGCACATAAGGACACCAGCAGCCCATTCAAGGTTTCCACCAATACGCTTTGCATCGTGGTTTTGTTACCAGTACTTTGATTGACAAATGCAATCCGGCTGACCACATCCTCCCCATACGCCACTTGCGGATTCATCGCCCCCGCTTTGGCAATCGTCTCCCCTGTTTCCAGATTGACCAGGTAAGCAGCGATTTTGGTCGTGCCCATATCCACTGCCAGCCCGGCCAGGGTTTCCCCTGGCGGAAGAATCGCGACCATCTCGCCGTCATGCAGGGCCAGGCGGAACTGCCAGTCCAGCTCACGCACCCGGTCAGAGAGGCAGGCCAGTACCGGCAAGCCCCCACGAACCGGCGGATAACCAGCCTGTCGGCAGGCATCCTGCACACGCACCTGATCGGAACGCAGGTCAAACCAATCCGGCTCTTCCATTTCCAGATCCAGGCCAATCACGGCCGGATGTAAAGCGATCTGTGTTTCCTGCCCCTCCACCTGCAACCGCTGGGTGGTGGTCAGGGACTCAGGCGGCACATGCAGTTTGACGTCCGAGAGCGGGTTGACCATGCAGGCCAGGCGATAACCGTCTGCCAACTCAGCGGATGTGAGAAAATCCTCTTCCTGCACAGTAGGTGGGGAAACCTCGCCAGTGATGATGCTCACGCGGCATTTGCCGCACACGCCTGCCCCGCCGCACACCGCAGCCAAATGCACCCCGGCTTGCCGGGCAGCATCCAGCAGAGTCTGTTCCCCTGTTATCTCGGTACGGCTGCCAATCGGTTCAAGATCAACGCGATATTTTTTCAAATTCTTCATGCCTTCCTCGATATGTGCAAGTTTCACGTACTGCGCAAAACTCGCAGGGGGACACCGCTTCATCAGATAGCCGGCTGCCAAGGCCGAAAACAGCCGAAACCGTCTTGCGCGGGGTCATGTGCCCGGTTTCCGCCACCGATACTCCGATCCGGCCCGCGTCCAGCAGACCGAAAATCTGCGGCTGCCCTTCCTCAAGCGGCCAGCCGAGCATGCCAGGGCTGAAACACATCGACAGGTTCATCTTCTCCGCCTGGGCAATATCCTGAAACAGTGACCGCGCCTGGCGGCCAAGCTCATCTACTGCTGCTGTGCCCATCGCATCCAGAGCCAGTGCGGTAGGCAGGCAGGCTTGCATCGTTTCCGCCATACGTTCATCCAGCGCCCCGCCAATCGTGAAAATCGTGACAATCACTTCATCCGCTGCTGCCAGATATTTGCCGATCACTTCGCCCTTCAATGCGCTGCCTCCCGCCAGCGTCAGGCGGTCATGTGCAAATCCGGTGACCGGAATGCGGCGGTACAACAATACAGGGTGAACCAGCTCCGCTTCCTGTGCGACCGCATCTTCGGCGATCCGAATCACCTGCGGGCGGCGGCGGCGCATTACTGCCGGGTCTGCGCCCTGACTCCAGATCACCTGGTCAACGCTCAAGGGCAAGGTCCACTCCTCTAAGACGATATTCTCATCAATATGATTTTTCACATCGCGGATGCGTTGATTCACATAGGTGCCATCCCCCTGCCTGCGGTTGACCAGCCCCTCAGCTTCCAGACGGGAAAGCGCGGTGCGAATGGTCGCGCGGCTGACTTCCATTTCAAGGGCCAGTTCGCTCTCCGACGGCAGGCGGCCATCCCCATACTCCCGGCTGCGGATGCGGCCGCGCAGCAAAGAGATCACCTGTTCCGTAATAGGTTGTCGGCGTTTGATCACCATTCTCTCCTCAATCGACAGTCGTCTGACCGTTCCTATTGTAATGATTCTCTGCCAACCGAGTCAAGTATTTCTGTACAATTAAGAGAACCCGTCCCAAACTCCACCCTGCGGGAGGTTTCCGGCCATCAGTGGCAACGTATCCCGCAGGGATTCTGCTATGGGGTTGAAATAATTGGAAGGATTTTGATGCCTTATAGTTTGGGCGCATTTCTAATTGTCAGTGACAGCGACTTGCTTCCCTGCGGAATGATCAGCCTCTCACACCATACCACCCGTGCTTGCTTCCGATATCCGTTATAATAGAATTTCACAACCTGAATATTACCAAAATAAATCCTTATAAGGTTCAACCGCATCTGTTTCACTCATACCCTAACCATGCAAATTAAAGACTCCTGGATTTTGAATGCACTCATGGAAAGTACGGCGGACAGCATCTATATCAAAGACCGCCAGTGCCGTGTATGGCGAGTCAGCAAAAAAATGGCGATAGACCTGGGCTATAACGATCCCGCCGGGATATACGGCAAAACAGATGTGGAACTATTCGGGGAAGAACTCGGCCGCAGAACGATCAAGGACGATCTGCAAATCATGGAAACCGGGATCCCCCAGATGGGGGTCATTGAAAGCTGGATTAACCCGAATGGAAAAGTAAACTGGACCTCCACGACAAAAATGCCCCTGCGCAATGATGAAGGCGAAGTGATTGGCTTGCTCGGCATCACCCGTGAAGTCAACGAACTCAAAAACGCTGAAATCGAGTCTCAATTCCGGGCAACCCATGACCCGCTCACCTCCCTGGCCAACCGCTTCCTCCTCATGGACCAGATCAAACAGTCCATCTTTTCCGCCCGCGCGTATAACCGGCTATTTGCTCTGCTTTTCATCGACCTGAATGGCTTCAAACAAATCAACGACACGGTTGGACACGACAAGGGAGATGAATATTTGATCCAACTTGCCCAGGTCTTGACCAAAAACGTGCGGCTCTCCGATACCGTCGCCCGATTTGGCGGGGATGAATTTGTGATCGTGTTGAACCATCTCGGACACATTGAAGATGCACTGACCATTGCGCAAAAAATATGGGATGTAATTTGTCATGACGTTGACCCGGAATCACATACCGTCACCGCTTCCATTGGCGTCAGTATTTTCCCCCTGCATGGTGAGGATCCCGAAACGCTGCTCAAGGCCGCCGACCAGGCCATGTATTGCGCCAAAACCAGTTCACTCGGTTTCAAACTGGCGGGAAATTAAAAAATCGGCGTTACGCATCCCCCAAATGAGATTCCAGATCGCAAAGCATTTCGCTGACTGCATCGTCATATCCCCAGCCCACTCTGCTGGACAATCTTTTCAACGCACCGAGACGCTTGTGGTACTGTTCATAAAGCGCTTCCCCATGAGGGGCTTCCAACAATAAGGTAACAATATCCCCCAGCATGGTTTCAAGCGCAGTATAAAACGGCTCATCGATATCCCCAAAATCATTGGTAAATTGAGTGCCGCGTTCCACATGCAGCAGCATCAGATCAAGCGTGCCTGCGATATCGCCAGTAGCCTTTCGATAGGTATTGATAACCTTACGCGATTCACCAAAACGCGGCATGTGGGGAAACCTGACATTCTCGGCATAAATCGCTCGCACCACCTGCTTGCGGGACTTCTCCAGCAACTCCGTATCTTGCCAGCCCGGCGAAATCTGCGCCCGGATGAAAGCCTTGTTTTGCGGTGAAAGGGCATACAGCCCTTTGATCAAATCGACCAGCGCTTCATTGGGAACATCTTTTAATATTTTACGAATAGCAGGCCAATTCATCCCTGTCGCCATAAAATTAACTGAACAATACTTTCACATCGTCGCCGGTCAGCGACTTAAAGAAACTGCCTTCAGAGGAAATCAACTGCTCCACCAGGTCCTTCTTACGGTTTTGTAATTCCAGGATCTTCTCTTCCACCGTCTCTTTGGCAATGAATTTGTAGATGAAAACCGGCTTGTCTTGACCGATACGATGGGCCCGGTCTGCAGCCTGCATTTCAACCGCCGGATTCCACCACGGGTCCAGGTGGATCACATAATCGGCGGCAGTCAGGTTCAACCCCACGCCGCCCGCTTTCAAACTGATCAGAAAGAATGAAATCGAAGGATCATCCTGAAACTGGTCCACCCGCCCCTGCCGGTCTTTCGTCTTGCCGTCCAGATAGGTATACGTAAAGCCCCTCTTCTTCATCTCGACTTCGAGCAATTTTAGTGTCTGCACAAATTGAGAGAAGATGAGCGCCTTGTGTCCCTCGGATTGTAGCGTTTCCAATGTTTCCAGCAGGATCACAAATTTTGCGGAGTCTTTTTTGTAGGTCGGTTCAACCAGCGCCGGATGGATGCAAATCTGGCGCATACGCAGCAAGCCTTCCAAAATCTTCATGCGGGCTTGATCCATACCGCTTTCTTCAATCATCCCCAGCAGTTGAGCGCGGTAATATTCGCGGGTGCGGTCATACAACTTGCGCTGCGCCGGCTCCAGCTCGGTATAGATAATGCGCTCGGTGCGCGGCGGCAGCTCAGGCGCTACCTGCTTTTTCGTCCGGCGCAGGATGAATGGATAGACCATCCGCTTGAGCAGGCTGGCCGTTTCTTCATCCTGTCTGCTTTCAATCGGGTTGGCAAATTCCGATTTGAAATAGGTCATGCTGCCCAGCAAGCCAGGATTAAGAAAGGCAAACTGCGACCATAACTCAAAGGTATTATTCTCCACCGGGGTGCCCGTCATACACAAACGCCGTTCGGCATTGATCAGCCGTGCCGCTTTGGCACTTTGCGCCAGCGGATTTTTGATCGCCTGTGATTCATCCAGAATGGCGTAACTGAAGCGGTACCCTCGCAAGGTTTTAATATCACGCAGCATCGTGCCATAGGTGGTCAGGATAATGTCATACGCCTTAAAAGTTTCCACATCCTTGTCACGGGAAATGCCCATATATTCCAGAATGCGCAAATCCGGGGTGAAAACAGCCGATTCCCGCTGCCAGTTAGCCAGCAAACTTTTGGGAACCACCAATAAAACCGCATTCTGTGGTCCATCCTGCTCCCGCAGTGATTGCAAAAACGCCAACACCTGAATCGTTTTTCCCAGCCCCATGTCATCTGCCAGAATACCGCCGAAGCCGTACTCCTTCAGAAAATGCAGCCAGTCAAGGCCTGATTTCTGATAGGGACGCAGTTCACCGGTAAACCCTTGCGGCACAGGCTGGGGCTGAATATCCTCAAACCCTTTCAGCCGTTCGCGCTTCTCGTAAAATTCAGTAACCACGTTCGCTTGCGCAGCATCTGCCAGCAATTCATCCACCAGCGAAAGCTGCAAATCGCTGACCCGCAAACCGCCATCCGTCTCTTCGGCCATCTCAAACAGGTACTTGTACCGCTCCAGCCACTGATCGGGAATTTGTCCAATCGAACCGTCCGCCAGTTTGATGTAGCGGTCGCCTTTTTTAAGCACCCTGCGGATTTCTCGCAAATCCACTTGCTGATCCCCATACAGAACCACCGCATCCAGTTCAAACCAGTCAATTCCGCTGGTGATATTCAAGCTGATACTGGGGGTATGCGGACTAACCTTGCCCAGGGCGTCTTTGTCACCATAAATTTCAAACCCGGCTTCTGTCAATGCGGGAATAGAATGCATCAGAAAATCAAAGGGATGCGTGCGGGCACGTATCTCGAAAGTGCCATAAGCAAAAGACTTGTTCGCCCTTTTGAGACCATATTTAGCGTCCGTCAATAACTGATAAAAATCAGCCTCCCGCTCCTGCTGACGGTGAACGCGGGTAAGCGTCCACGAACCAGGGTTGTCCAGCGTTGAAACGGACTCATTGCTGCGGTCTGGCTCAGTCTCATATTCCCCATAACCAAAGCGCAGGTCAGCGCGCAGCGTCCCGGCATCATTATGCAAATACAGACGCGGGATAGCCTCCTCCTGCACATCTTCCCAATGGACCACGTCCCCTTCGATCGGGATGCGTTCGGCAATCTGAAGAAAATACTTTTCGCGAAAAATATCTTCCTGCTCCGCCGGTATATGGAGCGGGAAAATACGCAGCAGGTCCAGACTCTCAGGGTTGGCCACTGGGACAAGTTTGTCAACCAGCAGCGCCCAGGGTGGTTTTTCCGAAACAATGTCCAGATTCTTTTTAGCGGAGGTAAAAAGCTGTCCGTTAAACTGCACTCCTGCCTGCAGGGAGATTACTTCACCATCCCGCATCAAGGCCGCTTTGATCTCCTGCGGCTCATTCAGAATATATACGCGCTCATAGACCTTATTGCGGCCGGTATGAAGGAAAACCGGGATGTCCATTTGGGCAATGATCGGCAGGTAATCAGAAAATTCGGAATATCCATAATACCGGCCATGTTGCACGATAAAATTAAAAAAGGCAACCCCTTCCGGCGCAAGGTTCATACACCCCGCGGGATTAACATTTTGGTAAGGCTGGTCCAGATATTTGACCCAGCCCCGCCCCTCATCCAGTGCCTGGTTTATGGCAGCAGAATCATCGCCAATGTGATTTAATCTGCCCCACTGGGCAGCCTTGACAATTGCAGCCGAAATCTTAAAGGAAACCCCGGAGTAGTATTCGTCCTTCTGCAAAAGAAACACGGCTACATAGCGATGCGCTTTTGATCCTGTAGTCCGGCGCGGGGCCTTTTGCAGCGCCAGACCCAGTTGATATTTCCAGTCTTCCTGCACCACTTCGCTGCGAAGATACTCTCTGAGCGCCAGAAAGGACGCCATCATATGCTTGCAAAAATAGCCTTGATCTGCGTACGGGCAGGTGCAGGAAAATCCGAGTTCTTTTTTGCCTCGCTGCGAGACAACAACCTCATATTCATTATCGCCGCTGCCCCGCACCATACATACAGCAAAATCCTCGTTGTACTCAATCTCATACACCCGACCTTGCTGATAATAACGTACACCGCGCTGGACAGATGGAGGATCCGCATAACGGTAATAATTAAATGCTTCAAGTGCTTCATAAGTAATCATCGTAAGGCTAATTTTACTAAAGAATGGTAAAATGCGTGCTCAAATCGGAATTTGAATGCAAATGATGCTCACAAACAATCCTTCGCACAAAAAAATCAGCTTTCTTTCCCCTGCCTCGGTTATAATTGCCTTCATGATAAACAACCCAATCACCGCCATCGCCCACCCTAACATCGCCTTCATTAAATATTGGGGCAACCGCAACCAGGCCCTGCGCCTGCCGGCCAACGGCTCCATCTCGATGAACCTGGCCGGGCTGGAAACGCGCACCACGGTCACCGTGGATGCGGCCCTCCCAGCAGACAGCCTGACCCTCAACGGGCAAGCCCTCCACGGCCCGCCGCTGGAGCGCGTCTCGGCTTTTCTGGACGTCGTGCGCGGCATGGCTGGCATTGATGGCTATGCGCATGTTTCCAGCGAGAACAACTTCCCCATGGGCGCAGGCATCGCTTCCTCGGCCGCAGCATTTGCCGCCCTCAGCCTGGCGGCCAGCGCCGCGTATGGCCTGTCGCTGGACGAGGCCGCCCTCTCCCGCCTGGCACGGCACGGTTCAGGCTCGGCCTGCCGCTCGGTACCGGGCGGCTTTGTGGAATGGCTGGCCGGGGATGGGGACGCCACCTCCTATGCCGCTTCCATCGCCCCGGCAGATCACTGGCTGCTGGCAGACTGCGTCGCCGTGGTCGCTGCCGGTCACAAAACGGTCGGTTCCACCGCCGGGCATACCCTCGCCGGTTCCAGCCCCCTGCAAAACGCCCGGCTGGCACAGGCGGAAGAACGCCTGACCCTCTGCCGCCAGGCCATCCTGGGGCGCGACTTTGACGCCCTGGCCGAGGTGGTGGAACTGGACAGCAACCTGATGCACGCCGTGATGATGACCTCCACCCCCCCGCTATTCTACTGGCAGCCGGCCACGTTGGGGATCATGCAAGCGGTGGAGGCCTGGCGCAGCCAGGGGCTGCCGGTGTGTTACACCATTGACGCCGGCCCGAATGTACATGTTCTTTGCCCCCGGGAAAAAGCAGCGGAAGTGCAGCAGCGCCTGGCTGCAATGCCGGGCGTACAACAGGTACTCACTGCCCACGCAGGAGGCCGCGCCCATCTTCTTTCCGGATCACCGAATCACTAAACCCGGATTGACTGATCCCCTCATCGCTTTTTTACATTTTTCCTATACAAATCATCCGCATTTGATGCCGCGAAACGGTATAATAAGATCATGCTCGGGCAAACGCCCTGTAAGTTTTACTTATTTCCATCTCGCCTGCCAGAACAAGCCGCAGCGCAGATGAAACAGAAAAGGACACTTAATGTTACTCGTACAATTCATTTTAGCCTTTGGGTTCCTGGTCTTCATCCATGAATTCGGGCATTTTGTAGCTGCTAAATTACAGCATATTGAAGTCGAAGAATTTGGCTTTGGCTTTCCCCCTAAACTATTCAAGCTGTTTACCTGGAAAGGCACTGACTTTACCCTCAACGCGATTCCCTTTGGCGGGTTCTGCCGCATTGTCGGTGAGACCGATACGGACGCCCCTGGCGGCATGTCCAACGCCAGCATCTGGACGCGATTCAGCATCCTGGCTGCCGGCCCGATGATGAACCTGATCGCCGGCATTCTTTTCTTCACGATTACCATCGCCAGGGTAGGCACCCCCGACCCCAGCATTGTGATCGTTTCCAGCGTCACAGCAGGCAGCCCGGCCGCCGCCGCTGGATTACAAGCCAATGACATTCTCCGCAAGGTCAACGACACCATCATTGACAGCAGCGAGACCATGCAAAACGTGGTTGCTGAAGCTGAAGGCAATCCCATAGAAATCACCTACGAGCGGGACGCGGAATTAGGCGTCACCAGCATGACGCCAGCCTACAATGAAGAATACCAACGCCATCTGATTGGTATCGTGATGAGCAATCCTCATGAAAAACTGCCCTTCTTTCAAGCCATCCCCGCCGCCCTGCAAATGACCTATGAACAAGGCACCATGATCTTCAAATTGCCCGGTATGCTCTCAAGAGGCGAGATCAGTAAAGAAGAAGCCCGGCTGGTCGGCCCGATCAGCATGGGGCGGCTGTTCCTGGATGCCCGCGAAAAAGACATCGAAACCCAGGCTGCCCAGGCAGAAACAATCCCTAACCAGCCCACCACGGAACTGCCCGCTATCAACACGATTTTGCTGATGGGCATTCTCTCCATCGCGCTGGCAATCGGCAACCTGCTGCCCTTCCCCGCCCTGGACGGCGGGCGCATCCTCCTGCTCCTGCCCGAAATTATCACCCGCAAACGGGTTCCGCTTGAATTTGAAAACGCTTTGAACGCAATTGGTTTTGCGATATTAATCGGGTTGATGGTTTTCGTAACCGCTCAAGATGTTATCAATCCGATCGTCATCCCCTGATAAGGTGAGTTACATGACTGAAACTGAAAGAATCTCCATTCAGAAATTTATTGAGACCTTGCTTGATGATGACACCCCGGAAGGGGACATCATCTTGAACCGTTTTTCAGACCTGGCAGAAAACGATCTGGCGGCTTTGAACGAAAACTGGCCGCAGATCAATCCTGTCCGCCGCAGATACATCCTGCAAAATTTGAAATGGATCGCCGATGAAGACTTGCTGGTTTGTTTTGACGGTATTGCCCTGATGGCGCTGGACGACCCCGACGCTGAAGTTCGGGCAAACGCAATCGCTTTGTTGTGGGAATTTGAAAACAAAAAGTTGATCCCCACCCTCATTCAGTTAATGCAGCAAGACCCGTCCAAAGATGTACGCGCCGCTGCGGCTACTGGCCTGGGTAAATACGTTTATCTGGGCGAAGTTGAAGAAATCTCCACCGAAGCGTATGCCCAAACCGAGAACGCCCTGCTGGACACGATTCGCGGTGAAGATGACAAGCTAGTCCGCCAGCATGCCCTGGAGGCCATCAGCTTCTCCTGTCACAAGGCAGCCCAGGATGAAATCCGCAAGGCCTCTGCTTCCCGAGACCCCGCCTGGGTAGCAAGCGCCATGTTTGCGATGGGACGCTCTGCCGACAAACGTTGGGCAGATATGGTTCTCGAAAACCTGGATCATCCCGAATCAGACGTCCAACTGGCTGCGATCATTGCGGCCGGAGAACTGGAGCTGGACGAAGCCCGTGACCCCCTGTTGCTTTTACTCGAAAAAAGCACTCAGTTGGACGAAGTCTTGCAACGTACGATCGTATGGTCGCTTTCCCAAATTGGCGGAGAAAATGTGCGCGCCGCACTGGAGTACCTGCTTGAAGTGGCAGAACAGGAAGAAGAATTTGCCGATATGGTTGAATTTCTCGAAGCAGCCATTGAAAACCTTGAATTCAATGAAGGTTTGCTGTTCCCCGACTTGTTCGATATTGAAATGACAGACGATGATTTGTATGACCCATACGAAACAGACGGAAATCTAACGGAAAATAAAGAAGAGTAGCATCTCACCTTTCGAAGGGGCTCTCTGCCAGCCATGAAAAAATTGCTAGCCACGTTGATCACCATCCTTGTCATACCGTTAACCGGGATCCATGCTTTCGCCCAGTCTGCCCCGGAAGCGGTCTTTCTCTTTAAAGACGTGACCGTTTTCTATGAGTATGGGAAAGAAATCATCTTCCAGACTACGCTCCAAACCGAAGAAGAAGTAAAAGAAATCTTCCTTTTTATTCAACCCCAGGGCCAAAATGTCCGTACGGAAACGGTGACAGGCAGCGAAAACGGCGAAGTGATCTTTACCTATGACGCCGCCGCCGCCCCTCTGCGGCCTTTTGCAGTCACAGACTATTGGTTCCAGGCTACCCTGACAGATGACAATATCATCGAAAGCGAAAAACATCAATTCCTGTATGAGGATAACCGCTTCGATTGGCAGCGGCTCGAAAAAAATGGCTTCCAGATTAACTGGCATCATAAAGACGCCAGCTTCGGACAAACCGTACTGGGTGTTGCGCAACAATCGCTGGAGGTCAGCAGAAATTATGTGCCTGCCGAACCGCCCGACATCCTCAGGATCTATGTTTATGAAAACGCCAGTGATGTGCAAATTGCCATGAATCTCGGCCAGCACAAGTCCTGGGTGGCCGGACACGCCAGCCCGGACCTGGCAACCGTCCTTGTTTCGGTACCGCAAGGCCCCGGTGAAAAGCTGGAACTGGAACGGCAAATCCCCCATGAGATCACCCACATCATGCAATACCAGTTGATGGGAGCCAATTATCGCAACGCCCCCTTGTGGCTTCTGGAAGGCACCGCCTCCCTGGCTGAGCTGTATCCCAACCCGGATTATGAACGCGTGCTGGAAAGGGCCGTCGAAAACCAGTCCCTGATCAAAATTGAAGACCTGTGCAATACCTTTCCGCAGGAAGCCTCGCGCGCTTTTCTTGCCTATGCGCAGTCAGAATCCTTTACCCGCTACATCTATACCCATCACGGGTCTTCCGGCCTGCAAACCTTGATGATGAATTATGAGAACGGTCTTGGGTGCAGCGAAGGGTTTTCCGCCGCATTCAAAACTTCTCTGACACAGGAAGAATACAACTGGCAGCAGCAATTGGGCATTCATACCGGTTCGCTGATCCTGCAAAATATTGCCCCCTATTTTTTGGTGCTGGCCCTGATCACCCTGCCTGTCTCTATTGGCAGCATCCGCAAAAAAGAACGCACACAATGAGTGCTGACGGAAGTATTCCAACAGAACGTTTGCATGCCAGGGTTGAAGGCCGTGTCCAGGGGGTCGGCTTTCGCTACTTTGTGCTGGCCGCCGCCCAGGAACTACACCTGACCGGCTGGGTGCGCAACCGTTTTGATGGCAGCGTCGAAGTCACTGCGGAAGGCCCGCGCAAAGACCTCGAAACCCTGACTTTCTTCCTCCGCAAAGGCCCGCGCAGCAGCTTCGTCAGCGGCGTCAGCACTGATTGGCAGCCGGCCACCGACGAATTCACCCGCTTTGATGTCATCGCCACGTTTTAACCCCCGCTCCAGCCCTTTTACTCATTGAACGTAATTTCCCCCGCCAGCAATTTCGCCCGCTGCCAGGGCGGCAGCTTCGACTGCTCGGCCAGAATCGCGCGCATCTCGTAAATCTGATCACGGATGGCAGCCGCTCGCTCGAATTCCAGGTCGCGGGCAGACTGTTTCATCTGATTTTCCAGTTCGTCAATAATCCGCTGCAGTTCCTTGCGCGGCATACTCTCCACGGGACCGCGTCCGCCGCCCGCATCATACTCCGCGCCAGATTCCGCCATCGCATGCTCCTGGCTGACGCGTTCGGTCAGATCATAGATCGCCTTGATAATACTGACCGGCTCAATCCCGTGTTCAATGTTATATGCCACCTGTTTCTCACGGCGGCGATTGGTCTCGTCAATCGCCCGGTTCATCGAATCGGTCATCCTGTCTGCATACATGATCACCTTACCATTGACATTGCGCGCCGCGCGTCCAATGGTCTGGATCAGCGCCCGGTCAGAACGCAGGAAACCCTCCTTGTCCGCATCAAGAATCGCCACCAGAGATACCTCCGGCAGGTCCAGACCCTCACGCAGCAGGTTGATCCCCACCAGCACATCAAACACCCCCATGCGCAGGTCGCGCAGGATGGCAATCCGGTCCAGGGTTTCCACTTCAGAGTGCAGATAATTGACCTTGATGCCCATCTCCAGCAGGTAATCTGACAGATCTTCAGACATGCGCTTGGTCAGGGTTGTCACCAGGGTGCGCTCACCGCGTTCCACCCGTTGGTAAATTTCACTCACCAGGTCATCTACCTGACCCTCAATCGGGCGCACTTCTACCTCAGGATCCACCAGCCCTGTCGGACGAATCACCTGATCGATAATGCGGTCTGTTTTTTCCAGTTCAAACGGGCCAGGGGTGGCCGAAGTATAAATGGTATGCCCCATCACATCCTCAAATTCTTCAAAAGTGAGGGGGCGGTTATCCAGCGCCGAGGGAAGCCGGAAACCAAAATCCACCAGATTTTGCTTGCGCGCACGGTCACCGCGGTGCATTCCGCGAATCTGGGGGATGGTCATATGGGATTCATCGAGGATCAACAAATAATCACTGGGCAGGTAGTCCATCAACGTCCACGGGGCGCTGCCAGGTGCGCGCTGGTCCAAATGGCGGGAATAGTTCTCGATGCCGGCACAATGTCCCACCTCGCGCATCATTTCCAGATCATAGCGCGTGCGCTGTTCCAGGCGCTGCGCTTCCAGCAGTTTATCCTGGCTGCGGAACATGGCAAGCTGCTGCTCCAATTCCGCCTCAATATCCATCAGCGCCTTCTTCATCCGGTCTTCTTCAGTAATATAATGTTTGGCCGGGTAGATCTGCACCTGGTTCGGGCGGTCCAGCACCTCCCCCGTCAAGCGGTCTACCTTTGTCAGATTCTCAATTTCATCGCCAAAGAATGAAATCCGGTAGGCCGTTTTATCCTCATAGGCCGGGATGATTTCCAGCACATCTCCACGCACACGGAAGGTGCCGGGCTTGAGGTCCATATCATTGCGGGAGTAGTGGCTCTCCACCAGTTTTCGCAGCAGGGCATTGCGCCGATACAGGTTCCCCGTTTCCAGATTGATCACTACCTTGCCATAGGCCGCCGGGTCACCCAATCCATAAATGCAGGATACCGAAGCCACCACCACCACATCCCGGCGGGACATCAAGGCCGCAGTCGCTGCCAGCCGCAGGCGATCGATCTCTTCGTTGATGTCCGTCTCTTTTTCGATATACAGGTCACGCCGTGGCACATACGCTTCCGGCTGATAATAATCATAGTAGGAAACAAAATATTCCACCGCGTTCTCGGGGAAAAATTCCTTAAACTCAGCATACAATTGGGCGGCGAGGGTCTTGTTATGCGCCATAATCAGCGCGGGCATCTGCATCTGCTGGATCACATTGGCAATCGTGAAAGTCTTGCCCGTGCCGGTAGCCCCCAGCAGCACCTGATGTTCCTGCTTGTTTTGAATCCCCTTTACCAGAGCCTTAATCGCTTCCGGCTGATCTCCGGTGGGTTGAAAAGGAGCATGTAATTTGAAATCCATTTTTCCGTCCTGTTTAATGAAAGAATACAATCTGCTGACCTGTAATTTTATCAGATTTTACAGAATAGGGCAAATTTTCTATCAATTTTTAATACTGAACAAGAAGGAGAAATCAGACGTATCTACCTGTCCCATGCCTGCACAGCAGCCCTGTTCAGGGACAATTGCCCGAAACAAAAAAACCTCCCGCTTCATGCGGGAGGCGCTAAAAAACACACGATCCTTCAATCAATATCGTCATTCTTGTTCTGGATAAATACCCCCGCCATACCCAGGAATAACCAGGCAAAGATCACCAGAACAGGCTCCGTTGCAATTGCCGCAACCCGGCCCGTCATCGTAGCATCAAAAAGGTCAGCAAGATTAATCGCGGCAATACCCGCACCAAAAAAAGCCGTGGACAACATCGCCATCGTATCCTGTGCAACCAGCGACAAACCTGCAAATAGCGCCGCGGCAATCAACATGGTATACAGTTGGACAAGGTTCTCCGGCTGGAAACTGAAAAAATTGGAGGTCAAAACATGCGGATTACCACCCAGATTGATTACATATCCTGCTACCAGGCCGATAAAAGCGCCCAGCGCCAGACCGGCAATCACCAACAGCACCGTATATAATGCTTTCGCCAGCACACCGCCGATCAAACCAACCGCGATAAAGGACAACAGCGGCAGCAAAAAAGCAGGCCAATTATTCGGGGGGGCAATAAACATCAATCCAAGTTGGTATCCTAACATACCGGAAACCAGAAAGCCCCCCAAAAATGGCGTTGTGGCAAATAACGTCCGTCCAGACACGCATACAATCAAACCAACGAATACCAAAGCAGCGGTGAAATAAAGCATGGTTCCTCCCAACCCGGAAAACAGATCAAAAGAATGATTTGTCCGATACCTTATTGTACTCAAGGTTAACTGCGACGGCAACCTGTTAAATTATTTTCTCATCGCCACGCAAATTTCGCCCAACACATCCAGCAGCATCGTCTGCCAGTCATCAAATTCTTCGATCATAATCCGAAATCCATTTTTGCCGGTGCGTGTGCGCCAGCCGATCTCCGGTAAATCTCGGGAGCGCACCCCTTTCGGCAGCGGCGGAAAACGCAGCACAATTTGCTGTCCTTCCATACTGATAGACGACAGGCCAATTCGCTCTCCGCGCAGTTTGACCCGCATTTGATACAGCAACTCGCGGGTCTGCTCCGGCATTGGGCCAAAGCGGTCCTCAAATTCTTCTCCCAAAGCCTGCACTTCCTTCTCGGTCTGCATATCTGCCAGGCGCCGGTAAAGCTGCAGGCGCATGTTCTGCTCCGGCACGTAAAACAAGGGGATCCCCACCGATGTGGGCAGATCTACACTGACCGGCATTCGCAAATCCTCACGCAGCAATTCGTCATCTTGCTGCCCTTCCAAACCTTGCGCCTTGCGCAGGTCGCGCACGGCCTGCCCCAGCAAACGCGTGTACAGGTGGAAGCCCACCGAGGCAATATAGCCATGCTGGCGGGTCCCCAGAAATTCGCCCGCCCCGCGCATTTCCAGATCGCGCATGGCAATCGAATACCCGGCCCCCAACTGCGTGTTTTCGGCAATCACTTCCAGACGTTCCAGCCCCTGCAGGGTAGCAGAACGGCTCTTGTGACGGAAGAAATACGCATAAGCGCGCTGCGCACCGCGCCCCACCCGCCCGCGCAGCTGATACAACTGCGCCAGACCAAAGGTATCGGCGCGGTCGACGATCAGCGTGTTGGCATTTGGAATATCCAGCCCTGATTCGATGATCGTCGTGCACAAGAGAATATCAATATCCCCTTTGGTGAAAACCTCCATCACATTTGAAAGTTCTTTTTCCGGCAGCTGCCCATGTCCGATGCCAATCCGTGCTTCCGGCACCAGACGCTCCAGATGACGGCGCATCGCATCAATCGTCTGCACGCGGTTGTGTACAAAGAAAATCTGTCCACCGCGCTCCAGTTCACGCAGCACAGCCTGGCGGATCAGGCGCTTCGAGTATGGTCCGATATGAGTGATCACTGGCAGGCGCTCTTCCGGCGGGGTCGCGATCATCGAAATGTCGCGTACGCCGGTCAGCGCCATATAAAGCGTCCGCGGAATGGGGGTAGCCGTCATCGTCAGCACGTCCACTTCAGCGCGCATTTTCTTGAGATGTTCTTTATGCGTGACCCCAAAACGCTGTTCCTCATCAATCACCACCAGGCCGAGGTCTTTAAAAGACACATCATTCGAGATCAAACGGTGTGTACCGATCACAATATCGACCGTGCCTTTGCGCAAGCGCTCAAGAATTTCATCCTGTTGTTTGGGCGTGCGGAAACGGGAGAGCATCTCCACTTCCACCGGATAAGCCGCCAGGCGCTGACGAAAAGTCTCGTAATGCTGCTGGGCAAGCACGGTGGTCGGCACCAGGAAAGCGACCTGCTTGTTGTCCATCACCGCCTTGAAAGCCGCCCGCAGGGCAACTTCCGTCTTGCCGTAGCCGACATCACCGCACAGCAGGCGGTCCATCGGGCGCTGGTTTTCCATATCATTCTTGATGCTGGCAATCGCGCGCAGCTGGTCCTCGGTTTCAATGTACGGGAAACTGGCTTCCATCTCCTGCTGCCAGGGGGTATCCTCCGCAAAGGCATAACCCGAAGCAACCTGACGCTTCGCATACAGATCCAGCAAATCCCGGGCGATTTCCAGCACGGCTTCGCGCGTGCGCTCGGTGGCTTTGCCCCATTCTCCGGTCCCCAGACGGGTCAGGTGCGGGGTGCCGCCGTCCGCACCCACATAGCGGCTGAGGCGGTCAGCCTGATGCACCGGGACAAACAATTGATCTCCCTGATCATAGTCAATACGCAGATATTCGCGTTCCGTCCCTTCCATGGTGCGGGTGAGCAAACCGGCAAAACAGCCAATTCCATAGTCAACATGCACCACCCAATCCCCCACTTCAAGATCGGCATAGCTGGCTTCCGGCGCTTCCGCAACTTCAATCCGTTTGGCGCGCGGTTTGGGCCTGTCCCAACCAAAAATTTCGCTATCTGTGAATAAATGGGTTGTCACTGCATCGGGTGAAGACAACGTCCAGCCTTCGGTTAACATCCCTTCCACAAAAGCAGGCACAGATTTCAAGGTCAAAAAACCTTCGCGGTCTTGCCACAGTTCTTTCAAACGCGGTGACTGTCGTGAGACCACCACCACCTGTTCCCCGGCATGACAATAATCCCCAATCGAGTCCATCAGCGGCTTCAACCGGCCGCCAAAACGTCCGCCCGGGGTGAAGATGGCAGCCACCGGCGAGACACGCTCGCCAGCAGTGGACCGCCCCAGTTCCAGCCAGCCGCTTGAATCCAGGCTGTCCTCCAGCTCTGACCAGGAAAGATAGGGCACCGGAAAATCTTCCGGCAAAGTCCCTTCGCTGATCGACTCAGCGCGGAAGCGCACCGCCTGCTCTTCAATCTCGCTGGCAGTATCCGCCATAGCTTCCAGGTCATCCACCAGGATGACCGTGTTTCGCGGCAGGTAATCCAGCAAGCTGGCCGGGGCAGGATGCAGGCGCGGCAGATCAAACTCATTCAACTCGCGGCCTTCTTCCAGCCAGGGCATACCATCAGCCTTGCCGGGCAAATACTCTCTGGCAGGACTGACCAGAATGTTTTTCAAATTCTCAATCGTGCGCTGCGTGGCAGGATTGAAACTGCGCAGGGTATCGATCTCATCCCCAAAGAACTCCAGCCGCACCGGAAAAACAGATGCTGGCGGCCAGATGTCGAGAATGCCGCCCCGGCGGGAAAACTGTCCCGGCTCAACCACAATATCACAGGGCTGGTAACCAATTTCCACCCAGCGGCGCACCAGTTGATCCAGGGGCACGACCGTGCCCAGCTTCAACATGCGCGCGTTGGTCAAAAAATCGCGCCGCGGCAGGGTACGCGTCATCACCGCCCGCACCGGCGCCACCAGCAGCGGCATCTTTTCGGGTTTGGGAAGGGAAGGGAGATGATAGGCAGCCAGACCGGTCAACACCTGCATCCGCTCGCGGCGTACCACCGCCCCCCAATTGGCATTTTCATAGAAAAGCGGGTTTGGTTCGGGAAAATGCTGGCGCAGTGCGTCCGGCGCCCAGAACCCCAGCTCATCCAGCAGGGTCAGTGCACGGTCGGCACGATGGGTCAGCAGGAGAACCGGCACGGCCATGTCCTGCTGCAAAGCCGCCAGCACCGGCAGCCGTGCAGATCGTGACAATCCCAATCCAGACAGCTTCACCCCGTCGCGCAGGTCAGCCAGCAGTTCCTGATATGCCCCTGTTGCACGGATGGCTTCCAGAATTGCTTTATGTGCCATTTTCACCAGCCCCGTTGAATCGATTCATCGCCGAGTCCAGTCCTTCCCGCACAAAGATTTCGATTGCTTCCGCCGCGCGGCGCAGGATCATATCCAGCTCTTCCTGGTCCGCGCTGCCAAATTTCTGGAGTACGTACGCGGCAGCATCCATCTGACCAGACGGGCGGCCAATGCCGATCCGCATTCGGGGAAATTGCTGTGTACCCAGGCGGTCAATTGTCGATTGCAAACCTTTTTGCCCGCCCGCCCCGCCGCCGGGACGCAGCCGCAGCGTGCCAAACGGCAGGTCCAGATCATCATGCACAACCAGAACATTCTCCAGTACAATTTTGTAAAAACGCACAACCGAAGCCACCGCATTCCCTGAAAGGTTCATGAAGGTCTGTGGTTTGGCGAGGATTACCTTCGCCGCGCCAATGCGCGTCTCGCCAATGATCGCCTGAAATTTAACTTTTCCGAGCCGTACCCCCTGCATTTCGCAAAACCGGTCAACAGCCATAAAGCCCACATTGTGGCGTGTGTCTCGATATTCCCGTCCCGGGTTGCCAAGACCAACGATCAAGTAATTCCTGTCATCAGGGGTAGTTTCTTTTCCAAACATCGCGGATAATTTACTCAACATCTCTCTCATATCAGCGGCGCGGACGTTTCCGCCTGGCCGCGCTGTATATACCCAATACAAGGAACACAATCAAAACGAAAGCAGCCCCTTCCACCAGGCTAAAGCTCAATTTCGTCAGGGTCACGCTGGCCGGGTTTTCCGGCAAATTTGTCGGTGTCGGCAGCGGAGTCGCCTCCGGTAAAACAACCTGCGGTTCAGCCATCAATGCCTCCGGGAGCGGCGTGCTGGTTTCAATGGGGGTATAGTTGCGCACGCGCAGCTCCTTAACCTCCACATCCACCACATCCCCTTCCGCAGTATTGACCCTTACCCGCAGTAGATACCTGCCATCGGCGATGGTGGTGGTATCCCACGCTGCCAGCACTCCGTCATGCACAGGCTGATCACTATCCGTAATCAGGAACCAGGTCGAGCTGTCCGCACCATACGCAAAAGCCACTTCAGCACGCTGGAACCCGACAATCTCGCTGGTGCCAATCACTTCCACTATTCCCTGCAAGGCTTCCCCGGTTTGCGGAGAATCAATTTTTGGCCGGCTGATCTGAAACGAGCCGGTTAGGAAAGGGAGCCAAAAGCCAAGCATTAATAGAAAAAAATTGCGCACCATAACAAATAAGTTTAACATGAAGAGGAGGAAACTGCAAATTTTCAGAAAGAGAATGGGAGATTAGTCAATCCAGGATTCGAAAAAGTATATATTTCCGGGAACATTCCCAATTTGACAGTTGTTTATTATGTCTTACGGCTCATTCCTGTGTATAATGATAGTAGGTATGATTTGAAAAATAAACCAAGTATCCTCTGTGATAGAATGGAAAGATATGGAAGAAAAGATGGAAATCCCGACCGAAAAAACCAAAGCACTGCCGCCTGTCACCCCGCAGCCGGAGAAACCGGAAACGCCAGTCCAGAAAGAAGTCCTCACCAAAGGCCAGATTGCGATGATCGTCATCGCCATCGTGGTGCTGGTCGCAGCCATCATTGGCGCGCTGGTATTTTTATATACCCAGGGAGAAGATGTAACCGCCCGCGTACGCGACATCTTCATCATCTTCATGGCCTTCGAATCGCTGATCATCGGCGTTGCCCTGATCATCCTGATCGTGCAGCTCGCCCTGCTGACCAACCTCCTGCAGAACGAGATCAAGCCAATCATCGACTCGACCAATGAAACAGTCAACACGGTGCGCGGCACCGCCACCTTCCTCAGCGATAACCTTGCTGAGCCGGTGATCAAACTAAATGAATATCTCGCCTACCTCAAAAAGGTCTCTGACCTGTTGAATCCCGGCAAGAGAAAATAACCAACCCATTTATCCTATCCAAACATTTAAGGAGAAACACATGTCAGACAATAATGATTTCACCAGTTTCGTTCTCGGTTTCCTCGCAGGTGCTGTCGCCGGCGGCGTGACTGCCCTGCTGCTCGCTCCCCAATCCGGGGAAGAAACCCGCACCGTCATCAAAGACAAGGCCATTGAGATCAGCGACAAAGCCACCGAAAAAGTTGATGATGCCTACGCCCGCCTGGAAGACAGCCTCGGCAAAGCCCAGGTGCAGGTAGAAGAACTCACCAAGGTTGCCAAAGAAAAAGCAACCGAATTGCAGGAAAAAGGAAAAACCCTGCTTGACGAAGGAAAAGAAAAAGCAGCCGAGCTGCAGGAAAAAAGCAAAACCGTCCTTGAAGAGCAGAAAGCCAAGCTGGGGAAAAAAGTAAGTGATATCGGTGAAGAAATCGCACCCGATGCCGCATAAAAACGTATAAGCATGAACAAAGCCGCCCCGATCGGGGCGGCTTTCTCGATTATCCTGAGTTCCCGCAATTGTAGCAACGACTTTAGTCGTTATAAAATCTGATGAATGTATGACCCTGCAACAAGCCTTTTCTTATCCGAAACCTAAACAATTCTTTCAAATCTTGACCAATTCCATACATCCCTCTCCCAAAATTACCCCTACCCGCATCCTCCCAACACCTGCGGGATCGCTTCCAGCACATCGCTGGCGATGACAGACGCCTCACAGCCGCACGCCTCGGCCGCCGCCAAACCCGCCTGGGCGTGCAGCCAGGCACCCGCACAGGCCGCTTCGTAAGCAGGCACGCCCTGGGCACGCAATCCGGCAATCATCCCCGCCAGCACATCCCCCATCCCCGCACTCGCCAGCGCCGAGCTGGCAATCGGGATCACCGCCGTGCGTCCGTCAGGGCTGGCGGCCACCGTGAACGCCCCCTTCAGTACCACCACATGCCCCCACTCGCGGGCATACACCCCCGCCAGCACTTCCCGTTCCGCCTGGATTTCACTGATCGGCAGCCCGCTTAACACCGCCATCTCACCGGGGTGCGGTGTCAAAATCGATCCTGGCGGCAGCAAATGCGGCCAGTCTGGCAGGGTGTTCAACAGCTTCAACCCATCTGCATCCACCACAAGCGGCGGCAGGCTGATTCCTTCTTTCCCCAGCATACTGCCTGTCTTCCCAACAAATCCAATTCCGGTATGTTTCGACTCATGCCGTTTCACATCCAGCAAATTTTTCAAAAAACCAGCCGTAGTCTCCTCTTCGCCCCAGCCAGGACCCAACAGAAGCGCAGAAGTGCGCCCCAGATTCTCACATACCAGCGCCGCGCCTTTCTGGTGGAGCACCCCCATCTCATCCGGCAGAACCAGCCAGATCGCTTCCGGCAGTTGGCCTGCCAGAACCTCATACAATGGCCCGGGCACAGCCGTCTGCACCAGCCCGGCCCCAATCCGGTAAGCCGCCTTGCTTGCCAGATACGCTGCGCCAGTGTAATTGACCGAACCGGCCACCACTGTCACCGTGCCGTACGTGCCTTTATGGGAAACCAGCGGACGCGCGGGCAGCATCCGGCAGACATCTTCCTGCAGGATCACCTCCAGGTCAATTCCCTTAAGTCCAGCCAGGTCATTGGGCAATCCGATGTCCACGGTTTCCAGCTCACCAAGCAGACTCCAGGCCGGCAGCCGGATCAAACCCTGTTTCACCGCCGCCATGCACACCGTCAAGTCAGCAGGAATACATTCATCTGACGCCTCGCCGCTGTCGCAGTCCACCCCGGACGGACAGTCCACGGCAACCACGAATGGCTGCGTTGGCGAGCCAGCCACGTGTGCCAAAACGCCGCCAATCGGCTCACGCATCGGCAATTGGAAACCCGTGCCCAGCACAGCATCCAGCAGCACCACGGACGCATCCAGCCAGGCATCCAGATGCGCAAATTCGGGGTCATCCTCCAGCGACAGGGTTACCCCGCCCGCTTCAATGAACGCAGCCAGGTTGGGGTCATCTTCCGTCCGTGGACGCACCAGATAAGCGCGCGTTTCCCAACCGTTCTGCGCCAGCCAGGTCAATGCCACCAGCCCGTCTCCGCCATTATTGCCCGTACCAATCAAACCCATCGCTGCCTTGCAGCGGCTATCGCCAAACCGGTAGTGCACTTGCTGCGCCAGCCCCTCACCTGCATTTTGCATCATCTCGGCATAACTCAACCCGCTGGCATCCGCCTCCCGCTCAATTGCCTGCATTTCCGCAACACTGACCAGTTTCATGCTAAACTCCTTATGCTGAATTTCATTCGATACTTCCTAGTCCTGGTTCGTTCAAACCTTCCGTTTCAGATTACATCATGCCCTCCCCGTATTATACTTGAGCACGGTTTCATCCATTGTCAACTATAATCATCCTTAACCAAACTATCACAGGAGGCATTCGCCTATGCGCAAATACAATTACGTGGCAATCTTCTTTTCCGGTCTAACCACTCTGGGAGTAGAGATGGCCGCTTCGCGCCTGCTGGGCAACGTATTCGGCACCAGCAACCTGGTGTGGGCCAGCATCATCGGCCTGATCCTGATTTACCTGGCAGCCGGTTATTTCATCGGCGGAAAATGGGCTGACCGTTCCGGCAGCGAAGCCACGTTCTACAAGATCATCATCTGGTCTGCCATCAGCACCGCCCTGGTGCCGCTCCTCTCGCGGCCAGTGCTGCGTCTGGCTGCCAACGCCTTTGATGAACTGCAGCTGGGCATACTCTTCGGCTCCTTCACCTCCGTACTCATCCTGCTTGCCATCCCGATGACACTGATGGGTACCGCTTCGCCCTTCGCCATCCGCCTGGCGATCCACGATACCCAAAACGTGGGCAAAATCTCCGGACGCATTTATGGCATTTCCACCTTCGGGTCTTTCATCGGCACATTCCTGCCGGCCTTACTGCTTTTCCCCGCCATCGGCACCTACCGCACTTTTCTGTTATTTGGATTTCTTCTGCTCATTGTTGGCCTGATCGGATTATGGTTAAGCAGCGGCTGGCGCAAAACCCTGCCCTACATCTGGCTCCCGCTGGCCATGATCGCCCTCGCCATCTGGGGACTGGGCGGCACAGACAAAGCCTCATCAGGGCAAATCTACGAAACCGAATCCTCCTACAACTATATTCAGGTGTTGGAAAAAGATGATTTTGTCATGCTGCGCCTCAATGAAGGCCAGGGCGTCCACTCCATCTATCACCCCACCCAGCTCAGCTACTTCGGCCCCTGGGAGCAGGTGCTCGCCGCGCCCTACTTTAACCCCCCGCCCTATGTACCAGAAAACGTGAAGAAGATCGCCATCGTCGGTTTGGCGGCCGGCACCACCGCCCGTCAGGCTACCGAAGCCTACGGGAACATCCAGATTGATGGCTATGAGATCGACCCCAAAATTGTTGATGTGGCCCGCAAGTATTTTGACATGAATCAGGAGAACCTGAACGTCTTCGTCCAGGATGGCCGCTGGGGGCTGGCCCACAGCCAGGAAAAATACCAGATCATCAGCCTGGACGCCTACCGCCCACCCTACATCCCTTACCACATGACCACCCGCGAGTTCTTCCAGATCGCCCGCGAGCATCTCACCGATGACGGCGTGCTGGTGCTCAACGTGGGACGCGCCCCCAATGACAGGCGCATGATCGACGCCCTCTCCACCACCCTGTTGACCATCTTCCCCAACGTGCACGTCATTGACCTGCCCTACAGCTTCAACTCGATTCTCTACGCCACCGTGCAGCCCACCACACCAGATAACCTGAAAGAGAATCTCAAGCTGATGCTGACACGCGAGCCAAGCGGCGAAATCAGCCCCCTGTTGATCCAGTCGGTTGAAATCGCCATGCTCAACCAGGCTCCCGCTCCTCAGGAAACCATCGTCTTCACCGACGACAAAGCCCCCGTGGAATGGATCACCAATGCCATGGTGCTGAACTTCATCTTCTCGGACGAAGTCGACAATTTGCAGTGATTAATTTGAAGTCTCTCTCCCGACAAGCGGGAGAGAGATTTAGAGAGAGGGCAGGCATGTAGAACATAGCTGTTTTTTCGACCGCTTCCTCAGCATGAAAACTTGCAGGGTGCGGTCAAACGGCGTGACCACACCCATTCCCAACTCCTATAAAACTCTAATACGCCCGCAAACCCGAATTTCACGTAAAGTCGAGTAGAATTAACTCTATTCTGAGACACGCTGGAGACGAATATTAACGATGCGAAAACTGTACAACGGGTTAAGCTGGCTGATCACCCTGATCCTTCCCTTTATCTTGATTATGAGCGCGGCGCGATTGCTGTTTGGCCCCCTCTATCTGCAATACGAATACAACAAACCCAATTTCCCGCCGGATCCCTACGGCTTCACCAAACAAGACCGCCTGTACTGGGGCGAAATCTCGATCGATTTCCTGTTCAACCAGACCGAGCTGGAAGGCCAAACCCTGCCGGACGGCAGCCCGCTGTATAACGAGCGCGAATTGAGCCACATGGTGGATGTACAGGTACTTGTGCAGCAGGCGTTAGCGGTGTGGTACGGGCTGCTCATTTTGTTTGGCGGGCTGGCTGTGTGGGCCTGGCGGGGCAGCTGGTTGGCCGGCTTCTGGAGAGGGGTTTCCCGCGGCGGCTGGCTGACCACAGGGTTGCTCATGACGATCCTCGTGCTGGTTGCCACCAGTTTTGACGCCCTGTTCACCCAGTTCCACCGCCTCTTTTTCGAGGGAGATACCTGGCTGTTCCTGTATTCTGACACCCTTATCCGTCTCTTCCCGATGAAGTTCTGGCAGGATGCTTTTGCTTTAATGGGCGCGATCACCCTGCTGGCCGCGCTGGCGTTGGGTTATTTCGGCGGACGATGGGCAAACTCCACATCCCCCGGTCCCCAGAAAATTTAATCGTAGATGGAGAATGATGCAATGTTAAAACTTCACAATACCGCTTCTCAACAGCTGGAAACTTTTAAACCAGTCAATCCACAAAAAGTCAGCGTCTTCACCTGCGGCCCTTCCATTTATCGGCGGGCACATATCGGTAATTTCCGCACCTTTCTTTATGAAGATGTCGTCGTACGCTATCTGGAATACCTGGGCTACACCGTAGAACGAGGAATGAACATCACCGACCTGGAAGACAAAGCGCTGCTGGAAGCCAAAAAACAGGGGCGCCCGCTGCACGAGATCACCAAGGAAAACATCGGCCAGTTTGTTGAAGAGATGGCCTTGCTGCGCATCAAACACCCTGATCATCTGGCAAATGCGTCAGATCATGTCGATGATGCGGCTGCCCTCATCCAGACCCTGATCGACAAAGGCTTTGCCTACTGGCATGACGGCAACGTCTATTACGACGCCCTCAAATTTGCCGACTTTGGCAAAATTGCCAACCTTGACCTGAGCGACTGGCCGGAAGAAACCCGCCGGTTTCATCTGGACAACTACCCCCCAAATCGCTGGAATAAAGGCGACTTCATCCTCTGGTATGGCGAGAAGAAAGCTGCCGGCATCGACTGGGAAACCAGCCTCGGCCGTGGCCGCCCCGCCTGGAATGTGCAGGATGCCAGCATCATCGTTGGCACGATGGACGAACCCCTGTCCATCTACTGTGGCGGGGTAGACAATCTCGTCCGTCACCACGATTACAGTGTAGCGATTATTGAGGCGGCACGCGATTATGAAATGGCGCGCTACTGGCTGCACGGCGGGCATCTCCTCTCAAACGGTCATAAAATGGCGAAGAGCCTCGGCAATGAATACTACACCTCAACCCTGCTGGACATGGGTTACTCGGCAGAAGAGATCCGCTTTGTGGTCATCAACTATCCCTACCGTCAGGAATTGGACTTTTCCCTCGAGCTGATGGCCCAATCCAGCGAGCGGCTGCGCGCCTTTCGTGCCCAGGCATCTGCTCTGCGGGAAGCAGCCAAAAATGCCGCAGCGCAATCCCCTGCCCCAAAAGCAAGCCTGCTGACTGCCTTTGAAACCCATATGAACGAAGACCTGAATGTGCAAGCTGCCTTCGCCGCCCTGGAACAGGAACTGGCCGGCATGCACCCGGCAGCCCTGAGCGCATCCGAAGCGGCGGGTGCCGTTGCTGCCCTGGAAAAAATTGATACGGTCCTGCAGGTGATTTTTTAATAAACAAGCTGCTCAAACCAGAAATTGTAAACGTGGGGTATGCTTTACCCTGTCGCCCACGATAACCAACTGCACCCTTTCTGTCTGTCTGACCAAAAATAGATTGCTGCGGTACGTGTCGCGAAAACGCCCCCTCCTGGGCTTGCCCCTCACCGCTCCCTTTGCAAATCACTCCCCCGTTTAAAAACCAGGGCTGCCGAAAATCGGCAGCCCTTTTCATTATCAAACCCGGAAAACTATTTTGCCTTGCCCTGATTGGCAACCGCCTCCATGGCTTTCTTCACCTTTTCAGGGTCGCCCAGATAATAGGAGCGAATCGGGGTCAAGTCATCATTCAATTCATACACCAGCGGCATGCCAGTGGGAATATTAATCCCTACAATCACATCATCGGGCACATTGTCCAGGTATTTGACCAATGCACGCAGGCTGTTGCCATGTGCAGCGATCAGGACTTTCTTGCCATCCTTCAACGACGGCACAATCGTCTCAAGCCAGAAAGGCAGGAATCGCTCAACCGTATCCTTCAAGCATTCTGCCTGAGGCAGTTCCTCATCACTGAGGTCTTTGTAGCGCGGGTCGTGGCCGGGATACCGCTCATCATCCTTTTCCAGTGCAGGTGGACGGATATCATAGCTGCGCCGCCAGATGAGCACCTGTTCATCGCCATACTTGGCAGCCGTTTCCGCTTTATTCAATCCCTGCAACGCACCATAATGGCGCTCATTAAGCCGCCAGTTGCGCACCACCGGGATCCACATCAAATCCATACCATCCAGCGTCAGCCACAAGGTGCGGATCGCTCGTTTCAAGACTGAGGTATAGGCAATATCGAAAGTATAACCGCCCTCTTTCAGATACCTGGCAGCGTCGTTGGCTTCCTTAACGCCCTGCTCAGAAAGGTCAACATCTGTCCAGCCTGTAAAAAGGTTTTTTTTGTTCCATTCACTTTCACCATGACGCAAAAGCACTAATTTAATCATTTTGACTCCTTTATCTTTTTCAATCTTTCATGATTTTGTCGAAGTGAGGGCGCCCAGGTTGTGGACGATCCTTCGCCAGGCTCATGGCAATTTTCCCTCACTATTTAAACATATAGCGCAAGAAATTCTTGCGCTATAAGGATACGATAAAACTATCGTGAGTGTGATGGATTAGCGAATTGCAACCGGATTTTCCGGATCAGATGCCGGGTCAAAAATGTGGCAGTTATCCATATTAAAGGCTACTTTCGCGGTATCCCCAATCGAGTATTTGGCGCGGGGATCAACACGAGCCACAAATTGCTTCTCATCGATCATCAGGTACAGGAAAATTTCATTACCCATCAACTCGGTGACATCCACTTTGGCATCAACCAATGCTGGCGTGATTCCACCCGGAATATAGTCTGCGGCGTGGATATCTTCAGGACGAATGCCGAAAATCACTTCTTTATCCACATACGGCCTGTAGGTTGCACGGGAGGCTTCCGGTAACTTGACCCGGAAGGCGCCGGTATCCACGACAACATCCTCCCCCTCAGCGCGCAAATGTGCGGGGAAGAAATTGGTCGCCGGAGAACCAATAAACCCGGCCACAAACAGATTATTCGGATGATCATACAGATTTTGGGGGGTGTCCAGCTGCTGCAAATATCCTTTGTTCATCACAGCGATCCGGTCAGCCATGGTCATGGCCTCTACCTGGTCGTGAGTCACATAGATAAAGGTGGTCTGCAAATTGTGGTGCAGCTTGCTGATCTCGGAACGGGTCTGCACGCGCAGTTTGGCGTCCAGGTTGGAAAGCGGTTCGTCAAACAGGAACACTTTCGGGTTACGCACAATGGCGCGGCCTACTGCAACGCGCTGACGCTGACCACCGGAAAGCTCGCGCGGCTTGCGGGCCAGCAATTGCTCAATACCCAAAATGCCGGCAGCTTCTTTCACCCGCTGATCAATTTCGTCTTTGGGGGTCTTGCGCAGCTTCAACCCAAATGCCATGTTATCATATACGGTCATGTGCGGGTAAAGCGCATAGGACTGGAAGACCATAGCAATGTCGCGGTCTTTGGGGGGCACATCATTGACAACACGATCACCAATGCGAACCTCGCCAGATGTAATCTCTTCCAGGCCAGCCAGACAACGCAACGCGGTGGATTTACCACACCCAGACGGGCCAACCAGCACCAAAAATTCCTTATCCTTAATATCCAGATTAAGGTCGTGCAATGCGGTGAAATCACCAAACTTCTTTACTACATTTTCATAACTTACGCTTGCCATTACTAAAGTCCTCCTTCCGGTTCTCCGGTATTGAATATAGTGACTGTATTATATGGCAGATAGTATTTTTACGCAACATTCTCGCCAATTAATCACCCCCCAGTTTACAAAAAACAGATACACTTAAGCTATATCAAATTTTGACGAGGTGTGTCATGCAAGAAGACTTTCTCTGGTGGCGTGATGGCGTAATCTATCAAATTTATCCCCGCTCATTTGCAGACAGCAATGCTGATGGTTTTGGTGATCTCAACGGGATCACCGAAAAACTCGACTATATTCAATCCCTGGGCGTAGATGCCGTCTGGCTTTCACCCATTTATCCCACTCCCGACGCGGACTTTGGATACGATGTCAGCGACTATACGAATATTGACCCGCGATTTGGCACCCTCGCAGATTTTGACCACCTTCTGACCTCCGCTCACCAACGCGGCCTGCGCATCGTCCTGGATCTGGTGCTCAACCACACCTCAGACCAGCATCCCTGGTTCCTCGAATCCAGGAAAGACAAAACCAACCCCAAACGGGACTGGTATCTGTGGCGCGACCCCGCCCCAAACGGCGGACCGCCCAACAACTGGGTTTCTACTTTTGGCGGGCCAGGCTGGGAACTGGACAAGTCTACCGGCCAGTATTACTTCCACATGTTCTACAAGGAACAGCCCGATGTCAACTGGCGCAACCCCGACCTGCGCCAGGCCATGCTGAATGTTTTCCGCTTCTGGCTGGAGCGTGGTGTGGACGGTTTTCGTCTGGATGTGTTTAATTGCTACTTCAAGGATGCTGCTTTTCGCTCCAATCCCCGTAAAGCCGGTATTCGCCCCTTCGACCGTCTGGTGCATGTCTATGACAATGACCGCCCAGAAATGCTCCCTCTGCTGGAAGAAATCCGGGGCATCCTGGATGAATATCCTGACCGCTACGCCATCGGCGAAACCTTCCTTGCCACGGCCAAATCGGCTGCAATCTACTCGCAACCCGGGCGGCTGCACGCCGCTTTCAATTTTGATTTCCTCAAATTTCCCTGGCGTCCACGTTTTTACCTGGACGGCGTGCAGCGCTGGGAACAGGCACTCCACCCGGACACCTGGCCGACCTACGTGCTCAACAATCATGACGTCAAGCGCATCGCTACCCGCATTGGCAAAGGCGAAGACGACGAACGCCTCAAAGTAGCAGCGGCCTTCCTGCTCACCCAGCGTGGCACCCCCTTTCTCTATTATGGTGAAGAGATCGGCATGCGCGATATTCCCGTGCGCCGACGCAGCGAGATCAAAGACCCCATCGGCAAACGCTACTGGCCTATCATGGTTGGACGCGATGGCTGCCGCTCCCCCATGCAGTGGGATAGCACCCCCCAGGCCGGGTTTACCAGCGGCACACCCTGGCTGCCGGTGCACCAGAACGCCGCACAGCGCAATGTAACCGCCCAGGAAGCTGATCCGAATTCCCTGCTGCACTTTTACCGCCAGCTGCTCAAGCTGCGCCGCGAAACCCCCGCCCTGCGCAGCGGGATGACCGTCATGCTTACCCAGGATTCGCACGCCATCCTCAGCTACCTGCGCCAGACCGCTGACCAAACCGTGCTGGTAGCCCTCAACTTCCGCAAGCGCCATCTGCCCCTCGTGCTGGGCGCTGAACTGCGCCGTGCCAAATGGAAGGTGCTGCTCTCCAGCGAAGGCCCCCGCGAAGCGGACATCTACGACGGTCTGCTGCCATTGGCCCCGAACGAGGTGTGTATTTTGGTGAGGGAGTAGGTAATTAGATATTAGGTAACCAGGGACCAGACAACCAGTCAATCAGATATTTTTTAGTCTCCGATAGATTGGGCAAATTCTATCGGTTGCAAAATATTCATGTCTATCATGATAGGGGCACTACGTGTGACCTGTTCGCTCTCCCGCACGCCGCCTCGCGCTGCTATCCAAAACCACATTCCACCCTCTGTAGGGACAGGTCTCCTGACCTGTCCGTTCCCATCTCACACGCCAATCCCCCTGTCACTTCGTGACATTCCCCTTTTGGCAAGAGGGACGAAAAGAAACGCCCGCACCCCGCCGCCCTGCGCAATCAAAATCCCCGTGGGGGTTACACGCACGGGGCGCATCTTTATCCCAACGGCGTCAAGTCAAACGGCACACCCAGCGCCTCGCCAGCATCCTTCAATGAAGCCACTACGGTTTTCATCAAAGGAATACCATGCTCACGGCAGCGCTCAGCCAGCTCAAATTCTTTTTCGCCGTGAATATAGATACGCTCCTGTCCATCCACCTTTGGGGCATTCTTCAATAAACGGATAATCTCATCCATATCTGCCTTGAACCCAACCAGGCTGCGAAGTGCTTCAATCTTGATCGCCGCAAAGAAATGCCCCACGTTCGTACCGGGACTGGTGTCATTCGGTTTGCCAACCCGGTCAGCAAATGCAGCGCCAGACAGCACACCGGAAAGAATATCCACCAATAAACTCAAGCCATAGCCCTTGTAACCCCGCATAAAATCGGTCCCCCCCAGTGGATGCAGCGCACCACCATCCAGCACGGCGTTCGGGTCGCGGGTCAATTCACCATCCTGATCAATTCCCCATCCCTCAGGGATTTCTTCCCGTGCCTGGGCATGAACTGTGATCTTGCCAATCGGCACAATGCTGGTTGCCATGTCCAGCACATAAGGCCGTTCCTTACCCGCCGGCACGGCCGCCGCAATCGGATTGGTGCCCATCACCGCCGTACGGCCGTACGTGGGCGCCACCAGCGGGCGCGAATTGGTCAGGCTGATCCCAATCATGTCATGGGGCAGCGCCATCATCGCAAAATACCCCGCAATCCCGTAGTGATTGCTGTTGCGCACCGTCACCAGGGCTGCGCCAGAAGCCTCAGCCTTCTCGATACAGCGGGTCATCGCCTGATGCCCCACTACCTGACCCAGCCCATTGCCCCCATCCAGCGCCAGGGTCACGCCGCTTTCGCGCAGCGTGGTCACCGGGGATGCAGGATCAATCCGCCCGTCCACCAGGCGCTGCCCATAATAAGAATGCAGCCGGATAATGCCATGCGAGTTCACCCCGCGTAAATCCGCCGAGAGCAGAACATCGGCAGCGATCCTCGCGTCCGCTTCCGAAACCTTAAGCTTCACAAAGAAACGAACCACATACTCATATAAATCTTCATAACGGTAATTCCAACTCTCAACTGCCACGTCATCCTCCAAAAAAATTACACCTTGCGGATCGATTGATATTGAAAAGCAGCCATTTGATCCAGTAACGCATCCGGGGCATCATCCACCAGCAGCATGTTTAAATGCGCGGGGCGAATAAACCCCTCCGCACTGGCATGCCGCAAAAAAGCCAGCAAATCATCATAATAGCCGTTCACATTCAGAATACCCACCGGATTTTGATGAATACCCAGTTGAAGCCAGGTAATGGCTTCAAATAACTCCTCAAACGTGCCAAAGCCGCCCGGCAGGGCAATAAACCCCTCCGCCAGTTCGGCCATGCCTGCTTTGCGCTCATGCATCGTTTCCACAATGCGCAAATCATCCAGCTCATTCTTGCCGGTTTCCAATTCGTACAGAGATTTCGTTATCACCCCCGTCACCGCTCCGCCATGTTCCAGCACAGCATCGGCCACGATCCCCATCATCCCCACCTTCCCCCCGCCATAAACCAGGCGGATGCCGCGCTCGGCCAGAGCCTTGCCCATCTCGCGCGCTGCATCCGTGTATGCCGCCTGGCTGCCGTTATTCGAGCCGCAATAGATACAAATACTTTTCATTAGATCACCTTTTCGTTATTGTTTTTCTGCATGCAATTCTACTACACGAGAGGGGACATAATCCCTTAAATACAAAACCGCCCATCGCTGGACGGCTCTCATTTCATCAATCGAACTTCGTAAAAATGAAATAACATCCTGGTCGGGATATGAATAACCTCGTAGTGAAACAGCATGCTGTTTTACTACGAGGTTTCTTAATGGTTAGATATAAATCTGAACGATCAATTCGCGAGCGAAATCAGCACGGGTTCTTTTTTGTATTCATACATACCTGATTTCGCCAACACCTGCTTGACGTAATTCTCCGGCACGTCCACCAGGGTGTTCTTGTCCTGAATGCGGATCTTGCCGAGCGAACTGCCGGGCACCTTCGAATAGCGCGCAATGGTAGCAACCACATCATTCGGGCGCACGCCATGGGACCTGCCGCGGTTGAGCCGCAGGCGAATCATCCCGTCTTCATGCGAGACGTTGCCCTTGCCGCGGTCACCATCCTTGTTAGCGCCGCGCTGCGGCCTGCGCGATTTACCACGCTGACTTTCACGTACTTCGCTGACGGGTGCAATCGGCCGTTGTTTTTCTTCTGCCCGGGCCATCTTCAAGGCAATCGCTGCGATCATATTGGGGTCATGCCCTTCTTCCACCAGTTGAGCAACCAGCTGCTGTTCCTGCGTGCAGCGGCCGCGGCGGATCCAGATTGCCACCTGTTCCATCAATTTTGTCTCCCGATAAGCAGCTATTTCTTCCTCTGTGGGAATAGCAACCTGTGTCAGCTCATGTTTGATAAATTTCTCAATCCGGCGGATCGAGTATTTTTCCTTCGGGGTCACCAGGGTAAGGGCAATGCCATCCTTGCCTGCGCGGCCGGTGCGGCCAACGCGGTGCACATAACTATCCGGATCATGCGGCAGATCAAAATTGATCACGTGAGAAATGTCATCGATATCCAGACCGCGTGCAGCCACGTCGGTTGCCACAAGCACCGTGATCTGGTTATTCCGAAAACGGTTCAACACGCGTTCCCGTGCATCCTGGTTCAGGTCGCCGTTCAACGCTTCTGCAGGAAAGCCGCGCAAAGTCAACTCATTGGCAAGTTCACCCGTACTAACGCGGGTCTTGGCAAAAATCAATGCGCTGCTGATCTCCTCCATTTCAAAAAAGCGGGTGAGAACAGCCAGTTTGTCATTCTCATTGACCACACAGTAGCGCTGCTCAATCGTGGTGACTGTCATTTCACTCTGCTGCACAAAGATGGATTGGGGGTCATTCATGTATTTTTCGGCCAGCTTGCGAATGCGCTGCGGTACAGTAGCCGAGAACAGGGTCGTCTGCCGTTGGGACGGTGTCTCACTGAGAATGGTCTCGATCTCATCGATAAAACCCATGCTCAACATCTCGTCAGCTTCGTCCAGCACAACCGTATGCACACCACTCAGGTCGAGAATCTTCTTGCGAATCAAGTCGTTCAAACGGCCGGGGGTGCCAACCACGATCTGCACCCCCCTCTTCAAACTACGGATCTGTGGTGCATACGCCTGGCCGCCGTAAACAGCCAGCACCTTCGCATCCACATATTTGCCATATTCCTGTATGGCCTGGGAAACTTGCATCGCCAGCTCGCGGGTCGGCGTCAACACCAGACATTGCACAACCCTCTCATCCATATCCAGGTTATGCAACACCGGCAAAGCAAACGCAGCCGTCTTGCCTGAGCCTGTTTTCGAGCGCACGATCACGTCCGTGCCAGCCAGCATGGCGGGAATCACCTGAGATTGTACGGTAGTAGGGAGTGTATAATCTAATTCTTCAACAGCCTTCAACAACTCAGGTTGAAGGTTTAATGCTTCAAAACTACTCATGGAACACCAATATCCTTATTCACTTTTTTGCCAGGTTCATTGCGTCCGACAAACCTGACAACTGCGTCCCGTGTTCCAAAAGCAGAGGGTTTGCGCTCACACAATCGCCGCAGGCAACAAAAAAGCCCGAACAATAAAAGTCGGGCAGCCAATGGGTATTCTGCCGCTTCTGTAGCGCAGAATGATCTTACCGATCTTTAAGCTTGGCAAGTATAACACAGTTTTTTGACAGGGAACGAATGAATTTTGGGAAAAAGGGGATTAGTCAATTCGTGGATTAGGGATTAGGAAATGCCAGAATAAATCCCCGCCGCATCCAGATCCACCAGACTCTCCCCATCACCCCGCCGTCTCAGCAACCCCCGTCTTCGGCATCCAGAAGATCATCAGCAAACTCGCCAGCAGGGCTGTCGCCGCCCCAAACAGGAAAGGTGCCGAAGGACCAAAGCCCTGCCATGTGCCTACCCCCTGCCACAACACCCCCGCGATCAACGAAGCCGGAAAATCCAGCAGCCCCAACACCCCGTTATACGTACCGTAGGCCGTACCGCGCAGTTCCGCCGGCACCAGGTCCGCCACCATCGCCTTGGTCGTACCATAGGCCAGGCCATAATACACACCATACAGAATGTACAGCACCCATACCTGCCCCGCCGTCCGCACGAAGGCAAAGCCCAGATAGATCAAGCCATACACGATCCAGCCGCCGATGATCACCTTTCGCCGTCCCACACGGTCTGAAAGCGCACCAGCCGGAGCGGAGAGCAAAGTGTACACCAGATTGAACGCCGCCAACATACCGAGGATACCCAACACACTCAGACCGCGCTCCTGCGCCCGCAGCACCAGAAAAGCATCCGATGAGTTTCCCAGATCAAACAGGCCGACGATCACCAGGAAAACCACGAATTTTTTACCCAGGGCTTTAAAGGCAAATTTGGGCATTTCGCGCTGACCGCTGATTGGCACTTCCTTGGCCCCCACGATCAGCGAAAGCACCGCCAGCACCGCCGGCACCAGACTGATCAACACTACCGTGCGGAAAGTGTTGGCACTCAGCCCCACCTGCTGCTTCTGTGCCAGCCACACCACCAGCATGGCAATCAACAATCCCAGCATGGCGCCAGCCGTGTCCGCTGCGCGGTGAAACCCAAACGCCAGCCCGCGCTGCTCTTCCTGGATCGAATCTGCCACCAGGGCATCCCGCGGAGCAGTACGTACGCCCTTGCCCACCCGGTCTGCCCAGCGCACACCGGCAACCGTCCCCCAGGTATTGGCAAAATAGAAGAACGGCTTTGCCAGCGCCGACATGCCATAGCCCAGCACGGCCAGCCATTTACGCCCCTTGAGCTTATCCGACAGCCAGCCGGAGAACACTTTCAACACACTGGCCGTGGCCTCCGCCACGCCTTCAATCAAACCGATCACATTGGTCTTTACCCCCAGCACATTGGACAAAAACAGCGGGAGGATATTGATCACCATCTCGCTGGAAATATCCATGAAGAAGCTGGTAAAACTCACCGCCCACACATTGCGGGGCAAATCCTGAATTTTGTTTTTCTTCTCAGATTCGTCTTGCATGCTCTCTCCTGCTGTCTGTATGCGTCAGCCCCTACCTCTGCCGCACCGCAATTGATGGCGGCATTTTCTCCCCCCGCTTTGCCAGGGCAGCATCCAGGTTGTCTTTCTCTCGATAACGCACCAGCTCAATCTCGAAGCGCGTCCGGTCGCCGCGATGCACGGCATGGTAGTACTCCACCGGCAATCCGTCTTCCAGGTAGCTGATGCTGTCCAGCAGCACCATCGGCGCACCCCGCCTGACCTGCATTAAACCGGCCTCTTCCTCATTCGCCGCCACGGCCTCAATCATCCGCCGCCCGTGATCGATGACCAGGCCGCATTCCCGCTCCAAAAATACATACAGGGATTGGTTCCGAAAATCCGCTTCCAGTACTTTTCCGCATAAACTGGCGGGTAAGTATGTCGTCACCAGCGCAATCGGCGCTCCTTCCACATGGCGCAGGCGGCGCAGTTTAATCACGTCCACTCCGGGATCCAGCTTTAAAAAACCTGCCACCTTACCATCCGCCGGCACAACCCCGAGAAAAAGCACGTCGTCTCCGATAGACAGTCCCTGCTCAGCCATATCCTGGTGAAAACCGGTCAATCGCTGGGCAAGGCTTTCCAGAATCTTCGGTTCAGCCACAAATGTCCCTTTGCCCTTGCGGCGGTAGATCTGGCCTTCGTATTCCATCTCGCGCAAGGCCTGGCGCACCACCGTGCGGCTGATGTCGTAAGCAGCGCACAACTGCGATTCACTGGGCAGCATCTCGTTCGGCGTCCACACGCCCTCGTCAATCCGCCGCTGCAAGAATCCCTTTAGCTGTAAATAAAAAGGCGTATGTCCATCAAAATCGATCTTTTCATTCAATTCCATCATTACCCTGATCTCCCGCTCTGGAATTACTGGCAAACAATCCTGTCATTACAGGTTGATAATTGATTGTACGCCATCCACACCAGAAAATCAAGCGGTGCAATAATTATAGATACGGCTTCAGTCGTTACCGCTCCAGGAAAATCGCATTAACAACAAACCAGCCGTGATCTTTCGATCACGGCTGGCAAAAAAAACACCAATTGACGACTACACCGCGTCCAGCAAGGACCTCGCCCTGGCAACAGCCTGATTGGCGTCGGCAGCATACCCATCTGCGCCAATTTTTTCCGCATAGTCCTGGGTCAAAGGTGCCCCGCCAACCATTATCTTGACCTTATCCCGCAAACCGGCTTCCTCCAATGCTGCTATGGTCGTGACCATATTGGGCATCGTAGTGGTCAGCAAAGCCGACATGGCAACCACTTCTGCGCCGCTTTCCTTCACAGCTTCAACAAATTTATCCGCACTCACATCCGTACCCAGGTCAATGATCTCAAACGACGCACCTTCCAGCATCATCGCTACCAGATTCTTGCCAATGTCATGCAAATCGCCCTTGACGGTACCAATCACAACTTTACCGGGGGATTTCACATCCCCCTCAGTTAAGAAAGGCTTGAGGATGGACATACCGCCCTGCATGGCACGGGCAGCAATCAACATTTCCGGCACAAAATATTCGCCTTCTTCAAACAACTGGCCGACTTCCGCCATGGCAGCGATCATCCCTTCGTTAAGAATACGGCCCGGACCAATGCCTGCGTCAAGGGCTTCCTGAACTTTCTCCTGCGCCAGTTCCATGTCGCCATCCATAACCCCTTCGTACAATTCCTCTAATACAGCTTCCATGTTCCTCTCCTTAATCGTTCAACGATCTTGTCTTTCAATTTTGACAATTATTATATCTCACGCCGCCGCAGGATACGAGGACGAAAATACGCATTTTCCTCCCGCTCATACAGAACGGACGGCTGCTTTGCCATCACCTCCAGTGCAGACGCAACCATCCGGTTCAATTTTGCCGGAGCGGCCTGAATACGTCCATTGACCAGCATCTCCACCTTGCCCGTCACAGCCCCATCCAGCTGGGACTGCCAGCCAGACTCCTCCAATGTCGGGAAGCTCAACTTGCAGTCCCCCCCCTCCCAATCCAGAAAGAATTTCAGGTGGCCGACCGGGATTTGCTCCTCTCGCAAGGCATTGACCAGGAACGCAATCATCCCGCCTGCCGCCGTAATGGCATCATTCGCCCAAATGGTGATCTGCTCATCCAGCCAGGCAAGCTGACGGCCGCCGGCATCATAACGGTCATAGTCGATCTCGGTCGCAGGCAGGACGGGGCGGCCCGTTGCGCGGCTCAGCCAATCCAGCCAGCCCTGCCCCCCATCCCGGCGGGTGGAGTCTTGCAGCAGCAAGTCTTTATCAGGAAAACGCGCCGCAGCCAGCTGCTCCACTTCCTGCAGGTCCGCTGGCGAAAGCAGATCCATCTTGTTGATCACCAGCAGCCCTGCTTCCTCAATCTGCTTTTCGAAAATATACTGTACCTCATCACTAAAAGGCAGCTCAACGTCCCGCAGCCACATCCGCAGCAGCCGTGCATCCACAAAGACCGAGAAGCTGGTAGGGTCTTCGTGTCCATCCTGCAAGCGCAGCAGTGGTTCCAGCACGGTAGCGGCCATATCTGCACAGGAACCCACCGACTCAGCAAAGATGACTTCCGGCCGGGATTCCGCCTTTAACTGGTTGATCCGCTTTTCCAGCTCGTCAAAATTGCAGCGGAAACACCCCCCTGCCACCTCGGCCGTAGGCAGCGATGCCGAGCGAAAGAAGGCCGTATCGACCAGATGTTTGCCCTTGTCATTGGTTACTACGCCCACCTTCACGCCCTGGGCCATCAAAGCCCGCGCCGCCTGAATAATGGCCGTCGTCTTGCCCGCACCGAGGAAACCGCCTACCAGATGTATGCGCATTCCGTTACTCCTGTGATGCAGAACGGATCGCTTCGATCAATTCCCGGTTGCTGGGGATCAACGAGGAGAACTTCAATTCCCCATTGATGCAGATGCTCGGCAGATTCCTGATGTTCATTTTCGTCATCCGCGCCACGTTGTCAGCGCTGGTGGCCTTGTATTCGACCATATCCACCTCGCCGCTTAATTCGCCGACTGCACGCTCTGCGGCTTGCAGCATATACCCGCAGGCGGCACAACTGGCCGAATCAAGCGTAAACACCTCCACCAGCGGTTTCTCAAGGCGGGCATAATCCGGCAATTCAATCGCATCCAGATCCATTTCAGCAGCCTGATAATTCTTCAGCAAGTGCCTGGCACGATGCACATCGCGGATCGCTTCTGCCGTGCCAATCACATTCTCCACCGGCGTATCGTAGGGCATGTCACAGCCCGGCGAAATGATCAGATTATGATGATCCAGTGAGTCCATCAAATCCACCACGTATTTCATATTGTCCAGCTGCGTACCCATCAACATGCGCGTGGTCAATGGGATATTCCCTTCCAGCACCACATTATAGCGATCGGTGACCTCTTTGGCAGTAACCATATCGATATTCTCATCTACGGCAATGCTGTCCGGCAGGGTCAGGCACATCGGTTCGATGTTCTTGGTGGCGTCACCACACACAAAGAAAGCGGAGAAAGCACCCAGATCACGGATGCGGGCAAACACATCATGGAAAGGCTGGTGCATGAATTTCTTAAACATGCGCGGTGAAATCTGTGAAATAACCGGATCCACCACCGCGATCACGTCCATTCCCGCTTCCACATACAGGCGCGCCATTTCCTGGGCTACCTTGCTGGTATATGCCAGCAGGTCAATCAAATATTCACTTTTATCAATCGTATCCATGAAGATTTCCGTGCCGCGCAGGTGGGAGGCCAGCGTGAATGGCCCGGTGATCAAACCGTACAGCGCTGTCTCTTCTCCAACCTCAGCCTTTAACCTGCGCATGACGTCCAGCACCAACGGCAGGCGGCCATCTTCCGCAGTCGGGATCGCGTCTGGAATATCCAGGTGTGTTGCCAGCGGATGTGATGATACCGAAGGCGGGGCATCCTCTGCCCATAACAACTCACAGCCCAGGATTTCCGCTTCCAGTTGCAGGTCAAACACCACCGGTTGTCCGTCTGGATTATAGAGCTTGTTCACTTCCAGCAGGGATTCCAGCAATTTATCGGCATCGGTCAGCACTTCCCGCGCCGTATAGCCCTTCAGTTTACCCGCATGGACGCCCGCAAACGGCACCCAGGGAACATGATCCGTTTTCTCATTTCGCAGCACTGCAAAAAGCAGCTCTTTCCCAGTCATCGCTGATTTTTCAACCATTGCTACCTCCGTCGCCTCTACTAATAATGAACGAAAAACTACGTCTTCACCCGCGCGACCAACACCTGCACGCCCAATGCTTCAATCTCTTTCACCATGTGCGGGTCAGCCCCATCATCCGTTATCAGATAATCAATTTCATTTAGCATCGCCACCGGGACGAGCGAGACCCGCCTCAATTTGGTCGAATCTGCCACAATAATCACCTGATCACTGTAAGCCATCATTGCCTTTTTCAAAGGGGCATGCACATCCTGTGTGGTCAACCCCAAAGAAATGGAGATGCCGTCAATACCCAGCACCGCCTTACTGGCCCGATAACGCGATACAATCAGTGGGGCCTCCTCACCGACCAGAATCATATTGGATTGGTCCAGTTCCCCACCGGTCAACACCACCCGGAAATCACCCTCCATGCCGATCAGGTCAGGGTAAATATCCACAATATGGGTCACAATTGTCAATCGCTTTTTATACCGCAGGTGAAACGCCACATAGCGGGAGGTGCTGCCGCCATCGATCATGACCGTCTCATCATCCTGGATCAATTCCGCCGCCAGTTTTCCAATCGCCCGCTTGGCTTCCCCATTTTCGACCAGCCTTTCCTCCAGCCCCAGCGACAAATATTTCATTGTCCCGTTTCGTGCTGCTGAGGTCAGGATCGCCCCGCCGTGGGTGCGCTGCACCAGGCCGCGCTCTTCCAACTCCTGCAGATCGAGGCGAATGGTAGACTCGCTGACGCCAAACAAACCGGCTGCATTGGCGACCCGCAGCTGTCCTTCCTGCCCCAGATGCGCCATCAATTGGCTCATTCTCTCTTCACGAAACATTGAATACCCTTAAGAACTCTTTTTTCTCAATTATTCTCAATTATACGCGTTTATGCGCATTTTTGCAAAGGTTTGTTAGCTGATGCGCGGATAAATCGGATTTTTCACAACGATTTCCTGAAAATCACATACAATAGAAGAAAACCGTGTGGAGAAACCCGATGAAACCGATCACCAAAGAAGATGCTCTCGCCTATCATTGTCTGAACGGCATCCCTGGCAAAATTTCCGTCGTACCTTCCAAACCGCTCAACGACCAGCGCGACCTGTCCCTGGCCTATACGCCCGGCGTGGCCTACCCCGTCCTCGAAATCGAGAAAGACCCGCAGCTTGCCATGCGCTACACCAACCGCGGCAATCTGGTCTGTGTGGCCTCCAATGGCACCGCCATCCTCGGCCTCGGTGACCGCGGCGCACTGGCCGCCAAACCCGTCATGGAAGGCAAAGGTGTCCTCTTCAAAAAATTCGCCGGGATTGATGTCTTTGACCTGGAAATGAACACCAAAGACCCGGAGCAGATCATCAACATCCTTGAAGTGCTCGCCCCCACTTTTGGCGGGATCAACCTTGAAGACATCCGCTCACCGGAGTGTTTCTACATCGAGCAGGAATTACAGCGCCGGCTGGACATCCCCGTCTTCCACGATGACCAGCACGGCACGGCCATCATCCTCGGCGCCGCCCTGCTGAACGCCCTGGAGATCACCGGCAAGCAGCTGGACCAGATCAAAGTCGTCTTCTCCGGCTCCGGCGCGGCGGGCATTGCCTGTGCCACCCACCTGCTGCGTCTCGGTGTTCCCCGTGATCATATCTGGATGTGCGACATCGCCGGTCTCATCTATCAGGGCCGCCCGGAAGAGATGTTCGCCGAGCGTGAAGCCTTCGCCCAGGGAGATCGTCCCGACGTGCTGGCAAACGTGATCGCTGGCGCAGATGTCTTCATCGGCCTGTCTGTAGCCGACATCCTCAAGCCTGAAATGCTCCTGAAGATGGCAGATAACCCCATCATCTTTGCCATGGCAAACCCCAACCCGGAGATCACTTTTGATCTGGCCCGCGCCACCCGTGCGGACGCCATCGTCGCTACCGGCCGCTCAGATTATCCCAATCAGGTCAACAATGTCCTCGGTTTCCCCTTCATCTTCCGCGGCGCGCTGGATGTGCAGGCCCGGCAGATCAACAATCAAATGAAGATCGCCGCCTCACAGGCCCTGGCTGACCTGGCGAAGGAACCCGTCCCGGCTGCCATTCTGACCACCTACAATCTCGACCATCTTGAATTTGGCCCAGGCTACATCGTTCCCAAACCGTTTGATCCCCGCGTGTGCGTATGGGAATCCAGCGCGGTGGCCCAGGCCGCCATGCAAAGCGGAGCAGCCCGCCTCAAAATGAATATTGACAGCTATCGCGAACAGCTTGCGCAAAAATTTTCCGGGCAGTACGGATAACAGATTTTGACTGCACGCAACCCGGAGTGCATGCCCGCAAAAAAACGAAACCGCCTGTTTCAGGCGGTTTCGTTTCTGAATGAAACGATATCCATCAGGATATCGAAATGATTTTTACGGTAAATGGCCCATCGGGCGCTTTTACTTTCACAATATCTCCAACTTTTCGCCCCATCAGAGCCGTACCCAGGGGAGACTCAAAGGAGATCATTCCCTTCACCGGATCCGCTTCAGCCGGCCCTACCAAACGATACGTTTCCGCCTCCAGCCCTTCTTCCTGAACAACGACATAATTCCCAACATCGATACAATCCAATTGCTTTGGCTGCTCATCCAGGATCAACGCTGACGCCAGCATCATCTCCAGTTTTTTTATGCGCGCCTCAACCATTCCCTGTTCATCTTTGGCTGCGTCATATTCTGCCGTATCATCTTCATCACTTCCTTCGGCCTCGCTCAGGCGAAACGCAACCTCGGATCGACGAACATTCACCAGCCAATCCAGTTCTTCCTGAAATTTTTGGAACCCTTCTTTTGTAAGAAACGTAGCAACCATCATTAAGCTCCTCTTATCTCTAAAAGAATTGGAGGATAAAACCTGTAAACAGCCTTTCCTCCCATGATAAGGTCTTTAAGAAACATAGTTTACAACCTGGACGTTCAATCGACATTGAATTTTCATGCAAAAATCATTAAATATCATTCAAATTTGTATCAATTTTTGCACATTTTTTTAGCGCTTTCCATACCGCAGGAGTAGTCAAAAAAAATGTAGAAATCATCGATCTGATTTCATGATTAGCGCAGCCGTGTAATATCCAGATACACCGCTTCGGCTTCGACCAACTCAGCCTGCGTTTCGCGGTCGCTGACAAGGGCATCGCCGGACGAGTCCACAAAATTTTTGGTGCTTCTCCCACTGCGGCAATTTTTCCAGCTCCCCTCCCTCACCTGATATAATCGCCAGAATGAACACAAAACTTCACCTCTCAATTGTAAGGTCAGGGCATATCCCTGCGTCAAAAAATAAATGAAATCAAAACGCCTGTTCATTCTCCTGTTTGTCCTTATTCTGACTTCCTGCCAGCCTGCCGTTATTCCCCCTGCGCAAAATCCTGATGCGCCGCTGCGGAATGATCCGCCCGAACAGGTCATTGCCGATCTCGAGGCTTACATCCCTGCACGCATGGCGCAGAGCAATATCCCTGGCCTGACAATCGCTCTCATCCAGGACAATACCCTCGCCTGGACGCAAGGCTACGGCATTACCAATCGCTTCACCCGCACACCCATGCCGGCCGATGCCGTCTTTGAAGTCGCCTCGCTGAGTAAAGTAGTTGCCGCCTATACCACCATGCACATGCTGGCTGACGGAAAACTCTCACTGGATGAACCTGTCTATGATTACCTGCCCCCAAACTGGAACCCCGGCACCCCCTATGATGAGGAAGTTACCCTGCGGAACCTGCTCAGTCACAGCGCGGGTATTTTCAACCGGGGGGAAGCCACCCCGCCTGGCGAGAGCTTCTACTACACCGGCTATGGCTATGCGCGCGTGCAGCGTGTGATACAAAATAAATCTGAACGCGATCTCGAAAACCTGGCCCGGGAATACACCCTTGATCCCCTCGGCATGACTTCCACCAGTTACACCAGCCCGGCCTCCCTCCAGCCTCGACTGGCAAATGGACATATCCAGGCCAGTTACCCGGTCATGCGTTTTCTGGCCCCGGCCGTCCTGTTCTTCACTGCCATCCTGGCCGTGATGACATTGTTCCTGCGCATCTGGAAGAAAAAATGGACTTGCCCGCCGGCGATCTGGCTCCTGGCTGCTATCGGCGCCACCATGCTTTCTCTGGTCGGCTTGTGGTACGTGTATCGCTGGAATATTCCAAAAATGGGCCGCCTGATGGCAATCACCAGCCTCAGTTTTGAAGTACTGTTCGCTGCACTGCTGTTCATCGGCGTCAAATTCCGCACATATCTCCCATCCGTTTGGCAAACTACCCCCCGCAGGCAGCTGACCGTTGCCGCCTATGTTCTGCTGTGCATGACCGCCTTGATCGGCCTGTTCAGCCTGACCACCATCCCCACCCCGCAGAAACCCGCCCGCTTTCCCAGTGCGGCCGGATCCATGTGGGCCAGCGCCCCTGATCTGGCAGCAATGATGATTGAACTCAGTCATCCCCGGCATCTGCCGGAAGACATCATCGCCCAAATGACCGCCCCGCAAATCGCGGTCAACCCTGACCTTTCCTGGGGGCTGGGGATTGGCATTCAGCACAGCCAGCAAGGCGATTCATTGTGGCACACCGGCGTGCATTTTGATTTCAACACTTTGGTGGTCATCTACCCTGAATCCGGCAACGGCATCGTGATTCTCGCCAACACCAACGCCGACCAGGCCGCCCTGCGCGACATCGCCCAACTGGCCCTGGGCGGCAAAGCGGACTGGGAAATCCCCCGTGACGTACAGTCTTCATCATTCATGCCGGAAGGCAGCGGAGAATAGTGTGTCCTTTTCCTGTTTAGACAATGGGCTTCGCCCCCACACAAAATCTTCCTCCCCCGGCAAACGGGGGAGGAGGAAGGAATCCTGCGCAGCAGGCATTTCAGGAGAGGAAAAAACCTATTCCCCTCGATGCACTTCAAGCAATTCCGTACGCCGCGCCGCCATCAGGTCACGTACTTTGGCAGCATCCTTGGGATACGTAAAATAAAACAGCGAGAACACAATCGTACAGATCAACCACGGAAAGGGAACCGTCCACAACAGCGCTTTGGTCAACCCCATCTTATCAGCCAGCGCACCGGCAATCAAACCGGCAAAAGCGGATAACCCGCCCTCAATGAAATTGACCACGGAATAAGCGCTGGAGCGCATCTCCGGCGGCACAACCGCCTGCATCATCGGCTCTTTTGCCCCACGTCCCGGCCAGCCAATCAGCAAAGCTGTCAAAAAGGTCAACCCGATCAGCGAACCAAACGACATTCCCTCGGCTCTGGTCAGAATGATGTAAAACAACGGCACGCCGCTGAATACTGAAATTTGCCCGATGATCGTCCTTCCATAATTCGGGTTTTTCTTTTCCGCCCAGTCGCCAATCACCCCGCCCATGAAGTTGGAAATTGCCGCTCCAACCACCACCACAGCAAAAATCAACGGCGCGCTGCCCTTCGGGTCGCTGAAATCAATCCCGTTTTTGAAACCCAGATCACTGACCATCCAGTTAATGAAATAGAAGCCCATCACCACCCACGGCATGGTGCCGGTAATGCCCTGCAAAATAGCTGCCCAGATGGTGGGAATGCGCAGTGTGCCAATCACATCCTTCCAATTAATCATATAGCGTTCTTCATCTTCATACGTGATCAGACCGGCCAGCTCCGGCTCGGCAGCGCCGCGCGGGGGTTCCTCCACCAGCCACCAGATCACCACACCAGACAGGATGCTGAACACGCCCAGACCCACAAAACCCCAGCGCCACAGCTCCGGTGTCGCCACAAAACCCAGCGCCAGCACGCCGACCACCGTGCCCATCAGTCCTACAAAGCCAATCACACCCAATGCCTTGCCTCGCTTCTCCTGAGGATAGTGATCACCGAGCAAGGAGAAGGTAGCGGGCATCAAACAACCCAGTCCCAGACCTGAAATGGCACGGACGATCAATACACCGGTAAAACTGGGCATCAAACCAACCAGGATTGTCCAGATTCCCCAGATGCCCGTACCGAAAACCAGCACCTTTTTACGGGAATATTTATCGGCAGCATACCCCCAAAAAGGCGCGCTGACCGTTTGGGTAATATTACGCAGGGTGGTCATCAATCCCAGCATGCCAAAACTCACCCCCCACACGTTTTGAATGATGGGCGAAAGCACCCCCATCGCCTGCGCCTCGCCCTGGTCAATTAAATAGCCTAATCCCAGAGCAAACAGAGTCCGTCCTGATTTCTTTTCCGGCTGCTTTGCTGACATAAACCCTCCTGAAAAATGATGTTTTTGTGGAATGGATAAAGATGAATCCATTGTAGAGCAGGGCGTACGATCTGTCCAGCAAACATGCCCTGTCTCTTTAGAGGAATTTTGTTTCTATTGAATTTTCACGACTCGCTGGAAATTCTGTGAAAAACTGGACGGAATCACGTCAAAAATCTCCTCTGATAACGCATAACCGCAATCAACAGGATCAACTGTACCAGCGCCAAGAAGATCATTGAAAACTGATTAAAATAGAAAGCCAGCAAATTGGCTCCCGTCAATTCCAGCAGCAGGCCGGCATAAGCATAATTAAACCCCGCACGTTCTTTGCCCAACACACTCAACACGATTGACACGGCGTATAGCAGCCCGATCCCGCCGCTGAGTGCGGTGAAGGCGGTAAACCAGCGCACCCCCCGTACGCCTCTCACTTGCCCTCCCAGCATTAGATCAATCAATATCTCTGAAAGCACATCAGGAACATACTGCACCCGAGCCACGACCGCCAGCTCGCCAAAAGAAATGGCAGCCAATAACCCCAACCCAAGGAGCAGCCCCCACTTCAACCGCATACGGTTAAAATGGCTTTCTTCCCAGTGCTTCAGACGGACTTCCCAACGCTGCCAAAAGTCCGGGCGATCCGGCGCCAATTGTAGCTCTACCCGCTCAATATACGTCAGCAGCGTTTGTGACAGCACAACCAGGTCTTCGTTTTCTTCCTCCGCCTGTGCCGCCTGCAAATGGCCTATCAGCTCTGCTTTTTCGGCTGCCTCCAGATCATGATCAAGAACTTCGGATAATAAATCCAGAGCATGGTACATGGCCGAACGCGGATCATCAGGCTGGTTACGGTTAACCCGCAGATAGATGATCACGGTCAGCAGGAAAAAGGCGTAAATGATCGGCGCTGCCCACGGGTAAAAATAATCATTGTTCTGGGTAATGAATTTCCCTACCTCATCCATGAACAATCCCATCCCCACTCCACCCAGTACGGCGCCCATATAGGCTGCCCACGGGTTGGCAAACATCAGCAGCACCAGCACCCCCGCAAAAAGCAGCAACCCGCCCCACAGCACATGGGCGATATGCAGTTCGCTATTGCCAAGCTGCGGATACCCGCTCAGCTCCAGAAATAACCGCGTCAACGCCACCGACAGACCAAAGCAAACCAGCATCGCCAGCAAATACATTTCCGCCCGCTTACGTTGTACCGGCCGCCTGAACTCTGATGAAAAATTCTTCATACCCATATTCTCCTGAACTCCCGTATCATACCGTCTGGCATGAAAATTTTAACTTGAAAAGGATCCATTAATCTACGCGGCAAAACCAGGAAAGTTTCACGTGCAATTGGATCATCCTTGCACAGATACTTGTGATCTCTCCAGGATGAAATTTCCCTTCGTCTCCCGTCGTGGCGAAGCCCAGTGTCAGTGATTTGCTGAATGCTTCCCCTTCCCCTGTCTGTTATTCCCTTTCTACCCGAACCCCAATCCCCGCCCGGGGTTCATCCGCCGCCATTGCAGCATGTGGAATATACCTGTGATAGTGATGATAATAGTGAATCACCTATACGAAACCTATTCCACCACCCCCGCCAGCTTCTCCGCCAGCATATCGGTGAACATCGGGATAGCCTCCTCGGTCAGATGAAACCCGTCCGGGAAAAGCTCCCGCGTCAACCGCGGATCATCCGCAAAGCTGATATAAACAATCCCCTTCTCAGCGCAGTACGCCCGCAGGCCACGCATGTAGCCATTCAGCAGCAGCGTGGTCGTCGTGGACGACGGACTACGAAAAGTTTTCATCTCCACCACGATCAACCGAATATCATTCTCTCGTGTCATCCGTTCCATCTCCGGCAAATAAGAACGATTCAACTGACGTGCAAAAAACAACTGCTCCATCTGCCGCAGATAGTTCTCCGCCTGGTTTTGAGCAGCCAGCACCGCTTTCTTGTCCGCCGCGCCAGCAAAGATCGCGTCCAACGCATTCTTCACACACGCCTCCCCGCAATGGAACAGCACCGGCACGGTATGGTCAATACGATAAGTGATGCTCTCGCGAACCTGATCCCTCTGACCAAATATCGGCAGCCAGCGCGCCGCTGTCTGCTCCAGCGGGTCCATCTGCTGCATGTACGAGCGCTCCAGCAGCAGCGGTTCATCAGCGGCGGCGTATTCATCGATCGTGGCGAAATAGCCGCCATCCACACGGAACTCCGGCGCAGTGATCATCGTCTCACGGGTAAACAGCACCAGATAATCGGGCTTGTGTTCAGCGGTGACGATGTTGTTCTTCAGGATCAGGTACCACAGTGCAGTGGTCGAACCCGGAATAGCCACGCCATACGCGTCAATACCCAAAGCCGCGCCCAACTGGTCAAAATTTACACTGTCGTGCAAGGTCGAGTCGCCCATCAGCACCATCCCGGGCTTTTCTCTGTCCAGGTATTCCTGATGGTTTATCCGCAAATTATCATCAAAATCTTGCCCGATTTCCAGGGGATACTCCCCGTCATAACGCAGCCTGATCAGACAGGAAAACAGCAAACTCAATATCACAAGGAATACGATAAAATGATGGAATTTTCTCATGCATATCCTCTAAAAACGGAAATAAATAAAGTCTTGTAAACCGGGTTTGGCATAGATGATCGTCAGCACTGCAGCGGCGGCATAATACAGCGGCTCCAGCACAGGTACCCGCAGCCACAGTTTTTCTGCCAGAGCTTTCAGGTTCCACAACACACCGTAGAATCCCGCCGCTGTCAGGGTGATCAGCGCCACGATCAGATGGTCATGCGAGCCCAGCAGCGGCGCTTCGCTGAGCAGCCTCCCCAACCAGCCCAGCGAGGGCGCACGAAACACCATCCAGCTTGCCACCAGGAAAGCCATTACCGCCTGCCAGGCGGCCGCCTTGGTCAGCAAGTTCTTCGGCTGCCATGCCCCGCCCATGCCAAGCAATTGATAAACCACGATCCAGATGCCGTGCATCAGCCCCCACACCAGGAAGTTCCACCCGTCCCCATGCCACAGCCCGCTGACCAGCATCACCGCCAGCGGGGGAATAATCGCCGCCCATGCCGCCGCCGTCCCCCCTGCACGCAGCAAACTGCGCCGCAGCGGAAAGAAGATGTAATCGCGCAGCCACTGCGACAAGGTAATATGCCAGCGGTTCCAGAAGTCAGTAGGGGTCAGCGCAGCATAAGGCTGCTTGAAGTTCTCCGGCGTTTCAAAGCCAAGCAGCAGCGCAAACCCGCGGGACAGATCTGTGTAAGCCGAGAAATCTGCCAGGATCTGCACGGCATAGGCCGCTGCCCCCGCCAATACCATCAGGACGCTGCCTGGCTTGTCCAGCAAAAAGATACGGTCCACATACGCCCCAACGCCGGCGGCAATCACCAGCTTCTTGAACAGCCCGCTCACCACCAGCGGCCAGGCACGGTGGAACCAGTCTGCCTTCCATTCGCGCGGTTTTTTGATCTGCGTCAGCAGGTTGCGCGCGCGGTCAATCGGCCCGGCCTGGATCTGCGGGAAAAAGGCCACAAACAGAGCAAAATCGACAAAATGGTCAGCCGGTTTTTCCTTGTCTTTATACACGTCAATGATGTAACTCAGTTTTTTGAGCGTATAAAAGGAGATGCCCAGCGGCGCCAGCAGGGTGGCATTTATCTGCCAACCCACACCGCCAAAAAGCAGGTTCAGGCTGTCCGCAAAAAATCCAAAATGGCGCATCACTGCTAAAGCGCCCACATTCAAAGTCAAACTCAGCCACAAGTACAGCTTGCGGCGGTCGGGGCGGCTCGCCATTCCCTGCGCCAGCACAAAATCCACCGCGCTGGAGGCCAGCATCAGCAAGCCAAACACCAGATCGAAATAGAAATAGAAAATATAGCTTGCCAGCAGCAGGAACAGGTTTTGCCGCTCCCGCTTTTTCAGCAGCCAGTAAAGGATCAGCACAATTGCAAAAAACACAAAGAAAGTCAGGCTGGTAAACGACATCGATCTTGCGGAACAGTCCGCTCCTCTCATTATTTTCGGGCCCCGGTACACTCCTGGGCTGTCTAAATCCCCCTAATCTTACCGCATTTTTTCTGCGGGATCATGGGGAGAGGAGCACTTAAAATGTGAAGCGCACATGTCTAGACCATCCCGCACCTGAACATTCAAGCCGTGCCGGGCCTGATTTATTCCTGGCCGGTTGAACCAGCTCATGCGCATCGTCAGCCTGTTTGTACTGCTACCATTGCAATCCTGTTGGGCAGCCAGAAAATTCTCCGCCCCCGGTGAAATGACCGGGGGCGGAGAATAATGTGTTTATTGTGGTTCTGCTCTCACTTCAATGGCATCCACGTCAATGTACTTTGTACCGCCGGGGTGACGCAGACGGATGGTATGCGTTCCCGCCTCCAGCACGGGGCTGTCCCAGCGGTGCTGGAAACTGAGTGCCGGGCCGTACTGGTTGAGCAGTACAGGTGCCCCGTCATCTATCACAATCTCTATATTGCCCCGGCTGGTATAGCGCGTGAAGATCAGCGAAACCTGCCGACCGGTGAAGGTCAACATGGCAGATGCATCCGGCTGATTGATATACCGGATCATGCCGCCCGAAGCACTGACATGGCCCCAGGATGTCCAGGCGCCGGTATACGCAATATTCACATCATCTTCTTCGTAGATGCCCTCACCCACCGGCGTGGGCATTTTAGCCTCCGCCGATGGCGAGTTGGACAGGTCAGACAGGTTGCCCGAATCGTCCAGGGTGCGCAAGGCGAAGTAATAGGTCTGTCCGGGCTCCAGACCAGTGACAGTCAGGTGCTCCGCCGTGCCTGCGATTTGCGGCGCGGATTCGCCGATAATGTTTGTAGCAGCGTCCCATTTCGCCTGGGAGTCAATGGCGCTGTCGGCGTAGCGCACGATGTACTCTTCGGCTGTGCCGGTATCCCCGTCGTCGCCCGGTGCAATCCACTCCAGATCCACTTCGCCGGTATTGCTGCCGGTGGCAGCATTCAGACTTACCGCCGCGGGCGGATCAGACTCCGGTGAGGAAACGATCAAGGCATCCAGGTCAATGTATTTCGCACCGCCAGGGTGACGCAGCACAATCGTGTGCGTGCCGTCTGCCATCAGCGGGCTGTCCCAGCGGTTCTGGAAGGACAGACTGCTGCCGTATTGATTGAGCAGCACCGGCGTCCCGCCGTCTATGGTGATCTCGATATTCCCGCGGCTGGTGTAGCGGGTGAAAAGCAGCGAAACCTGGCGGCCGGTGAAAGTCAGCGTTGCGGAGGCATTCACATCATTGCTGTAGCGCGTTGAACCGCCGGAAGCACTGGCTGTGCTCCATGGCGTCCAGTTGCCGGTATAAACAATATTGGCATCCGTTTCCTGATAGGTGCCCGGTTCAACCGGCGTGGGCGCTTTGGCCTCTGCCGCAGGCGAGTTGGACAGGTCAGACAGATTGCCCGAATCGTCCAGGGTGCGCAGGGCAAAGAAATAGGTCTGCCCAGGCACCAGGCCGGAGACGGTCAACGTTTCTGCTGTGCCTGCGATTTGCGGCGCGGGTTCACCGATGATGTTCGTAGCGGCGTCCCATTTCGCCTGGGAGTCAATCGCGGTCGCGGCATAGCGCACGATGTACTCCTTGGCCGTACCCGTATTCCCGTCATCCCCCGGTGCAATCCAGTCGAGATCCACCTCGCCGGTGTTGCTGCCTGTGACCGCATTCAGGGTCACTGCCGCGGGCGGGTCAGACTCGGGTGAGGAAACGATCAAGGCATCCAGGTCAATGTACTTCGCCCCCCCCGGATGGCGCAAAACAATGGTATGGGTGCCGTCCGCCATCAACGGGCTGTCCCAGCGGTGCTGGAAGCTGAGCGCAGCACCGTACTGGTTGAGCAGCACAGGCGTCCCGCCATCAATCGTGATCTCAATATTGCCACGGCTCGAATAACGCGTGAAGAGTAGAGAGACCTGTCGACCGATGAAAGTCAGCGAGGCTGAAGCCGCGGGGTCATTGGAATACTTCGTTGAACCACCGGAGGCGCTGGCTGTGCTCCACGGTGTCCAGATACCTGTATAAACAATATTGGCATCGGTTTCCTGATAGGTGCCCACCCCCACCGGGGTAGGCGCTTTCGCCTCCGCTGAGGGGGAGTTGGACAGGTCAGACAGATTACCCGAATCATCCAGTGTGCGCAAGGCGAAGAAGTAGGTCTGTCCAGGCACAAGACCAGACAGGGTTAACGTTTCAGCCGTGCCGGCGATTTGCGGTGCGGGTTCGCCGCTCACGTCTGTGGCAGCCTCCCATGCAGCCTGCGAGTCAATCGCGGATGGAGCATAACGCACGATATATTCTGCAGCCGTGCCGGTATCCCCGTCGTCGCCCGGCGCAATCCAGTCCAGGTCCACTTCGCCGGTATCGCTGCCGGTGGCAGCATTCAGGCTTACCGCCGCGGGCGGGTCGGACTCCGGTGACGATACGATCAAGGCATCCAGGTCAATGTATTTCGTGCCGCCAGGGTGACGCAGCACAATCGTATGGGTGCCATCCGCCATCAGCGGGCTGTCCCAGCGGTTCTGGAAGGTCAGACTGCTGCCGTATTGATTGAGCAGCACCGGCGTCCCGCCGTCTATGGTGATCTCGATATTCCCGCGACTGGTGTAGCGGGTGAAAAGCAGCGAAACCTGGCGGCCAGAGAAGGTCAACGTGGCACTGGCAGCGGGATCATTGCTGTAACGTGTCGAGCCGCCCGCGGCACTGGCGGTATTCCAGGTGGTCCAGTTGCCGGTGTAGACGATGCTGGCGTCTTTTTCTTCATAGGTGCCGGCACCTGCCGGCGTATTGAGTTCAGCGAGGAAAATGTCGTAATTTCCTGAGTTGTATAAAGCGCCAGACCATACAAGATGTGTGCCGCTTAGCGCAGCCTGTCCATCCCCGCCAAGATTATCAGAGGCCATTTCAAGCATATCGGTGCTGATTTGATACAAATAGACTTCAGTGTCATTTTCTGTGCTGCCGTCCCTGCTCATCCAGGTGATAAAATCGCCTTTGACGTAGGGACCCGTTTCAATATCCCAGCTAAACGCTGTGCCGGTAGAAGCGATTTTCCTGCTGATACCGCTATCCATGGCATACAGATAAATGTCTTTGACATCGCTGCCATCGGGGTATTGCAGCCAGACAATATGCTTGCCATCCATTTCGGGCGCCCGATTCGAGACGGCGTCATTGGTAATTTGGGTAAGGATGGCGGTGCTGATCTGGTAAAGATAGATATCTGAGGGGGCGCCGCCCATCCAAACAATATAATCACCGCTGATACGCGTGGAAACATTCCAGTTTTGATTGTTGGTGATATTTGTAGTGGTGTCAGTACTGATCTGATAAAGATAAATATCGTAGTCTTCCGTTACCCATACAACAAAATCACCATCGATGTCAGGCCAGGATTCGCCGGAAGTGTTGTTGGTCAGCTGGCTTTTGACGCCGGTGCTGATCTGATACAGGTAAATTTCATCATCGCCATCCTGATCGCTGACAAATACCACATAGTCTCCGTAAACCTGAGGAGATTGGTGTCCGCTGCCCGAATCATTGATCCTGGTGGTAACGCCCGTATCAATCTGGTAGAGGCAAACATCCCCACACTCCCAAACCACGTTATTGCCATGGATCTGGGGATGTTCACCTGCATTGGCAATGGCTGTCGTCGCCCCGGTGCTGATCTGATGAAGCGCAATACCTGTCGCATCTCTGCCTTCGGTTCGCCAGACGATATAGTCACCATCGATAACTGGATACTGATGATAAAAATATGCTTCTCCCGCAGGTGTATGGGTGAGTTGAACCCGGGATTTCAGAAGTTCACCTGAAAGCGCATGCGGAGAAACAATGAGTGCATCCAGGTCAATATAGCCCGCGCCGCCAGGGTGGCGCACGGTGATCGTGTGCAAATTGGTATCCAGCTGGGGGCTGTCCCAGCGCTTTTGGTAAGAAAGGCTTTTGTTATACTGATTCACCAGCACTGGTGCCCCGCCGTCAATGCTGATCTCGATATTCCCCCGGCTGACATAACCGGTGTAAAGCAAACTCACCTGACCGCCGAAGAAGGTCAGCGAGGCCGAGGCGGCGGGATCGTTGCTGTAACGGGTGGAGCCGCCAGAGGCAGGGGCCGTGTTCCAGTCGGTCCAGTTGCCCGTATAGATGATGTTGAGATCACCTTCCTGGTAGGTGCCTTCTGTTACCGGTGGGGGTGCAAAGATTGTCACCGATGGAGAATTGGACAGGTCAGACAGGTTATTGGAATCGTCCAGCGTGCGCAGGGCAAAGGAATAGGCCTGCCCGGGGATGAGGCCGGCGATGGTCATACTTTCTGTTGTGCCAGCAGTTTGCGGGATGGGTTCACCGCTCACTTCTGTGGCGGCATCCCAGGCGGACTGGCTGTCAATGGCAGATGAGGCGTAGCGCACGATGTACTCCGCGGCTGTGCCGGTATCACCATCATCGCCGGGCGCGATCCAGCTCAAGTCGGCCTCGCCAATGCCGCTTCCTGCACTGGCATTCAAGACCACTGCCGCAGGCGGAATGGATTCGGGTGAGGAGACGATCAACGCGTCCAGGTCAATGTACTTGGTGCCGCCAGGGTGGCGCAGAACGACCGTATGTATCCCCTCTTCCATCAGCGGGCTGTCCCAGCGGTTCTGGAAGGTCAGGCTGCTGCCGTACTGATTGAGCAGCACAGGCGTCCCGCCGTCAATGCTGATCTCAATATTGCCACGGCTGGCATAGCGGGTGAAGAGCAACGATACCTGGCGCCCACTGAAGGTCAGCGACGCTGATGCCGTTGCATCATTCGAATAACTGGTAGAGCCGCCGGAGGCACGGGCATCATCCCATGTAGTCCAGTTGCCGAAGTAGTTAATGTTGATGTCATCCTGCTCGTACGTCCCGACTTCCACTGGCGTAATGGCCTTTGCTGCTGCAGAAGGTGAATTGGACAGATCAGACAGGTTGGCATCGCTGTCCAGCGTGCGCAAGGCGAAGAAGTAGGTCTGTCCGGGCACCAGGCCAGAGAGGGTCAGCGTTTCGGTTGTGCCTGCGATTTGCGGTGCAGGTTCGCCGGTCACGTCTGTAGCAGCGTCCCACGCTGATTCGCTGTCAATGGCCGTATCTGCATAACGAAGAATATACTCTGTGGCTGTACCGGTATCATCATCGTCACCAGGGGCAATCCAGTCCAGATCCACTTCACCGGTGTTGCTGCCAGTCACCGCATTCAAGGTCACTGCCGCAGGTGGGTCGGACTCAGGAGAAGTAACAATCAACGCATCCAGATCGATGTACTTGGTGCCTCCGGGGTGGCGCAGCACAATTGTGTGTTTGCCGGAATTCATGATGGGGCTGTCCCAACGGTTCTGGAAAGTCAGAACACTGCCGTACTGGTTAAGCAGCACAGGCGCCCCGCCATCGATGCTGATCTCGATGTTCCCGCGGCTGGTGAAACCGGTGTAGAGCAATGAGACCTGGCGGCCGGAAAAGATCAGGGTAGCAGAAGCATTGACGTCATTGCTGTATCGCGTTGATCCGCCGGAGGCATTATCCGTGTTCCAGGGTGTCCAGTTACCTGTATAAAAGATATTTGGGTTATCCTCCTGGTAGGTTCCAACGGGTACAGGTTTTCCTGGAGTGAACAGGATGATTTCTGTATCTCCATCTGCCTGGTTACCCCAGACCACGTTATCCCCATTGACATAGGGATACTCATCCTGGCTTTCGTTATTGGTGATTTGCGTGACTAGTCCAGTACTGATTCGGTAAAGGTAGATTTCCCAGTCTCCATCGGCATATGCTTCCCAAACAACATAATCTCCATCAATATCGGGGAGATCATCTGCGATTGTGTTGTTTGACAACTGTTTAGTAGTGTCAGTGCTGATTTGGTAGAGATAGATTTCTGAATCTCCATCTCCCATACCGTACCAGACGACATAATCTCCGTTGACTCTCGGATCATAATCATTTTCGTGGTTGTTGGTTATTTGCCTGGTGGTACGGGTGCTGATCTGGTACATATAGATTTCCGCATCTGCATCTGTACCGCCAAACCAAACTATATAGTCTCCGTTGATTTTGGGTTGGACGTCATCAGCTCTAGTGTTATTTGTAATTTTCCGCGTAATGCCTGTACTGATTTGATAGAGATAAATTTCATGATCTCCATCGTTCCGACCATACCAGCTTACAAAGTCGCCATCAACCTGCGGATAATAATCTCCCGCAGTATTGTGGGAAACCTGGGTTGTAGCGCCAGTGCTGATTTGATAAAGATAGATTTCGAGATCTCCATCACCCTGGCCGAACCATACAACATAGTCGCCATTGACCTCGGCGGCGTGATCTTGTGCTGTGTTGTCACTTACCTGGACCGTTGTGCCCGTGCTGATCTGATACAGATAAATGTCCCAATCTCCATCCAGATTACTTTCCCATACTACGTGATCCCCGATAATTTGAGGGGTATCATCATCAGCATTGTTTTTTGTGATTTGTTTAATGATGCCAGTGCTGATCTGGTAGAGATAGATATCATCGTCTCCGTCTACATCGCTCCACCATACGGCATAATCACCATTGACTTTATAGCCGGATTCGTTTACCCGATTGTCGGTGATTTGGAAGGGGTTGTTTGCATTCTTCGATCTGGTAGGATCTGTTGCCCCAGGTGAATTAGACAATGCGGAAATGTTGTCGGCCTCGTCGAGGGTGCGCAACGCGAAGTAATAGGTTTGTTCAGGATTCAAGCCGGCGATAATCAGCTCTTCGGGAGAACCGGCGCTCAGCGGGGCGTGTTCCCCGGAAATATCGTTGGCTGCGTCCCAGCCAGCCTGTGCAGTAATCTCACTATCAGCATAACGTACGATATATTCTGTGGCAATACCTATGTCAGCATCATCTCCAGGGGCGATCCAGTTTAGATTGATTTCGCCGCTGCTGTAACCAGGTGTTGCCTGGAGGGTAACCGCATCGGGTGGTGTTGTATCCGGTGAGGTGGTGACAATCAAGGCGTCGATATTGATCGTATGCCCGCCGCCAGGGTGACGCAAGGTGATGGTATGTGACCCGTTGGCCAGTTGAGAGCTGTCCCATTGATTTTGGTAGCTGAGGGAAACATTGTGTTGATCCAGAAGTACAGGGTCGCTGCCATCGATCGTGATCTCAATATCTCCTTGATCTGGACCAGCGGTGTAAAGCAGGGACACCTGGACGCCAGTGAAGGTTAATGAGGCTGATGCCCCGGATTGGAGGGAAGCAGCGTACGAACCACCTGAAGCTTCCTCGGCATAGATCGTATTCCAATCTCCTGAGAAGCTGATATCCGCAGATGTATCCTGATAGGTGCCGCCTTGAGGAGAATCTCCGATTGTATAGAGATATAGACTCCTGACTTGATCTTCAAATTTTCCCCACAGAATATGATTTCGATCAATACGAGGAGGATAAAAGGAAGTTATATCTGCTGAGATTGGTATGGTAACACCAGTATCGATCTGGTAAAGGTGAAGTTGGTCACTTAGCCACACTACATTATTGCCGTAGATATCGGGATATTGGTCATCAATGTCGTTATCAGTGATCTGTGTGGCAGTGCCGGTACTGAGTTGGTAAAGCCAAATGTCAAGCTCTGTACTGGTGCCTCCCGTTTCTTGTTGCCAGACAACATAATCTCCATTGATTCTTTGTCTGGGATTATATGCCGCTCCTCTGTAAAAATCTGTGATAGTGTTTACACTAATTTGGTAAATAAAGAGATCGGGACTAAAACCGTCTTCCCATATAACATAATCCCCGTCGATCAATACATTATATTTATTTTCATCAGAATCAGTTACTTGTGTAGTGATGCCAGAACTGATCTCATAGAGATAGATTTGATCCTCGTAAGGTTCGTCCTTAATCCAAACAATATGATTACCATTGATCTGAGGGCTCACATCGGAAATATCATCGTTTGTGATTTGCGTGGTAATCCCTGTACTGATTTGATAAAGATAGATTTCATAATCTGAGTTGTTTTTGTATTGCCAGACGATGTAATCGCCAAACACTTGAGGCTCTTCATCATAAACACCTCTACCGTTATCCGTGATTTTCGTGGTGGTTTCAGTATTGATTTGATAGAGGTATATTTCTGGGTCATAATCAAGATCACTTTCCCAGACCACATAATTGCCATTGATTTGAGGATTGGTGTTATTTCTTTCATCATTCGTAATTTGTTTGATCAGACCGGTGCTGATCTGGTACATGAAAATTTCAGCTGTGCCAAGGGTTCCAGGTGTGCGAACGATACGTTCGTACCAAACGACATAATCGCCATCCACCCTGTAGCCATTTTCGTTTTCTGTGTTATCTGTAATAAAAATGGGGGTGTCAATTGCTGTTTCAGTTGATGGATCTGAAGATGAAGGAGAATTGGAAAGAGCGGACAGGTTTCCTCCGTGATCCAGCGTGCGCAGGGCGAAATAATGCGTTTCACGCGGAGACATATCAGCGGTGGTCACAGTTTCAGCAGACCCGGCTATTTGCGGCGCTGGCATGCCGGAAAATTCTTCAGCAGTATCCCATTTGGCTTCAGAATCAATGGCCGAAGACGCATGGCGCAGGATATATTCACTGGCGGTGCCGCTGTTTCCATCTTCACCAGGTGCAGTCCAGGAAAGAATGATCTCACCAGAGGCGCGTCCTGCTTCTGCGGAAAGTTCAACAGCTGCTGGAGGGCTGTCATCAGGAGATGAGATTTCTATAGCATCAATGTTGATCCAGGATGATTCTCCTGGATGACGCATTTCGACAGTATGCGTGCCAAAATCAAGTACAGGGCTTTCCCAGCGGTTTTGATAGGTAAGACTGGGGCCATTCTGATCGAGCAGGATTGGTGCCCCATCATCAAAAACGATTTCCATATTGCCATAATCTACATCACTGGTGTAAAGCAGCGATATCTGGCGGCCGGTGAAAGTCAACGAAGCCGATGCGCCTTGCTGGTTGGTGAGGTTGAATGATCCTCCTGAGGCTTCAACAGCATCCTGAGTAATCCAGGACCCGGAGTAAATGATATTGTTGTTATTTTCTTGGTAAGGAGCTTCTGGCAGAGTCGATCCAATACTATACGCGTTTATTTCGATATCCTGGTTGTCCTTACTTCGCCATGCCATATTGTTTTCATTCATGGCGGCCATTTCATAAAGTTCAGTATTGTCGGCGATTTGTCTTTCGGCGTTTGTGCTGATTTGGTAAAGAATGATATTGTTTTCCGATCCCCTTTTCCAAGTTACGTAGTCTCCGCTGATATTTAGAAATCGGTTGTCTTTTGTGCTATTTGTCAATCTGAGACCAGTTCCTGAATTAAGCTGGTAAAGATATATTTGACGGATATTGTTTTCTATCCCGACCCACACAACATTATCACTGCTAATTTTTGGTGTTTCGTCATCTCTTGTATTATTGGTCATCAACGTGGTGCCTGTGCTGATCTGGTGGATGAGAATATCAAGGTCCCCATCCAGGTCGCCATACCATACAACATAATCACCGTCGATTTGAGGCGCTGGGTCGGTATATTCTCTGTTGCCGATCTTGCTAGTGACACCGGTGCTGATTTGATAAAGATAAATACCTGAAAGCCCGTCAAGTTTACCAAACCATACAACAAAGTCACCATCAACTTGTGGAACACAGTAACTATTTACAATACCGGGAAGTTGATGAGTCATTCCAGTACTGATTTGGTAGTAATATAATCCCCAAATCCCATCATCATAGTTTTTCCATATGACGTAGTCTCCATTGATATCGGGATAATATTCGCTGATCGAGTTATCTGTTAGTTTCGTGTTTGCACCAGTGCTAATCTGATACAAATAGATTTCTTTATCTGCGTTTTCATTTCCAAGCCATACAACATAGTCTCCACTGATCTTTGGCTCGCTATCACTTGCCTGGTTGTCGGTTACCCTGGTCATCAGGCCTGTACTATATTGATAGAGATAGATATCTGTGTCTCCGTCTCCATCACCCTGATACACCATATAGTCACCATCAATATCTAGATTATCCTCAGTTGCGGTGTTTTGTGTAATGTGATAAACCGAGTCAACTGTGTTTTGTAGGGAGGGGTCGGTGGATGCGGGTGAATTGGAGAGGGAAGAAAGGTTGCCCACAAAATCCCTGGTACGCAGAGAAAAGTAATGATTCTGGCGTAAGGGCAGGCCAGTGACAACCATTGATTGAGCTGATCTTCTTTCCAATGGAATGGGTTCTCCGTTTACATCGGTTGCGGCATCCCAGGCAGATTCCGAATCGATTGGAGCGGATGCATAGCGCACAATGTATTCGTAAGCTGTGCCGATATCTCCGTCATCACCGGGAGCGCTCCATGTAAGATACACTTCACCTGATGCGAATCCTTGAGAAGCAGTTAACGTAACTGCTGCAGGAGGCGTGAAATCAGGCTCAAAGACGATCAGGGCATCCAGATTGATGTTGTATCCACCACCAGGATGTGTCAGTGTGATCGCATGATTACCGTTCTCGAGCACAGGACTGTTCCAACGATTCTGATAAGTCAAGGCAGTACCGTATTGGTCAAGGAAAACAGGAGTATCGTCATCGATGACAATTTCTATGTCGCCGTATATGGTATCCTCGGTATAAAGCAAGGCCACTTGCCGCCCTGTGAAATTAAATGAAATTGAAGCGCCAGACTCGTTTGCGGTTGTAAATGCGCCACCAGATGCTTCTGTTACATTTGTAGAATCCCAGTTGTCTGAAAAAATAAGATGTTCACTTGTTTCTTCGTAAGTGCCAAATGTAGGATTTTGGCCTAAGGTTGCCATGTAGACTTCTGATTGTCCGCGATACTGTCCATCGTTGTACCAAACAACAGTGTTTCCGCTTATCTGTAGGCCTCGGTTTGCTTTACTGTTATCAGCTATTGTTGATGTTTTGCCGGCACTGATTTCATATGCAAGTATTTTGTTATTAACATCTCGCCACACGATGTAATCCCCATCAAGGGAGGGGGCATAATCACTTATGGAGTTATTTGTGATTTGCGTGGTTGTATTATTACTGACTTGATAAAGTAAAATTTCATAGTCTCCATCACTGCCTTGCCACGTGATGGAGTCTCCGTTTATTGATAGATAGTAATGAGTTGAAGAATCATCGGCAATTTGAGTAGTTGAATTGGTGCTGATTTTGTGTAAATAGACTTCATCACCATTTTCTGTTGGATATCGCCATGAAATGTAATCTCCATTCATAACAGGGTGAAACGCATCTATTGAGTCATCTGCTAATTGTATGGTTGTACCAGTACTAATCTTATGCAAAAGAATCTCATTTTTTCCACTAATACTGTGTTGCCATGATACATAGTCTCCATGAACGACGGGGTTTTGGTCAGATTCAGCGTTGTATGTGATCTGGGTGGTAACCCCGGAACTTATTTGGTACACGAAAACTTCATAATCCCATTCCCCTTCATTTTGTCCAAACCAGGTGACATAATCGCCAGCGATCTTCGCGGAGGCATCATGAGTTGTATTGTTGGTTATTCGCGTGGTGATGCCAGTACTGATTTCATAAATGAATATTTCGAAGTAACTTCCTACTTTTCCTTGCCAAACGATATAATTCCCATCTATTTGTGGATCAGTGTTGCTCGTTGAAGTACTGGATAAATTTATGATTTTGTCTGTAGCAATATTGTAATAAAAAATGTCTGCATCGGCTCCATAGTTGCCAACCCAAACCACACCTTGTCCATCCGTTTTAGGATTTACATCTTCTATTGAATTAAATGTAATTTGTCTGTAGCTGGAATATATACTTAAAGTCCCAGCCCCAATACTGAACAACACCCCCACCAAAATCAGGGCCAACACCAGTTTCGATTTATTCTTCATCATGCGTTTTTCCTCCTGCATGCAGTCATAGACCAACCTGTCTGTGCCAGGCAGCCTGATAACAGTGTCGGCAGTGTAGCGGAATACTGTCGAAACGAAAAAGTTTCTATTCTTATGTGCCCCCATCAATCACGGTCCCCCTGGGGACTGATTTGGCAATCAGTTGTCTATATTGTAACCCGAATCTGGACAAGGGAACCACAAACTACAGGCTCTTTAAATGCTTCAAGAAGCCATTTTTTGGAAACGTTTCCTTTCGGGTGCTGGGGTATAATCAGGACAATGTACACAAAACGAAACCTGACCAAAACCCTCCTGCTGGGGATCGCCTTGATCGCCATCTGGGGGCTGAGTGGATGCAGTACCGGCCCGGAGGCACAAGCCACCGAAACGCCGGCGCCAACCCGGACCGCCCTGCCGCCTACCCCCACCCCCATCCCGGTCGCCGTCAAAGTCAATGGGGACCTCGTGCTACAATCGCTGTACGATGCCTGGCGGGCGTCGTACGAAGTCGCCCAGGAAACGGGAAACGTGCTGGCTTCTGAAGAAGAGGCGCAGCAAGTCGTCCTGGACGAGCTGATCGACCAGACCCTGTTAGCACAGGGCGCAGCAGAAAATGGCTATACGGTCAGCGAAGGTGACCTTGATGCACGCCTGGTAAGCCTGGCAGAAAGTGCCGGCGGCGAAACCAAACTGACCGCCTGGCAGGAAGCCAACGGGTTTGACACCGAGACCTTCCACGAAGCCCTGCGCCTGTCCATGGCAGCCGCCTGGCAGCGCGACCAGATCGCAGCCAGCGTCCCGCAGGAAGCCGAGCAGGTCAAGGCCCGCCAGTTGCTGCTGCTGGATGAGGATACCGCCAATGTGTATCTGAATCAGCTTGAAGCTGGCGTAGAATTTGCAACGATAGCCAACATCGTCGACCCGACTTTGGGCGGCGACCTGTACTGGTTCCCCAGGGGGTATTTAACGCAGGTTTCAGTCGAAGAAGCCGCTTTCGCCCTGGAGCCGGGGCAGATCAGTGAGATCATCGAAAGCGACCTGGGCTATCACATCGTCGAGGTGCTGGATAAGGGCATCCGCCCGCTTAGCCCGGAAGCGCGAAATTTCCTGCAGCATCAGGCTGTGGAAAACTGGCTAACAGAGCGCCGCGAGAAAAGCCAGATCGAAATCCTGCTGCCCTGAAAAAGAAGGGAAAGGGAAAAGCAGTATGGCAAACAAAAGACGCAGAACCAAAAGAACTGCAAACAGCGGCCTGTGGAACGTGTTGACTACGCTTGTATTGGTCTGCATCGTAGTCATGATAGCTTTCGTCGCGTTGACGTATTCCAATCCCTATAACCGCTTCAATCCCTATCCGCCACCCACCCAGGCCGTCGCCCTCATCCTGCCGACAGAAGTCCTGCCGTCAACGAACACCCCCACCCCGCCATCCCTGCCGCCCACCTGGACGCCCACCGCCAGCATCACCCCTATTCCCAGCGAGACACCTTTGCCTTCGGCAACCGCCGCCCTGGCAACACCCCTGGGGGATGACAGTCTGCAAACCGCCACGCCCACCCCGAAAGTCGATTCAAAATACCCCTTCGTGCTGCGCACCGACCCGGTGGGGATTGACGCCTCCATCCTCTACCCCAGCCGCGGCTGCCGCTGGAGCGGCGTGGGCGGTCAGGTGGTCGACATGCAGGACAGTCCCTACGTCGGCATCACCGTGCAGCTCGGCGGTACTTTGGAAGGCCTCTACACCAATCAATACAGCCTGACCGGCACCGCCACCAAATACGGCGAAGCCGGCTTTGAATTTGCCCTCACCGATTACCCCTTTGATTCAAAAGGCGATCTGTGGGTGCGGCTGATCAACCAGTCCAATTATCCGCTGTCGGACAAAGTCTTCTTCGACACCTTTGCCGACTGCGGACAAAACCTGATCATCATCAATTTTGAGCAGGTTCGCTAGAGAAAACAAACAACCACCCGCGGGACTAACTCCGCGGGTGGCTTTGATTTAAATGCCACGCGAGATTTACAGCGCAGCGCGCAGTGTCTTTGCCGCCGCTACCATTGCTTTCAGGGCTGGCTCCACTTCCGCCCAGCCGCGGGTCTTCAGGCCGCAGTCGGGGTTGACCCACAGCCGCTCGGCAGGGATCACTTCCAGCGCTTTGCGCAGCAGGTCTTCCATTTCTTCCTGCGAAGGCACCCGCGGAGAGTGAATATCATAAACTCCCGGACCGATCTCATTCGGATAGTGGAAGTTAACAAAAGCATCCAGCAGTTCCATCTTTGAACGCGAAGCTTCAATCGAAATCACATCCGCATCCATGGCAGCGATCGAATCAATGATCTCGTTGAACTCGGAATAGCACATGTGGGTATGGATCTGGGTGCGATTTTCAACAACATCGGCAGACAAATGGAAACTGTCCACCGCCCACCTGAGATACGCTGCCCTGTCGGCTGCGCGCAGCGGCAGTCCTTCCCGCAAAGCGGGTTCATCAATTTGAATGATACGGATGCCAGCGGCTTCCAGATCATGCACCTCATCCCGAATGGCAAGGGCAATCTGGCGGCAGGTGTCGGCCCGCGGCTGGTCATCGCGCACAAAAGACCACTGCAAGATCGTGATCGGGCCGGTCAACATGCCCTTCACATGCCTGTCCGTGACCGACTGGGCATACTTCGCCCATTTGACCGTCATCGGCTGCGGGCGGTGCACATCCCCAAAAATGACCGGCGGGCGCACATAACGTGAACCATAGCTCTGTACCCACCCCTGCCGGGTAAAAGCAAAACCATCAAGCTGTTCGCCAAAGTACTGCACCATGTCGTTGCGCTCCGCCTCTCCATGTACCAGCACATCCAGTCCGGCTTCCTCCTGAAATCGTATCGTCCGCTTGATCTCCTCCTTGACAAAGGCTTCATATTCCGCCGGGGAGATCTGTCCCCTGGCAGCCTTTGACCGGTTCTGCCGCACTTCCTTCGTCTGCGGGAAGGAGCCAATTGTGGTGGTGGGCAAGAGGGGCAAACCAAGATCAGCCTGCGCCTTTTTGCGCACCGCATAGGGATCATTTCGGCGGCGCATGGCAGGGGTCAAACTGGACAAACGTTCCCCAACCTTGGGATTATGAATCCGCCTGGATGTCTCCCGGGAGGCAGCCGCCAACCGTGACTGGCGCAGCGCATCAGCAGCCTTTTCTGACCCGCCGCTGACAACATTGCCTAGTGCGGTCAGTTCACCCAGTTTCTGACGGGCAAATGCCAGCCAGCTGCGCAACTCTTCATCAAGTTCGGTTTCCAGGGCCAGGTCCTGCGGGACGTGCAGCAGTGAGCAGGAAGGCGCAACCCACACCCGGTCTGCACCGAGCTGGTCAACCGCCTGCTGCACCAGAGCAGCAGCTTTTTCAAGATCGGTGCGCCAGATATTGCGGCCATCCACTACCCCCAAAGAGAGGATCAGGCCATCAGGAATCTGTTCCAGGGCTTCCGCCAACTGCTCCGGGGCGCGCACCAGGTCTAGATGCAGGGCATCCACCGGCAGGTGCAAGGCGAGATCGAGATTATCCAGTAATGCCCCAAAATACGTCGCCACGAGGAGCCTGGGGTGATTTTCCAGTTTTTCCAGCTTCTGGTAGGTGCGTTCGAAAGCTGCTTTCTCTTCAGTGCTCAAATCCATCATCAGATAAGGCTCATCCATCTGCACCCACTCGGCGCCCGCCTCGGCAAGCTGCGAAAGTACCTGCTCATACACCGGCAACAAACCTTCCAGCAGATCCAAAGAAACCTTACCCTCACCGGTAGATTTCGAGAGCAACAGGAAACTGACCGGCCCCAGCAATACGGGGCGGGTTTGAATGCCCAGGGCTTTGGCTTCGTTGTATTCATCAACGACCTTGCTTGACGCCAGGTGAAAATGCTGGTCAGGCGCCAGCTCAGGAACGATATAGTGATAATTGGTATCAAACCACTTGGTCATTTCCATGGCGGGAATGTCCAGCCCGGATTCGTTCTGCACACCGCGCGCCATGGCAAAATAGGTATCCAGATCAACCTGATGCCCCTGCCCGTTGGCATGCTTGTATCGCACGGGCACTGCCCCTGCCATAACAATCGTATCCAGCACCTGATCGTACAGTGAGAAATCATTGGATGGAATATGCGCAATCCCGGCTTCGGCCTGAAGCTGCCAGTTGGTTTTTCGTATTTCGGCGGCAGCTTTCAAAAGCTCAGCCTGTGAAGAATTGCCTTTCCAATACCCTTCCAGAGCTTTCTTCAATTCGCGGTGAAGGCCGATCCGCGGATACCCTAAATTCGTGATGATCGTCATCTGATTCTCCTTGTTTCTTATGGTTGTGTTATACAGTTCATCGTTTTACTATTGCTGATTATAATAATTTAGACCTATTTTATCATAATAATTGAAAGTTCAACACCCAACCAAAGGTGAGTTTGGGGGCATTCAACCGGGAACGCACAGCTACCTGCTTGAGTAGTTTCAAAAAGCAGCATCCCGCGAGTAATCAAATCCGCGGGATGTTTTAATTCAGCTCTTAAAAATAATGACTATGCGCATTGATCTGTAAGCGAAGCAATCACCGATAACTGTGACGAGGCTTCAAATCAAAAGTCTCATTACTTGCCAGCAATCCCCCTACCCCTGCATCAGGTAAGGCCAGCACCCCGCCGTTCTTGAAGTAAGCAAAGTCATACTCGGTCATATCCCCAGCCCGCTTGCCCGGCACGGGCATCAGGCGCGCCGTCAGGGGTTTGTCCAGCCGCAGGGAAAGAGCGGCGATATCCAGCAGGACGGGACAAATCTGTTCTGCCGTAGCATCGCCGGGCAGGGGTACCGTATCCAGCCCCGTCCCGCACACGGTGGAGAAGAGCAGCAGGTCTTTGATGCTCAGGCTGCCTTCAGCGGCGCGCTGGGCGAGAATGGCGTCTTCCAGCACCGGCAGCATGAGGCCATTGAAGCCAGCGCGCTGCCAGCCTCCCTGGTCAAGCGCATCCGCCAGCACCGCCGCAGCGGCCACACCCCCATACTGCCCAATCTGTGCCCCCAGCAGTTCCACTGCCCCACCCAGTGAGCAGCGCTCCTCCGGGAACGGTGCAGGCGAGAAATCCATGCCCTTGAAATCCACCTGGAATTGATCCGCGATCCGATTTGCTGCCCCCGCCAGGTCACTGGCGTATCCATCCAGGGCCGCCACCAATCGCTGCTGTGCTTCCTGCAATGACCCTGCCCCGCGAAAAGCCGCATCGACCACATCCGCCGCTTCAAGAGCCAGACCAAAGGCAGGTTTCCCACCAGCATGATACGCAGCGGGAAAGAATGGTGTGCAGGCAGGCACGTTGCCCAGGGTAGTAAAACGCAGGTTAGCGAAACCATCAGGAGTGATGTCAGAAGAATTCGCGATCACCTCGGCACAGGCGCGTACAGCGGCCAGATCCAACCCGCCCGGACGGCGGGCCATGACCCCGCCGAAGAAGGTGTTCTCGGTAACTTTCAACATCTCCGGGATGAGGGCATAGCTGGCAAGATCATCCGGCGCAGCCGGACCGAGGGAAAGAAAGGAAAACGCCACTTTGCTGGCAGCGGCTTCCATGCTCTGCGCATATTCCTGGGCTGCCGCGATTGTCTTCCCGGGAAGCAGTCCTGGGAAGGGGGTAGTCGCCAGGCGGGTGGTCTGCACTTCAAAACCGGCCTGCTGGAAAGCCTCGCTGGCGGTGTGCGCCAGACCAGCCATCCGGCTTATTTCAGCCGGATCACGGTTGAATTTTGGATCATAGAAACAGGTAATGGAACGAATACGCATGAATACCTCTGTAATTAATAATTTATAGCGTGCCCTTCGACAAGCTCAGGGCACGCTCCATGTCAAATCATGAGCTCCTCTGTCGGACGACCTCAAACAACAGCACACTGGTCGCTGCAGCGGCGTTGAGCGATTCCATTTTTCCGGGCATGGGGATATTGACCCGGCCAGCAGCCAGCCGGTGCGCCTGATCCCCTGCCCCATCGGCTTCTCCGCCAACGATGATCCCCACCGGGCTGCGCCAATTCAGAGACCAGCAATCCTTTTCTCCCCCGGCATCAGCCAGATAAAAGGGAATCCCATGCAGCTCACCGAATTCATGGGCAGCGTGAAGCTGTTCCCAGGTCATTTCGATCACCGGCAAACGGAAATGAGCCCCCATCCCGGAGCGCACCACCTTGGGCGCAAAGGCATCCGTCGTCCCGGGCGTCAGGATCACCGCCTGCACACCCGCCGCAGCAGCGGTACGCAGGATCGTACCAAGATTACCGGGGTCGCGCACCTGATCGGCCACGAGGACAAAATCAAGCTTGCCTGGCAGGGGCAAATTCCGCAGGGGCAGGACAGCCAGAATCCCTTGCGGGCTGCGTGTCCCGGCCATGCTTTCCATCAGATGCGGGGCAACTTCTTCCACATCAACCCCCTGATCGGTAAAACCTGCCAACAGTTCATGCCCGCGTTCGGACAGTTGATCACTGAACAGGACAAACTGCGGCATCCAGTGAGAGACAAGGGCTTCTTCCGTCAGGCGAACCCCTTCAATCACAAAAGCCTGATTTTGTTGGCGTTCCTTGCGTCTGCCCATCAGGACACGCACCAGACGCACTTTACTATTCTGGGTGGAAGTGATCATGATTTTTGCTGCCAATCTGTGAATGCTGACAAGAAAATTGCCAGGGCAGGTTGATCGTAAAGGGTCAGGCGCACCTGACGCAAAATGCTTTGTGGATGCTCCTGATAATACCCCGCAATGGTATCAAAAAAGATACGTGCAGCAAGCCCTTTGGGAAAACCAAAAATACCGGTGGAGATCGCGGGGAGGGCAATACTGGTCAGGTTAAGTTCTTCTGCACGTTCAAGACTGCCGCGGACAGCAGCCGCCAGTTTTGTCTCTTCGCCGCCTGCACCCCATACAGGGCCAACGGCATGGATCACGACCTTGCAAGGGAGCATGCCCGCGCCGGTGAAAGCAGGTTTCTCGTGAGTGACCAACCCATGCTCCCGCACCCAGGCATCAGATTCGCGTTGAATACCCGGACCACCCTTGCGAGAAATGATACCGGCCACTCCTCCGCCATGAGCCAGCCGTTCATTGGCAGCATTCACAATCGCATCCACTGTCTCAACAGTAATATCACCGTGGACAATTTCGAGACGCTGCCCTTCAGGGAAAATGTGGGTTTGCTTGATTTCATTCATGGTTGGCTTTCATTTTAACACCATTCAAGAATAGGGATCAGTCAATCAGTCCCTCAGGAATATACTCCTGAAAGAAAATCAGGCAGATGGAATATGGAAAACGAAATATTCGTACCCTTGCGAAATGATTTTTTATCTACCAGCGTGAAGAATGATCAGGTCCGCGTTAAATCATAACGGGATGGCCGAGACCATCCCGTTGTTGTAAATACACTTTGGTTTAGAGGGCCTTTTTGGCAGTTTCGACAACTACCGTGAAGGCTTGAGGATCACGTACTGCCAGATCGGCCAGCATCTTGCGATTAAGCTGAATGTCAGCCGTCCTCATTGCGTGGATGAACTTGCTGTAAGTCATCCCGTTCAACCGTGCAGCCGCATTGATGCGGGTGATCCACAACCGGCGCAGGTCGCGTTTACGAGTGCGGCGATCGCGGTAAGCATACCACAGGCTCTTTAACATCGCCTCATTGGCACGTTTGAACAATTTCGACCGCGAGCCATACTGGCCCTTGGTGATCTTTAATACTTTTTTATGGCGCTGATGGGCTGACGGCCCACCTTTTACTCTAGCCATGATAACTCCTTTGCGTACCCCTGGGCGCCGGTGGTGTTACCACCCGTTCGTACACCCAACAGCCGCACTAAAAATGGATACGTTTTGAACCGGCTATCGGTTCTTTTTCATGTACGGTGCAAGCCGGCCAATACGCTTGATGACTTTGCTGCCCTGTACAGGCACCATCTCTGTGAACAGAGCTTTGGCGCGCTTGGAACGGCGTCGGCGCAAATGGCTTTGGCCGCCCTTCGTGCGTACTACTTTGCCAGACCCGGTCATGCGAAACCGCTTGGATGTAGCTTTATGGGTCTTCAGCTTGTATTTTCCTGCTTTTTGCTTCTGTGGCACTGTGAACCTCCTCTTTACAAAGCTTTGCGGCTTGCTTAAAAGCCGCATTACAAACAATATTTTTCCTTCAGTGGAGCAGTATTGTACCAGAATCTTCCGTTTGGGTAAATCGCCGCCCAGGAATTATTATTTCTTTTCTTTCTTCGGCGCCAGCATCATCGTCATCACACGCCCTTCCATATTGGGCATCTGCTCAACAACGGATACTTCTTCCAATTCCTGTGCAATTTCTTTCAAATCTTCCAGGGCCAATTCGGGGTAAGTGATCTCACGTCCACGGAAGCGGATCGTAACCTTCACCTTCATCCCGTCTTCGAGCCACCGTCGGGCATCTCTTGTTTTGAAAGAACGATGATGTTCATTGGTCTTGGGGCGTAAGCGGATCTCTTTAATCTCCACTTTCACCTGCGCCTTGCGTGCTTCGCGTTCTTTTTTGGTGCGTTCATACAGGAACTTGCCAAAATCCATCACGCGGCAAACAGGCGGGCTTGAGTTTGGAGCAACCTCAACCAGGTCCAATTCAGCCTCTTCAGCCATTTTTAGTGCCTCTCTGATCGAAACAACCCCGACATTCTCGCCGTCAGCACCGATCAAACGCACCTCTTTTTCCCGGATCATCTCATTGATACGAAACTCTGGTGTACTAATAGTATTCTCCTCTCCTACCTGAATTCAAAAAGCAGTCCGCCAATTAACGGACTTTAAGCGATAAAAAATATACCACATCTTAAGAAAACCCGCAACGTGCAGGCATGTTTTTCAGTGAAATATCACCAGGCAGCACCAATCGATCCGAGCCTCTCCGCACCAAATCACCCCTTGCCTCCCCCATTTTTGAAAAGATAAAATGGGGGAGGTTGGAGGGGGTGCTTCTACACGTGGCCCGCAATCTCCTGCTTCGCACGGGCAATAAAGTCATCTACGGGCATCGCCCCGGGATTGTCGCCAGAGCGCAGGCGCAAAGCCACCTGACCGCTTTCCTCTTCCTCATCACCAACAACCAGCATATAGGGGATTTTCTGCTTTTGCGCATCGCGGATCTTGGCATTCATGCGTTCACTGCGGTCATCCACTCTGGCGCGGATGCCGGCGGCCTTGAGCTGCTTCGCCACTTCATGGCAATAATCCAGATGGCGGTCGGCAATCGGCACCAGCACGGCCTGCATCGGCGAAATCCACACCGGGAAAGCCCCGCCGTAATGCTCGATCAACACGCCAAAGAAACGCTCCAGGCTGCCCAGCAGGGCGCGGTGGATCATATACGGGCGGTGATCCCGCCCGTCTTCGCCGACGTAGGTCAGGTCAAAGCGCTCCGGCAGGTTGAAGTCGAACTGGATCGTTGACAACTGCCATTCGCGGCCGATAGCATCCTTGATCTTCAAGTCAATCTTGGGGCCGTAGAATGCGCCGCCGCCGTCATCGATATCATAGGCGATCTCGGCACGTTCCAGCGCAGCCTGCAAAGCGGCCTCGGCATCCCTCCACATCTCCGGCTCACCCACCGACTTCTCAGGCATCGTACTCAGGTAAGCCTTGAACTCGTTGAAGCCAAAGGAGCGCAGAATATGCAGACAGAAATTCAGCACAAAGTCGATCTCTTCCGGCATCTGGTCGGGGCGGCAGAAATGATGGGCATCATCCTGGGTAAACCCGCGTACCCGCAGCAGACCGTGCAGCACGCCGCTGCGTTCGTAGCGGTAGACCGTGCCCATTTCTGCGTAGCGGATCGGCAGCTCGCGGTAGGAATGCTTCTGGTCTTTGTAAATGTCCAAATGGAAGGGACAGTTCATCGGCTTGATGTAATAATCCTGTTCCTCCACCTTGATCGGGGCATACATGTTTTCGCTGTAGAATCCCAGGTGACCGCTCGTCTCCCACAACTCGGCGCGGCCGATATGCGGCGTGACCACGAAGTCATACCCCGCCTTCTCGTGCTCATCCTCATGGAAGCGGATGATCTCGCGGCGCATCATTGCCCCGTTGGGATGCCACAGGATCAGCCCCTGACCGACCTCTTCCGAGATGGAATACAGGTCAAGCTCTTTGCCCAGGCGGCGGTGATCGCGTTTGCGGGCTTCTTCCAGGCGTGTTAAATACTCTTGCAGCTCTTCGGGCTTTTCCCAGGCTGTGCCATAAATACGCTGCAGCATGGGCTTGTTTTCGTCGCCGCGCCAGTACGCACCGGCCACCTTCATCAACTTGACCGCTTTAGGGTTGATCTGCTTGGTGCTTTCCACATGCGGGCCGCGGCACAGGTCGGTGAATTTTTCGACCGTGTAGGTCGAAATCTCGACCTTGCCTTCCAGCGGTTCGCCGTATTCGTCGAAACCGCCCTGGTCAAGACCATCGATCAGTTCCTGCTTGAAGACCTGCCCTTTGAACAGCTCGCGGGCCTCATCCGCAGACAGCACCTGACGCTTGAACTCGTGCTGACCGCTGATCAACTTCTTCATGCGCTTCTCGATCGCCTTCAGGTCCTCCGGCGTCAGGGGACGGGGCAGATCGAAATCATAGTAAAATCCGTCCGCGATGGGCGGGCCGATGGCGATCTGCGCCTCGGGGAACATCTCCAGCACAGCCTCGGCCATGATGTGCGCCGTGGAATGCCGGATGCGGTACAGTTGTGAATCTTCGTACTTTTCTTTCATTTGTTCAGCCATGCCAAACCTCCAGGATCCGGCCTGATTTGAAGCAAACCCCATTGTAGTAACCCTTCGGTCAGTCGTTATCCTCGCATAAACAGGCGATGACGAATAAATTCGTCACTACAATTTGGCAAGTTTTCTTCAAAGACAGGCCCTAAAAAAATAAAGCTCCTATCCTGCGGGTGCTCTTTAAAAACAAAACACCCGCCCATATTGGGGCGAGAGTTCAATCACGCGGTTCCACCCAATTTGACCTGATCGCAGGTCATCTCTGGCAGCCGATAACGAGGCCAACCGTTCACCATACTTGGGCATACACCCTTTCCGGATCTGGCTCACAGGGGGTTTTCGCTGTCTTCGCCTGGAGGAAACTTTCAGCCGGTGGTTTCCTCTCTCTGTCAGGGTTCTTCAGTTACTCGTCCTGCTCAACACCATGTATTGCAATTAGGATGGATTATACCCACTTTGAGGGGGCTTGGCAAGAGGGAAATGGACAAGGAATCAGGCGATCAGTCAATTAGGGATCAGGAAAAAAGATATCCTTACCCGAAGATTGTTTCCCAAAACCAGATTGATCTTCCAGCAGTGGGCAGATATGTCTCTATAAAACATTTCCCCGCATCTTTACAATCCCCACCGCAAACAAATTCATCATATGCCTCCCCTAAAAATGCAGTTTTTTTGGGGGAGGTTAGGCGGGGGTGGGGTAGCTGCACGATCATCCCCGCCCCCCTGCTGGCCGCGTTTTCCCTTTCACACTCTCCGATAAACCAGGATTTTGAAAATCCTGTACCAGAGTAAACGAATTTCGAACCCTTCTCATGGAAACCCTCGGCCGCTAAAAAAATCGAGGCCGTCCCAAAAGTGCGGTACAGGACTCGAATAACATCCCTCGATGGGGCCTGCGGCCTTATGATT
>CAYURM010000001.1:211321-328574 GCA_964447155.1 uncultured Anaerolineaceae bacterium
AAAAACATTAGTCTCGGGTGTTATCCCGAGACCTGTGGGCGGTATAGGACTCGAATACCACCCCCTCAATGGGGGCCTGCGGCCTTATGATTAAAAACATTAGTCTCGGGTGTTATCCCGAGACCTGTGGGCGGTATAGGACTCGAACCTACGACCTTTGCGATGTCAACGCAACGCTCTAACCAGCTGAGCTAACCGCCCAATCCAATGCGACCGAAATTATAACCGTTCCCCCAATATTTGACAATAGTAACGCCCAAATTTGGTATTTATCGCAGCGGCAGATCGCACCACACCTCACCGGCAAACACCGGCCGGCCCGTGGCGGTTTCAAAGATCTGGTAGGTAACAAAATCATTGGCCGCTGCCTGGCGGCCGGTGCAGTACAACCGATTGGGATAAGCCGCAAGCACTTCACATTTGTATTCCTTGTTTTTCTCCACCAGGGCGTAATATTCGCCTTCTACCGGTTCCGCCAGCTCCACCGCGATCAGGAAACGGAAATTCGCCAGCGGACCAGCGGTATAAAACTCAGCCTTGCCGAAATCCGCCTGGAACGTGGCGGTGGGTGTCGGCGTAATCGTCGGGGTGGCACTGGGCACCGGCGTTTCTGTGGGGATATCGGTAGGAATTTTCGTCTCGGTGGGTTTGGGCGTCGCCGTAGGCGGTTGAACCGGGACAGTGGCCGTCGGCTCTGGTGCAGGCGCACCGCAGGCGGAAAGCAAAACAGCCATGCAAAGCATGGAGAGGGTCAGGATGATATTTTGGCGTCGCGACATTTTTTCACCTGTATATTCTTTCTGCGCCCAATTATATCGTGTTTAGAGACAAAAGGGATTGTGAACCAGAGATTGGTCAATCAGGATGGCCGTTTCCTCCTTCCCGAATCAATAAATCTTCCAAAGTTCCACATTGGTGAACTGACAGTTAATCCCTTTGGGTGTGTAGGAATTGATCGCATAACCAATACCGCCGCTGCTGAAATAGGTGTCCTTAAAACGCACCACTTCTTCGCCATTCACATAGAAAGCCATTTGCTTGTCATCCAGGATGATCATGATCTCCGCTGAACCAGAAGCGGCGCCCAGTGATTTTGAATACCTGCCGCCCTTCATTTCAATCACCTTGCCGCCGCGCGAGCGGTAAGTATGCACAATCCCTTCTGTCGAAATCACAGAAAAGTGATAGTCATCCATTGCCAGACCCGAATACATGAATCCACAGCCGGACGCCGAGGGGTTGGCATCCCCCCGCCAGGCCACATCCGCCCGCAGGACGAAATCACTGGCCTGGATACCCGACCCGGCGCGCGTCCAGTCATGGGCCTGATTCTTGTAAAGGGAGGTGCTGTAATCATCCAGCTTGATATATTCGCCCTCCTGGACGCTCACCCGGCGGCTGTCGTACAATTCCTGCACAAGCTGCGCCATGGCGGCTTCGTCCGTCTCGGAGCTGTCAGCAGGCGGCGCTTCCACCGTCGGCTGTTCGGGCGCAGGCGGATCCGCCGTGGGCGGCTCAGGCGTGGGTTGTGCAGGCGCAGGTTGGGCAGCCACGGTCAATTGCACCTGCGCATCCACCGTGGCCTGAAGGTCCACCAGCGGCTGTGTGGGCTGAAAGGGTGCAGCAGCCTGCTGGGCGGTTTTGGTCTCGGCAATCGCCGCGCCCATGGTCGCTTCCAAATTTGGGGTAGGCGTAGCTGCCCCCCCCGCCCCACAGGCGAGGACAAAAACAAGCGCCGCAATCAACACAAACCATTGGATGGATTGCATTTTCTTCATCATTTTCCTCCCAATTTAACGCTTAGCGCAATTCCCAGAAATCAATCTGATCCATCTTGCAGTGCATCGATTCTACCGAGTTTCCATAAAATACCGATGGGCCAACCTTTCCGGTAGCAATGTAGGGATCTTTGAAACGCACGACCTGCATGTTATTGATGAAAACTGAATAGAGATCATCTTCTACGACAATGACCATCTCAGCCTCGCCAGAAAGTGCACCCAGACCGCCAGGGTAATGCCCGCCTTGCATCTCAATATTCTCGCTGCCGCGCTGGCGGTAGGTATGCACCGTGCCTTCCAGGTCCAGATGAGTGGCGTGCCAGTCATTATCACCGGATAATCCCCAAATAAAACCGCAGCCCAAATCTTCCGGATCCCCGCTGTTGGGTGCCCGCCAGGTGATGGTGGTACGGATCACAAAGCTGTCATAATCCTGGTTGTCTGTATCCCAATAACTGAAGGAATACTCGTCTGACGGGTCCGTATCCCGTTTATCAAGGGAACCAAAATCATGGTAAACCCCTTCCGACGACCACAGATTAGACTTGGAGACCATATTGTTAACAAAGTCATACATCGGCCGGGCTTGCTGGGTGGCGGCCATATCCCCGGAGGGCTGTACCGGTTCGGGTTGCGCTGGTACTTCAACCGTAGGCTGTGCGGGAACAGGTTGGGCAGCCTGCTGGGCAGCCATCGTCAACTGCACCTGGGCATCCACCGTGGCCTGAAGGTCCACATGAGGCTGCTCAGGCTGGGTGGGTGGCGCGGCGGCCTGCTGGGCGGCTTTGGTCTCGGCAACGGCTGCCCCCATCGTGGCTTCCAAATTCGGGGTGGGTGTGACCGCAGCCCCTGGCCCGCAGGCGAGAACCCAAACAATCATAACCAACAATATGGCTACACGAAGTTTAGCTTTCATCCCAACCTCCCTTTTCTAAAAAAGACATCTAAGTCCGCTGGCGATAATACTCCCTGGATTGGATCAACTCATAAACTGCTGGCAGCAGATAATACTGGTAGGTTTCTTCCTTGCTGATGCGCTGGCGCACCTGACTCGAGGAAATTTCCAGCAAGGGTGCTTCCACAAAAGTGACCTTGGCACGGATTCCGGGCAGAGCTGCTTCGAGTGCCTGCATATCGACCGCCTTGCCTGGACGGCGCATCACCCCGATCCCCGCCACCTCATCCACCAATGCCTGCGGCTGGTACCAGGTGGGCAGGTCATGCAGGGAGTCTTCACCAATCAGGTAGATCAAATCAACCTGCGGGTATTGCGCGCGCAAGAGGCGCATCGTGTCGACAGCATAGTATGGCCCTTCCCGCTCAATATCCACGGTAGACAGGGTAAATGCAGGCTCATCCCGAATAGCAGCCTGGACAAGCGCCAGCCGCTGCGCTGTAGCGCTGACCGTTTTATTTCGTTTATGAGGAGGAACCGAGGTAAGCACCCAGAGAATACGATCAAGTTTGAGCTGCGAACGCGCCTCAGCAGCCAGGATCATGTGACCGATATGAGGCGGGTCAAATGTACCGCCGAAAACGCCGATTCGAGTGTGTCTTGTTTGCTGTTTCGCCATCAATCCTGCCATACCAGTTCATATTCACCAATATACACCGTGTCTCCAGCCGCGACCCCCAGATCCTCTAATTCCTTCTCAATGCCGAGCACGCTCAGCAGACGCTGGAAACGGCGCACTGAGCCGTCATATTCCCAGTAGGTCATCGCGGCGGCACGTTCAATGGCTGCCCCCGTCACACGGAAGCCAGCCTCAACCGGCTTGATACGGAAGTCCCGCGGGTCTTCGCCGGGGCTGTAAACCGGCAGCTCACTGGTCAAAGTTTCCGGCGCAGGTGCAAATTTCAACAACTCCGCAGCGCGGTATAGCAAAGGCCGCACATTGTCATGGGTCAAGGCTGAAATCGCCATGATCTCATATCCTTTGGCCTCAATCGCGTCCCTGACCTGCGGCCATTTCTCCTGTACGTCAGGCATATCCATTTTGTTAAAAGCGACAATCTGTGGTTTCTCACCCAGCTCACTGTCAAACAAGGCCATTTCAGCATTGATCTGCATGAAATCCAGCACCGGATCCTCGGAATGACCATCCAGCAGGTGGATCAACACGCGGGTGCGTTGAATATGGCGCAGGAAAGCATCGCCCAGCCCCACACCCTGATGTGCGCCTTCAATTAAACCGGGAATATCAGCCAGAACGAGGGTATTATTAATATCCAGTTCCGCCACACCCAGATTGGGTTCGATCGTCGTAAAGGGATAACCAGCGATCTTGGGCCGGGCATTGGTCACAGAAGCCAGAAAACTGGACTTGCCTGCATTGGGCACACCCACCAGGGCAATATCCGCAATCAGCTTCAATTCCAGCCGCAGATTCATTTCCTGTCCGGGTTCGCCGCGCTCTCCGGTACGGGGGGCCTGGTTGCGCGAACTGGCAAAATGCTGATTACCCCGTCCGCCGCGGCCTCCGCGAAGTACTACCAGGCGCTGATCCGGTTCCACCATGTCGCCAAGAATTTGATTCGTATCGGCATTGTAGATCACGGTTCCGGGAGGAACCTGGATCACCAGCGGTTCAGCCGAGCGTCCAGTCATATTCTTCTTCATCCCGTTGCGGCCATCGTCTGCAATAAAGTTTTCCTTCCTGTGAAATTTGGACAAGGTGTTAAGAGTGGTCACCACCTGAAATACAATATCACCGCCGCGTCCGCCATCGCCCCCATCCGGGCCGCCCCGCGGGACATATTTTTCACGCAAAAAATGAACAGCGCCATCGCCGCCCTTGCCAGAGCGCACGTAAATTTCAATCTCATCTATAAACATAGTACTTTCCCGTCCTGTTGTATCGGTTGTCGCTAATGTTAATTATACTTGTTTGTCGAGGCGTGAGTATACCAGATGTTAGCGGCGAAGAGGAATCGGTTTCTTTCCCCTTCCCGTCAAAATCCTCCCGGGTAGCGTGCGTTCGCTTTTGAACGCACACCCAAAGAAAGAATTTGCTTTTTCCTTCAAGATCACCATGAAAATGGTACATTATCCTGTCTTACCCAATCAGGTATAGTATCTCCAACCACACCAGTCACCAGGCTCCACTTCGGTTTCCCTCTCGATATTCAGGAAACAAAAAGACCGTGGAAAAAATCTTCCACGGTCCTGATTCTGAAACAAGGTGTTTCGGACGGGTTTATAACCTGTCCCGACAAAAAATCCTACTTCCCGAATTTGGCCTTAAGCAAATCTTCCAGGGTGGGTACACCGATCTCCTGCAGTTCGTAGCGCACGCGCTGCATCGGTTTGTTGACCTTGACCACGCGGGTCAGGTCAATCGGCGTGCCGGAGATGACGATATCAACGTCAGCGTTTTCGATGGTCTTTTCAAGGTCGCGCATCTGCTTGTCGCCATACCCCATTGCCGGCAGCAGGGTGCCGATCTCGGGATATTTCTCGTAAGTGTCAACGATGGTGCCCACAGCAAACGGGCGCGGGTCAACAATCTCGCCTGCGCCAAAACGCTGGGCAGCCACCGTGGCAGCACCGTACTTCATCCCCCCATGCGTCAGGGTCGGTCCATCCTCGACCACCAGCACCCGCTTGCCACGGATCGCTTCAGGATCATCCACGAACAGCGGGGAAGCTGCTTCAATGATGACCGCATCCGGATTAAGTGCATGCAGGTTATCACGGACGGTCAACACATCGGCATAATCGGCGGTATCGATTTTATTGATCACAAAGGCATCCGCCATGCGCACATTCGTCTCGCCGGGATAATAGCTCTTTTCATGTCCCGGGCGGTGCGGGTCGGCAACGACAATGGTATAGTCTGCTTTGTAGAACGAGAAGTCGTTGTTGCCGCCATCCCACAGGATGATATCAACTTCTTTCTCTGCCTGGCGCAGAATGGCTTCATAATCAACGCCAGCGTAGACGATCACTCCGTTGTCAATATGGGGTTCGTATTCTTCACGTTCTTCGATGGTACATTCGTGTTTGTCCAGATCAGCATACGTTTCAAAGCGCTGCACGGCCTGTTTGGCAAGATCCCCATAGGGCATGGGATGGCGGATAGCGGCGACTTTGTAACCCATATCACGGAGAATTAAGGACACGCGCCGGGTAGTCTGGCTTTTACCGCAGCCGGTGCGCACTGCGCAAACGGCAATCACTGGCTTGGTGGATTTCACCTGTGTGGCAGCAACACCCATCAAACAAAAATCTGGGCCGAGGGCATTTACCAAAGCAGCCTTGGACATGACGTAATCATAGGGAAGGTCACTGTATGAGAAAACCACCTGGTCAACCTTCAAATCCTTGATCAAGCGCACAAGTTCGCTTTCCGGGTAGATGTTGATCCCATCGGGATAAAGAGAACCAGCCAGCACCGCAGGATACTTCCGATCATCAATGTTCGGAATCTGCGTTGCTGTAAATGCAACAACTTCATAATCCTTGTTATCTCTGAAAAAAGTGTTGAAATTGTGAAAATCGCGCCCTGCAGCGCCCATAATAAGTGTTCGTACTGGTGCCATGGTTATCCGTACTCCTTCTGTTCGAAAAAACAGGACCAAGTTTTTTCACTCCCGACACACGCCGGAAGGATCCTACAAAATCTACATCACGTCCGGGGATTGAATGCCCAAAAAGGCGAGGCTGTTCGCAATCGCAACGCGGGCAGCGGCAACGATGCGCAAACGATGGCTGCGCATCGGTTCATCAGCCTTCAACACCGGGCAGGTGTTGTAGAAATTACTAAATCCTTTTGCCAGTTCATAGGCATGGGTGGCAACATACAACGGTTTCAACTCGCGGGATGCCCGCTCCACTTCATTCGGCAGGCGCGAGATCAAATCAATCAAATGAACTTCTGCTTCTTCCAGCGCATAGTTCAGCGGAGCAGAAGCCGGTAAACCGCCATCCAGCTTGCGCAGAATGCTGTTGCAGCGCACTGCTGCATACTGAATATAAGGGGCAGCCTGACCATTGAAGTCGAGGGCGGTTTCCCAATCGAAGGTAACAATTTTGGTATTATCGCGGGAGAGCATCGAATATTTTAATGCGCCCAAAGCCACCGCCTGCGCCACTTCCTGCTGCTGCACCGGGGTCAGGTCGGGATTTTTTTCCTGCACGATCGTCAGTGTGCGGGCAACGGCTTCCTTGAGCAAGTCCTCCAGCAGGACAACCGTGCCATCCCGTGAAGACATGGTCACATTCCCCGGCAGGTTAACGATCTCGTAAGCCAGGTGCTGGCAATCCTCGGCCCATTCGTAGCCCAGCAGCTCAAGCGTCTTGAAGATTTGCTTCATGTACAATGACTGGCGTACGTCAATCACATATACGGAGCGGTCCAGGCCGTATTGTTCAAATTTATCAATCGCCAACGCCAGGTCTTTGGTGGCGTACAGTGAGGTGCCGTCAGAACGCAGCACAACCAGCACACGATAAACTTCCTCGGTGCCAAGAATTTCATCCAACGGCACGATCACCGCCCCTTCCGGGCGTTCATCCCGGGCAAGGCCCTTCTCAATCAGAAGATCGACGATTTCCTTGCCGGAGTCTTCCACATCGCTCTCGTAATAAAAGTGATCAAAATGCACACCCAGCAAGTCATAGATTTGCTGGAAGCCCTCCATCGACCACTCGCGGGTTATCTCCCACAGCTCGACAATATCCTCTTCCTTGCGATCCCAGCGGGCAAACAAGGCGCGCACCTGCTCTTCCACCGCAGGGTCCTGATACAGGCGGTCTGCTTCGGAATAGATATCCCCCATCCAGCGGATCTTCTCATCGCCAGGAACTTCACCGTCATGATTTTCGAGGTAGTTCCATAGCCATTTGATCACATGCAGGCCAATATCGCCGATGTAATTGGTGCGCACAACGGTATTACCGCCGCCTTCCAGCAGGTTGCAAACGGCATCCCCAAGAATCACGTTACGTAAATGACCAACGTGAAAAGCCTTATGCGTATTTGGCTGGGAAAATTCCACCATCACCTTCTCTCCGGTAGAGGGATTCTCCCCAAAATTTTCTCCCTGTTCCAGAACAGTATCCAGTACGCGCTGGGCATAGGCAGGTGTCGAGAAATACAGATTCAGGTAACCACGTACAGCTTCCAGCCGGTCAAAGCCGGCTGGCTGGCCGAGATGAGCCGCTGCCCCTTCGGCAAGTTCCTGGGCGCGAGCCGCCACATTCACCTTCTGGCCCTTCTCCTTTGCGTCTGCAGCAGCCAGTTGGAAAAATGAGGTCGAGATGCCCCAATGCGCGTTAAAGGGAATCCACTTCCAAAGCAAAGGAAGATCGGGAAGCCCTTGCGCAAGGCAATACGCTTTAATCTGCTGCGCAATGATTTCTTGTTCTTGTTCAAACATATTTTTAGTCCAATGGTTGAATTTAAGATAAAAACCGTCAGATAGAATGGATTACTCGAAACACTGAGTTCATCATTCGGTACCATTGAACATAGTCCCAGTCCAACAGACTCTGACGAGAGGATTATAACATATGCACATATGCCGAAGCGGGAGTTGCACACTCCCGCATCCTTAATCTGACCACCTTCCCAAAATAAAAAGGGCGGATCAGATTTCCATTCGCAATCAAATCCTGCGATTTAATTTTGAAAGATTATTCCATTGAAGCAAGCCGCTTCATCAAACGACTTTTGCGGCGGGCAGCGTTGTTTTTATGAATAACGCCTTTTTGCGCAGCTTTATCCAGGGCCTTAAGCGCCTCGAAAGTTGCCGTTTCAGCAGCGGCCTTGTCGCCAGCTTCCATCGCAGCCAGTGCCTTGCGCACAAAAGTGCGCGCCCCGCCGCGATAGGTGCGGTTAAGAAGGCGATGCTTCTCGTTTTGACGATTTCGTTTCATTGCAGACTTAATGTTTGCCAAGATACTTCCTCCGATATACAATTAATCTATTCAAACGCAGTCAAGAATTTTACCTGATTGGCCTGAGTTTGTCCAGTTCCACAAGAAGCAATTTTATCAGCTTTGTGGAGATTTAGGGAAAAGAATTCAATATTTGTAATGGCGAGACATTCAGCAAAAAAATGAACATCGTGCCCCGCCACTACAAATACTGTTTATTACTTATCCAGCAGGGCTGCCAGACCGGGAAGCATCTTCCCTTCCAGCATTTCCAGGGAAGCGCCGCCGCCGGTGGAGATATGAGAGATGCGGGGGGCAAGCCCAGACTGGTTGATCGCCGCAGCAGAATCACCGCCGCCGATGATGCTGATCGCATCGCTGTCGGCAATTGCCTGGGCCACACCGAAGGTGCCTTTGGCAAAGGCGGGCATTTCAAACACACCCATCGGGCCATTCCATACTACCGTACCCGCTTTTCCAACGACCTTGCCGTATTGGGCGATCGTCTCCGGGCCGATATCAAGGATGCGCCAGCCATCTTCCACAGGTCCCATCGGCATCACTTTGATTTGGGCGTCATTATCAAAAGCGTCCGCAATCACAACATCTACCGGCAGGCGCAGCTTGCTGCCGCCCTTGCCGAGCAGTTCTTTCGCGGTTTCAATGGCTTCTTCTTCCACCAGCGAATCCCCCACCGGGTAACCCTGGGCCTTGAAAAAGGTATTTGCCATGCCGCCGCCGATCAGGATCTGGTCAGCAACATTCAACAGGTTCTCGATCACGCCAATCTTGTCGGATATCTTCGCGCCGCCCAGGATAGTGACAAACGGGCGACTGGGTTCAGCGATAGCCTGTCCCAAATACCGGATTTCCTTTTCCATCAGCAGACCAGCCACAGCCGGCAGGAAATGAGTCACACCCTCAGTGGATGCATGGGCGCGGTGAGCGGAGCCGAAAGCGTCATTGACATACAGGTCAGCCAAAGAGGCAAGCTGCTCGGCCATGGCGGGGTCATTCTTCTTTTCGCCTGCATGAAAGCGGGTGTTTTCCAGCACGAGGACATCACCGGGTTGCAGTGCAGCGGCAGCATTTTCGGCAGCCGCACCGATGCAGTCTTCGGCGAAGGCAACATCCTGCCCCAGCACACCAGCCAGGTATTCGGCCACCGGTTTCAGCGAAAATTCGGGTTTGGCTTCCCCTTTGGGGCGTCCCAGGTGCGAACACAGAATGACAGCAGCGCCGCCATCCAGCAGATACTTAATCGTGGGCAATGCGGCCTGGACACGCGTGTCATCCGTAACCATGCCCTCCTTGAGGGGGACGTTGAAATCTACACGCACCAGAACTTTTTTTCCCTTCACATCCACATCTTTGACAGTTTGTTTACTGAACATATTGGTCTCCTTCCTGTGTAAGAAAATAATGCGCAACCCATCTCATCGTAAGAAGAGCGGATCACGCATTATTCGTCAGATTCCCGTAAGATTTAGAGGGATTTTGCCATCATCGCGGCCAAATCGCCGGTGCGGCTGGAATAACCCCATTCGTTATCGTACCAGGTTACCACCTTGACCATATTGCCGCCCATCACCATTGTGGAAAGGGCATCGATGATCGAGGAACGCGGGTCGCCCTTGTAATCCATTGAAACCAGCGGTTCTTCGCTGTAGCCCAGGATCCCCTTCAGCCGATCAGATTCGGAAGCAGCCTTGAAAGCCGCATTCAGCTCTTCGACGCTGGTGGGTTTCTCAAGTTCAGCAACGAAGTCAACGATCGAGACGGTAGCAGTGGGAACGCGCAGGGCGAAACCATCAAATTTGCCTTTGAGATCGGGGATCACCAGAGCAACTGCCTTGGCTGCACCGGTGGTGGTGGGGATAATGTTCTGGGCAGCCGTGCGCGCGCGGCGCAGATCCTTGTGGGCCGCATCCAGAATGCTCTGGTCGTTGGTATAAGAGTGGATCGTGGTCATCATGCCACGGACAATGCCGTAATGATCATTGACAACTTTGGCTGCCGGAGCCAGGCAGTTGGTCGTGCAGGAAGCATTCGAAACAACATGATGCTTTGCGGGATCGTATTTTTCGTCATTGACGCCCAACACAATCGTAATATCTTCGTTCTTCGCGGGAGCGGAAATGATCACCTTCTTGGCGCCGCCGCCCACAATATGCGCTTCTGCGCCCGGCTTATTGCCTGAGGCCAGCTTGTCTCGGAAAACGCCGGTGCTTTCGATCACAATTTCTACACCCAGTTCGGCCCACGGCAACTTGCCGGGGTCACGCTCGGCGAGAACTTTGATCGTCTTGCCATCAACAACCAGATCATTGCCAGATACTTCAACGGTGCCAGGATACGGACCATAGCTCGAGTCATACTTAAGCAAATGGGCATTGGTTTTTGCATCGAAAAGATCATTGATTGCAACAACTTCCAGGGTGTCCGCATGATTCTGATTGATAACTTTTAAAACCTGCCGGCCGATGCGGCCAAAACCATTGATACCAACTTTTACTGTCATTTTAAAATCCTCCATAGATTTAAATTGTATTTGGTTGTGAAAATTTCTACTTATTCATTTTACCGCATTTGTGCAAACTAATCTAGACAAGGTCCGTAAAACAGGAAAAATAAAGGTATTTAAGCTGGTAATTGCCCCAAAAGCTGCTAGACCTGCCAGGCAAAACCAACCTCATTCATCCCGAACGATCAGCGGACCGGTGCGGTCATAATACAGATCCATAATGGACTGGGCCAATCGGGCTGAGTCATGCCGCCAGGGATTAGTTTTATCAACCAGATCAGCCTGATACGTGCTGTACTGTTCCGCGAAATCCTCTTCGGGCCTCACCCATTCCGGCCCTTCGGGCAAATCTGGCCCAAAATGATTATTGCAAATCACCAGATCAAACATGCCGCCGCCGAGGTGTTTCTCGATCGTACGCAAATGATCCCCGCAATGGTAACCCTCCGTTTCCCCCCTCTGGGTGGCAACATTGCAAATGAAGAACTTCAATCCACGGCTGGCGCGTATCGCCTGGGCGAGGTGCGGCACCAGCAAATTCGGCAAAATAGAAGTATACAAACTGCCAGGGCCAATCAGAATCAAGTCGGCAGACAACAGCGCCTGGATAGCGGGGGGAAAGGCCGGTGGATTGCCTGGCTCCAGCCAGATGCGTTTGATCTTGCCCCGGACTTTGGGAATTTCGCTTTCACCGTGCACGACCACATCCCCTTTTCCCTCCGGCATGGTGACTTCAGCAACCAGACGCACATCCCGCAAAGTGGCTGGCAGCACCCGCCCCTGCACGGCCAGCACCCGCCCAGACTCAGCCACGCCCTCCTCAAAACTGCCAGTGATCTCGGCCAGGGCCGTGATCAGCAAATTGCCAAGGGAATGCCCTTCCAAACCTGGGCCGCTGGGGAAACGGTATTGAAAAACCTGAGTTAGCAAATCCTCATCATTGGATAAAGCGGCCAGACAGTTGCGAATATCACCAGGGGGCAAGACCCCCATCTCACGGCGCAAATCACCGGAAGAACCGCCATCATCCGCCACAGTAACGATCGCGGTCAAATTATGCGTATGCTCCTTCAATCCACGCAGCAGCGAAGAAAGCCCCGTGCCGCCCCCCATCACAACAATATGCGGGCCGCGGTCTTTGCGGCGATAAGCAGAAACCGTCTCCAGCAGCGGCTTGCCAGGCTTAACAAACGGGACCAGCAAAGAGTGGTTCAACCCCCAGATTCCCCAGACAATCAACGCCAACCCGCTGCCGCCAAAGATGAGGGCGCGCAGCGGACGGGAAAGGAACCGCAAGGAAAGCCAGGACAATACCGACACCAGCAAAGAATCTTCCACGGTGCGATAGAAATCAAGGAGAACCACGGCAAACCCCAGGCTGATCAAGGTCGTCCCCACCAGGATGATGACCAACCAGCGTTTAATACCCATACCCGGAGCAAGCCACTGCAAGCGGCGTTGAATCCAGCGTATGATTTTGTGCAAGAGATTTTGTGATTGATTTTCCATGTTCTGATTATAATAGCATGGATTTTATCCTTCCATGCAATTGAAAGGTTACTGTAGACAAAATCTTTCCTTCGCACCGTCCAAACAGTTTATTTTCACGCAATACCCAAAAAAATACCCTCCCAATCACCCCTCCCAAATTCCTCTTCCGTTCTTTCCCATGCTATAATTTCTGTATGGATGCTTACATTGCAGTGGACGCAGGTGGAACCCAAATACGGGCAGCCTTATTTCAGGCTGGCGCCAAAAATATTGAACCATTGAACATACAGCGCCTGCCAACCCGCAGCAAGCCGCAGGCTTTTGACGTATTGACCTCGACCATTGAAGCAGTTTGGCCGCAGGATATGCGCGTGCGCGGAATTGGCGTAGCCGTTCCCGGTCCGCTGGACCCGGTCACTGGCATTATCAGTTTTACTGCCAATATCTCCGACTGGGAAAACTTTCCGCTAAAGGAAAAGCTTGAAACATATTTCAACGTCCCGGCTGCTGTGGGCAATGATGCCAACATGGCCGCCCTGGGCGAGTGGAAATATGGCGCCGGGGTGGGGCACCAAAACCTGATCTACATCACCATCAGCACGGGTATTGGCAGCGGGATTATTTCTGATGGCCGTCTCCTGCTTGGTCATCGCGGTTTGGCAGGTGAGCTGGGGCATATTACCGTCATCCCCGAAAACGGCCCGATGTGCGGCTGTGGCAAACGTGGCCACCTTGAATCGGTCGCTTCCGGCACAGGCATTGCCCGCTACGTGACCGAACAATTAGCCAATGGACGCACCTCCCTGCTGACCAAAGCCCAGCCAAATGCACGAGAGATTGGTGAAGCCGCCCGCCAGGGAGATGAATTATCCATCGAGGCATACCAGCGCGCAGGCACCTACCTCGGACGCAGCTTCGCGGACTGCCTGCATATCTTCAACCCTTCAATCCTCATTCTGGGCGGTGGCGTGACCAAATCTGCCGATCTGTTTTTTGAGGCAATGCATGCTGCTATTGAATCCAGCGTCATCTCCCCCGATTACACCACAGGGCTGACAATCACCTTTCCTGCGCTGGGCGATAGTGCCGGCCTGCAAGGTGCGCGCAGTCTGGCAGAAATTTCATTTTCCTAGCATGATGGACTAAAAGGATGGATATTTTGCTGCCTGACTTCCGTGTTCAACAACGCGATTATTTTCTTGAGCTGGCCCGGGTACTTACCCAGGAACTGGATGTTGACACCTTGCTGGAACACACCCTGACCATCTCAATGGGCGTGTTGGCCGGTCATGCCGGGTTGATTGCCCTGCGCTCGGAAAGCGGCGAATGGCGTATTCGCGTTTCCCACGGGCTGCCAAACGCCTTCCTGAAATTCATCGAGCCGTATCTGGCCGAAATCCCTCCTGCCCCGCAGGACCCTGAAAATCTGGAACTGCCCGGGGTCGAAAAGATGCTCAAGGAATTAACCCGCACCGCCAGCCTGGGGTTACTGACCAGCGTGGGGCTCCCCCTGATCGCCCGCCAGACTGTGGTCGGCGTCATTTTTATCTTTCGCAATTATCTAACGCTCTTCTCGGCATACGACCGCAAATTGCTGGCCGGGTTTGCCAACCAGGCCGCCATTGCCGTACAAAATGCCCAGCTTTACACCGCTGTCAGTCGTGAAAAGCAGCGCATGGATGCCCTGCTGGATTCGGCAGCGGACGGCATCCTCATCCTTGTTCCTGACCATACCATCCAGAAATGCAACCCCGCCCTGGCCCGTATCCTCAACATCAACCGCGCCGACGTGGTCGGCAAAGCCCATGAGGAAATTATCCGCTGGGCCAAATCGCCGATCGGATTGACCCTGGAACAGGCTGAGGCAGGCGGCTGGCCATTGACGCGCAACGCGCAGTTATACGTCGAAGGCGACATCGAACGCGGCCCAGACCAACCGCCCCTGCCCGTCGGCATCACCTATGCCCCGCTCATCGTCCAGGAAGGTTTGCTGGTTAACATCATCGCCACCATACGCGATATTACCCGCTTCCGGCAGGCCGAAGAAATGAAAAGCACCTTCATCTCTATCATCAGCCATGAATTAAAGACCCCTGTGGCGCTGATCAAAGGCTATGTCGGCACACTGCGCCGCGAAGATGCCGACTGGGATCGGGAAGTGATCGATGACTCGCTGGCGGTGATTGAAGACGAAGCCGACCACCTGACTGCCATGATCGAAAATCTGCTGGACGCCTCGCGCCTGCAAGCCGGGGGACTCTCCATCAAACGCTCCGACATCCACCTGGTGAAAATGATTGCCCAAATCGCGGAGCGGATGAAAACCCAAACCTCACAGCACGAGATCATTGTTGACTTCCCTGAAAACTTCCCTGTCATTCTGGCAGATGAAAAACGTATGCACCAGATCATCACCAACCTCATCTCCAATGCGATCAATTATTCACCCGAAGGGAAAATCCTCATTCGCGGGCAGGTACAGCCTGCCGATGTGGTCATCTGCGTCAGCGATCAGGGACCCGGGATTGCCTCCGAGGACATCCCGCATATTTTCGACCGCTTCTACCGCGGGCCAGACATGGCCCGCCACACCAAGGGCGCCGGGCTGGGGCTGTTCCTCACCCGCGCCATTGTGGAAGCCCATGAAGGACGCATCTGGGTCGACACCCAAAGCGGCCAGGGCGCGCGCATCTGCTTCTCCCTGCCCCGCCAGGGATAAACACCACAGTGGTATAATCCCCTTTGCGTGAAATGCCATCCAGACGGTTCACAACTGCTGGATGCTCGATCCTTAACCAATGAAATGAGAGTCAATTTATGCCCAGAACAACCGTAAACTGCCCCCGCTGCCGACAGCCCATTCCGGCTGATGTTCAGCAGCTCTTTGATGTCCGCGAAGACCCCCAATCCAAAGCCCGCTTGCTCAGCGGTGCTGTGAACATGGTTGCCTGCCCGCACTGCGGGTTTGAAGGCCCCCTCGCCACCCCTGTCGTTTACCACGACCCCGAAAAAGAACTGCTGCTGACCTACTTCCCGCCCGAATTAGGGCTGCCAGTCAACGAACAGGAACGCATCATCGGGCCGCTGATCAAACAAGTCTCCGACTCCCTGCCCATGGAAATGCGCAAGGGGTACTTGTTGCGCCCGCAAACCATGTTCACCTTTGACGGCCTGATCGAGAAAATCCTCGCCGGTGACGGCATCACCAAAGAGATGATCGACCGCCAGCGCAGCCAGCTCAAACTGCTGGAACGCCTGCTGACCACCACCGCTGCCGACTCCCGCGAGGAAATCATCCGTCAGGAAGAAGCCTTGATCGATGAGCAATTTTTCGCCCTGCTCAGCCAAATCGCCCAGGCCAGCATCGCCCAGCGCGATGAAACCGCCCTGCAGCAGTTTGGCGAAATCCAGAATCAACTAATGGCGTTGACCGAGGTGGGCAAGAAGATCAAGGTACAGGCCGAAGAACACCAGGCAGCTATCCAGGCCCTGCAGGAAGCCAGTAAAGAAGGCCTGACCCGCGAGAAATTGCTGGATCTGATCATTGATGCCGCCGATTCCGAAACACGGATCAATGCCTACGTCAGCATGGTCCATTCCGGTCTGGATTATGAATTTTATGCCCTGTTGACCAGCCGGATTGATGCAGCACAAGGCGCAGAAAAAGAAAAGCTGGAAACCCTGCGGGAGAAATTGCTCGCAATGACCGCGAAAATTGACGAAATGCTGCGCGCACAGATGGAAGAAAGCCGAAAAGTAGTAGATGCCATCCTTTCCGCGCCCAACATCGAAGAAGCCGTCATAAAGAACGCCGGCGCAATTAACGAACTCTTCCTGGACGCCCTGCAAAACGAACTGGAACAGGCCCGTCAGGCTGGCGATCTGGAACGCGGTGGGAAACTAAACCAGATTGCGGAGATCATCCAAAAACTTTCTACCCCGCCAGAGATGGAGATTATCGAAAAATTGCTCAGCGTGGAAAGCGAAGCAGAACGCACGCAGCTGCTGGAAAGCAACCCCGACATGGTCACCCCGGAACTGGTGCAATTATTAAGCACCTTCGCTGCCCAAAGCGACGCGGATGAGTCCCAACCGGACGAGGTCAAAGAACAGATCCAGGCCGTCTTCAGCACCGTCATGCGCTATGCCATGAAGCACCAGATTGTAAAATAATCCGGCGCTGCCAATTAAAATTTCAAGGCTGTCCATTACGGCAGCCTTGTTTTATTTTCTTATGATTACAGGTTATCCATGATCACACCCTGCAACACCGCGACCTTACATTTATTCCCCATCCACCGCAGAAGTATTCTCCAACCTCAGACCATGACCACGCACGGTGACAATATATTCATTCTCCGGGTCAAGGGAATTGAGACGGTCGCGCAGACGCCGTACCAGGGCATCTAGTGCCTGCTCGGAAACGCCCAATGCTTCCTCTTCCCCCCACACCGCCACGATCAATTTATTTCGGGAAACAACTTCGCCCTGCTGCTCATACAGCGTCTTGATCAAGCGGAACTGCGAGCCGGAAAGCGGCGGAACAAGCTCCTGCTGGCCGATCCACACCCGCCGCGCTCGTCCATCCAGGTACAGGCGGCCAGAGGCAGGCAATGATTCCGTTGGTCTTTCATCCACCGGCACAGTAGCGTCCGAGCTGAGAAAGACAAAATGCTGCACGATCGCCACCTGCACCACATCACTGTCCAGCAAAAGCTCAGGCTCACTGATGCGTTCCCCATTCCGGTACGTACCATTTTTGCTGGCAAGGTCTTCGAGCAGGATGCCCTTTTCCTGTGGGGTAACGCGCACATGGAACCGTGAAACAGAACGATCCGGGATCATGATGTCACAGGAGGCATCCCGTCCAATCATGAGCGCTTTTGTGATCGTCCAACGCTGCCCGTTCAACGGGCCGGCCTGTGCCACCAATACCGGGGCTTCTGTGGCCTGGGGTTCCATCAAAGACTTCCTCCAAGAATGAATTTATACACAAAGAATATTGTATCGCTGATTCACAATCTTCTTCGATTATAAGATAGAAGGCGGTATAATAAAAGTATGGATGGGCAAAAACAATCTTTGCCCGCAAAAATCAGGGACTTGCGCGCGCAAAGACGCCGAAATCTAACCGTGCCAGGCCCAAAATCGAAGAAGAGAGTCAACCACAATGCCCGTTCCGTTAAAATCCGGAGAGGTGCTGCGTGACCGCTATTGTATCCGCCGGATCATTGGTCAAGGAGGCATGGGAAGCATTTACCTTGCCGATGACCTGCGGCTTGAGGGCCGTCAATGCGCCTTGAAAGAAGTTGAACACGAATCCACCACCGACCAGGACCTGCTCAAGGAAAATCGTGACCAGTTCCTGCGTGAGGCGACGGTGCTGGCGCGTCTGGACCACCCCAACCTGCCCAAAGTTTCTGACTATTTCTCCATTGAAACGCGTGACTATCTGGTGATGGATTATGTGCCCGGCAAAGACCTGCGCACCCACATGATCGAAGCCCGACAGTCGGATAAATTTCTCTCAGAAAAAGAAGTGCTGAAATGGGCTGTCCAGCTATGTGATGCGCTGGAATATCTGCACACGCAGGATCCGCCCATCCTGCACCGCGACATCAAGCCCAGCAACCTCAAGGTAACCCCCAGCGGCCTGGTCAAACTGGTCGATTTTGGTCTGGTGAAAATGCTTGCCCCCGGTGAAGTCACCATCACCGTCATTCAGGGCCAGGGCACTGCCCTGTATACCCCTCTGGAACAATATGGCGGAGATGGGGCACATACCGACGTACGCAGCGATATTTACGCCTTTGGTTCAACCCTTTACCATTTGCTGACCAATACTCCACCTGCGGATGCCCGCGAACGTTTCCTCGATCCGCTCAGCCTGATCCCCCCGCGGCAGATTAATACTGGCATCAGCGCCGCTACCGAGCGGGCCATCCTGTGGGCCATGCAGCTCCACCCGGACTCCCGCCCGGACAATATCGACAGCTTCCGCAAAACCTTGTTTGGTGAACGTGCCAATATTTCCAATCCAGCCATGCGTCAGGAGACTCTCTGGCAGCTGACCACCCAAACCCCCGAACGCACCTTATGGTGGGCATCCGTTGGCTTGATGGCGGTCAGTCTCATTCTGACGCTGACAACGTGAACTTTATAAATTATAAATTTTACTAACGGGAAGAGTACCACTGCCAGAACCAGCCAACCAGCCAACCGGCGAGGACGCCCAAACCAACGGAACCGAGAATCCCCCCCATGCCGGAGGTCAAGGTACGTTGGCTGCCAGGAAAACCCAGTGAGAGGTATATATACATCAACAGGCCGCCCACTGCTGCCAGCAGCCCCCAGCGCAGCCCCCAGATAATGCTCAACTTTCTTTGCCCGAGGAAGAAAATACCAATCGAAGCTCCCCAAATCAAAGTGATCGATACCAGCCAATTAATGAAACCCGGCGATGTATTCTCCTCCACCACTGGCGTGGGCGTTTGTTCCGGTGTGGGGCTGGGTTCAACTGTGGACTGAACAATCTCTGTCGCCGCCACCGTGGGCACGATCGCCGTGATCGCCACTGCCCCGCTGGAACTGATATCCAGCAAAAGGATCTCCGACGTGCGGGCATCCCCACTGCGCACCTGAATTTGCAGCAGACCAATAGACCGAATCTGATAACTGGCGCGGGCAACCCCATCTCTGGTAACAGCGCGAATCTGCTGTACCAGCCCCCCTTCTCCGCCCGTCGAAAAGACAAAATCTACCGGCGTGCCATCTGGAACAATATGCCGGTTCCGGTCAAAAATTACACCGGTGACAAGCGGCAGGATGTCATTTTCCTCAAACATCGGCAACACGTCAGCCGCCTCGGTTCCCACCCCAGGCGCTTCGTCAGGAAGATCAAGATGCAGCGGAATCACCTGACTCGGCTCTGGCGAAAGCGCCCGCTCAAGATCATATCCGCTTCCAGGAACAGACACGGGCAACGAACCCAATGGCGTCAGCTCGCCAAACAAAATGCGCGCTGCTACATCAACAAATGCAGGGGTTTTGCTATACAGTCCATAATAGGCCGTCATTTGGGAAATATCGGTTGCATCCAGAAAATAAGGAGCGTTGAAAGCAAAGGTGATCAGGTGTTTGCGATTGATCAGATCAGGCCGTTCTTCCAGCAGGCGATGGATAGCAAGCGACTCGGGACGGTCTTCATCTACGTTCAGCATGGAGAACACCACCCAATCAGCCTGGCTGAGTGCATCTTCCAAAATGGCGCGCTGCTGACCTGCAGAAAGCTCGTTGGCCCCATTCAGAAAACTGGTTAAATCCTCAAAGCTGAACGATGAGAGATTATACTGAACCACCTGCCCGCCAGCAGCAGGTCCATATAAACGAACGACAGCATTCGCAAACCCGTCATACGGCAGCATGTATTCAGCGATGCAGGTGCTGCACTGGCGGGAGACAAGTGTATCGGTGAAAAATACAATCCGGTCACGTAAACCAGGCGGATCAGGGATCGCCAGACTAAGCTGGGCTGCATTCGGGCTGATCAAAGTCGCTGCATTTTGGGCGACATCAAAACTGACCTGGCTGGATTGACCCAATCCTTCCAGCTCGTTTTGGGATGGACTGACTGCCCCCAGGATCAACGACGGATAGATGTCCATTTTCTTCGTCAGAATCCGCTCAACAGCAGCATCCACCCGTTTGGCAAAAGCTGCGTCCTCACGATATTTCTGGGCAAAGAATGTCAACGTGTTGATCAATGAAGCGGCCGCATCCTCATCACCGGTCGCAATAAAATTATCCACATACAACAAATCATTCCCTGCCAGGAAAGCATTCAAAGCAATTTGATGGGCATTAAAAGCTTCGCCGGAGGGGCTGAAATAATGCAAAATAGCCGGACTGCCAAGATTCTCGCTGATCAACAACCCGCCATCACGCCGCCATCCCATCAGGGATGGAAAGGACATCAAATTTTCAATGGCGGTGGCATCAAAGCTGAGCGGGCGCGTACCGCTGCGGACATTTCCCTGTAACCCCACATAGCGGCTATGCGAAATAACTAATCCATCCACCGCGGCACCGGCATCAGTGGCCTGCCCGGTAACCGCATAATAAGGCCGCAATTCAAACTGATCAAGCTGCTCCAGCGTGCGGCTGACGGTGGCAACTTTAAGCCCTGGATCGCGGTCGGCATATCCGTTGCCGGGAAAATCCCCGGCGGCTACCAGCATGCGGGAATCGCTGCCCTGATGAATCCCCTCAACATAAGCAGTTCCCAGTCGCGCGTTCCAGTACGGATTACCGCCAAAACTCTGCACGCCCAATGCGGCACTACCGCCCATATCCTGCGGACCAAGCACATCCAGTGCAGAGGTGATCACCAGATTAACGCCAAGTGCACTCAATTCATCCCCCAGCACCGCACCCGCCTGCCGGGCAAGATTTGTGTTCCAGGATGCGCCCAACGCCATCGCAGAAGGCAGTGGTGTAAACCCGCTGATGATCTGGTCTGAAGGCGCACCATCACCTTGCTGAACAATGCCAATCAGCAAAGGAATATATTCCACATCATTTGTTTCTCCGGTCACCGGGTCGGGCTGTATATTGTATTTTGCATCCCACTCTGCCTGCTGTAATTCACCAATCAGGGTATACGCTGCCTGAATCGTATCGGTGCCGCCGACAAAATTATCATTGGCTGCGTTAAGCATCACCCCGCCCACATGATAATTGACGATCAAATCATGGATACGGGTGGTCTCATTTGCCTCACTGCCCGTGAATCCGGTAATGAAAAGCTGTCCCACTTTTTCTTCGGGTGTCATTTCAACCAGCAGATCCTGTGCCTGCTGCGCAGTTGGAGCAATTGCAGGGGAAGCGGCGCGAACAAACCCAACCTGGGTGGAGATCAGGCTGAGCAGGGTTAACAAAACAAAAAGGAATTGTTCAAAGGTGCCGCGCGGCTTCATGCGTGTCTCCGCTCATTTCAAAACGTAATAAACCAAAGCCCTGCACAAGGCAATGTTAAACATGTCACTCAACACAATGCTGGTGCAGGGTTCCGTTTTAAAGGTCAACAAAGTATGCGTCAGCAGCCTCGTCGATTAACTCACGGGACATGACGGGTTCAATACCCTGGTAAGCAGAGATATCGAGAATCTGGTCACAAATATCACGAGGGTGAGAAGCGCGCAGCTTGCGGTTGCGTTTGATGTACCATTCCTGGAGCAGATACGCCAATCCCTGGTCATTGTATTCCACACCTTTCGCCTGGGCAACCCGCTGAAAGATCTTGCGGTAGTTGTCAAAATTCGGATCGGTGATCTCCAGCTTGTGGCGCAGCCGGCGCAGAAAAGCCTCATCAACCAGGTCTTTGGGCGGCAGGTTGGTCGAGAAGATGACCAGCACATCAAACGGCACTTCAATCTTCTTGCCGGTGTGCATGGTCAGATAGTCAATCCGGTTTTCAAGGGGGATGATCCAGCGGTTAAGCAGGTCACGCGGGCGCACCTGCTGGCGGCCAAAGTCATCAATCAACAGAATACCGCCGTTCGCCTTGACCTGGTATGGCGCTTCATAGAATTTGCTGACATCGTCAAAAACGAGATCAAGCCCGGAAAGAGTCAACTCGCCGCCAACCATGATGAACGGGCGGCGGATGCGCACCCAACGCGGGTCGCGGCGCATACCCGTGCGCAGCGTGCCGGTGCCGCGGCTGGTCACCCCATCCTCAGGCGCAAGCTGATGATTAACCGAGTCGTACAGCTTAATCACCTGACCATCGACATAGATCGCATAAGGGATATACATCGCCTGGGTTAATACCAGATTGCCAATTGCCTGAGCGATGGTGGTTTTCCCATTCCCGGGAGGGCCGTACAGAAAAATAGACGTGCCGGAATTGATCGCTGGGCCAAGATGGCGGTAGGCTTTCTCTGACAAAACAAGATGAGAAAGCACCTTGCGCATCAGGCGGTTGGTCACCGTCATCCGTCCCCGCTTTTGCAGCTTGCACGCCTCAATATAATTATCGATCGGCACGGGGGCCGGGCCGGCGTACTGGCTGCGCTCCAGCGCCTCGCGGGCGCGGGCAATCCCCGCCCCGGTAATCGCATACTGATAGGCGCCATCGCCCAGGCCCATCTGCGAAGATCGCACTTCCACCAGTTTCTCGCGCTTCAAAGCTTCAAGGATCTGGTCAACGACACCGGAAAACGGCAGGGCAATTTTTTCTGCTACGGCAAAACCGGACAAGAATCCCTCAAAATACATTACCTTAAGAATGTGATCCTGTAACCACAAAATCGAAAGCCCGGTATCTTCAACCTGGGTGATCGGTTTTGGCATGAAATTGGATTGACCCAACGAAGGATCCGTTTGGGGTTTGGATTCGCTGTTCACCACAATAAAACCTCCGACCTGCGAAAATGATATGATAAATTATAGCACGCAGCGCCTATTTCCATACGGTTTTTGAGCTGGAATGCTTTTCAATTGGCTTACAGGATCAGATACGCAGCAATAATGCCTTGATTTCCTTGCGCTGGTTGTCCACGTACTTTATAATCTCGGCATGAATGTTTCCGTGATCATGCCAGTTTATAACGAATGCGATACCCTTCATGAGATTTTGAAACGCGTTCAACAGGTGTCCGTCGTCAGTGAAATCGTGATCATTGATGATGGATCAACGGATGGCAGCCGGGAAATGCTTAAGGAGCTGGATGGCAAGGACAGGGTCAAAGTCCTGATGCACGAGAAAAACAGCGGCAAGGGGGCAGCCGTGCGCACAGGCATTCAGAATGCAACCGGGGATGTCATCATTATCCAGGACGCCGATCTCGAATATGACCCCAATGATTATCTGGCTTTATTAAAACCCATTCAGGAAGGCCGCAGCCAGGTGGTATATGGCTCGCGTTTCATGGGCAATGTCCCCGCAGATTTCCTTTTCTGGAGCAAGGTGGGCAACAAGACCCTGACCTTCATCACCAACCTGCTCTATAATCAGCGCCTGACGGATATGGAAACCTGCTACAAAGCCTTCCGCCGGGAGTTGATGGACGATATTCCCCTGCGCTCCAAACGCTTTGAACTGGAACCTGAGATCACCTCCAAATTCCTCAAGCGCGGCATTCACATTCTGGAAGTGCCCATTCATTACGATCCGCGCGGCTTCTCGGAAGGCAAGAAAATCGGCATCATGGACGCCGTCGAAGCCATCTGGACCTTGATCCGCTACCGCTTTACAGATTAATATCGGGGCTTGGCTATACGCAATAAATCAACAATCCTTCTGGCCGAATATCAGAAGGATTGTTTTTTAGGGTAAATGCGCACGCAGGTATTTGCAGGACGCGTTGGCAGTTGACCGCACCAAAACGCATCTTCTTCGTAATAGAACAGCATGCTGTTCCACTACGAACGATCAATCATTTCTCTTCTTCCTCTTCCGAAGGCTTGATATCCTTCACATTCAATTGCAAAGTCACCCTGCCATTAAATTCATTGGTCTCATAACTATACAAGATGTCGATATATTCGGGCATATTGTTATACCAATGACCCTGGCGGAAAGCAATCGCATCAAAAAACACCTGGCCATCGGTAATTGTCATTTTCAAATGGCTGTGGTCCTTGCCGACCTGCCGGCTGCGTGTAACCCGCAGGTTGCGAGACACGAACCGGGCCGGTGGATTCTTCTGACCGGTGGGTTCCAGCATGGCAATGCTCTGCAAAATTTCTGGATGGAGTTCATGCAGTTCCAGGGCAATATCCGCCTTGTATTCGGGGTGCAGTTCCTGCCCGGCCAGTTCGCGGCGGGCAATTGCCTTCAGGCGGGCCATCAACTCGTCCAGGTTCTCATTGCGCACGGTAAAACCTGCCGCCATCGCATGGCCGCCATGCCGCACAAGCAAGTCGGCACATTCATCCAGCGCTTTCGTGATGTGAAATTCATGGATGCTGCGGCAGGAAGCACGCGTGGTTTCTTCACCAGAATGACCGACCACCGAGGGGCGATAATACGAATCGGTCAGGCGCGAAGCCGCCAGCCCAACCACGCCTTCCCTGAAATCCGGGTGCGCAGCGAACAACAGGAAATTGTCCCCATCATCCATCGCCTGTTTCTCGGCTTCTTCCTGGATCCATTGGGTAATGCTCTTGCGCTCCTGATTTAGATCATCCAACTGCTGGGCCAGCATTCCGGTTTGCAGCAGATCTTCGGAAAGCAGCAGATCCAGCGCCGGATTGGCCTGCTCGAGACGGCCGGCAGCATTGATCCGCGGCCCGATCCCAAACCCGATGCTGCCGGCATTCGCATTCTGAATATCCACCCCAACTGCCTGCATCAGGGAAAACAGTCCCTGGCGGCGGCCGCCGCGCAGCACTTCCAGCCCGGCCTGCACCAGAGAGCGGTTCTCACCGGTTAGGGGCACCAGATCGGCGACCGTACCCACAGCTACCAGGTCAAGCACATCCTCAAGCTGACAGGATTTTAACGGCCGCTGGCTGGCAAGCGCTTCAGCGATCTTGAAGGCCACCCCCACCCCGGCCAGATTCTTCTCGGGATACAAATCATCCATCTGTTTGGGACAGATCACAATCGCATGGTCAGAAATATTGGCGGCTGGCTCATGATGATCACTGACGATCATCTCCAGCCCAATCTCGTAGGCATGCTTGATTTCGTCCAGCGAACGAATCCCGCAGTCCACGGTGATGATCAGATTGGCACCATCGGCATACAGACGGTCAAGCGCATCCATATTCAAACCATAGCCTTCATCAACCCGGTCCGGGATATAAGGCTGCACATTTGCCCCAAGATTGACCAAAATCTGGTTGAGCAGGGCGGTAGCGGTAACGCCATCGGCGTCATAATCCCCATAGATAACGATCTTTTCTCTATTATCAATAGCTTCAAGAATCCGGCCCACAGCAGCGGCCATGTTCTTGAGTTCAAACGGGTCATAGCGCGAACCGCCGCCGTTCAAATATACTTCGGCGGCTTTGGCGGTAGTGATACCGCGATTGAAAAGTAACTGCTGTAAAACCCTGGGGTAAGCGGCAAGCTCCTGCTGTGCAGCTGCGGAGATCGGCTCAGCAATCTTCCAGCGCGTGGTAACAGTTGTATCCATTCTATCCATTTCTCCCTTGATTGCCAAAACACCAGACAGCGCTGATTCAGCGCTGCAACCCCGGTATTCATCTGGCAGATTCGGCTGAATGCGGTAAACCGCTCAGCCGTTATATAACCGCGTTAATCGTGATGCCAGCCCGCTCACCACTTCATAGTTGATCGTGCCCCAGGTCTTTGCCATCATCTCAGCAGAAATACGGGCGCTTCCCTGTTGCCCAATCAACACCACCTCATCCCCTCTTCTTGCTTCCGGCACGTCGTCCAGATTAATCACACATTGATCCATGCAGATCGTACCCACAACAGGCACCGATTTGCCCTGTAATAATACCCTATTTCCCGCCCACCGGCGGAAACCGTCGGCATATCCAACGGCAATGCTGCCCACCCGTTGAACATTGGCAGTGGTATAGCGATGACCGTAACTGATCCCCTGCCCGGGGGGCAAAATGCGCACGCTGGTAATGCGCGTCTTCATGGTCAACGCCGGCCGGAACGTCTCTGGCAGCGGCGCATTATCAGAAGGCTGCAAACCATAGATGGCAATCCCTGACCGCACCAGGTCAAAGCGGGTTTCGGGAAAATACAGCCCGGCAGCAGAATTAGCGGCATGCACCCATTCAGGGCGTAGTCCTGCAGCCTCAATGTCTTGCACCAGACGCTGGAACTTCGCCAACTGTTCTGCTGTTGTGGCAGCTTGCGGCTCATCAGCGCGGGCAAAATGGGTGAACATTCCTTCCACAGCAAGCGTCTTTTGTGCGTGCAGCCAGTGCAGGAAATTCATCGCCTGATCTACATGAATCCCCAGACGGCTCATCCCGGTATCCACCTTGAGGTGGCATTTCAATGGTGTATCAGCAGCCTCAGCATACTGTGCAGCCACATCAGGGGCATCCACGGTCAAGGAAATATTCCTTGCAATCGCTTCCCGCACAACCTGGGGCGGGGTATAGCCCATCACCAGGATCGGGCAAGTCACCCCATTTTCGCGGAGGACAAACGCCTCTTCAATCCGCGCTACACTGCACCACGCCGCGCCGGCCGCTTCAACCGCCTTACCAACGGCTTCAATCCCGTGTCCGTATGCGTTTGCCTTGACAACCGCCATCAAAGGCCGCCCGGTAATGCGCATCATCTCCTGCACATTATCCCGGATTGCCCCCAGATCAATTTCCAGCCAGCTGATCAGTTCCTCTTTTTGCATGGAAAAAAGTATATCATTTTCTTGCTAAGAAAAGGCGCATATCCTTTAATTTGATACAATCCCGATATGTATAATGCAAGCACATCAACTCATCAGCAGGGAACATGAAAATTATCACTGGTATGCACAGAAGCGGTACATCCATGACTTCAAATATGCTTATGGAAATCTCCGGGCAAGAAAATTTCCCGGAAGAACATATTAAATCTGACCATTGGAATCAAAAGGGCTATTTTGAAAACAAAGAAATTGTCGTATTAAATAACACAATCCTGATCAGCAAATATGCGCCTTCCAGTCAGATCATCAATGATCCAGATATCGAAAACAAAAAACTAAAAAAAGCGCTATTGGGTATTTTTAACTTTAAATATGTGTTTATTCTGCTTAACCCCAATTCCATACACCGTTCCGCACAGCGATATCAAAACGAGATATCAACCATTTCAACAAAATATCAAAGTCACATCATTAAAGATCCTCGTTTTTCTTTGCTATTAAGTCCCTGGCGGGAATGGGGAAATATTGAAAAAGTTCTGGTTTGTTTTCGAGATCCCAAAGAAGTGGCGCTATCGCTTAAGAAAAGAAACAAGCTGCCCATGCAAGCAGGTTATTGGTTGTGGAAATTTCATAACAATCAATTGTTAAAATCGATTGAAGAATACGAAGATCACCAGGTCATTTATATTTATTACAACAATTTCTTCCACCCACAAAAAAGAGAAACCGAAATCCAACGGCTTTATGCATTTCTTGACATTCCTTTTGATGACCGGCAAGCACAGCACTTACTGGAAAATATTTTGGACTCAAATTTAAAACACTACACAAGCAATGCAACCTCTCCTGTTGCTTCCCCGCCTTCGGTTATAATCCAGGTGCAAATCATAAAAACAGGCGGACAAAATCATGACCCAAGACAACCTCTTCACCTATGAATGCATCGCCCAGGACGGCAACGCCCGCGCCGGTGTGTTTCACACCCCCCACGGGGATATCCTCACCCCCATCTTCGCCCCGGTGGGCACCCAGGCCGCGGTCAAGGGCGTCACCCCCGCCCAACTGGAAAGCGTGCAGGCCAACCTGGTGCTGTCCAATACCTATCACCTCTATCTGCGCCCAGGGCCAGACCTGGTGGCCGAGATGGGCGGTCTGCACGAATTCATGCAGTGGCCGCATCCTATGCTCACCGATTCGGGCGGCTTTCAGGTCTTCTCGCTGAACGAGCTGCGCAAGCTGGACGAGGACGGGGTTACCTTCCGCAGCCATATCGACGGCTCGACCCACCGCTTCACCCCGGAAAAATCCATCGAGATCCAGCAGAAGCTGGGCGCTGACATCATCATGGCCTTTGACGAGTGCGCCCCACCCTATGACCGCAAGTACAGCCAGGCAGCCATGGAACGCACCCACCGCTGGGCCGAGCGCTGCCTCAAATTCAAGACCCGCCCCGACCAGGCCCTGTTTGGCATCGTCCAGGGCGGCGTCTTTCCCGACCTGCGCACCCAGTCAGCGGAATTCATCGCCTCGCTGGGCTTCCCCGGCCACGCCATCGGCGGGCTATCCGTCGGCGAAACCAAAGACGAAATGAACGACATGCTCGAGGTAGTCAACGCCATCCTGCCCGCCGACAAACCGCGCTATCTGATGGGTGTCGGCTCGCCCGAAGACCTGATCCACGGCGTGCTGCGCGGGGTGGACATCTTCGACTGCGTGCTGCCCACGCGGCTGGCCCGTCACAAAGCCGCCATGACCCGCACCGGACGGATCAACCTGCAAAATGCGGTACACACAAATGATGCCCGTCCCATCGATGAGACCTGCGGCTGCTACACCTGTCAGCATTTCAGCCGCGCCTACCTGCGCCATTTGATCGTCGCCAAAGAGCTGCTGGCCGGCACGCTGATCTCGATCCATAATCTATCCATGCTGCTGGAACTAATGCGTGATGCCCGCCAGGCGATCATCGACGGGCGCTATCAGACCTTTGCAGCGGAGTTTTTGGCAAACTATCAGAAATGATTTTTGCCATGAAAAAGTGGCCGAAAAAATCCCCCTCGCAGAAAGAGAGTGCCCTTGCTGATTGTTTTTTGCGGCTTTGCGTGAGAAAAAATACCAAAACTGCTTTGGAGAAATTTTTTGATCAAATTAAAGAAATACTACCAGAATAATATGGTTAAGCTTCTGTTGATGATGACAGGACTGGCAGCAAGTTATTCTGTCATCATCGGCTTGATCTTTAAAATTTCCGCAATCAATACCCTTGCCAATATTATTCTCCAGGTTTTTATCACCTACCTCCCCGGCCTGGCATGTTACGCCCTCCTTCATAAAAAAGAAAAGTCCTGGCTGAATATCCTTGCCCTCAGTTATGCACTGGGCTACAGCCTGAATATCGTGACCTATTTTCTGCTGATGCCTTTTGGCCTGGGCAATTTTCTCCAATTTTTCGCAATCCTCGTCTCCCTGTTTTCAATATACGTCCTGATCAAAAATCCAATCCAATCTTCCCCAATCAAATTAAAGGGATGGGATGCAGCCGTCCCCATAGTGCTCTTCTTCCTGATGGTGGCTGCGGACATAGTCATCTACAGCGGGACGCATCCATCTCCATTATTGAACGGATCATCCACCTACGCCAGAGACATTCAATACTGGGTCAATGTCACCGTCGGATTATTCCTCAATTTTCCACCGCAAGCGCCCTACCTGGATGGTTTCATCCTCTATTACCATTATTTCTCCAATATCCATGTAGCCTTCTCCAGTCTGGTATCCAATATTGACATCTTCACCCTGTCCTTCCCCCTCTACCCCTTAACGAAATCGCTGCTGCTTATCGGCGGACTGAACTACCTGCTGGATACCTTCAAAGCAACAAATTGGCAAAAAGCCTTGCTGCTGCTTGCGGTTTATTTCTCAACCGGCTACGAACGGATCTCCGTCGTCACCAATTTCCATCATTTTCACCTGACGCCTTTTGGACTGGACATTGGCTTTGCCTTCGGCGCATTCTTCCTCGCCAGTTTCACCGAGCGATACCGGGAATCAGACCGGAAACTGAGCTGGCCTTTGTTTGTTGAGACCCTCCTCTTTTACGCAGTACTGGTCGGGGCCAAAGCTCCCCTGGCCGCCGTGTTATCCATCTTTCCGGCTATACTTTGCATAACCTGGTTGTTGAAGAAAAATTATCGCCATGCCTTTGCCTACGGAACAGGGATTGCAGCCATCTTCCTGATCATCAGCATCTTCTGTGTCGGCATGTTCTCCGCACTCAATAACTTGTCAGACGTACAAAACATGCAGTTGTCCACTATAGACAAATTGCTGATCACTCCTAAATTTTCCTCCATTTTTGCAAACCTGGCCCTCTCTATCGGGTATAAGATCCTGGCTTCGCAGCCCTTATTGATCCTTTTATCTGCTGCCGCCTGTATGAAATTCGCAATTGACTTGTTGAAAAGAAATTCAAATGAGGATGAAATTCCCATTAAGCTTGCATTGATCAGTACGGCTTTCATCTCCATTCTCTTTTCACAACTCATCCAGCATGCCGGCACCAGCGAAATGTATTTCATGATGGCGGCATACCTGCCCATGGCAGCTTTAGGTGTTGTTGCCCTTACCCCTTCAGGAGAAAACCGTTTCTTTTCAAAAATAGTCATGGCGCTTGGCCTGGCTGTCCTGGCCGTTCAAATCTATTTTTTCCTGTTCGCCGCCTGGGGCGGCTTCAGTGCCGCCAAAAGCCTGAAACAAGGTTTTGAAAACATTACCGGAAAGAACGTAACCCTTTCATTGGATGCTGAAATTCCAAATGATTCCATCCAGAAATCAGATGTGGAAGGCTTGATCTGGCTCCGGGAGAACACGCCAAAAGATGCCGTTATCGCCGTTGACCGGGCCACCTTCCTGGCCGATGAGTCAAACCGGTCAGATTATTTCTATTATGTCCTCTTCGCCGAAAGACAAATGGTTATTGAGGGAACCAGCATGGTCTACGTACTCAACGGCGCAAGTGATAAAATAGTCTCACAACGACAGCAGCAAATTGCTGCACTGTTCAACAATTCAGATGCCGCACGCCAGGAACTCAAAGACCAGGGCGTCGATTACATCGTCCAAACCAAATGGCTCACCCCGCAGTTCCAACCCGGCAGCGGACTTGCGCTGGTCTACAGCACAGACAGCCTGAATATCTACCAATTCCAGCCGCTGGCAGAATAACCCTCTCAGATCAAAGGGGATCCGCTTATGAAGAAATTTTCGATCATCATCCCGATCTACTACAACGAGCCGAATTTGCCGGTCACGATTCCCCGATTAATTGAAATTGGTGAAGAAATCAAAAATTATCTGTTTGAATTGATCTTTGTGGATGACGGTTCCGGCGACAGATCGCTCGAAATTCTTTTGGAGTTTCAGGCAAAGCACCCCGAGATCATCAAAGTGGTGAAATTATCCCGCAATTTTGGTTCCATGTCGGCCATCCAGGCTGGATTGGAAGTTTCAGACGCAGACTGCGTGGGCATGACCACTGCCGACTTGCAGGACCCGCCTGAATTGTTTCTGGAAATGCTGCAGCACTGGGAGAATGGCGTCAAAGCCGTTTTTGCCGTCCGCCAGGACCGCAGGGAACCTTTCCTCGGAAAATGGCTTGCCAACCTGTATTATTATTTCATCAAGTTATTTGCGGTTCCCGAGTATCCCAATGGCGGGTTCGACTTTTTCCTGATCGACCGCCAAATCGTTGAGGAAATTGTCAAAATTCGGGAAAAGAACACCAATTTGATGACTCTGATCTTCTGGCTGGGCTTCAAACCGATCATGATCCCCTATACCCGTCAGGCCCGCCAGTTGGGTAAATCCCGCTGGACATTCAAAAAAAAGGCAAAGCTCTTCATTGATACCTTTGTTTCCTTCTCCTTCTTCCCCATCCGCCTGTTTTCTGGAATTGGCTTCCTTGTGGCAATCAGTTCCTTTGTATACGGGCTGGTCGTTCTGGTGGACTGGTTCCTGGGCGGTACCATCGTCAGAGGCTGGGTGCCGATGATGCTGGTCGTCACCTTCACCGCCGGGATTCAAATGTCCATGTTGGGCATTTTGGGCGAATACCTGTGGCGCACCCTGGACGAAGTCCGCGGCCGGCCTTCTTTTGTGATTGACCATATTTATGAAACTGACAAAAAGGTGGGATCATGATCCATCCGAATGCAATCGTGGAAACCAGCGCCATTGGCAAAGATACCCGTATCTGGGCTTTTGTCCATATCCTGCCGGGCGCTGTCATCGGGGCAGACTGCAATCTTTGTGATCACGTTTTCATTGAGAACGATGTTATCATCGGAGACCGCGTCACCATCAAGAGCGGCGTGCAAATCTGGGATGGCATTACGGTGGAAGATGATGTCTTTATCGGCCCGAATGCCACCTTCACCAACGACCCTTTTCCTCGCAGCAAGCAATTCCTTGCACACTATCCCCGCACCACCCTCCATCAAGGCGCTTCCATTGGGGCCAATGCGACCATTTTGCCAGGTCTATCCATTGGACAATATGCCATGATTGGCGCAGGAACAGTGGTCACCAAAAATGTCCCACCGTTTGCCATCGTAGTGGGCAATCCTGCCCGCATCATTGGTTATGCAGATACCGAGCAATCTGCCGCCCCTCTTGCCGAAAAAACACCGGCCGCTGCCACCCAGGATGTCGGGGTCAATGGGGTGCAGTTGTACCATTTTCCTGTGATTGAAGACCTGCGCGGCAGCCTGACCTTTGCGGAGATCAACAATAACCTCCCCTTCATCCCGCACCGGTTTTTCATGACCTTCAATGTACCCAGCAAGGAGATTCGCGGAGAGCATGCCCATCGCGCCTGCCATCAATTCCTGGTGTGTGTCAAAGGAAGCTGCGCTGTGGTGGTCGATGATGGTCATCATCGCGCCGAGATCACCCTCGATCGCCCCCATCTGGGCCTGCACATTCCTCCTCTGATTTGGGCGACAGAATATAAATATAGTCCTGACGCTGTCCTGCTGGTCTTTGCGTCGGATATTTACAAAGAAGAAGATTACCTTCGGGATTACAATGACTTCTTGCAAGAGGTAGAAAATCAATGAGAAAAATCCCTTTTCTGGATCTGAAATCTCCTTACCTGGAGCTCAAAGAGGAACTCGATCTTGCTTATCAGCGCGTCATGGAATCGGGTTGGTATATTTTAGGGGAAGAAGTCAATGCATTCGAACAGGAATTTGCGCAATACTGTGGGGTGCAGCATTGTATTGGCGTTGGCAACGGACTCGAAGCCCTGCGTTTGATCCTGCAAGCCTATGACATTGGAGAATGGGACGAAGTCATCGTTCCTTCCAACACCTATATCGCTACCTGGCTGGCAGTTTCACAAACCGGGGCTGTCCCCGTTCCCGTCGAGCCAGATGTGCTCGATTACAACCTTGACCCAACCCGCATCGAAGCCGCAATCACCCCCCGCACCCGCGCCATCATCGCCGTCCACCTGTATGGACACCCGGCAGACATGCACCCCATCATGGAGATTGCAAAAAAATATAATCTCATAGTGATCGAGGATGCTGCCCAGGCGCACGGCGCAAGATACCATGGCCGCCTGTGCGGGTCGCTTGGTGATGCATCCGGGTTCAGCTTTTACCCCGGCAAAAACTTGGGCGCTTTCGGCGATGCAGGAGCTGTTTTAACCAACGATGCAGACCTTGCGGAGCGGGTGCGGATGCTGCGCAATTATGGCTCGAAACGGAAATATTATAATGAGGAAAAAGGCAGTAATTCCCGACTGGATGAAATGCAGGCGGCATTTTTGCGAGTAAAATTGAAACACCTGGATGAATGGAATCACCGCCGTTCCAAAATTGCCGCAATCTATTTAGACCGGCTGGCAAACCTTCCCGGCCTGATCTTGCTGCGTTCTCCACAGTGGGCTGACCCCGTCTGGCATATTTTTCCCATCCTGTATCCCAACCGCGATGCCCTTCAGGGCTGCCTCAAGATAAAAGGCATCGACACCCTCATTCATTATCCTGTTCCCCCTCACCTTTCGAAGGCGTATCAGGAAACCAATCTGCCCGTTGGTGCCCTGCCCATCGCGGAACAGATTGCGTCCTCCGAATTAAGTTTACCCATGGGACCGCACCTGAGTCTGGAAGACGCCTATACCGTAGCCAATACAATTCGGGAATTTATTCTTGAAAAAGATCAAATACACAAAAATGGAGTTTAACAAAACAACATGACCTTATTGCAAGCCTTCATCCTCGGCATCGTCCAGGGATTGACCGAATTCCTGCCCATTTCCAGCTCCGGCCACCTCGTATTGGTGCCCTTCCTTTTCGGCTGGCAGCTCAACCCGGAGCAGGTTTTTCCCTTTGACACTCTGGTGCAAATGGGCACCCTGACCGCCGTGATCATTTACTTCTGGAAAGACCTCGTCGCCATTGTGGTAGCCGTCTTCAAGGGACTGGCCGACCGCACACCTTTCAGCACACAGGAAGCCCGTCTCGGCTGGCTGCTGGTGCTGGCGACCATCCCGGCCGGTGTGGCCGGTTTGCTGCTGGAAAACGTGATCGAAGCCGCCTTCCACAGCGCAACCGCCACAGCCCTCTTCCTGCTGCTCACCGCCGGTCTGCTGCTGTTGGCTGAATGGCTGGGCAAACGCACCCGCCAGATGGACGAGATGACCTGGCAAGACGCCCTGTGGATCGGCGCGGCGCAAATGCTGGCTCTTTTCCCTGGCGTGTCGCGCTCCGGCTCAACCATGGCAGGCGGCATGACCCGAGACCTCAAACGCAGCGATGCAGCCCGTTTCTCCTTCCTAATGTCCGTACCGGTCATGCTTGCCGCCGGCGGCTACAGCATCTACAAACTGCTGAAAATGCCCGACCTGAGCGACTTTCTGCCGGTGATGGCAATTGGTTTCCTCACCGCTGGCGTGGTCGGCTACTTCTCCATCCGCTGGTTATTAGGCTATCTGCAAAACCATTCCCTCACAGGCTTTGCCATTTACTGCGCCGCAGTTGCTGTGATCATATTGATACTGAGCTATGTCCTCTAAACGATTTCTCCTCCTGATCCTCCCCCTCCTGCTGCTGGCAGCCTGTCAGCCGGCTGAACTTCCGCCTGCCGAGCCGCTGCCCACGCCGCAGTTGATCACCCTCGCTTCCCCGCCCGCCCTGCGCTGGCTTGCGCCAACCTTTAACGCCTGCGCCGCAGAGACCGCGGTGAGCATCCTCATCGTCGATGAAGCCGACGCACCGGATGTATCGTTATATTGGGGCGAACCGCAAGGCACAGCAGATGCGCTATTCCAGCTTGGCGAAGACAAGCTGGTGCTGATCGCTCACCCTTCCAGCTCGGCTGTCGGATTGAGTCTTGGCGAAACGCAGGATATGTTCACCGGCGCAGTCGATGCCTGGCCGAATGGCGATCCACTGACCGTATACGTGTTGCCCGTGGGGCATCCTGTGCAGGATGTCTTTGAAGCTGCCCTGGGAAAGAGCATTCCCAAGAGCGTTGACATCCAGATAGCACCCAGTCTGGAAGCCATGCAGCAATACGTGGCCGACGACCCGACAGCCCTGGGCGTCCTGCCGCAAAGCTGGCTGAATGACGAGATCAAAACCCTCAATTGGGAAGTCGAAACCTCCCAGCCTATATTGGCAAGTTATCGCAGCGAACGGTCAGAGGCTTTTATCCGCTGTGTGCAGGGGGCAGTGGCGGAGAAGCTGAAAAACTGAACGCACGCCAAGACGGAAAGTCGCAAAGAAAAACAGAGCACGTCCGCAGACACTAGTTTTGCGGACGTGCTCTGTTCGATTAATCGGCTGTCAACTCCCGGCAACAAATGCAAAATAATCCCAATAAAACTTGACAGCAAAGCCCAGAGTGATCAACAGGCCAATCACGCCAACCCATAGAGCTGTCTTGCCATCAAAATACATTCCCCTGCGGCCATAAAACTCCTTTGTGGTAATCATCACCACCCAGTATATCCCCAGGAGAATAAAGAAAATGCCGTATACAACTGCTTCGATGGAAGGGTATTGCACTTTGAGCATCAGGTTATTGTCCAAAACAACATACCCAATGTAAAGAAATATGGCCGCATACAGCAAAATCTTCTGCAGGGTTTCGGTTTGAGTTTTTCCACCGTTTGTTTGGTCTCTCATCGTCTTATCTTCTCTCACAGTTTATAAAAAGTAGCCATAAGTAGGGTGCGTTGGTAATGCACCAGAAATTATACCGGGATTTGGGAGCCTCCGAATTGGAACTTGCTGCATGATGCGTTTCCGCATTCGCGGCCTCGTGGTGGTTTGCTGACCTGAACAGTCCTGCTGCCCCCGGCTCCCAAATTCAATTGTAGTAACCACTTTAGTGGTTATTGTTATGAGGGTAACGACTGAAGTGGTTACTACAATGCTTAACTGAAAACCACCCTGTGGCAGGGTGGTTAAAATTCAGCAGTCGTTTTTCCTAATCTCTCATTGACTGATTAACTGCTTCCCCGCCCTATCCCTTCAAATTCCGCAAAAACTTGCGCGCCACATCCCGGAAAGCGTAAAACTCATCGCGGTGGATCGAATGGCCGGCGTCATCATAATGCACGCGCGTCACGTATTTCGACAGGCGCACCGCTGCCTCTGCAACTTCATCGCTCACCAACCCGCCCAATTCCACATTCGCCGTCACCAGCAAGGTCGGGCAGGTGATCCGCTTAAGCATCTCCCACCAATCCTCGCGCGGGGCAGTGATGGCCGAGGCAATATCCGGCGTGAGCTGCTTTTTCGATTTGGCCCACTGAAAGTGATTGGACTCATCCCATCGGGTATGTTTTGCCCGGCTGATCTCGATCAATTCATTCACCCGCATCTCCCGCCAGCGTAAAATCGCCTCGCGGGATTTTTCCGCGTTCTCTTCCAGAACATCCGGCGGAAAATGCCAGCCCTGCGGATACCAGGGCGGATCGATCAACACCAGCCCGCGCATCCGCTCAGGATGATCGGCAGCCACTTTGGCCGCCGTATCCGCCCCCATCGAATGACCAACCAAAACCACTCGCTGCAATCCCAGCCCTTCGATAGCGGCGAAACTGTCTTCCGCGCGCTCGGCGAGAGAATAGGTGCTGCCTTCTGGCCGGTCAGAGATGCCGTGCCCGCGGGAATCCAGCAGAATGACATCATATACATGGCGCAGTTCAAGCGGCAGACGCGCCCAGCACAGGCCATTGTCCGTATATCCATGCAGGAAAACCACCGCCGGCTTTTCTCCACCCGTGCGGTAATACTGCAACCGCACGTCGCCGTTCTGCACACTGCCGTACATCAATCGATCTTCATCTGACATGACTCTATCCTTCAGCGATATGAAATAATTCAGCGAAACGATCTCTCTTTTCCGTATGAACTCATTGTAGTAACCACTTCAGTGGTTACCCCCTGAATGCTTTTAATGACGGAGGGCCTCTCTACCAACAGTCTGTTTGAGGTCCTTTTAAACCACTCAACCTAGTTTAACACGATTTTCTTCGGGCTGACGCTGGTTTTTCGCTTGCAGCAATAACTGGTCGGCCTCCGAGAAAATGCGCCGCCGCACGAGCAACAGGCTGCTGAAAGCCGACAGGCTGGAAGAAGTGAAGATCATCCCCATCACCACAAATTGGTACAGCGCCGCGATGACAGGATCGCTCCCGGCCAGCAGCATCCCGGACATCAACCCGGGAATCCACACAATCCCCAGGGCACGCAAGGAATTGAGCCGCGGAATCAGACTGGATTGAAAAGCCTTCTGTACATAGGGCTTAACAGTATTTTCCGATTCTGCCCCAAGACACAAACCTGCTTCAATTTGCCCGGTGTGCGATTCCACCTCGCCTCGAAAACGATCCAGCGCCAGCGCACAAGCATTCAACCCACCCGAAATGACCATGCTGCCCACGGGAATCATCGAATCAAGCCGCCATTCGATCACCCCCACGAAGATCATCACCACCAGCACTGCGCCGGAACCGAGAAAAATACCGTAGAAGGTCACCCGCATGGCGCCAGGAATGCCTTTTGCGCGGCGGGCAGCCTCGCGGGCGGCCATCCACATCATCAACAGCAGAATGATCACACCCCACCACAACGGCCCCTGCAGGATGAAAACCAGCACCGCCCCTACAGCGATGATCTGCACCAGCGCACGCACAAGGGCTACCAGGATCTCTTTTTCCATCGAAAGCCGCTGCCAATAAGATAGAAGCAGCACCACCAAAGACACCAGAGCGGCAATCGCAGCCTGGGCAATGCTCAAGGATAATTCTGTATGAAAAAATTGTTCAAGCATTCAGCACCTCCTGCGGCGTGCCGCTCCTGACCATACGGGCATCTTCCAATACGAGCACCCGATCCGCCATGCGCGCCGCCTGCTGGAGATCATGCGTAACCATCACGCAGCTCATCCCGTTTTGATGAACGATCTCCAGGATCAAAGATTCAATCCCCAGACGGTTGGCTTCATCCAGAGAGGAAGTCGGCTCATCCAGCAGAAGAATGCAGGGATCATTTGCCAGGGTGCGAGCCAGCGACACGCGCTGCGCTTCCCCGCCAGAGAGAACGGAAACATCAGTATCGACAAAGCCCGGCAAACCGACCCGCTCCAGCAGCTCATCGACCACCACATCCTCAAGCTGCCTGCCTTGCTGCAGCGGCCCAAAACGAAGGTTCTCCGCCACCGTACCCGGGAAAAGATAAGCCTGCTGCAAGAGCATCCCCACCCTGCGGCGCAGAGTGCTGACTGCCATCTTGCGGTAGTCTTCTCCATCGAGCAGAACAGTGCCCTGTGTGGGTTCATCCAGCCGGTTGAGCAAACGCAGCAAAGTGGTTTTCCCCGCCCCGCTCGGCCCGGTGATCGCCAGCACCTCACCGGGTGTCACCACCAGATTGATATCCGCCACGAGAATTTTGTCATCTGCTTCCCGGCCCAGGTTTTTCATCTCCAATACAGGTATATGATTCATTGCGCTTGTCATCATCCTCTCACCAGATAGCAACACACAGTCAACGACCCCTGTCTCAAAGATACCAGACATGGAAAAGAATGAAAAGCGAAACAACCCCATTCTTGCAGGTAAAACTGGATAATTCCTTCAAAATTATCCAGTCCGTACTATAATTCAGGCATGATCCGCCACAATCATCTGGCTTAATGTTATATGACAGAAAAAGAGGAGAAACCATGTCCAACCAAATTGCATTGATTACGGACAGCACCTGCGATATTCCCGCCGAATGGCGCGAAGAATTTGATATTGATGTGATTCCCCTGACCATCATTTGGGGTACGGAACAATTTCTGGATGGCGTCGATTTAAGTGCGGAGGATTTTTACAAGCGGTTGGAATCCGACTCCGTGATCCCTTCTACCTCCCAGCCTTCCCCCCAGGTATTTAAAGATGCCTACGCGAAAGCCGCTGAAAAAGGCTATGACGAGGTCCTCGTGATCGTGATCAGCGAAGCGATGAGCGGCACGATCCAGTCTGCCCGACAGGCCGCCGAAGAATCTCCCATCCCGGTGCATGTGGTCAACTCGAACACCAATTCAATGGGCCTCGGCTGGCAGGTGATCGCCGCCGCGCGGGCACGCGCTGCTGGCGGCGGTCTGAAAGAAATGCTCGCCGCAGCTGACGAGGTGCGCCGCAACATGGTCTACTACATCACCCTGGATACCATGGAATACCTTGCCAAAGGCGGGCGCATCGGCACGGCTACACGTTTCCTCAGCCATGTCCTCCTGATCAAACCGTTGATCTACGTCAACCGGGAAACCGGCACGGTCGCTCCTGCCATCCCCGCCCGTTCGCGGAAAAATGCGATCAACAGTCTGATCAAACAATTTGCCAAATATGCGAACACCGCAAAACCCCTGCACATCACCGTCCTGCACAACGCCTGTCTGGAGGAAGCCAAAGAACTGGCGGCACGGGTTACAGAGGAGTTCAAACCGAAAGAAATATTTATTTCCATCGTCTCGCCCATTCTTGGGGTGCACACCGGGCCGAAGGCACTTGCTCTGTGCGGGTATGCAGAGGATTAATACCCCACACAATCCGCCTATCCTTTTCAATCAATCGGGAGGACGGGCATGACGGTCTGACCTCCATTTTCCCCAATATCCACCCAATGGACTAGGCCACCTGGCGAATACCCTGCTTTTCACGGGTTTCAAAGCAGGGTATCATACACAAGAGGCTGCGGCCTGTTTATTATTCTGATTCAAGACGAAATTTATGAGGGCATCACTTGTTCGCAAAAACTGATTCTTACGATTTAAAAAATGCGGTTTCCGAGAAACCCTTCAAAGGCATGCTGCGTTTGCTGAGCGGCTTTGGCTGGCGGTATGCCGGTTCAGTAGCCAGCCAGGCTGTGGCCGTCACTGCCAAAACGGCGACCTTCTTCCTGCTGCGCTATTTTGTGGATGATTTCTTCGGGGCTGAAGATCCTTCCCTTAGCCTGCCGCTGGTAGCAGTCGGGTTCATTCTCCTCGCTCTGCTCGAAGGTGGAGGTTCCTTTCTCACTGGACGGCTGGCCGCCCAGGTGGCCGAAGGTTCCATTCGCCGGCTGCGAAACTATCTGTTCAACCATATCCAACATCTCCGTTTCAGTTATCACGACCAGACCGAAACCGGAGAGCTGATCTCCCGCTCCACCTCGGATGTAGACGCGCTGCGCCGCTTTGTAGCCGACCAGGCAATCAACTTTGCGCGCATCACCCTGCTTTTCGTCATCAATTTCGCCGCCCTGCTCATGCTGCATGTGCGTCTGGCGTTACTATCCGTGCTGATTGTGCCAGTAATCGTAGGAATTTCCGTTTTCTTTTTCAAAAAAGTTTCTTCAGCTTACGAAGCCTACCAGGAACAGGAAGCAGCCCTCTCGACCACCCTCCAGGAAAATCTGAGCGGCATCCGCGTGGTAAAAGCTTTTGCCCGTCAGGGATATGAAATAAAAAAATTCGAACACGACAACTGGGAGAAATTCATCCGCGGCAAGAAATTGCTCACGATCCAATCTCTGTTCTGGCCAATTTCAGACATCGTCTGCGGTATTCAGATCGTGTTTGGCTACTACCTCGCCGCCCGTCTTGCCATCGCGGGGGAAATCTCAGTGGGCACCTACCTGGCTTATATCGGCATGGTCATCTATATCATCTTCCCCATGCGCAATCTCGGACGCGTGATCGTGCAAATGTCTACCGGACTGGTATCCTATAACCGCGTGGCAGCGATATTAAAACAGGAACGTGAACCCCTCGATCTGGGTTCTCACACCCCTACAGGCGGGCTGAAAGGCAAATTTGTTTTTGATCAGGTCGGTTTCGAATACGAACCCGGCCAACCCGTGCTGGAAAACATCAGTTTTTCCTGTGAACCCGGACAGGTGATCGCCCTGCTCGGCTCCACCGGCTCTGGCAAGACCACCCTGGTCAACCTGCTGCCCCGCTTTTATGAATACACCCAGGGCAGTATCCTGCTGGACGACGTGGAACTGCACGACTATCCCCGCCGCTACCTGCGGCGCAACATCGGCATCGTAGAACAGGAGCCTTTTCTGTTTTCCCGCACCATTCGCGATAACATCGGCTACGGTGTTTCAGCCGGCGTTAACCAGGAAGAAATCGAAGCCGCTGCACAGGCCGCCGCCGTGCATGATGTCATCCTCAGCTTCCCGCAGGGTTATGACACCATCGTCGGCGAGAAAGGCGTCACCCTCTCTGGCGGGCAAAAGCAGCGTGTCGCTATCGCCCGCGCCCTGCTGAAAAATCCAAGCATCCTGATTATGGATGACTCTACCTCGGCAGTGGATACCGAGACGGAAGCCTCGATCCGCTCCGCCCTGCAAAATCTGATGCACAACCGGACAACATTCATCATTGCCCACCGCATCCAGAGCATCATGAATGCCGACCTGATCCTGGTGATGGACAAGGGCAGGATCATCCAGGCCGGCAAACATGAGGAATTAATCGAACAACCCGGCATGTATCGCAAGATCTTTGCCCTGCAAACCAGTATTGAGGCCGAACTCGAAGAGGAGATCGCCAGTGTCTGAGCATTATTTCGAAGAAGAAGAGTTCGCTACCAAATTTAATGGAAAAACCCTGATGCGGATACTTGGGCTGACCCGCCCGCATTGGAAATGGGTGGTCGGTTTCCTGTTGACCATCTCTGTGGTTTCAGGACTTGACTCGTTGTTCACCTATTTGAGCAAAATGATCGTTGACCAGGCCATTATCCCCAAAAACACCCCACGCCTGATTGAATTACTTTCTCTTTACGGCAGCTTACTGATCGTCCAGGCGGCAGGTGTGTTCGGGTTCATCTTCCTGGCCGGTGTGCTGGGCGAACGCATTCGCTACGATCTGCGCAAAAATATGTTCAACCATCTGCAGCGGCTGTCGCTTTCCTATTACAGTAAAACCCCGCTGGGCTGGATCATGTCGCGGGTCACCTCCGACTCGGACCGCGTGGCCGAGCTCGTCACCTGGGGAATGCTCGACAGCACCTGGGGTACGATCGGCATTATCACCTCATTGGCCTTCATGTTCATCATCAACTGGAAACTGGCGCTGATTGTCAGCTTCATGATCCCGATCCTGATCTATGTTGCCATTGAATTTCGCAAACGCATCCTTAAGCAGTACCGCGAAGTGCGCAAGATCAACTCAAAGATCACTGGCGCCTTCAACGAAGGCATCACCGGTGTGCGCGTGATCAAGGCCCTCGGTCGCGAAAAAGAAACCATGCAGGAATTTGGCGTATTGACTGACAGCATGTACACCGCCGGGTTCCGCGCTGCCTGGTTGAGCGCCCTCTTCCTGCCAGTGGTGCAGCTCATCTCCGCCTTTGCCCTGTCGGCCATCGTCTGGTACGGCGGCTTGCAGGCCCAAATCGGCAATATGACCATCGGCGACATTCAGGCCTTCGTTAGTTACATTACCTTTATGATGTGGCCGATCCAGGACATCGCCCGCGTGTTTGCCGAAATGCAGCGCTCGATTGCCTCGGGCGAACGCATCTTCTCGTTGATCGATTCGGAACCGGAAATTCAGGACAGGCCCGGCGCAATTGACCCCGGAACAATCAGCGGCGACATTCATTTTGACCAGGTCAACTTCAGCTATGAAGACGACCAACCCGTGCTAAAAGATTTCAACCTGCACGTGCGTCGCGGCGAAACCATCGCCCTGGTAGGCGCAACCGGCGGCGGCAAAACCACGATCGTCAACTTATTATGCCGCTTTTACGAACCGAACTCCGGCCGCATCACCATCGGCGAAAATGACTATACGAAGTTATCGCTCAAGGCGATCCAGTCCCGCATTGGCATCGTCCTCCAATCCCCGCATTTGTTTTCGGGCACCATCCGCGAAAACCTGCGCTATGGGCGCCTGAACGCCACCGATGCAGAAATTGAAGAGGCGGCCAGGGTCGCCGGCGCGCATGACTTCATCATGCGTTTCCCAAAGGGCTACGAGGAAGAGGTCGGCGAAGGCGGCAGTTTGCTGTCTGTGGGTCAGAAGCAGTTGATCAGCCTGGCGCGCGCCATCCTGGTCAAGCCGGAAATCTTCATCATGGACGAAGCCACCAGCTCGGTCGATACCCTGACCGAAGCCCTCATCCAGCAGGGCATGGAAGTCCTCATGGAAAACAGTACCAGCTTCGTCATCGCCCACCGCCTGTCCACCATCAAACGCGCCGACCGCATCCTGGTCATCGAAGACGGGCAGATCGCCGAACTGGGCACGCATGCCGAACTCCTCCGCCAGCGCGGCAAGTATTTCCAGCTCTACACCCGCCAGTTCCGCAGCCGCATGGACCAGGTATTTGAAACCTTACCGCAAGATGATTAACTGAAAGGACGACCGATGACGCACAATACCAAGGCACAGGCTGCCCAGCGCGCGGCTGACCTGATGGCAAACCGCTGGCATTGCTCCGAAGCGATCTTTATTGCTGTTGGCGAACACGAGCTGGGGGATCTCAGCGAACAGATGATCAAAATGTCCACCCCCTTTGCCGGCGGCATCGGCGGCCAGCACCTCGACCTGTGCGGCGCATTGACCGGCGGCATCATGGCGATTGGCGCAGCCAGAGGCCGTGCGGACAGCCGCATCGATGACCAAGCCTGCCAAACCCTGGCTGCGGACTACCGCAACGCCTTCCTCGAGAAATTCGGCTCGCTGATCTGCGCCGACCTCAAGCAAGGCGCCTGCGGCGAACTCACCCGCCAGGCCACCCTGATCCTGATGAACTTGCTGGAAGAAACCAAGAACCTGTAGGGTGCGTTCGCAGTTGAACGCACCAATCAACAACAACCCGTAGGATGCGTTCGCAGTTGAACGCACCAATCAGCAATGCGGACAGGTTAAAAACCTGTCCTTACAAAACCATCCCGTCATTCAGCAGAACCTGTAGGGTGCATTCGCAGTTGAACGCACCAATCAACAACAACCCGTAGGGTGCGTTCGCTTTTGAACGCACCATTCATACGCTCCAATTCGGATTTTTTCCCTTGCCTGCTACATTCCATTTGTCCCCCGGCCAGCTCACGCGCAGCGCCCAAACTCACTCAGGCCGTTTATACCTGCCCATGATATTGTTCCAAATCACCGTCAAAATCTCGCGTACCATCTCCAGCGATTCGGACACGAATTTGCCCCCCGCCCTTTCTTTCGTCGTACTCTCGTCCCTGTCCCGCCAGATCACTTCTACTTCCTTAATCCGATACCCCCACTTTTTGGCAATATACAGCAGCTCCACATCAAAGGCACTCACCACCCAGCCCTGGATCTCGCGTTCCGACGAGAAAAACGAGAGCTGCGGGAAAATCTCTTTGGCAACCACCGCACGCAAAGCCTTGAAGCCGCACTGCGTATCGACAATCTTCGGCAGGATCAACACCCGGCGCAGATTACGGAACGCCCACGAACTGAACTGGCGGAAAGGAGAAAACCCCTCCCGCACCAGCCCGCGCGAGCCGATGACCACATCATACCCCTCCGCAAACCAGGGCAGCAGCTTGTCCAGCTCCTCAATCGGCGTGGACATATCCATGTCAGAGAACAGAATGATCTCCCCTTGCGCTTCCCGAATGCCCCCCAGAATCGCCCCCGGTTTGCCGCCGTGCGGCAGCCGCAGCAGGCGCACGGTCTCATGCTGCGCCGCAAACGCCTCCACCAGCACCAGGCTGTTGTCAAGTGAGCCATCATCCGCCACGATCAACTCCCACGGGTAAGAGCGGCCTGCCAGATAGCGCACCACATCCTCCAGTACACCACGCCGGATATTAGCTTCTTCGTTATAACAGGGAATCACAATCGAAATCATCTTGTTTGCCGCGTTGTTTTTCATAGGCTTTATTTTACTATGGGTTCAACTTTAATATTACCCTGCCCGGATGTTCACCAATGGCTACCAAAACGGACAGGGATATTTCATATTTGGGCATACGCCAAAACGCATGACCGGGCAGCAGATCAGCCAGTTTTATCTTTCACCTCGGTGCCTGACCGTAGTCAGGACACACTTCCGGCTTTCCATTGATAAATCTGTGAAGGACACACACCCGAAAACCGTTGTTGTTGTTCCTGTTGTTCGGGTTGTTGTTGTTCCTGTCGGACACGCGCGCGTTGTTCCAATTGTTGTTCCACGAACCGCCCGAGAGACCTGAGACCTGTGCCCACAATGTCCAAATTATCCGGTTAACGACACCTCCTTCTTTAGCCAGGCCCCCAGCAGTTTACCTACTTCTGCCATCATGCGGATCACATGCTCATATTGCCGGATATTGATCAACTCATTATCCCGCGAAAATCGGATCCACAGGCGTAACTGTTCCAGCGTAATATCCGCTTCCTTCAGATATACAAGCCGGCTTTCTCCCCGGCTTTTCCCGGCAGCTACCAGCGTATCCTGAAAATCCAGTGCCAGCCGCTGGATGCGTTCCGCCAGGCCAAAGCGGTGCGCCCGCGGGAATTTCTGCACCTGAGGGATCAACCACATCAACAAGTCATACGTGCGGGTATACAAAGGTGATTCCTTCATAGCCGCACACTTCCCAGAACATCCCGCCGCAGCCCCCAGCTATCGGCATAGCGTACGTAATTCACCCACCCCTGCACGCTGGCATCTACTTTCTCCAGATTGATCTCGCCTGCCCCGTACTCCGCTGCCAAATGGCGCAGTTTCCGGCGGAAATGCACCACCTTGCGCCGCTTCACCCGCCGGTATTCGGGATAAACGCGGAAGCCGAGAAACGGGATCCCGCTGGCGGTGGGAAAAACGCGCGCACTTTCTTCATGCAACATGAGCCGCAGCCCTGCCAGACAGGCAATGATCTCTTCCCGCCACCCCAGCAGTTGTTCCGGCTGATTCGAAACAACAGAAAATCATCCACATACCGCACATACGCCCCGCATTTCAATTCCCGCTTAATGAAATGATCCAACCCGTTCAGATATACATTCGCCCAAAACTGCGAAGTTAAATTGCCGATAGGCAGACCGCGTGGACGATTGGCAGCAAACAGATCATCTCCAGGGAACCAGGTCATTTCATATTCATCCGCCAATACGCCCTCCCCACTGGCAAGGATTTGATCACATAACCAAAGCAAATCCTTATCGCGGATCAGGCGTGAGAACTCGCTGCGCAGAATATCATGATCAATCGAGGGGAAAAACTGGCGCACATCGCACTGTAGAAAATGGCTGTGGCCCCGCGCAAATTGCGTTGTGCGGTCCAGCGCGCGGTGTGTGCCCTTGCCCACCCGGTTGGCATACGAATCAAAAATGAAACGCCGCTCCCAGATCGGCTCGATCACCCGGCACAGGGCATGATGCACCACCCGGTCGCGGAATGGAGCCGCAGAGATGAGGCGTTTCTTGGGGTCATGGATATAAAAACTGTGGTATGCCCCCGGCTGGTAGGAAAATGTTCGCAGTTCGTCCTGCAAGGCCAGCAGCTCATCCTCCTGCACCTGCTCAAAAGCTGCCGCACCCGGCTTTCCGCGCTTTCCCTTACGCGCTTTTCGATATGCCAGGTATACGTTTTCAAAATCCCATACCTGAGGGTACAAATTCCGATACGTTTTCATCCTGCCTCCTCAATAATCAAAAAAATACGCCCCGCCTTCGGCGGGGCTTTTTTGTTTGTCGAAAATCCAATAAGATTCAAAACAAATGAACAGAACACAGAAAAACAGAAAATCAGGAAACAAAACTGGGAAGGACACACACCCGAAAACCGTAGTGGTTGTACCTGCTGAACGGGAGGTCGCTGTACGAGCCGGCGACGCGCGCGAAGTTCCAACTATTGAGCCACGAGCCGCCGGAGAAATACAACCAACCACCTTTTTCATCCTTATAATTCGCGCCCCACTCCCACACATTGCCGCCCATGTCCAGCACACCATGCGGCTGGCTGGCGCCCTGGGGGTACATCCACACCGGCGTGGTACGGTTGATCTTGCTTTGATCAACATTCGCCCGCCGCACCACTTCCACGATTGTTGCCTCATCCTCCTTTTTTGTCGTGTCGGCCTTTCCTGGCGGATCCCAGGGGAAGCGTTCCTTCGGTGCTTCACCGCCGGCTGCCAGCACCCACTCTGTCCGCGTGGGCAGGCGCACCACGCCGGGTTTGGGCTGCTCCTGACCTTCTTCTATCTCCTCCCAATGCGCCCGCAGCCATTTACAATAGGCATTTGCCTCATACCAGGATACCCCCACCACCGGCGCTGAGGGCCGTAGCCCGCCAAAACGCGCATCACGCCAGTATTTCGGGTATACCTTTCCATCCTCATCCCGCGAGCAGCCTGCCAGCCACTTCCAGCCCTTATCACCCCAATTCCCTTCCATCGGCTGGCTGTTCGCATCAAATTTCGGGAAACCCGTCCAGAAATCAGGAGTGAAGAAATCCTCTGCCTCCACAAACCGGCGGTACTGGGCATTGGTGACCGGATATTTCGCGATCAGGAACCGCGGCTTTTGCGCATCGGGGATGGGAACAAATTCATACTGGTCTTCTACGGTGTAGCCCAACTGATCCAGCCGGTCAACGGCATTTGCCATCACCAATGGCGTCCAATTTTGTTTCTGACCGCGCTGATGCAGCACCAACAGGCGTTGTTTGAGAATCTCGCCCAGATCAACCGCCTGACTTTTACATTCCAGACAAGCACTGGCCGCCAGTTCAGCTGCCAGCAGGCAGTCATCCAATTGCATGCCCGCATCCCGCTCCCCACAGCCATCATCCGCCCCCGCCAGGCGCAGCAGCAGGCGGCGTGCCATCACCGGGGCAGTCAAATCCAGGTATCCTACCGCCAGCAGTACAGGTTCCCGCCACCAGGAATCGCCTGCCAGCTGCTCCTCGATCTGGGCCCCAATCTTCTCCACATCCCGCACCACCTCCACCAGATAGCGCCCGGCCAAAAATTCCTGAAAAGACAGATGGATAAAGCGATACAATCCGCCGCGTTCTTCCAGCAGCGTGCCGCGCTGGAAAGTCTGGGCCACCAACTCATCCACAAATGGCGCATAGGTCGGTTCCCCGCCGAGGATCTGCCGCAGCACATCTTCCTCAATCTCACGGCCTTGTTTCTCGCCTTGCGCATGCATGTGATACGCCAGATATTGCAGCATCTCCCGGTTCATCGCCAGGCTGCCGGCCATCCTGTGCTCGATATCGGAAGATACCGCCTGGTCAAGATTATAGTCCGGGAGGAGCATAGCCTTTATCGCCTGTCGATACAAATCCGCCCGCTGGTCCGGCAGCATGCGGTTGTTAAAATGTACGATCAAAAGCATTCGTACCATCAAGGGCGAATCCACAAAGGCTTCTGCTCTTTTTCCCAATCTTTCCCGGCGCTCTGCCTCGAGGCGCTCAATATCGGCCAATAAATCGCTGGCCTGTTGACGAGATTGCACTTCACTGTTTTTATAAATGGATCGATAAGCCTGGGTGATCAACGCACGCACTTCCGCTGCTTTTAACGGCAGCACACGGATATGCTGGAAGCCAAGTCCCAACACCGCATTTCCATGATAAGCTGCCACACGACTGGTTACGACAATCCGCAGGTTTTCCCGTCCTGCAGTAAGGTCTTCAATAGACTGCCGGGTAAGCTTGCGCTCATCTTCATCAGGTACTTCATCCAGGCCATCCAGCAGCAGGATCACATCTTTCCCATCCCGCAGTAGTTCCGCCAAAAAATCAGGACTAAAGTCCAGACAGGTTTGCCGCTTAAGCAAATAATCCGAGATAAATGTCGCCAAAGATTGCTGTTTCCCATTCGCCCCTTCAGGCAAATCGCGCCGATAAGCTGCGTATAAACTTAGTGGCACATAAATCGGCAGCGGCAAATCATCCAGTCCCAGTTTTTCCTGGGCCAGTTTCCGGGAACCTTGCTTGATCGCCGCCGCCAGCGTCCAGGCAATATGTTGCAGCACCGTTGTCTTGCCCGACCCCGGCCCGCCAGTGATAATAATGCGATTTCCAAGAGAAAGCACCTGATTAAGGCTTATTTTCTCGGCGCCCGCTCTCTGATCCTTTCGTGCTTGCCTTTCTTCAGCATCCAGCTCGTCCATCAATTCATTTTCCAAACTGGCTTCCGCCTGCAAAGGCACGTAGACATTTTCCAGCGGCAGGGTTACCACCTGACGGCCTTCCTGTTCAATGCCGCGCAAGGTGATACTGCCGAAACTCTCCTCTATCCAATCCAGGTAAGCCGCAAGCTGGCCTTCCCGTTTTTCTTTCTGATTTGTGTCCCCGTCTTTGGCATACTGATTCACAATTTGGTGAACTGTGTTGCGATTCCCCTGCACGAGAACGCTTTTCTTCACACGCCCGTCAATTATCTGGCTTTTATCAGTGCCGGTTTCCCTGCTCTTGACCATCCCCACCACTTCAACAATCGCCCATAGTATCGGCAGCCCCAGGCCAATCCAATATACCAGTTGGGTATATTCATCAGGAATCTGCTCCCCAAATTGGGATAGTGCCACCACAAACAGGATCACAAAAGCCAGTGGCGCAGTCAGTTTCTTTGCCAGTTCCGTTAATATGTCTTTCCATTCAGCCATCGTCATCTCCCATAATTATTATTCCGCCCCTCGGTATCCCTGCTCCTCAAATTATACAGCCCTCAGCGCATTAAAACAAAACGCCCGGGCTTATTAATTATTTTGCGGATAATCGTTTATACTATGACGATGGTGAGGGATTAAGATGAAAATATCAAACAGTATCGCTGAAAACAAAAAAACATTCTTCGTGATCCTGCTGGGCGGGGTCATCGCCGCGCTGCTGGCGGCAATTTTCATGCACGCCTGCATCGGCAGTTTTTCCCGTTATCTGGCGGATGATTACTGTACCGCTGGTGAATTGAAGCGCCTAGGTTTTTGGCCGGCCCAGCACTACTGGTACACGCAGTGGACGGGCAGATTTTCATTTATTCTGCTGGTTTCCGCTCTTGAAGGACTGGGTACCGGTATTGTCCCGTACTTACCCGGTGTGTATGTGGTCAGTTTCCTGCTGGCGGGCGTCTTTTTTATCCATCAACTGCTCAAAAAAATCTCTGCCGAACTCCCCTGGCTGCTATCCCTTTTCCTGGCTGCTGTGATCGTTTTCCTGACCCTGTATACCACGCCTAATATCGGTCAAAATCTGTATTGGCTGACCGGTTCGGCGAATTATTTTGTGCCGGTCATCGCCATCTTTTTCTTGCTGGGCCTTGTCGTGCAGCAGGATCATGGTTTTGCTGACCGGCCTGCCATGATAAAAATCTCCCTGGGCGTGTCGATTGCTGTCTTCTCCTGGTTAACCAGCGGCTTCTCGGAAATCATCACCGTCATCCAGTTTTTGGTGTTCCTGTTGGTGAATGTCTATCAGCGTTTCTTTCACCCCAAAAAGCGCCTGCATGTCTTGTGGGTCATCACTTTTTTGAGCGGCCTGGCAGGGCTGGTGATGATGATTGCCTCCCCCGGGAATGCTGCGCGCATGCAGGCGCACAGCTACGACCGTCTGAATATTTTTTCCTTACTGGTCACCACGGTCAAGTACGCCGGTTCCTTCTCCATTTTGTGGTTTCTCAAACACGTCCACCTGGTTTGGCCGGTCAGTACAATCATTATCCTCACTGCTTGTATCGCGGGAAAATACTTCTCCCCATCCCTGGGAAAGAAATTGGAGCAGGACCAAATCTGGTTTCTGATCATAGCCCTCTTGTTGATGGTTTTGATTTTTGCAAGTTTCCTGCCCACCACCTGGGCGACAGCCAACCCTCCGGAAAAGCGGGTACTCATCTTCCCCACCGTTTTATTATCCCTGCTCATGGTTTACCTCTCCGCTGCGGCCGGTGTTTTTTTGGGCGCTGCGCTTTCGATAGAGGATTCGCATTTCAAACCAGCCGCCATCATTCTGCTTGCCTTCACCGTTTACTTTATCCTTGCCGTGCCCGTTTATGAAGCCCGGAAAATCTACTTTATCCAGTCAGAAGCCCGGGAATTTGCAGAACGCTGGGATCAACGCGAAATGGAAATCAGCGAAAAAATTAAGGGAGGCCAGGTGGATTTGGTCGTCCAGATGATCCCCACCAACATCATGGAGATCGAACACCTGCAATCCGACCCAACCCACTGGATCAACCGCTGTACGTCAAAATACTACGGCATTGAGTCGATTTCTGCACAATAAATGCCGGCTGGCACCACATCTGACCGGGTGCTGCCGCTCTCCGGCAAAATTTCGTTCTCCCGCAGGATTGCCGATTATCACAACCTTCTTTATTCCACACCTTGCCCTGCTGCCCGGTCACAGGACGCCCCCCATAGGGGACTCAGCCAGTTCACCCTGCCCAACATACAAGCAGCCCTCCTGAACAGGAGGGCTGCAAACATATCACGAATTCACCTCGGCCTAAATATCCAGATTGCGCACTTCGCTGGCATGCGTCTGGATGAAGCGCGTGCGCGGCGGCACGGCTGCCCCCATCAACATGTCAAAGGTGCGGTCAGCAACCGCGGCATCTTCAATCGTCACCAGCAGCAGCGTGCGCGTTTCGGGGTTCATCGTTGTGTCCCAAAGCTGGTCGGGGTTCATTTCACCCAAACCTTTATAACGCTGCAAGCCGACCTTGTCCTGCGATACGCCCATTTCCTTAAAGAACTTGTCCTTGGCGCCTTCCGTATACAGATAGGTAGTTTGCTTCTTGTGTGTGATCTTGTACAGTGGCGGCTGGGCAATGTAAAGATGACCGGCCTCGATCAACGGCTGCATATACCGGAAGAAAAAGGTCAGCAGCAGCGTGCGGATATGGCTGCCGTCTACGTCAGCATCGGTCATAATGATCACCCGCCCGTAGCGGATATTTTCCACGGTGAAGCCTTCGCCAATCCCGGTACCCAGGGCCGAGATCAACGCCTTAACTTCCTTGTTGGAAAGGATTTTGTCCAGCCGGGCACGCTCGGTATTGAGAATCTTGCCACGCAGCGGTAAAATCGCCTGGAAATGACGGTCGCGGCCTTGTTTGGCCGAGCCGCCTGCCGAGTCACCCTCAACGATATACAGTTCAGTGCGGCTGGAATCGCGCTCCGAACAATCGGCCAGCTTGCCGGGCAGCGTCAGGCTTTCCAGGGCAGACTTGCGGATCACCAGATCGCGTGCCTTGCGGGCGGCGTCGCGTGCGCGGTAAGAGGTGAGACATTTCCTGATGATCGCCTTGCCAGCCGATGGATTTTCCTCAAGGAAAGTAGTGAATGCTTCGCCTACGGCTTGCTGCACCAGCGTCTGCACTTCAGGATTCATCAACTTAACCTTGGTCTGGCTTTCAAACTGCGGATCAGGATGCTTAACGCTGACAATCGCCGTCAGCCCTTCACGCGTATCCTCACCCGAGAAGTTGGGGTCAGAATCCTTGATCAGGCTGTTTCGGCGGGCATAGTCGTTGATCACCCGCGTGATCGCCGAACGCAAACCGGTCAGATGCGTGCCGCCGTCCATCGTGTGGATCGTGTTCGCGAACGAATACACCGATTCAGAATAAGAATCCGTGTACTGGATGGCAGCTTCAATGCCAATCGATTCCAGTTCAGAATTGGCATACACCACCGGATGAATGGCAGTCCGGTTGCGGTTCATATAACGCACAAAGGAACTGATCCCGCCCTCAAAATAGAAAGCGGTCTGGCGGTCATTGCGTTCATCGATCAGACTGATCTTGACCTTACGGGTCACAAACGCCATTTCACGGAAGCGCTGGGCCAATGTTTGAAAGTTAAAGGTTAGATCTCCAGCAAAAATCTTGCGGTCATAACGGAAGGTGGTCTGATTGCCGGTTTCATTTTCCTTGCATTTGCCAATCTCTTTCACCGGGCCCGTCGGACGGCCGCGTTCATACCGCTGATGGTAGACCTTGCCTTCACGGCGCACAGTTACTTCACACCACTCGGAGAGAGCATTCACCGCAGACACACCTACCCCGTGCAAACCGCCGGAAACCTTATAGCTGCCGCTCTCAAATTTGCCGCCTGCATGCAGGATGGTCATGACGATTTCCAGCGCCGAGCGGTTCATGCTGGGATGAATGCCAACCGGGATACCGCGGCCATTATCCGCCACAGTCACACTGTCATCTTCATGAATGGTTATGCTGACCTCATCACAATACCCCGCCAGCGCCTCATCGATGGAATTATCTACGACTTCATAAACCAGATGGTGCAAAGCCTTGACGTCTGTGCCACCCACATACATCCCGGGGCGGCGGCGTACCGCTTCCAGGCCTTCCAAAACCTGAATATCATTTGCATCATACGAATGGGCAATTTTTTCTTTTTCTGCCACACAGTCCTCCAAAAACGAAATTAAGTAATGTCAGGATTGCAGTGTTTCTTCCTGCTGCTTCCTGCGCTCTTCAAGCCAGTTCGTCCCCTGACGATAATAAACACAAGTTGCTGCCAGCAGCCCTGAGCTGATAAAAGCGTGGCCGGCGATCCCCACCAGTGCCATCCAGGAATCCCATTCCGCCAGCAGCCAGATCACATTCATTCCCTGTCCGATCAAAAGGATCAGAAAAATCATTAAACCCGTATTGGGCATAAAGACCCTTGCCAGATGCATACTTTGAAAAACCGCCTCGCGGGCATGGAACTTTTTCATAAAAATGCCGTGCGGCGAGAAAAACAACGGCAGGATCAACCACAAAACAATAAACGAAACCGCAAACAGTACCACCGGCAACAGCATGGGGTTGATCAATGCAGAAATTGCCATGAGCACAAATGATGGCACCGCGATCACCAACAGGATCAAGGCCATGGTGATGGTCAATTGCATCGATTGCAGGAACTGCTGCACCAGCATGCGCGCCGAGAAAGGCTGCAACGTTTCATAGCTGGAACGCGCCACCGAGTTGAAATAGATCGTTCCCAGGAAGATGCCCAATACAACGATCAGCAGCCAGGAACCAAAAGCAGCCAACACAGAAGACGATTCATAGATCTGCACACGGTTCAGCGGGTTGGTCAATACGCTGCGGAAAGACAGCAGACTGGGCACGCCGACCGGCAGGGTACGCAGCACGCTCAACAAATTAAATTGATCCAGCGTCGTCTCCCAAATTTCCTGGCTCTGACGTACCATCTCCACCATATCCGGAGAGAGTTGAGGCTGCATTTCGAGTGCCTGTGCGTTCATCGCCCGGAGATTCGGCAGCAGCAGATTCCTGATCCGCAATCGTGGGCCAAACCACAACACCATATCCACCACAATCGGCAGAAGGATCAAATACACGTGGTTGGCGACCGCATTAAAACCCGCTCCCAGCGAAGGAATCAACCGGGGCGGGCCCTCAGTTACCTGATCAAGTTTGTGTTCCATCATTCTTAATTTTACCATATTCGCCTGATTCAGCCCGCAAAGTTGAACAAATTTTCGGGGTAAAAATTGCCCTGCACCTCTCTTCTCACTCTTCCATTCCAGCACCCGCAAGTGTTACAATTCAGCTATGCAAGAGCAACAATCCTTTCCAGATGCCAATCGGTTGAGCGTACTGCTTGCCATCATCCTGTTTGTGTATGCATTGATCCCCTTTGTCAATGTCCCCCCGCAGGCCATCACCATCAACCTTTTCCGCATCCAGTTCAACTTCAATTTCAATATTCATACCCTGGTCTCCGTCCTGGTGGCTGCTTTGGCAGCGGTCGGCGCCGAGTGGCTGGTGCGTAGTCATCCCAATCTAAGAGAAGGCGACCCCACCTTTCATCACTGGATGCTCCCCGCTTTCTCCGCCTGGGTGATTGACGTACCCCTCTCCACCATCGCTATCGGCCCTGAATGGTGGATCATCTTTGGCTTTGGCGGCTTGTTCCTGTTGATGATTTTCGTGTCCGAATACATCACCATTGACCAGTCCGACGCATATCATGTTCCTGCCAGAGTGGCCTTGTCCGCCGTCTCGTATGCCTTCTTCCTTGTCCTGGCAATCACCGTACGGGCAGCCAATATGCGTCTTTATTTGCTGGTGCCAGCCATGGTATTATCAGCCGCCCTGGTCGGGCTGCGCACGCTAAACCTGCGCCTGAGCGGACAATGGGCCATCGGATGGAGCATTGCAGCCGCATTGATCGTCAGCCAGCTCACCATCGGGCTGCATTACCTGCGCCTCTCTCCCCTTAGTTTCGGGCTTATTCTTCTCGGCGTGCTGTATGCCATCACCGGCATTGCCGCTGCCGTGGTTGAAGAACGCCCCATTCGCACAGCCTGGATTGAACCAGCGGCAATGATGACCACATTTCTGGTACTGGCGGTTGTTTTCAGGTTTTGAAACCGACCGCAGCCACCATACTGGAGAGAACCCATTTGTCTTGTTTTTGGTGCCACCCTGCCCTCATGCAGACTGACACCCCATCAATCAAACTGAAAAGAGAAAATATGAAAATTGCATTTATTCTAATCATTGGTTATCTGCTTGGCTCGATCCCCTTTGGCCTGTTATGGGTCAAAATCTTCACCGGCAAAGACATTCGTGAAATTGCCAGCGGCCGCACCGGCGGCACAAACGCCATGCGTGCAGGCGGATTCTGGGTGGGTTTTTTGACCGGCATGATGGATATTTTGAAAGGTTTCGCCACTTACTGGGTGGTAATGGCTTTTGGTATCACCAATCCCTGGGTGCGTGTTGCCGCTGCCCTGATGGCAATCGTTGGGCACAATTATTCCATCTTCCTCTTATACCGGGATGAGAACGGAAAACTAAAACTGAGAGGCGGAGCAGGCGGGGCAACTACATTGGGGGGAACTCTGGCACTGTGGCTGCCAGGCGGACTGATGGTTTTTCCCCTTTCGATACTCGTGTTCCTGTTCATTGGATATGCCTCCGTCACCACCATGAGCATCGCCTTCTTTTCTACCCTCATCTTTCTCATCCGCGTGCTCGTGCAAGCGCCAGGTGCAGAATGGGCCTACGTCATCTACGGGTTGGCTGCAGGACTGCTCCTCATCTATGCCCTGCGGCCGAACATCAAACGCCTGCGCGAAGGCAATGAAAGAGTCGTCGGTTTGCGGGCTGCCCGAATAAAAAAACAACAGAAAAAAACGCCCCCCGCTGATCCACAGCAGGGAGCGTCATAGCACCAATTCAACAGGGACAGGCGAAAACCTGCCCCTGTTTTTATGATTTTGCTGCTTCTTTCTCCGCTTTCAACTTCAAATACAGAAACCGCATATTGCGCTGGTGCAGTTCTTCCGCCAGCCCTTCCAGATAGACGCGGCTTTTCCCGCAGGACTGCACGTCCACCTTTTCCAGCGCTTCCGACGGGTTCCGACGGCGGGTCGCCATTTTAGCTGCTTTGTAGATTTCATCCAAATAACGCAGATTATCTTCTACCGTGCCCTCAATTTCACCGCGCAGGATGATGTCACCGTGCCCTTGAACGATATTCTCCAGCCCCATCTGACCAATACGCTCCATCGTCTCGCGTAACTGATCGTAATCTCCATCCACAATATAGGGGATCGGCATAAAAGCATCCCCGGCAAACAAGACACGGTCTTCTTCAATCAGCACAGAAATACCATCTGGACTGTTTCCGGGCGTGAGGAGCAAGGTCAACCGTTTCTTGCCAACCGTCAGGGACATCGTCCCCAACTCAAAAGTAAGATGAGGCAAAACCATCTTGACCTTCTTAAAAGCCGGGTTTGAATGGCGGGTCTCTTCCAATGCCGGCATTCCCCGCTCAATCATCAACTTGCGGCATAAAGCCGATGACACCACCGTTGCACCCGGAAAGAAAAAATTCCCCCAGGTGTGGTCGGCATGATAATGTGTATTGATCACATAGCGAACCGGAACCTTCAATTCCTCTTCCACAAAACTGCGCATGGCCAGTGTTTCTTCAGGCATTGCCAGGGTATCAATCACCACTGCCCAATCTGTACCCAAAACAACGCCGGCAGTTACCTGGGCGTAGATTGCACTTTGAAACCAATACACGTTCTCAGAAACGCGTTCTCGCTGCATAACACCATCCTGATCGTTGAAGTTTGACTGGTTTCTATTCATATCGATTGACATGTCAGTTTATGCTCGTCGAGCAGGTAAAAACCGACGTAGATATTCCATAAAAAATATCCAGCCTCTAACACAGAAGAATAGCACAAAAGAAACAAAAAGTCAAAAAAATGCTTTCGTTTTCTTTAACATTTAAGATTTCTAATAAATAACCGAATCAATACTGTGACAATATCCGGTACAGCCGGTCAAGCCCGTCAAACAAATAGTCTTTCGGCAGGCCGAAGCTGATCCGTAAATGTTTGTCCAAACCAGAGAAATGTGAACCAGGAACCATATAGACTCGTTCTTCTGCAATTGCACGATCAATCAATTCAATCGAGCCGACATCCTGCTGGTAGCGTACAAAGGCAATCGCTGCAGCCTGCGGGGGCACCATCGTAAATACATCGTCATGACTGGCAATCCATTCTTCCAGATTGGCATACCCTGTGCGGATGTACTTGCGCGCGCGGGCCATAATGCGCGGGCGCACTTCCTCAGAAAGGGCATAGGCAGCCAGCTTGTTCCCCAGCATGGTGTTGCTGATCGTGATGTAATCCTGACGCGCCCACATATCGGCTGCCAATTCAGGCGTGGTTACCGACCAGCCAACGCGCAGACCAGGCAGCCCATACGCTTTGGATGTGCTCGCATGCGCCAAAACCTTGTCATAACGCCCCCAAAACGAAGGGGTTTTCTCTTCCTGCACGCGCTCTGCACCCGCATACACCTCATCTGCCAGCAGCCAGGCCCCCACCCGGTCAGCAGCCGCCACAATTGCGTCCATTTCTGCTTCAGACATAATATACCCGGTGGGATTATTGGGGTTGCATACCGCAATCAGTTTGGTCTTGTCCGTCACCGCGCGGTTCAATTCCTCAATATCCACCCCCCAGCCAGTCTCTTCTTTCAAAGAAAAGGTGTTCAATTTGAGCTGCAAATTCCTGGCGATGCCCCAAATCTGCTGGTAATTTGGCATCAACATCGCCATCTCATCCCCAGGGGACAGGAGGGTCACCAGGCCGGTAAAATTGGCCTGTGCACAGCCCGTCGTGATCAGCACATTCTCCGCCGTCGCGCCCGGGTACATGGCTGCTACCGCCTCGCGTAGTTCAATCGTGCCATTCGTTTGTGGATACGTCAACTCGGTTGCCATCAGCTCTTCCAGCAGTACCGGGTCATCCACCAGTTCGCCCAATGTCATCGGGTGCACGCCGCTCTCCGATAAATTCACCTCCACCTGGTTTTCCCAGATTGACATGATCCGTTCCAGTTCAAAAGGTACAAAATCGTAAGCCATTTTTAATCCTCCGTTTATCTTATTCACCCAGCATCGTGCCGAGGTTTTGATCCATCGCGCGCTGATACGCCATCAAGGCAATCGCCGTATCCTGCACGCCCACCCCGGTCAGGTCGCAGATGGTGATCTCGTCATCCTGCTTGCGGCCGGGCTTCATGCCTGAGGTCAGCTCGCCCAGCTCGGTGATGTCGGCATCTTCGCTGATCACGCCTTCCTCAATGGCGTGGTGCAGTTCTCCCAATCGCACGCACTGCGCCTTGCGGTCACAGCAAATCCGATCCACTGTACCGAACACTGCCGCTTCGCATTCCTGCTTGTTTTCCGAGTCTGCCCCCATGCAGGTAATGTGCAGGCCGGGGTGCAGCCATTCTGCTTTCAGGTATGGTGAGTGGGACGGGGTAGTCGTGACCACAATCTGGCTCTGGCGCACCACTTCTTCCGCCGAGCTCGCCGCAATGACTTCAACACCCAACTCCTGTGACATCTCTGCCACATATTTTTCCACATCCTCAGGCACAATTCCAAATATCATCAGACGCTTATAATCCCGCACCAGCTGCAAGGCGCGCATCTGATATCGCGCCTGCATCCCAGACCCAATCACGCCCACGGTTTCCACATCTTCACAAGCCAGATATTTGGCAGCAATTGCCCCGGCCAGGCCGGTGCGCACATCGGTCAGATAGCCGTTGTCCAGCAGGAAAGCCTCTGCCCGGCCCGTGACCGCACTCATCACCACCATCATTCCGCTGCCGGTGGGCAGACCAAGCTGGTAATTGTCAAAGAAACCGGCAGCAATCTTGATCGCAAAATGATCCAGTCCGTGCAGGTAAGCGGTCTTGACATCCACTTCCCCATTGTGTTCGGGCACATCAATCCGTAAAATGGGCGGCACGGTGGCCTTGCCTTCCGCCAGCTTGCTGAACCCCTCCGCCACGGCATCCAGGGCATCCAGATCCATAGCAAGACAACTTCGAATTTCCGGCTCAATCAATATTCTAACGATCATTTTCTTCTCCTCTTCTCATTTCACCTCGCCCCCTTGTCCCATCGTCCCCGAATGGGACAAGGGGGGATGGGGGAAGATTTCCTGTGACGACACTTCCAGAAAACCCGCTCCTGGAAATTAACGCAGCTTCTTCACTGGCGAGGCATGCCTCGCCACTACATAAAATTCCTACCCTAATCCATGTTCCCTGGCAATGCGCAGTAGCAGCGGCAAATTCACATTGCTGCCGCTGATCACCACAGCCACATGCTGTCCGTACTGCTTGACCTTGCCAGACAAAATCGCCGCCATGCCCACTGCGCCAGCCCCTTCTACTACCAGCCGGTGTTCATCCAGCGCGAAAGCCATCGCATCCGCAATTTCCTCTTCCGAGACCAGCACTGTTTCATCAATATACTTCTGCACCAGCGGAAAAGTATAATGATTATGCTCACCCAATCCACCCGCCAGACCATCAGCGATCGTCGGCTCTTCGACGATCTCAACCACCTTGCCCGCCTCCAGGGAACGCACCATCGCCGGTCCGCGTTCCATTGATACACCGATAATGCACAGGTCAGGTTTGGCGGACTTCAAGGCCAGTGAAATCCCGGATAACAGCGAGCCGCCCGACAGGGGAATAATCGCGGTGTCAATCTGGGGAAAATCCTCCAACAGTTCGAGTCCAATCGTACCCTGTCCGGTGATGACATACGGATCATCAAAAGCAGACACCATCGTCAATTGGCGTTCCTCGGCAAGCTTGTCCGCATATGCCATCGCTTCATCCGCATTATTGCCGGCAATGATCACTTCAGCCCCCAGTCTGCGGATCGCCTCGCGCTTGTTTTCCGGCACAGGCTCTGGCAGGCAAATCACGGCATGTACACCCAGCTTTTGGGTTACATATGACAATGCCCGCCCGTGGTTCCCGCTGGAGCAAGTCACCACACCGCGTGCCCGTTCTTCCTCACTCAGGGAAAGCAGTTTGTTGGTAGCGCCGCGCATCTTGAATGCGCCTGTGCCCTGTAAATTTTCCAGTTTCAACATCACCTGAGCGCCCAGCTTCTGCGAAAGCGCGGGGGCATCCGCCAGCGGGGTGCGCCGCACCAGGGTCTGGATCCGCTGTCGGGCCAGATACACATCACCCAGGGTCAAATCCTGCCATTCGATCGTCATTGTCCACTCCCAATTCAATACAATACCGGGCACAGGCTAAATGCCGCACACCGTACCCGGAGGTTTTAGAAAATCATCTGCACATTCAGGTTCGGGTACTGCCCAGTTTCATACCGGGAATCGCACTTTTCTTCTCCAGCCAGCCCATGACCCCATTCACCATAAACGCCAGCATCAGATAAACCACCGCCGCTGCCAGATAGGAAGAAATCGGATTATAGGTTTTTGAGGCAACAAATTTTGCCTCTGTCATCAGGTCGGGCACAGAGATCAGGAAGGCGATCGCCGACGTTTTCAACAGGGAGATCGGCTCATTCGACCAGGCAGGGATCACCAGGCGAAGCGCCTGGGGCAAAATGATGTACCGCACCGCCTGGAATCGCGTCAAGCCAATCGCGCGGGCGGCCTTCATCTGTCCGCTGCCAATCGCCTGGATCGCTCCGCGAAAATATTCCGCCTGATAAGCGCCGCTGTTCAATCCCAGGGCGATATAGGCCGACATCAACCGTGAAAAAGTAATCCCCACATCCGGCAGACCAAAATAAATAATAAATAACTGCACCAGGGCCGGTGTACCGCGAAAAATCTGAATATACGCCTTGGCAAGTCCGCCCACCCATTTCCCCCCGTATACGCGCGCCACAGCCGCCGGCAAGCCGATCACCATCCCCAAAACCAGCCCAACAGCGGTCAATTTAAGCGTGATCAGGGTGCCTTCCAGCAGGAAAGGCAGGTATTTACCAAAGAAAGCAAGGAAATCAGCCATCGTCTATTCCTCATCTTCTTTCCGGGGAGCGTCTTTATCATGCTCACCGTACAATTCCGTGATCTTCCAAAGAAAAGCCCGCGTGCGTTCAAATTTCGGCCGATAAAAGATATCGTTGGGGGCTCCCTCCTCAACTACCAGGCCTTTTTCCATAAAGACAATGCTGTCAGCCACCTCGCGGGCAAAGCCCATCTCATGGGTCACCACCACCATCGTCATCCCTTCCTTTGCCAGCTTCGCCATCACTTCCAACACCTCACCGATCAGCTCCGGGTCAAGAGCAGAGGTCGGCTCATCAAACAACATGATGCGCGGGTCCATCGCCAGGGCACGGGCAATCGCCACGCGCTGTTTTTGCCCGCCGGAAAGCTGCCCCGGATAATGCCCGGCGCGGTCTGCCAGACCAACCCGCTCCAGTTCCCACAGTGCTTTCTTACGAGCATCTTCCTTTGACATGCCCAACACCCTCACCGGGCCAACCATCACATTGTCCAGCGCTGTCAGATGATTGAAAAGCAGAAAATCCTGGAAAACCATGCCGATGTGTTGGCGCACCTTGTCGTGATTCACACCCGGCGCAGTGATCTCCTGATCGTCCAGCCAAATTCGACCGCTGTCAATCGAAGTAAGCTGATTAATGCAGCGCAGCAATGTACTCTTGCCGGTGCCAGAGGGGCCAATCAGAACGACGTTATCCCCTTCTTTGACTTCCAGGGAAATATCTTTCAGGACGACGGTCTCACCATAGATCTTGGAGACGTTTTCAATGCGCAGGATCGTTTTTTTCACGGTTACTTCCTTGATAAATAGACTAGAAGAGCGGGTTTAACTAAAAGGCCGGAATGCGGGTCTTGCGTTCCAGTTCGGACAAGGCGAATGAAGTAAGATACACCAGCCCAAAATAGATCAGCGCTGCGATACCAAAAGCCATCAACGGTTTATACGTGCGCGCGCCCACAAACTGCGCCCGCCGCAGCACCTCGGCCACACCCAGAGCATACACCAGCGAAGAGTCCTTCACCACCGTGGCCGCTTCGTTGGACCAGGGTGGAATCGCCAAGCGCATCGCCTGCGGCAGGATGATGTACCGGATCGTCTGGATACGGCTCATCCCGATCGCGCGGGCGGCCATCTCCTGCCCCTCGCCAACCGAAAGCACCGCCCCACGGAAAATTTCCATCTGGTAGGAGCTGCTGATGATCGCCAGCGAAATCGACCCCGCCCAGAAAGGCGAGATATTGATCGACCCGGCAATAATGAAATACAGAATAAAGAGCAGCACAATCGGCGGCAAACCGCGCATCACGGTGCTGTATACCCCCGCCACTTGCGAAAAGACTCTGCCGCCATAGATGCGCACCAGGGCCAGCAGCACCCCGATCACCAGTCCCAGCGGCAGGGCGATCAATGTCACCGCAACCGTAACACCAATCCCTTTCAAAATATAAACAACAATATCCAAAAATGCCATACCTACCTGCCTGACGTGCTGTATTTGTAAAACGATGGAACCGCGGGTACGGAGCGGGCTTGAGAAAACGCCTTTAGGAGCAACCCTGCCCGAATGGGTAAGCCAAAACAGTGATCAGGATGACCTCGTTGGGCATCCCTTGCTCACCTTGACAAAACATCACTTTCCCTTGACACATTGGGCAACAATTCCATTATATAAAATTAGCTCTTGAAAAGAAAGTGCCAAAATTCACGAACCGCACACAATAAAAAAGCCTTCCTGTGAGGAAGGCCAGCCGCAAATGATGATTCACCGAAACGACAAAGAGCCAAAGCCTCTCAAAAGGTCTGGAGTGGTAAAGCTCGTCGCTGAAGATTCCTGTAAATACTCATTGGCATGTTTGTATCATGCCGCAGAAACATCTGTCAAGGTTTCGTGCCAAACTTGCCCAAATGCGCAGCCATCAACCGATGAAGTAGATACGCAGCACAAACCGGATTGTTTTTCATCCATCACTTCAACCCTTGCATAAAGTAGTCCTTTCGCGCAGACACCTTTTCAAGATTGCAAAATTTGTTAAAGCTTCTTTCTTTGCGGCTTCGCGGCTTTGCGTGATAAAAAGCAGTTTCAAAAACCTGGTAACGAACGATAACACGAAAAAATGTATTCATCAGAAAAATTGCCCCTTATTGTAGAAATTGAGCATGTCCTGTGATTCCGCTTGCACTCCGTAAATAATGTAGATATAATAGATATAAATACTTATATTTATTCCCGCTTGAAAAAACAAACGAATCATAAGGAGAACCTCATGATATTGGAAACCAATACCCCCGCCCCGGATTTCACCCTGCCCGACCAGCTCGGCAGCGAACACAGCCTGTCTGATTATCGCGGCAAGCCCGTGCTGCTCTACTTCTATCCCAAAGACGATACCAGCGGCTGCACCACCGAAGCCTGCAATTTCCGCGATGATTACAGCGCCTATACAGACGCCGGCGTGGTCGTGATCGGCGTTAGCCCCGACTCGCCCAAATCTCATTCCAAATTCGTACTCAAATACGATCTGCCCTTCACCCTGCTGGCCGACGAAGGCCACAAGGTATGCGAACTGTACGGCGTGTGGGGCACCAAGAAAATGTACGGCAAAGAATACGAAGGCGTCTACCGCACCACCTACCTGATCAACCCAGACGGGATGATTGCCAACGTGTGGGAAAAGGTCAAACCCGCCGAACACAGCGAGCAGGTGCTGGCATTCTTCAACGCAGGCTGAGCCTGTCGAAGCCGGAGCCTGTCGAAGCCGGAGCCTGTCGAAGCCGGAGCCTGTCGCCTGTCGAGATCATACTCAGGTAGGGACAGGTCTCCTGACCTGTCCGTATCGCGGCACACTCAACAGCCTGCTGAAAAGGCGAGCCTTTACTTGGAAAGGGTGGCTTTCTGCAATATCCGCCCCCAAATTACATCCACACGCCGAAATCCTCCAGGCATGCAATTCAACCCTTTTCAAGGTTGGCAAAAAAAGCCGATGGCTGTCAAGTTCAAGCTCTGCGGTGGGTCTCTGACCAACCTTGAAAAGGGTACGCAAGCACACGGGGATACTACCAGCATACCGTCTTTGCAAACTCTCAATTCAATAAACCACCCTTTCCAAGGGACATTATCCCCCTTGGAAAGGGTGATTTTCTATTGCGTCGCTCCAACAAAACACCCCGCATGCTGAAATCCCCCTGGCATGCAATTCAACCCTTTCCAAGGTTGGCATTAATCAACCACTGGCTGTAAACTAAAATCATGAAGAGATCCAATTTTCTCAAAGGTTGCCTCATCGCAATTCTTTTCTGCGTCTTATGCGCTGGCGGACTTTATGCTTGGGCTGTAGTTAGCAGTTGGCTGCCAATTGACCAGGCTGCCCCCGACCTTGCTTTACCTGGCCCATTCACACAGCCTATGCTTGAGCTGGTACCTGCGAATATATCAAATGCCCAAGAGGTTTCCACTATCCAGTCATCAAGCAAACCGGACGAAATTGTGGCGCTGCACCAGTCAATGGATGACATGGACTTGCTGGTTGTCCATGAAAGCGGATTGTTCCACCGCTGGGATATGGAAACACAGGCACTTGAGGCTGAATATGAATTCCTGGCTGGCCGCCGCACAGGGGTGAATTTCAATGCGGACGGCAGTCAGGTTGTCACGCCAGGCAAGCTGGTTTCAGAAGATCTTTTGTCTGGGTATTCGATGTGGGATGTGAATACAGGCGAGATGCTTGATTGTAAGGGAGATCATTGTTTCAATCCAATACCTTTCGAACAGCGTTCTGCAGAAAGCGGTTTAGCTTTATCTCCAAATGGTGACTGGATCGTAGATTACGGTGGAGCCTTTGTGTCAGGCGATACAAGACACCGCAACATGAATCTTGGTGGCGTTATATATGTTGATACAGATAGTTTTGACATGAAATATTTCACCATTGATCAAATTGCATTTGACATATCTGGCGTGTATCTTGCCGTTGCTATAGAAGAGGGCATTCTCAAAGTATATGATATAGATGATCAATTTCTTCCTAGAGGGGAATCGAAACCACTAGATGAATATGATTATCGCGATACTGATACAGAGAGAAGATTAACAAGGCAATACGGAAAATATGATGACGAAAATCCTATACATACCTCAGATCTTGCCATTGATGACACAAGGACGTGGCTGGCCAGGCTAACAGATGAGGAATTGATCATTTATGATCACCGTAAAAGATTCTTCCCACGTCACTTGAAGGTGATTATTTCAAACGGCAATATATTGGCGTTCAACCATTCCGGCAATCTGCTTGCGGTGGCAACAGATGATGAAATACTCATGTTTGATATAGCAAAAAGAAAACAGGTTGCCTCATTCGATGCCGGTGAAGCAACGGCACTCTTCTTCACGCATGATGATCGCCTTCTTACCTGGGGGGGATGCAGATGGTGTGATCCATATTTGGGGTGTAAAGAGAAATGATGAATAAACCTGATATCGCTTTACCCAAGAATGCTTGAATAGCGCAGGCTGAGCTTGCACTTGCCCTGGAACGGGGTCGACACTTGTACCCGAATGGATAAGCCAAAGCGGGTCTCGCGCCCCTGCACCCTTCGGCAAGCTCAGGGTGCAGTGGTTTCATAAACGGGGGTATACTACAAAAAAAGTTACAATCCACATGAGGCACACCATGAGACTATCCGTACTGGTAGACAATAACACCATCATCGACCGCTATTTCCTGGGCGAACCCGCCCTGTCCTTCTTTATCGAGGCCGACGGGGTACGCATCCTCTTCGACACTGGCTATTCAGACGCCTATATGCAAAATGCCCACAAGCTGGGCATTGACCTGCTCGACCTGGACGCCGTCGTCATCTCGCACGGCCACGTGGACCATACCTGGGGGCTGATGGCCCTCATGCGCCTGTATACCGAGCACAACTTCGAGAACGCCGCCTTCTCCCGCCCCGCCCGCACCAAGCAGCCTGAGTTGATCGCCCACCCCGCCGCCCTGGCAAGCAAATCCTTTGACGCCCTGGGTCTCGGCGAGATCGGCTCCGTCTTCTCCCCCGACAAGCTCGCCCATAACTTCACCCTGCGCCTCACCAAAGACCCCGTCTGGCTGACAGACAATCTCGTCTTCCTTGGCGAAATTCCCCGCAGCAATGACTTTGAAGCCAGGCATCCCATCGGCCAGGTGCACGACGGCGAGACCGCCCCTGACTACCTGCTCGACGACACCGCCCTGGCCTATAAAACCCCGCAGGGGCTGGTCGTGATTTCCGGCTGCGCCCATGCCGGCATCTGCAACACCATCGAACACGCCAAACGCATCTGCGGTGACGAGCGCATCGTCGACGTGATCGGCGGCTTTCACCTGCTGGACGCAGCGCCCGAACAAATGGCCGGCACTCTGGCTTATTTTGCCAGCCTGCAAGCCAAAACCGTCCACGCCTGTCACTGCACCGACCTGAACGCCAAAATCGCCCTGTCAAGTGTCGCCCCACTGAAAGCAGTAGGCTCCGGCCTTGTGCTGGAATACGAACCCCCAATTCCCTGATCCCTGCTTGCCTGATTTTCCGCCCATTCTCATTTTAATGGTTGACATTTGACCATTTTCTTGTATAATCGGTCTATCCAATTATCCAAAAGAAAGAAACTTTACCAACCCATGCAGGAATATCTCATCTCCCTCGCTCTTACTATCATAATTATGCAGGTTCTCCATTATTTCTGGATGGAGAACTTACCACGGGTTAGGCATGCCAGTGTTTTGATTAAAAAACATTAGTACACCAAAATGAAAAACTTGGAAGCCACCCAAAAGAAGCTGGGTGGCTTTTTTTTAGACAATCCCCGATCGGTACAATTCAGAACCACAGTTACCCATCATCCATCCTGAGATTTAAGAAGGAGGCAAACTCATAAAAATATACACGCAAAAGGTTTTCTGCCACAGTACCACTGTAAAAAAGATTTTTTAATTTGGAGAAGAAAAGGAGAAGTACATAATGAAGATCCGCCATTTGTTGTTTGTTGTTATTGTCTTTGCACTGGCCTTAAGCGCCTGTGCCCCTAAAGCCAGCGCTCCTGAAGCATGTGAAACGGATGCCTTTGGCTGCGCCGTGATTCCCGAGGGCGACACGATCAAAATCGGTATGGGCGCCCCCATGCTGGGTGACTACGGCATGTTCGGTATCGATATCTCCCAGGGTGTGGAAGTTGCCTTGACCCAGGATGATGGTTTCGAAGGCTGGAGCTACGAATTGATCGCCGAAGATACCGGCGGCGCACCCGAAGCTGGTGCAGCAGTCGCCAACAAGATGGTCACCGACCCGACCGTCGTTGCCATTGCCGGTCATATTTTCTCCGGCTCCACCGCCGCAGCCATGCCGATCTACGAAAAAGCTGGCTTCCCGATGATGTCGCCCTCCGCTACCCTGCCTGAACTGACCGAAAAAGGTTCCGCCGTCTTCAACCGCCTGGCCTTCACCGATGCCACCCAGGCAAAGTTCGCGGCCCAGTTACTATTCGAATCCCTCGGCGTGACCAAATTGGGCGTGATGCACGACGGCACCTCCTATGGACAGGGTCTGGCTGATGGCGTTGCCGGTTTCTTCACTGAACTGGGCGGCGAAGTGGTTGCTTCCGAAGCCATCACCCCCGGCGAAGTCGACTATATTGCCCCCTTGTCCTCCATTGCCGCCAAAGGCCCCGAAGCCATCTACTACGGTGGCTACGCAGCGGAAGCCATTGTAATGGCAAATCAGTGGGAGCAGGCTGGCCTGGCAGGCGTGACCCTCTTCGGTTGTGACGGCACCTACGGTGTCGAATTCACCGACAAAGCCGGCCCCAATGCCGAAGGTTCCATCGCTGTTTCCCTCGTTCCGCCCGCATCCCCCGAAAAAGATGCCTTTGACGAAGCTTACCGCACCGCTTATGGTATGGAAGCTGGCGAACTGAGCGCCTTCTCCTGGTCCGCATACGACACCGGCGCAGTGCTGATCGCAGCCATCGAGAAAGTTGCCATTGTTGGTGATGACGGCAGCCTGTATGTACCGCGCGGCGCTGTTGTGGATGCCGTTCGCAACACCGACTACGAAGGCCTGACCGGTCTGGTGAAATGTGACGACACTGGCGAATGTAATGCCTCTGGCCCAACCTTCTACATCGTCGAAAATGGCGAATGGGTTCCCTACATTCCCTAAGCCAGAATAACTTTTGACAATGATTTGGTGGGGAAGAACAAATCTTCCCCACCAAATTCCGTGTATCACCATCATTTTACGGAAAGTTGAAGCACACTTATGAGCGAACAAAAAACTACGCGGGAGCAATCCTCCCTGAATGTGAGTAAACTGATCCGGTGGATTGCCGGCATCCTTTTGCTGGCTCTGGTTGGCTGGCGCGTTTACCAGACCGCATTCATTGAGGGAGGATATGGCCCCGACACATGGATGCGGTTTATTATTGCCGGGCTTGTCATTGGCGGGATGTATTCCTTGATCGCCATCGGGTATACACTTGTTTATGGTATTCTCTTTATGATTAATTTTGCCCACGGCGAAGTGATGATGTTGGGCGCTTTCGGCGGGTATTTTATGTTTGAATTATTTGCCTTCATCAAAGCACCCACGGCCAGCGACCCCAACATGAACTTCCTCAATGCATATCCCCTGGTGTCCGTATTACTTGCCTTTATCGTCGGCGCAGTCATCTCTGCCACAGCAGGTTTCCTGCTGGAACGCATCGCCTATCGTCCGTTGCGCAAAGCGCCCCGTCTGGTGCCATTGATCAGCGCCATCGGTGCTTCCATCTTCCTGCAAAATGCTGCCCAGTTACTCTTCGGGCCACAGCGCCGCCAATATATCAACCCTGATGTGCTCTGGCGTGGCACCGGTTGGAGCATCCCTGTTGGCGATACCACCGTGCTGCTCACCTATACCGGCACATTGTCGCTGGTACTGTCAGCATTATTAATGATTGGTCTGTTCTACATCGTCCAAAAAACGAAATTAGGCCGTTCCATGCGTGCCGTCGCGGAAAACAAACAGGCAGCCGCATTAATGGGCATTGATGTTGATGCAGTGATTGGCAAGACCTTCATCATCAGCGGAATCCTTGCTGGTTCTGCTGGCGTCATGTGGGGCATCCATAACGGCCTCTTCAACCATTACGTCGGCTTCCTGCCCGGGATCAAGGCCTTCACCGCTGCTGTGCTGGGCGGTATCGGCAATATCCCTGGTGCCATGATGGGTGGCATGCTGTTAGGGATCCTCGAGTCCGTTGGCCCGGCTGCATTGGGCCTGGACTTCCAGCTCAAAGACGTGATCGCCTTTTCCATCCTGATCCTGGTGCTGATCTTCCGCCCCTCCGGGCTGCTGGGTGAAGCCCTTTCCGAGGAGAAAGTCTAATGCGAACCTCCATCAAAAACGGTATCCGCCTCGGCAGCATTGTCGGCGTTGTCCTTATTTTCTTCCACCTGACTGGCTTTTCTGTTGTGGCATCCAGCATGCTGGGCAATCTACTTGGCAATGCAAGCAGAACCGCAAACGTTACCCGCCTCCCAATTATCAATCTGATCATTTTTATTACGCTCTTGTGCATATTCGCAGGGGGCATCGCCTCAAAAAATAAAGAAATTGATTCCTGGGGCAATACACTCATTCCTGGAGCCATCACAGGGGCATTCTCCGGCCTGCTGGTTGCGATTTTTGTCTACTTGATTGGAATCGTCTACGCTCAAAACATTGACCTGCGCAACTATCTACCAGAAGTTGGGTTGCCGACCATTAATTATTTGCTGTTTGACGGAAAGAAATTTGCCAGCCTCCTGTATTTTGGATTAATGACAGTTGGCTGTATAGCTGGTGCGGCGTTTTTCAAAAGCGTCATTCGTGCAGATTGGCGCAAAAAAGCACAGACAACTTCCGTGCAGACTTTTAAAAAATTCGTCAAAAAATCCGGCATCCAGAAATTCATTGGCAACAAAATCACAGTTTATGTCTTTCTGGCTGTTGCCGCGCTGCTGTTGTACTTCCTGCCCACTCAATGGGGACCCTACTGGAATTACATCATGGGTACGGTTGGCATCTACATCTTGCTTGGGCTGGGACTGAACATCATCGTCGGCCTTTCCGGCCAACTCGTGCTGGGCTATGTGGCCTTCTTTGCCATCGGCGCCTATGCCTTCGGCCTGATGACCGCACTCGAACCGCACGCTATCAGCATGAATTTCTGGCTGGCGATTGGCTTTGCCATCCTCGCCGCCGCCTTGACCGGCATCCTCCTCGGCTTGCCGATCCTCAATCTGCGCGGCGATTACCTGGCAATCGTGACCCTCGGTTTTGGTGAGATCATCCGCATTCTGATCAAAAGTGACATGCTGACTGGCTTCACCAATGGCCCTAGCGGTCTCAATGGATTAGCACAACCAAGATGGCTGGGAAACGCATTCACCGATATAAATTTCTTCCATTTGATCGTCATCTTTGTGATTGTTGCTATTTTCATCGCCAACCGGCTGCAATCCTCCCGCACCGGGCGGGCATGGCTTGCCATCAGCGCAGACCAGACGGTAGCCCAGGCAACCGGCATCAATACCTTCAAATATAAACTCCTTGCACTGGCACTTGGCGCGGCCTTCGCCGGTTTGGGCGGCGCATTATTCGCCTCCCGCAACCAGTTTACCGGCCCGGAAGATCATATTCTGATGGTCTCGATCAACGTGCTGTGTCTGGTCATCGTCGGCGGCATGGGCAGCATCCCCGGCGTTGTGGTCGGCGCATTTGTGCTCAAAGGCGTTCCCGAATTGCTGCGTGACCTGGAAAGCTACCGCCTGCTGGCCTTCGGCGCCCTGCTGGTTGTAATGATGGTGATGCGCCCCGAAGGCCTGTGGCCCAAAGGACGCCCTGCATTGGAGGCCCTGTATTATCAGAAACATCCCAAAGACAGCCCACCCGATGGTGAGGTACAATCATGACAGAAACTGTAATCCAGACTCACAAACTATCCAAAATCTTCGGCGGTCTGACAGCGGTAGACAGTGTGGACCTGACTGTGCCCGAGCGCTCCATTGCCAGTATCATCGGCCCCAACGGCGCCGGCAAGACCACATTCTTCAACTGTGTATCCGGGTTCTATACCCCTGAAGAAGGCGATGTATTGTTCTACGGCAAGCCCATTCAAGGCAATGCCACAGATAAAATCTGTGCAATGGGGATTTCCCGCACCTACCAGAACATCCGTCTGTTCAGCCAGATGACAGCCATCGAAAATATCATCATCGGCAAACATCCCCGCTTGAAAGGCACCTGGCTGGAAGCCATTCTGCACAACCCCCGCTATATGAACGAAGAAGAAGAAGCGGTGAAAGAAGCCCTGCATCTGCTGGAATTCGTCGGCCTGGAGGGCCTGGGCGATCACCTCGCCCGCAACCTGCCCTACGGCGCACAGCGAAGGCTGGAAATTGCCCGTGCCCTGGCCAACCATCCCAAACTGCTCCTGCTGGACGAACCCACCGCCGGCATGAACTCGCAGGAAACCGCAGACATGACCGCCTTCATCAAAAGCCTGCGTGATGATCTCGGCATCACCATTTTGCTCATCGAGCATGATATGAAAGTCGTCATGGGCATTTCAGACCAGATCACGGTGCTGGACTATGGCACCAAGATCGCCGAAGGAAAGCCAAAAGAAATCCAGGCCAACCAGCGCGTGATCGAAGCCTATCTTGGGCCGGGTGCTGCCGCATTATCCAAAAAATTCCAACGGAAGAGATCACATGATGCTTAAAGTCGAAAACCTGAACGTCTACTATGGCGCGATCCATGCGTTGAAAGGGATCAACTTTCACCTTGAAGAAGGCGAAATTATTGCCTTGATCGGTGCCAACGGGGCTGGAAAAAGCACCACACTGAACACCATCTCCGGCCTGCTGCGTGCCACCCCGGGCAAAGTCACCTTTCAAACTGAAGATATTTCTCAAACCCCGCCCCAGGAAATCGTCAAAAAAGGCATCATTCAGGTACCTGAAGGACGCAAGATCTTTGCCCGCATGACGGTCATGGAAAACCTGGAAATGGGCGCCTATACGCAGCCTGACAAGGTCAAATTTAAAGAAAACCTGGAATCGGTCTATTCCCGCTTTCCCCGCCTTAAGGAACGCCAGAAACAACTTGGCGGCACACTCTCCGGCGGTGAACAGCAAATGCTTGCCATGGCGCGCGGGATGATGAGCAACCCGCATTTGCTCCTGCTCGATGAACCCTCGATGGGTCTCGCTCCCATTTTGGTGGAACAAATCTTCGAAATCATTCAATCCATCAATGAACAAGGCGTCAGCATTCTGCTGGTCGAACAAAATGCTCACATGGCACTCTCCATCGCCGACCGCGGCTATGTGCTCGAAACCGGAAAAACCGTCCTTGAAGGCCCCGGTATCGAATTGCTACATAATCCCCTCGTGCAAGAAGCCTATCTCGGTGGATAATGCCCCAAAATCTCAATCAAAAAAGAGGCTGCCCAAAAGGCAGTCTCTTTTGCTTTTCCCTTTTCATAAAATAACCCCACCATGCCGTGTGCTGCGTAGTTTTGAACCTGCTAAAAGCAGGTTTGGCTCCGCCTGGTGCAGTTTCGCCTTGGCTCAGGCCTATCGCGTTTCTGCCTCAAAACGAAACCCTTATTTCAAGTGTTGGCTCAAAACCGGTCTTGCGGCATCACGAACACAGCAGGGTATAATTCTTATACCATAAATTTTTCGGATTGTACAGTCACCTGAAATTAACCAAACAACAGAATCGCTGGAAAAAACAAAAAAATGAAACCAGAGACCATCCGCAGCTTCATCGCCATCCCTCTTCCCCCGGCCGCGCAAGACACCATTGCCGAATGGCTTGACGCCCTGCAAAAACGCCAGAGACGCGGCGTCCGCTGGGTAGATGCCGCAAAAATGCACCTGACGATGAAATTCCTTGGAGACATCCTCCCCGAACAAATCCCCGCCATTCAGCAGGCGATGCGGGTCGCCGCCGCAGAGTTCCGGGTTTTCACTTTTGACCTGAAAGGGCTGGGCGCCTTCCCCGGCGTCTACAAACCGCGTGTGATCTGGGTAAGTATCATCGCCCCCCCCGCCTTGCAGCAACTGCAACACCATCTTGAAAAACACCTGGCAGTACTCGGCTTTCCGGCAGAGGATCGCAGATTCTCGCCGCACCTTACCCTGGGGCGCATCAGTCGTCATGCCAGCGAAAAAGACATGGCCGGTGTCTCAGCTTTGCTGCGCCAACCGCCAAAAATTGCCCTGTCCGATGTCCCGGTAGATGCCCTCTACCTTTACCGCAGTGACCTGCACCCCGACGGGTCGGTCTACACCCTGCTGGAACGAAGCCCGCTAAAAGAAAGTTGATTCCCCTATTGGCATCCATATTGCACCAGGTAAGTTCAGCCAGGTTTTATTGACAACCGCGTCCATCCACCTTATACTGAATCTTGAGGACAGGATTTACCAAACAAAACCATGATCTCAACCGTAACCACTTCCACTGTTTCTACCGTGACCATTGCCGGCTCATTCGCCGCCATTGGCATCATTATCCTGTTGGGCATGCTCATCCAGAAAGAGCTGGCCTCTTCCGCAGACAGTGAAAAAGCACAGCGCCTGAGCAAGGCACTCAACATCGGCATCATCCCCCTCATCCTCGCCTTTGTCCTCATCATCCTTTCCCGCATCTTCAATATTCTATAGATTTCCCCTTATAGGCACAGGTTCACGCTGCACGTACGTTAACCACCTGTCGGTTTTTTTTGTAGGGACAGGTTTACCCTAACGGGGATGATATCCAATCTGTCCGCTGCTCTCTCGCCAAACTTCCAAGCCATCCAGCACAAAACCCTGCCCGATAACTCCGCTACCATCGTAGTAACGACTTTAGTCGTTCCTCCTCGCAGGCCTTAACCACCAAGATTTACATCCATCCTTGCTCGTAGGGACTGGCGACTACCCTGTCCGCTTCCATCCGCTGTCGCTCAATCCTCCCCCGCAATCAACATCCATCTCACCGCATCAAACCCGACCACCTCATCCACGTCCGGCATATTCATGGCATGATTATCAAGCCGCACATAAGCCCCCGGCCCCGCCTTGAAAGCATAGATCCCCAGGCTGGCCCATTGTCCCTGATATCTGGTTTGATCCACCAGCACAACCACCGGCTCATCCAGGCCACCGATCCCGTATAGCGCATACGGAAAAGTCGCCAGCCCCTCCGGGCAGAATACCTGCACTTCGTAATACCCATCCGCAGGCAGTTCAGGATGCCATTCCACCACCGCGTCCGCTTTTCCTTCCGTAGGGGAAGCCCACACCAGATCTCCGCCAATCCCCTTTTTTGACAGCCATGTCGTTCCGCCCGTACGCACAAACCCGGGGTCTCCATCATCCACCATGATCAAATACGCATTGGGCACCTGTACCGCCACTTGAGGCAGTGTGGCAGCGAAAGGCGCCATCGGCGGTCGGGGTGTCAATGTCGGCGGCAGCGGGGTCGATGTGAAAGCAATCGTCGAAGTCGCCATGGGTATTGGAGAAGGCTGCGTGAATGTCGGCGCAGAAGTATACGTCGGTACGGGCGTCCAGGTAAGGATTGGCTGCGGTGTCTCCGTTGCCAACGATGCCGAAACCGTCGTTGTCAGCGGCGGGGGCAAGGGCAGCCAGTTCGGCAGCGGATAGGAGCCGGCAGCCAAAAACGGAAAAACCAGAAACAGGCCAATATTGGTCAAACCGTGTGCCAGTGTCACCCCCAGAATCGAACGGGTATGCTTGACGACCTGCCCAAAATACAGCGCTACCAACAGGACAAACAGAAAATCCACCAATGATCGATAACCGAGGTGCATCACCGCGAATAACACCCCCGCATACACCAATCCCCAACGCCCGATAAATTCCCGGGAGGATTGCTGCAACAACCCGCGGAAGATGACTTCCTCCAGCAGGCCGGTGAAAACCAGCAAGATCAGGGCAGGCTGCCAGATCAACTGGAAAGTAAAAGCGCCCACCAGCGGCTGGGGACGCAGAATCACATACTCCACATACCCCAGCAGCACACCCGAAAGGGCAACCCCAATCTGCAAAATTGGTCGGTTGACAGTGAACAATAGCCGGTCAATACTCAACCCCATCATCCGCGCACTGAAAAAAGCCGCCAGAAAAAGCGGTGTTCCGATGATCAAATACCAGTAAACAAACTGGAAATTCGTCAGCGGAAGGGAAAGACTCATCAAGCGGATCAAAGGAACCAGCGCCATCGAAAAATAAAAACGCTGCGCCACCCGCCGGCTGGCTGACGCCCCCTGCATAATCAACAGGAGCAGGATCGTCCCATGCAGCACCAGCCCAATCAACGGATCACGCCCTGAAGTAAAGACCTCCCCAAGCGCAATGCCCAGCAGGTACAACAGAGCCACCGGCAGCGCGCCCTTCAACGCGCCGGGTTGTACCGGGGATGCTCCATTTTTCTTGTCCGGGCTCTTCATTAATGCTGATCCTTCATGTTTTCGCCCCCTGGTCACATCGTACCCGAAGGTGAAAATAGGTTTGTGCCGATTTCAGCCCCCTTGTCACATCGCCTTTCGCCCTCCCTGTCAAAGGGATGAAGAGGAATGCTGCGAAGCGGCAGAGCTTTGCCCCCCTTGTCAAAGGGGGTAGGGGGGATTTGCCTGTGCCGCTCAAAAATTCCAACACCTGCAAGCAAAAACCTCTTTCACCCCCCTGTCAAATCGTACCCGAAGGGGGAAGGGATAGAGAGGATTGAGCTGATCCCTCACTGTCCCACAGTATACAGGAAAACCTCCCCGTTGTCATAGCTCCGCCAGCATTTTTCAGCCAGGAAATCAGTGAATTCCGCCGTCGGCAGCACGTAATCGCTGACCTGATAATCGGGATAGGGGATGAAGAAACCATTACGTAGATCAAACTGGCGCACGAGGATCGCTTCGGCCTCCTGATACGTTTTCGCCTCGCGGGGATCAATTTCCGAAATCTCTTTCAGATACCGCCCGGTCTTACTGCTGGCTGCGATCTGACCGCTGCCCTGCTCCGCCAGCGCCTGATCCATACCGCGCACTTCGGCTTCAAAAAACCCGGGGCGGATGCTCAACTCCTCCAGATACAGCGGACTATCGGGCATCGCCCGCAGCGGAGAAGTCATCATTGCCCCCGCGGTGAAAAGCACCAGCAGCGCCAGACCAGCCTGCTTCAGCCAGGTCTGCCACGGCGGCCTGCCCTGCACAGCTCGATAACCCAGCAGCTGCCTGATCCCAAAGGCGCTGAACACACACGCTGGTACGTACAGAAACGAAATCCACCTGGCAGGCAGAATATGGCGCAGGCCCAGAAAAGCCCCGCCGTAGGTAATGAAGATCAACATCGAAGTCATCACAACAAAAGCCATCACAGTCGCCTGTTTTGAGAACAGTCGCAGGCAGCCGAGAATCCCTACGACGGTCAGCATGAGCAGCATCACCCACCCCAGATCGCCCAGGAAAACCTGCCACTCAGCCAACTGCCCCGCGCCGGAAATCATCTGCACATCCCCCAGGAAAGCCTCCTCGATGGACATCTTGATCGTTAATGCCACCCGCGCCAAAAAAGTCTCTTCAGGAACAGCGGCATTGTAACTCCAGTAAAGCACCGGCAGCACAACCGCCAGCGTGACAAACGTCATCGAGATGAACTGCATTCGATTCTCAGAGCCATACCCTTCCTCAAAAAACGCAAAAGTCATAAACAAAAGGAATACGGAGATCATCAGGATCAAGGAGGACAACGTATGCACAAAAACCATCACCACAATCAGCAGAATCAAAATCGCCGTCCATGTTGGACGGAAACGCTTGCGATACCGATTGCGTAACACAATGCCCATTAACAACAGGGCAAAGATCGCAATCCCCACCGTCATCGGGATGATCTGCATCCCCCATTGAAGTTGATAATCACACAGGGAGAGGAAGAGGAAAGCCAGCAGGCCAGTCTTCTGATCAAAGAGCACATTGCCAATTGAAAATACGGCCACCAGTGATAGGGACTGCAGCACGCTCACCATGAAAAAGCTGGCCTTCAAGTCCAGCCCGCTGAGCTGGTGAAAAACAGCGATCAGCACCTGAAAGACAGGGAATGAACTGTACGCCTCTCCCTGCGGGAACTGCCCCTGGGCAATGAAGCGCTCCACCAGGTCCAGATGATAAAACGGGTCATTGCCCATCAAGGTCGGAAACTGGAAAAATCCGCTGGCCTTGAACCCGATCCCCAGCAACAAGACCTGGGCAAGGATCATGCGTTGTTTCCATACTGGCGAGGTGTCAAAAAACACAATTTGTAGCACGGTACACACCACCGTGCCAAAGAAAAGCCCGACGTAATCCAACCCGCGCACATAACTGTGAGAGGTGCGCAGCAAAAGCACCGAGGCCAGCAGCAACAGCATAGACAATCCTGAAAACAGCAAAAAGAACAGGGTACTGTGCTGGCTGGCCTGCACCGGAGGGGTCTTCTGCACCGCTCCAAAAACTCGGTATGTAAGCAGGTAAAACAAACAGGCTGCCAGGATGGTATAACCAAAATATGCACGGTTGAGATGAAAATAATTACTCAGAACAATTTCGGCAGCGCCCGTGAGGACACCCAGCACAGCCAGTGTCAGGTCTGGCTTGCGAAAAAGAAAAAATCGTCTGCGTTGGTTGTCCGCTTTATTCATCGGTTCTTTGCCTGCTGGATCAAGGTGGGAAGCTGGTGCCATACTTCCCGCAGTCTTTGTCGCCCAAAATAGGCGCGCACTTCGGCATCGGCAATCCTCTCTTCCCGCCGGAAAACAGCCTTGGCATATCCGCTCAGGTGAGCCAGAAACAGATATTTTGGCGAACGGAACAGAAATTCATAGCATGCGTGCCCCAGCACCAGCACAGGATGGTATCCCAGATAATACTGTTCCGAGCCAGCCATCTCCCAGCGCGCCCACAGAGACGTAGCGCTGTGCGCCTTGCGCCGGTGATACGCCGGGATGTCTGCAAATCGTCTCAGTTTCCAGCCGCTCAGGGTAGCTTTGGCCTCGGCCACTGTCTCTGGTGCGCGGGTCACCGGACTGCCGCCCATCTCCTCAAAACACGCACGGCGGAAAAGGCGAATCCCGTCCGTGGGATGATCAGAAAGCACAACCTCTTTTTTCACAGCTTGCACTTTGCCTTCTTCACCCACATCAGCATTGGTCAGACTTGGACTGGCAATACCCAGCCGCTCATCCGAAGCAAATTCTGTCAGCAGTGAGGCGAAGCAATCCGCGTCAAAAATCACATCCGCATCCACTTTGCCAAGCAGATCAAACCCAATCCCGCGCTGCGCCGCCTCTGCCTGGAGTGCAGTGAACCCCTGATGAACCACGCCCGCATAGTGCAATCCCAGCCCACCCGGTTCATAAGGCAGGGTAATGCTGAACACCCAGTCATGCGCCGCAGCCAATTCATCCATGATCGCCTGGCTTCCATCTGTGCTGGCGTCATTAATCAGCAGCCACAGCGCCGGACGAACCGCCTGGCGCAGCAGCATTTCTGCCAGTGAAGGCAGATACTGTTCTTCATTCTTGATCGGCGTCAACAATACGTACTGCACAAACCATCCTTTTTTTGTAGGGACAATGTCCGCCGTTCAACTCCACCACACATCCATGCCCTTCAGCACAAAACCATGCCTGATAACTTTGCGCCCATTGTCATAACGACTTCAGTCGTTACCTTCCGTCGGCCACAACCACCAAAGTGGTTTCTACATGGACAACTTCCCTCTCATTCAAGTCATCATTTGTAGGGAGAATGTCCGCCGCTGCCTCGTCTAATTCTCAACCCGTTCGGCACAACATCGTGCTCCAACCCTTTTTACTCAAACACCGCCGATAAATCCTCGCAGTCACCACCAGGGATCTCAAGCCAGCGATACCCAGCCGCACCCTTGTGTTGGTCCAACACCAGCCGCAGTTTCTCTTCCCGTCCGGCATTTTGGCTATACGCAATAAATATTCTCTTCTGTGCCCCCGGTGAAAGCTCAAAATTACCGAGCACCAACCGCTCATCTTCCTGCGAAAGACACACTAGGCTAAAGAATTGAGTATACTCCTCGTGACTTTCCACGATCAAGTTCACTGATTCCCCACCCGAAGCCACGTAAAACTCGGTGAAGCTCTCCCGGGTTTCATGAATATGGAAAAGCCCAAAAGCCAGCAGCACCACCGGCACAATCACTGCTGCCAGCAGGGACGGCCAGTTGATCCGCCGCTGCGGCACAGTCCCCCGCCTCACCTGAACACCCTGCCTGACCTTGAGGATCACCAGCAGCACCCCATCTGTCACAACAGCCAGCCATTGCACCAGATATTTCACCACCGGAATGCGGAAATAGATCAGCACCAGCACTTCCAGCGCCATCAAAAACGCACTGACGAAAAGGATCAGCAGCACTTCCACTTCCAGCTCAAAAGGACGCTCGCCAAACAACAGGCGTACCAGCAGCCAGCCCGGCATCACAAATGCCAGCAGCACACCAGACGCCGATTCAAGCCAACCAATGCCCCAATAAATGGCCGCATACAAAGCCGCCAAAAGGATCGCCAGAATGATACTGTCGGCATGATTGGAAAACCGGGATCTTCTCATGCCACCCTGTCCTTACGGTCTGCACCAAAGCACACTGTTGCAAGAAAAACCTGAGAGGTCAGCCAGCCAATACCCACAGATTTCAATTCCCACTCATCCACCAGCAAGAAGAATACCAGCAGGTAAATGATCGTAGAGAACAGTGACAATGCAAGCAGCCGTTTCAAATCATGCTCCACCTGCATACGGGTAAAAAAAACACGGTTCAGGGCGACACAAGGCGCAGCCAACGCCATCCACACCAGCAGCGGCGCTGCATACTGGTAGGATTTGCCAAAGACAGCCAGCACCCACGGAGCGCCAAATCCCAGCAGCACAGCCAGACCGGAGGTGATCCACAAACTCAAACGCAAGGAGCGGTTGAAAACGGGAACAAAACCTTCGGCGTCATGCGAGCCTTCTGCGAAAGCAGCCCCGGCAATCGCCTGCCCGGCGCTGGCAATCAATGACCCCAGCATCCAGGCAATATAGGCATTGGCGCTATACACCGGGCCGAGCCGCTCCATCACCAGCAGCGGCGTCAGCAGCAGCGGAACCTGATACGCCTGCAAAGCGAGATGCACACCAAATGAGTACGGGATCAACTGCCGGAGTATTGGAAAATGCCAGGCCGGGTCAAAATGATATGCCGGCAAGGCGCGGGGCAAAAAGAGGAACATCCCCACCAGCACCGAGAAGAACATCCCAATCAGCATTGCGGCAATAATCCCTGCTGCCCCCCAAGAAGCGAGCAGCAGGGTCAAAACCAGACGCAGCAAATTGGTGATCACCACCATCCAGAAACCATACTTGCTCTGGCGCAAAGCCTGGAAGACCATCTGTAGCAGCGAGTTTACGCCAAAAACCGGCGCACACAACAGAAAGGCAAACAGGAAACGCCCGCGGCTGCCCATCTCCGCCAGCGACGGAGACCATAACGGTGCGCCCAGCACATACACCAGACTGGCGAGGATAGAAACCCCAATGGTAAACACCAGAGCGGTATTGACCATCCGCGCTGGTTGGGCGGATGCGGGCAGAAACTTGATCAATCCCATCCCCAATCCCAGCCCAGCCAGGCCGGTGAGAAATTGCGATGTGGAAATAATTGTCGTTGCCAGGCCAACTTCCGCCGGCAAATATAATCGTGAGGCGGCCAGCCATACCAAAAAGCCAAACCCGGAGGAAACCACCAGGATACCAAACAGAAAGAAGGAATTGACGAGCAGCGAATCCTCGCTGTTCATCACCTTCCACAGGCTCTCTCTGATATCCACCAGATTATTTTTCACAATTCTGACATTTCTCCCAATGATTCAACGATGCGCCCGTCCTTCACAGAAACCGCGAATATGATTTTGTAAAACCTTTCCTGACTTTTTCAACCGATTCTCAAAGATCGTTTATCTCATTCAAAAAATCACTCACCGATTGAAGATCATCCCGCCCCGGCGAAAGGGGCAGACTCACCCGACAGGACGCCGCCACAGAAAGAACGGGATTGCCCTCTTCCCCAGTTTTCAACTCATTCTGCGGAAAAATATACGCATACGCTTCCAAGTACTGCGGATACACATCATTAAACCCCATATTGACCGAATTGTGTTGCTCCAGGCGCATCCCGGTATACATAGCCGCCACATTTTGCGCTGCAGATACTTCCTCAATCGTCAATTTATCAACCCCGCCAGCCCGCATCTCCACCAGCGCTGCAATTTCTGCGCCGGAAGCATAACACACCCGCGCGGCATCGTCTCCCGCCGGATTCATCGCCATCTTGAGCCGGTCCAAAACCGTGAGTGCTTCATTATCCTTGTGTGACAGACGGTATCTGAAAATTGCCGGAAACGTGGGAAAGCTCCATGCCTGCCCGCCTTTGAGGATGACCCCGTCATCGCCAAGCGCACGCCATTCCGGAGACGACCGCAACAGGGACATGAGCACACTGGTCTTGTAGCTCCCCCCGCGCCCAAACAACACCACCGCACGCCTATTCCGGGCTGCCCCCGCTGCATGCGCCAGTGCACAGCCCTTCTCGCTCAGCTTGTGTGCCAGCAACTGCCGCGTTAGAAGCATCTTGCTGTACATCCCCGGCAGTATTACGCCCCGCAGTCCGCCGCCGCGCAGATCAAGGCGGATATGGGTAGGACCGCTTTCAAAGCCTTCGATTTCTACCCGCCAGCGAAACCTGCGCCAGGTATCCTCGCAGTACAGATAATTGTGCCGAACGTGATATTTGTGATCCACCAAATAGCAATCCGCAAACTGTGGCTCAAATGACCCCAATTCCAGGGTGACATCCGGTATATCGGGCAGAGAGCCAACATGAAAATAGGAGAAAGGATCGTCCAGCCCCGGCAAACCGCTGCGCTCATGATCGATGACCTGCATCCCTACCAGGCCATGGAAATCGTAAAATGAATAGCTTGCGCTCATGCTGCCTCCCCGGTTCCCGCAGCCAGAGCCTGTACCTTGACCTCATCCGTGATACGCTCTGGCACGGTGATCGCCTGCAAAGCAGCCTCCTCCGGCAGGTTTGCAGCCAGAGTCTGCGGATAAGTCTCCCACAACGTCGCCAAAGCCGACTCAGGAAAACGGCAGGCATAGGCCGCTGCATGGCGCACAAAGGAAAAGAATTCCAGTTTCATATTGCTCGTCATGCAGGAAATCAGATCCTCCCGCAACAGAGGTGCACAAGAATAGCCATCAGACGTTCGCATCAAGTTCAGCTTTTTTAACTGTGCAGAGTCACAGGCCCATGGCAGGAAACGCAGCGGGCTGACCGCCGAAAACACCTTGATGTAGCCCAGCGTCAGGCGGTGTACCAGCGCCCACAACCTGAAACGCGTTCTCTCGAAAGCCGTCAGATTCTCCCACACGCGCGGGTGCAGGTTATAGCCAAACATATTCAGATCAGACAGATAGCTGTAGACAATCCCATCCTTGAGGATCACAAAATTATCCCCCATAAACGCCATCCCGTTTTGGAAAGCCGCCGCCAGAGCAAGAGTGGTTTTTCCTCCGCCGCCGCGTGCCGCAAAGACAAAAGCCTCTCCGTCACCCGCCACCGCGGAAGCATGCAGCAAACTGCACCCCCGCTGCTGCAAAAGATAGAAAATAAAGGCATCCATGATCTTCCCCGTGATGAATGGCCTCCCCAACCAGTTAGCAGCGATTCGCACTTCAATCATCCCCCCATCCAGCCCGGAAACATCAAAAGCCCACCTTGCCCCCAGCTTGTACTGTTCCCCGCTGTGACAGAGATACCCCTGTTTGACCCACCAAACATCATCCAGCCTGGTACAGCCGGTCAGATCCGGTTCAAAACCGCCGATGATGACGCGCATATCCGGCAGCATAGCCGGGTCATGTTCCACACGGAAGCAGTGGTATCGTCGCTGCACATCCACCAACGCCTTCGACAATCCCCCCGAACGATCAAGGATGTCAAAGGTACAAAAGCAGTGGATGTCATAACGTGACATTGTACTTGAGGTCATTCGCTGCCTTTCCTCACAATCACATACTAATCTTGATACCCAAGAATACCAGCAAATCTTCCATTAGGGTGTGGTCGTGCTTTCCGACCGCACCATGCAATTACAATTATGTTAGCGATCATAATTGTAATGACCACTTCGGTGGTTCCCTCTGCAAACTATAACGATTGCTGCATAGTAACGGCAACTATTTTACTGAACCTTCCTCACAATCACATACTGGTCATGATGCCCCACCACGCCGGACTCAATCACCTCAAACCGTTGCGATAGGTAAGCCACAAATTCACCCTGCATCCATTCATGCACATGCCAGCGGAACATAATTGTAGTGACCACTTCAGTGGTCATCCCCTGCAAACCATAACAAGCGAAGCATAAGAATGGTATCGATATTACTCAGCCTTCCTCATAATCACATACTGGTCATGATGCCCTAACACACCAAACTCGATCACCTCAAAGCGCTGCGACATATAAGTCAGGAATTCCTCCTGCGTCCATTCACGCACATGCCAGCGGCTGCGCGGACGGAAGCGTGCCGAAAGCCCCAACCGCCCGCGCTCCGGCGTGCTGAGCAGGAAATAATCACAATCCACACGCATCAAGAACTCCAGCAGGGCGTCTGGATCAAGCAGATGCTCAATCACGTCCGAACAAATCGTCAGACCAAACCTGCCCTGCGGTGGATTGGCGAAATCCGACAGCGCCCAGGCCCGGTCGGGATATTTCTCCTGCAAAAAAGCCAGGGGGTCCGGCAATTCCAGGCCGAGGGTCTCCTCATCTACGAAATACTTGATCAGCTTGTACCCTGAACCGCAGCCCACATCCAAAATGCCATGCAGTCCTCGTTCATCTGCAAAACGCCGCGCAGTCTGGTAAACCTCATTCTGAAAGAAATCGGTGTTGGATCTGTCATCGAAGGGCACAACCTTCCTGTGCGGCAGGTAAGCCGTGGTGATGCTATAGTCGTCTTTGGTCTTGCCCTGAAAGCCATAATACAATGCCCGCAGGTACGCTGCCACAGCAAAGAAAGGCACCAGCGGCAGAAGCAGATGGTGCTTATTCAACCGCCGGTTAAGTTTCTCGAGCCGCCCTGAAATCTTTCCGGCCAATGGCTGCCAGTCTCCTATTTGTTGGCGCAGGGCCTGCACCAGCGCATCGGACTGATCAAATTCTGCCTGCATATTCAACGAACGCTGGATAGCCTCCTGCAAGAATGCTGCCGTTAACTCCATCACCAACACCGCCCGCCCCTGGCGGTCCAGTTCCGTAGCCAGCTCGATCTGATGATCGGTATAGTTCTCGCCGTATGCTTTCAGCCGCGGTGTGACCACCAATGGTTTGCCCTGCTGCAAGGCCGTGATAATCGTGCCTGCGCCAGCCTGGGCAATCACTATCCGCGCCTGACTGATCCAGTCGGCCATCTCCTGCATGGTACAGAAGTCAAAATAACGGGCATTCTGTGGAACAAACGCCATCACCCCGCGCTGGATGACGACCTGCTCGTCCATCACACCAGCCAGCTCGTCCGCGGCCTGCGCCAGGCGGTCAAAACCTTGATGGTGGGTACCTACGGTGACAAAGATCATATCACCCCGCCGTGATATTTCGCTTTTGTTCCGCAGGCTTCCAGCAACTGCGGCCACTGCACCCAGAACTCATCCACCAGCGGATAGGCCAGCCTACCCGTGCGGGAGAGGCTGTACACGCGGCACCAACTCTCCAGGAAGATGGTTTTCATGCCCAGCACCTTGCCCCACAAGAAAAATGGCAGGGCAATCTCTGACCCCGTGCTGAAGATGACCTGCGGGCGCTCCCGCAGCAGGAGGCGCAATGCCCACCCAAAAGTACGCAGGAATACCAGCGGACGCTCGCCGATATTCGCGCAGAAATAAGACGGCGCAATCCGGCGCAGTTCTTCATCCCGTGGGCTGAAATGCGTGACGAAGAATACATCATGCCCCTCAAATGCATCCAGCACCTGCAACGTCTCGGTCAGGTGCCCGCCCTGGGTACAAACCAATGCGATTTTCAACGTGGATTCTCCATTTTCATCAACCCTATCGACGATAAAAATTCACCCAATCCATGGAAGGGACGATCAGCGTCCGGTGCTTTGCTGGATTGCAAATCGCCCCTACCATGAAAATCTCACCGCCTCTGAACACGATACACCCCCAAAATCAGCGCATTATGCAGCCGGTGCAGTTGCACCACCAGCGGAGAAGAAAACCGTCGGCATACAGTCATCTCCTCTGCAAATTGCTCTTCGTACCCGCCGCCGGACTTGGATGCCGCATACAGCCGGAACCCTGCCAACCGCTGACGCAGGGTGTGCAAGCGGTACCGCTGCCCGATGCGCAGCCAGTACTCGTAATCCATCGTAAAACGCAGGTCTTCATTTAAATTGCCAACCTCATCCAGCAACCCGCGCCGCCAGAACGTGGCTGGCTGGGAAATATAATTGAGCACTTTCAGCACACCATAGCTGCGGAACGCCAGCCACAAATGCTTATAGGCAGTGATCGCTTTGCGTATCTCCCGCCCGCTCTCGTTAACAATGATACATCGCCCGGTCAACCACTGCGCCTGCGGGTGCTCTGCAAAATATGCTCCCACTGCGTGCAGCGCACCTGGAGCATAGACATCGTCCGAGTTGAGGAAAGCCACAACTCCACCACTGGCAAGCGCCAGCCCCTTGTTGATCGCATGTGCCTGCCCGCGGTCCAGCTCGCTGATCCAGGTCAGGCGGTCATCATATTGCCGTAAAATATCCAACGTCCCATCCGTCGATCCCCCGTCGATAACAATAACTTCCAACGCAGGGTATCCCTGTTCCAGCACGGACAGGATAGTGGTTTCAATGAACTCCGCCTGATTATAAGAGGGGATAATGATGGAAATACTTGGAAGTGGCTTCATCGGTTGCTCAACCCCTATTTCTTTTCGAGAAGCTCAATTAACAAACCGCGCACAGAATGCAGGATAAACCCGGTGGAGATGAGGATCATCCCGACAATCGATAACAAGACGCTCGCCAAACCAGAGCCTAAGGCCAGCTCACTGGTATCAAAGAAGATGCGCACAAAACGCAGGCCGATCAGCACCCCCGCCGCCATCACCACGCCGCCTGTGCCGCCGAAATACAGCAGCGGACGATACTGGCCGGTGAATTTGATCACCCCGCTCAGCACGTCCATCCCCTGGCGCATCACCGGCCGCTTGGGCTTGTCGAGATACTGGATCGTCACCGGCACCTCCTCAACAACCAGATGCTTCTCATGCGCCCAAAACTGCATTTCCGATTCGACGCTGAAACCCGTAGAGGAAAAACGGATTTCGTCCAGCGCGCGCCGCGAGAAAGCGCGATATCCGCACTGCGAATCACTGACGCTGACCCCGGAAGCCGCCCCGGTGATGAGATTGAAAAATTTGTGCCCCAGGATGCGGTGAACAGGCACCTTGCTGCCCTTCGCGATATAGCGCGAACCAACGACCACATCCGCCCGCCCCGCCAGCACTGGCGACAGCAAGACAGGCAGCTCGCCAGGCAAATGCTGACCGTCTGCGTCAATTAACACCACGGCATCAGGCTCATAATCAAGCGCCTTCTGTACGCCGGCATTCAGGGCTGCCCCCTTGCCTTGATTCTCTGGCAGGCACACCACCTGCGCCCCGGCGCGGGCAGCCAGGTCAGCGGTCAAATCTGTCGAGCCGTCATCGACCACGATCACAGTCACCGGATAACACAACGTCTTCAATACCACACTGCCAATCAGACGTTCTTCATTAAAAGCAGGAATCACAACAACCACAGTCGATTGTCCGAAATCAGATAAACCGGGCGCGGTACTCCTCTTTTCGTCCATTCCTTCATTCTCCAGGGGGCCGTGCAGCATCGCGATATTACCCCATAGCATTGTGCAAGAAATCATCCAAAGGATATTAAAAAGGAAGCCCTTACAGCAGTATTCTCCGCAAAGGGCTGGTGAAAATTTTCCGTATGAACAGTATAGCATAGAGGCGATTCTGATGAACCTTCTCATTACACATCATCATACAATTTATGCTAGAATTAGTCATACGATTTATTAACCCAACTCACAGCGAGGTGACGTCTGAACACTCAGGAAATTGCACATCAAATTATCAATGCCCTGGAAGAGAAACAAGCAGAGAATATTCTCTTGCTCGACATTCAGGAAATTGCAAGTTTTACCGATTATTTTATCATTTGCACTGGCAGCAGCAATCGCATGCTCCGTGCCCTGGCCGATGAAATTGAAAACAAGGCCCGCACTGAATTGAATATTAAAACCAAAGCCCAGGGGCACCCTGACAGCGGCTGGATTACCCTCGATTTAGGGGATATTGTGGTACATTTCTTTTCCCCCGAACAGCGCGAATTCTACAGTCTGGAAGAGTTATGGGACGAAGGCAAAGCCCTGGTACGAATGCAGTAATCCGTGCGTCTTTCGTTAAGAAAAGCGGCCTTGGAAACCTTGCAGCCTGCTGCAATCTATGCTAAAATCGCTTCGTAGTTAAGTTGTAATCTATGAAGAACGCACCGGAAAGTGGGCAACGCCCCACTTTTCTGCGTCTAGGGACCTGTGTCGGAGAAAAGAAGCAATGAAAAATGATTTTGTACTGGCATTCAATGAAGTAATCGAAGAAAGGCAGCTTCCCAGAGAAGTGATCCTGCAAGCATTGGAATCCGCGATGGTATCGGCATACCGTCGTTCGGTCAATGCTTCCAACGCACAGCAAGTTGAAGCCAAAGTAGATCAGGAAACGGGTGAAGTGATCGTTCACGCCGAAAAAGAAGTGGTAGAAACTGTCCAGGATGAGCGCACCGAAGTTTCCCTTGAAGAGGCCAAACAGGTTGCCCCTGAAGCAGAAATCGGCTCGATGGTGATGATTGAAAGCACCCCGGAAGATTTCGGGCGCGTGGCCGCCCAGACAGCACGCCAGGTCATCCAGCAGCGCATCCGCGATGCTGAACGCCAGTTACAGCTTGATTTCTACGAAACCCAATTGGGCGAAATCATCAGCGGTGTCGTCCAGGCGATCAACTCGCAGGGCCTCACTATTGGCCTTGAAATGCACGCGGAAGGCACCATGCGCCGCAAGGATATGATCCCCCGTGAACGTTTCCGCATTCATGACCGTGTCCGCGCCCTGGTAGCTGAAGTAAAGAACACCCCGCGCGGCCCGCAAATCCTGCTCTCCCGCACCCATCGCGACTTCCTGCGCCGTCTGCTCGAAAACGAAGTGCCCGAAATCTACCACGGCGTGGTAGAAATCCGCTCGATTGCCCGCGAACCGGGCGAACGTGCCAAAGTTGCCGTCTCGGCCACACAGGGCGGCATTGACCCCGTGGGCGCCTGCGTTGGCATCCGCGGTGTGCGCATCCAGGCCATCGTCAAGGAACTGCACGACGAAAAAATCGATGTGATTGAATGGAATCCCGACTCAGCCGCTTTCATCGCCAAAGCGATCAGCCCGGCGCGCGTGCTGGGTGTTTACCTGAATGAAACCCCCGACACAGGCCGCACCGCCACCGTTGTCGTCCCCGAAGACCAGCTCAGCCTGGCGATTGGCCGCGATGGTCAAAACGCCCGGCTGGCAGCCAAGCTGACCAACTGGCGCATTGACATCAAAAGCCTCTCCGAAGCTGCCGGTGATGTTTTGTACAAACTCCAGCAAAACGAAGCCCTTGCTGAACTGGCCGAAGCAGAAAAAGAAAATGTCATCCGGGTTGAAGAAATGCTGGCCCGCAAAAGTGAAGGCCGTCCGCTCAGCCCTGAAGACTACGACTTCATGTCGAAATTTGTGGATCGCATCGAAAAACAAACTACGGTGCGCATCGCAGCCCCAAAACCGGAAGTACCCGACACCGTTGCAGAAGACCTGCGTGCGGCTATACCCGAGAAATACTTCGCAGAGGACCTGCTGGAAGTTGAAGATCTGCCCGAACACATCGCCAATATCATTCAGGAAGCGGAAATTCGCACAATGGGTGACCTCTTTATGGCAATGCACAAGGACCCCGACCAGATCCTGAAATTGCAGGGGATTGGCCCGCGTTCGATGGAGAAGATTGAAGCGCTGGTTGCAGGGGTGGAAGCCGAAATGGCCCCCGCTGAAGCAATGGAAACAGCCGCTGACGTCGTATCAGAAAGCGAAGCGGTCGCCCAACCTGTTGCCGACGAGACCGCTGAAGCCGTTATCGAGCCTGCCGCGGAACCAGACTCCACAGCAGAAGAAGTCGTAGACGCCGCCGTGGTGGAAGAACCAGTTGTGGAAGAACCGGCTGCCGAAGAAACCGCCGCAGTGGAAGCACCTGCTGAAGAGGAAAAAGAAGAAGAAATGTCCTTTGAAGACCTCTTCAAGATGCAGTCTGAAGCCATTATCCCCGACCGTGTCGTTGAAGATGACGAACTGGAAGACGAGGAGCTGGGCGGTAAAGGCAAAGGCAAAAAGAAAAAGAAGAAACGCGGCGAGATCGTTTACGATCCCGAAACGGATTTGACCATTCGCAAGAAACGCCACAAACGCGGCGAAGATGATTGGGGTGACTGGTAAGAACCAGCTTGCCGCAGACAGGATGGTGTGGTCATGACGAAAAAACACATACCGCAGCGCACCTGTGTAGGTTGCAGGCAAGTGCTGGCAAAACAGAAAATGACACGCATTGTTGCCACCGCTGAAGGTGTGCAGGTAGACCTTACGGGTAAAAAAAATGGCCGTGGAGCCTACCTGCACAACCTGAAAGCCTGCTGGCAAAAGGGGATCAACGGCTCCCTGTCTGGAGCTTTGCGCAGACCATTGACAGACGAAGACCGTCAACATTTGACTGCATACATGGAAACGCTGCCCTGACACTCACCAAAACGGGCAGCCATTCACGTAAAGACGAAATTGCTGGATTTTCACGAATCCATTATTCTAGGGGGGACTCTTGAGGAGATGCACATGAGCGAAAACGGGCAAAAAAATATTGAGCTGCCTGCCAGTATTGTGGTGCGTGATCTGGCACAAACGCTGGAAGTCAGTCCGATTAAGATTATCAAGGCTTTGATGGACAATGGGGTTATGGTAACGATTAATCAGGCCATTGATTTTGATTCTGCTGCCATTGTGGCTGCAGAACTTGGGTTTGAAGCTGTACCGAAAACAATTGAAGAAGAAACGCTGTCACCCGAAGGCAATATCCCGCTTTGGCGGCAGATGCTGAGCAAAGAAAAAGAAGAAACCCTGGTCAATCGCCCGCCGGTGGTCACCATCCTGGGTCACGTCGATCACGGGAAAACATCCCTGCTGGATGCTATCCGGCACACGGATGTTGCCAGCGGCGAAGCTGGCGGCATCACCCAGCATATTGGCGCATATCAAATTGAACACAACGGACAAAAGGTCACCTTTCTGGATACCCCCGGCCACGCGGCGTTCACTGCCATGCGTGCCCGCGGCGCCCAGGGTGCCGATATCGTCGTGCTGGTAGTCGCTGTTAATGACGGGGTCATGCCCCAAACACGTGAGGCAATTGCCCACACCAAAGCGGCCCAGGTACCGACAATCGTTGCCCTGAACAAAATTGACCGCCCCGACGCCAACCCTGATTTCGTCAAGAATCAACTGGCCGAGGCTGGCATGGTCCCCGATGAATGGGACGGTGACACCATCATGGTTCCGGTATCTGCCAAAGACAAAACTGGCATTGAGGACCTGCTGGAAGCGATCCTGCTGGTTGCCGAAAGCAAAGAAATCATCGCCAATCCAAAAGGCGAAGTGTTTGGCTCGGTAATTGAAGCTGAAATTGACAAAGCAAAAGGCGTTCAAGCCACCCTGCTGGTACAAAACGGCACCCTCGAAACCGGCGATATTATCACTGCTGGCGAAGCATCAGGCCGCATCCGCGCCATGTTCGATTTCCGCGGCAAGCGCATCCGCAAAGCTGGCCCTTCCACCCCGGTGCAAATTATGGGGCTGAAAGGTGTTCCCGCTGCGGGTGATGTCTTCCAAACCTGGGAAACAGACCGTGAAGCACGCCAGTTCGTTTCAGACTACATCCAGGCCCAGGCCGAAAAGGCCGCTTCATCTGCCCAGAAAACCAGCCTGGAAGACCTGTTCACCATGTATCAAGCCGGTGAAGTCAAAGAACTGCGCCTGATTGTCAAAGCAGACGTGCAGGGTTCTCTGGAGCCGATTACCAATTCGCTGGAAGAACTTAAGGAAGGCGACATCAAGGTCAACGTGCTGCATGCCTCTACCGGGAACATCAGCGAAAACGACATCATGCTCGCTGCTGCTTCAGACGCGTTTGTAGTTGGATTCAACGTCAAGGCCGATACAGCCGCCCGCCGCCTGGCGGATCTTGAAGGTGTCTCCATCCGCATTTACGAGATCATCTACCGCCTGTTGGAAGACCTCGACAAGGCACTCAAGGGCATGCTGGAGCCGGAATATCAGGAAAAAGTGATCGGCGAAGCCGAGGTACTGGCGATCTTCCGCGTTTCCAAGGTTGGAAAAATTGCCGGATGCCGCGTCACAAAAGGCGAAATTCGCCGCAATGCCAAAGTGCGCGTCCTGCGTGACAAGGAAGTCCTCTACGAAGGAGAGCTGGCCTCTCTAAAACATGAAAAAGATGACGTACGCGAAGTACGACAGGGATTTGAATGTGGCATGGCCTTCAAAAATTTCAATGACCTTGAAGAAGGCGACACCATTCAATGCTATACGCGGGAATTGTTCGGCGGTTAGTGCTGCCCGGCATTGTAAAAAGGAGATCGTAAAGTATGCCATCGCCAATGCGAATAAAACGGATCGAAGATCGTATTCAACAGGATCTTTCAGAGTTGCTGTTGTTTAAGATGCAGGATCCCAGATTATCCGGGGTTTCGGTCACCGATGTACGGGTAGACCGCGAACTTTCCTATGCCAGCATCTATGTCTCTTCTCTGGAAGGTTCTGACCAGGCAAAAGAAGTCCTGGACGGGCTGGAGTCTGCCAAAGGATTTTTGCGGCGCGAGTTGTCCCAGCGCGCTCAGCTTCGCTACTTTCCGCAATTGCGCTTCCACTGGGATCCAACCCCCGAACGGGCTGACCACATTGAACAACTGCTGAATCAAATCCGCAATGAGCCTCCATTGCCAGATCAGGAAGATAATGACGAGTAAGAATAGCACCCATAACACCATCCGGGAATTACTACACAACGCAGATAACATCCTCATCACTTCACATATCCGCCCGGATGGAGACGCCGTTGGCTCCCTGCTGGGCTTGGGGCTTGCCTTAATGGCAACCGGTAAAGATGTCCAACTGGTACTGTCCGATGGGCTTCCCGCCACATTCAAGCATCTCAGTGGTGCTGATCAAGTGCTCACAGATGCCAAAGAAGACTATGATCTCGCCGTGACAGTCGACTGCTCCGATCTGGAGCGCACCGGCGGCACCCTCGGCGAGCGCCAGCCCGATATCAACATTGATCACCATGTCACCAACCTTAACTATGCCCGTCACAATCTGGTCGAAGACAAAGCCGCCACTGCCAGCATCATTGCTGAACACCTGGTGGACTGGGACTTGCCCATCACCACCCCGGCGGCCGAAGCCTTGCTGACCGGCATCATCACCGACACCATCGGATTCAGCACTTCCAATATGACCGGCAGCTGCCTTCGGACTGCGGCCATGCTGGTAGATCACGGCGCTAACATCCACGAACTGTATAATCAAGCGCTGGGTACACGATCCTTCTCTGAAGCAAAACTGTGGGGAATCGGACTCGGCCGCATGCAGCGAAAAGACCGCATTGTATGGACAACCTTGACGGATGAGGACAAAAAGATAGCAAATTTCAAAGGCAAGGGCAGCGCTGACATCGTCAATTTACTCACCGAAATCAGGGATGCTGACATCGCCATCGTTTTCCTCGAATCGGAAGACAACCAGATCAAGGTGAGCTGGCGGGCCAAAATGCCGTATGACATCTCCTCCCTGGCAGTATCTTTTGGCGGCGGCGGACATCCAGCTGCGGCGGGTGCCGACATCTCCGGCAGCATGGAAGATGTCAAACAAAAAATTATTCGCGCGACCATGGATTATCTTGACAAAGAAACGAATCCTGAAAAATAGTTTTCTGGTCTATAATCAATTCAGAAAGGAAGCCTTTTACACTCCACGGGGAAAAAATTATGACAAACAACAGTAATATTAACATCAAAAACGCAATTTCTGGTGTGCTGGTGATCGACAAACCCGTCGGTCTTACTTCTCACGATATTGTACAGGTGGTACGCAAGGGCACTGGCATCCGCCGTGCCGGCCACACAGGAACCCTGGACCCGCGCGCCTCCGGCGTACTGGTTGTTCTCCTCGGCCCGGCAGTCCGCCTGAGCGAATACGTTTCCGCTTCTGACAAACGCTACCAGGCCATTGTGCGCCTCGGCAGCAGCACCGACACCTACGACGCCGAAGGCGAAATCACCCTTACTGCCTCGCCGGATGAAATTTCCGAGGAAATGTTTGAAAATGCTCTCAGCAATTTCATCGGCGAAATTGAGCAGGTTCCCCCACCCTATTCAGCCGTCAAGGTCAAGGGACGCAAAGCCTATGAAATGGCCCGCAAAGGGGAAGAGGTCGAACTCGAGCCGCGCATCATCCAGGTGCACAACCTGGAATTGCTGGAATGGGCACCTCCGGAAGCCGTGATCGACGTATATTGCTCATCCGGCACCTATGTGCGCTCCCTCGCCAATGACCTCGGCAACGTACTCGGCTGCGGCGCCCACCTGATCGGTCTGCGCCGCACCAAAAGCGGGCGCTTCACCCTGCGAGATTCCGTTCCGCTCAACAAACTGCGCGACGCCTTCACCGATGGTACCTGGTACCAATACTTGATTCCGGCTGCCGAAGCACTTTCTGACTGGCCTTCCCTTGAACTGACACCTGACCTGGTGGATGCGGTCCGTCATGGTCACCGTATTCCTGCCCCCGAAAAACTGGGAGACCTGGTAAGCGGAATCAGCGAAATGGGCGAACTGGTTGCCCTGCTGGAATTTGTCCCTGAAACTGACGAGTGGCAGCCCAAAAAAGTTTTCTTCTCTTAATTTTTGGACAGCAACTCTAAAATCAAAAACTCAACCGCAGCTCAACCTGCGGTTGTCTGATAACTATGGAACATTACCGCTCACTGGATTCCCTACAACTGAAAAATGCCTGCGTAACCGTCGGAGCTTTTGATGGCATTCACCTCGGCCATCAGGAAATTATCCGGCGGCTGGTGCAGGAATCGCGGCACGCCGGCGTGCCTGCCGTCGTGATCACCTTTTTCCCCCACCCTGCCGCCGTCCTCGGCAAAAACGCTGGCGCATTTTATCTGACCACCGCCGAAGAACGCGCGGATATTCTCGCCTCACTGGGCGTAGACATCACTGTCACCCTGGAATTCACCCGCGAACTGGCGCAGCAAAGCGCAGAAACATTTGTCCAGAACATCGTAAAACATCTTCACCCGCATAAACTGATCGTTGGCTATGATTTTTCACTGGGACGCAACCGCCAGGGTAATATCGCCACCCTGCAAGAACTTGGCAAACAGCATGATTTCCAGGTAGAAGTTGTCCCGCCCGTTACCCTGAACGGGGAGAAAATCTCTTCCAGCCGGGTGCGCCAGGCGCTGGAAAACCACGATATCGAAACGGCAAACGCCCTGCTGGGACGTGCCTATGCTGTACATGGCAGTGTCACCTATGGCGACCGCCGCGGCGGCAAGCTGGGGATCCCCACCGCCAATCTGGAGTATCCCAAAGACCGCCTCATCCCGCCCCGTGGCGTGTATGCCACCATTGCCCATCTGGACAATCAGCGCATCGCATCCGTCACCAACATCGGCGTACATCCTACCTTTGACACTGGATTAAGTATCCCCACCATTGAAGCCCATTTACTGGACTTCTCCGGCGATATTTATACCGACGAATTGACCCTGGATTTCATCCACTTCATCCGCCCCGAACAAAAATTTGACTCCGTTGCCGCCCTCCTGGCGCAAATTGACCAGGACATTCAAACCGCACGGGAGACTCTGCGCCATGCAGCCTGAACGCCGCATCTACCTGCTCGAACCCAAAAAATACAGCCCCGAGACGATTGCCGTCACCTTTGCCAAGACATCCCGCTCCCCCCTCTCCTTCGGCGAAATTGCCGAAGAATTGACCAGTGAACAAAGCGCCAAATTCCATGAAAAATGGGTGGTCGGTTATGGACATTCCTCGGTTGCCGAGCATGCTGTCCTGCATATCGCCCTGGAGAACGTCTCCCGTCTGGCCGTGGAAACCATCGAAGCCAACCGCCTGGCCTCCTACACCGAGAAATCCACCCGCTACCAAACCTGGAGCGCCAGCGAATTCTTCATTCCGGCCGAGCTGGACAACCACCCCTTGCGTGATACCTATACGCATGCTTGCCAGACCCTCTTCCAGACCTATCGCGATTCGCTGCCCCTGGTCAAAGCTCTCGTCGAACAGGAGAACCCCCGCCAGCCCGGTGAAAGCGACGCCCGCTACGAGGGCCGCATCCGCTCGCAATACGTGGATAGCTGCCGCTACCTGCTGCCGGCTGCCTCCATGGCCAATGTTGGCATGAGCATCAACGCCCGCGCCCTCGAGCACGCCCTCTGCAAAATGCTCTCCCACCCCCTCGAAGAAGTACGCTCCATCGGCGAAGAAGTCAAAGCCGTAGCCCAGGCCGAAGTCCCCACCCTGATCAAATACGCCGCCTGCAATCCCCGCTGGCAAAATGCGGACGCCGACCTGACCAGAATGGCACAGCACATTCTCACCGCCCCTGAACCACAGGGCTGGTGTCAGCTCTTCCAGTACGATAAAGAAAACGAGCTGCACATGCTGTCCGCCGCCCTGTACAGCGCCAGCGGGCAGCCCTTCACGGACTGTATAGCCCATGTACGGTCTCTGGAAGCCGCAGGACGAACGCAGCTCGCCGAGACCCTGCTGGGAGACCTCACCCGCCACGACATCCCGCCACGTGCCGTAGAACACGCCAGCTACACTGTAGATCTGATCCTCGACCAGGGCGCGTATTTTGAGCTCAAGCGCCACCGCATGATGACCCAGACCCCGCAAGCCCTGACCACACACCTGGGCTACGCCACCCCTAAAGATATCCAGCGCGCAGGCTTTCTGGAACCTTACCAGGCTGCCATGCAGGCTGCACAGGAAGCCTACACCAAACTGGCCGCCTTCAACCCGCATGTCGCCAGCTACGTCGTGCCGAACGCCTTCAACCGCCGCGTGCTGCTGACCTTCAACTTGCGCAGTGCAGACCACCTGATTAACCTGCGCACCGCCGAAAACGCCCACTACGCCATCCGCCGTGCCGCCTACCGCATTGCTGAACAGATACAGAAAGTCACCCCCTTATTGGGCACTTACCTGCGCGTCACCCCCGGCGAAACTTGGCAGAGCATTGAAGAGAAGTATTTTTTAAAGACAAAATAAAGCCAGCTTGCGATACGGACAGGTTTACAAACCTGTCCATACCTTGCCCGGTTTCCATTTATCACGGTCTCGTCCATAATGATTGTCCCCTTGTAGGGACAGGTCACCGACCTGTCCGCGCCCACCCTAATCACCCCCCATCTATCCAAATCCGACACCGCCCTCGTAGTAGCGAAGCATGCCTCGCCAGTGCCGTGCCGGATGTTTCGCCCGAAAGGACGGGCCTGGCCCGTCCTCCCTGACTGTTCGCAACCCTCATCAACCCAACCCGCTTCAACTTTTAAGCTATAATCCATTAGCGGGAAGAATTAACGGATAAGCTCCAGCATCCCACCATACACCTAGAACTTGTGCTGATAATCCTCTTCTGAGAGATATTATCCGAATCAAAATGAGGTTCAGATTTGGATACTATCTCTTTACTTAAAGCCCCACACTGCAAGTGACCAATCAACCGTGCCTGGGAACAATAATAGACGAATAATGAGGAAGGAAACCCCCAATATGAATACAGAAAATCTAACTGTAACCATCGTAGGCGGAGGAGCAAGTGCCCACACATTGATCCCCCTGCTTTCCGCTGCAAAGTATCATGTCAATCTCTTGACCCGAAAACCGGCCCGCTGGTCACAGCACATTGAATTGCAATACCAGTCCACTGAAGGAGAGATCATTAAAACCTTTCCAGGCAAAATCGCCAAAATCAGTTCCAGCCCCAAAGACGTCATCCCGGAAGCAGATGTAATCATCCTGTGCATGCCGGTGAACCAGTATCGAAATGCCCTGCATCACCTCGGCCCCCAACTGAAACCTGACAAAAAAATCTATATCGGTACGGTGTACGGTCAGGCGGGTTTCAACTGGATGGTGGATGAACTCAAGCAGGATTTTGGCCTGCAAAAAATCGTCACCTTCAGTTTCGGCTTGATCCCGTGGATTTGCCGGGTCAAAGAATACGGCAAAACAGGCATCACCTATGGCATCAAGCCGATCAACGTCGCTGCCGTAGAACCCAAAGGTGAATTTGACGAATTGAGCCGGAACATCCTCGAAAAGGTTGTTGTGGGCTGGTTCGGCAAGAGTGAAGTCCGCCAGGCAGACAATTTCATCTCGTTGACATTTTCAGTGGACAACCAGATCATCCATCCGTCCAGATGTTATGGACTGTTTATAAAACATGGCGGCGAATGGGAAAAAGCAGAAAATATCCCCTATTTTTACCGGGACTTTGATCAATTTTCCGCGGACATTCTCAGACGATTGGATGCCGACTATTCAAAAATCCGCGAACGGATCAAGGAAATGTATCCCCATAAAAAATTCACCTATATGCTGGACTATCAAACCCTTGACCAAACCACCAATAAAACCGATGATTACAATATTGTTGAATCCTTTCGCCTGTCCAGGACATTGGGGGCGATCAAACCACCAACGATAAAAACCAACCAGGGGACGTGGAAGATCAATATCAAACACCGCTTCTTCACCGATGATATCCATTACGGCTTGTGTATCGCCAAATGGGCAGCCAATCGTTTGGCACTTGATGTTCCCACCATTGACGAGATCATCCAGTGGGCGCAGGAATTGCGCCAGGAAAATTTGATTGAGAATGGCAAACTGCAACTGGATAGTGAAGACCTGAGCCAGAAGTATAAATCAGGTATCCCCCATTTTTATGGCTATCGAACCATTGATGACATTGTGGATTAGAAAGACCCGCTGACCCTCTTTCCAACAGCCCCCCATCTATCCCAACCCGACACCGCCCCCGTAGTGGCAAAGCATGCTTCGCCAGGCCCGTGCCGGATGTTTCGCCCAAAAGAACGGGCTCAATCCATCCTTGCTGAGTAGTCAACCTGTCGGTTATCAAAATCCACAACAACGCCCTTTCCAATAGCCCATCGCCACAACCCACGCGATACGGACAGGTTTGTAAACCTGTCCCTGCCTTGCCCGGTTTCCATTTATCACGGTCTCGTCCATAGTGATTGTCCCCTTGTAGGGACAGGTCACCGACCTGTCCGCGCCCCATGGAAAGGACCAACACGATCTGTAATAATTTCCCCTATTTTCGCCAACAATTTTCGCCAACCCCTTGACAAATCTCCCATTCGCCTTATAATCGGGTCAACAACTGAAAACAAAAGACTGTGAAGAGGACGAGTACACATCGACCGGACGGTACAGAGAGCAGGATAAGGTGAGAACCTGCCCGAATGACGATGTCGAATGGCCCTTGGAGTTGCAGGGAGAAAGCCGCAAGGCGAGTAGCCCGCGCCGGAATTGCCACCGTTATCAAGGTAAAGGATATAACTACCCCAATCAGGGTTGACGTATTCGCAAGAGTGAAGCTGGCTTTTCCCCCCGTGTGCATCACCGGTGGGATTTTTTGTTAATCACAAGGTACACTTCGACAAGCTCAGTGTACGTTCCAGATAACAAGCAGCTTAACCAGAGTGGCACCACGGACTATTTTCAGCGTTCGTCTCTGATGAGACGAACGCTGTTTTGTTTAACACAGTGAAATGCAAAAATTGTAGTAACGACTTCAGTCGTTACGGACCGTGTAAATTCAAATCCTGATGGAAAACAACCATCACCATAATAAAAATTTTCTCAACATCTGGTGAGATCAGAAAGGAGTTCACCATGACCAACTTAAAAAGGATCCTCACAGGACACAGACCCACCGGACCGCGCCACATCGGCCACCTGTACGGCACGCTGATCAATTGGAAGGCTCTGCAGGACAGCTATGACTGCTTTTTCCTGGTTGCTGACCTGCACGTGCTCACCACCGATTACAACCACCCGCAGCACATCGGCAAAAATACGCTGGAAATGGTCACCGACTGGCTGGCGGCAGGGATCGATCCGCAGCGCGCTTCCCTCATTTTGCAATCGGCCATCCCTGAACATGTTCAGTTAAGCATGCTCTTTTCCATGCTGGTCACCGTGGCCCGCCTGGAACGGGTGCCGACCTACAAGGATCAGATCAACGAGCTGAATCTCAATCCGTCTTTGGGGCTGCTCACCTATCCCGTTTTGCAGGCCGCTGACATCCTGCTCTACAAGGCCGAAACCGTTCCCGTGGGCGAAGACCAGCTCCCCCATCTGGAACTAACCCGCGAGATCGCCCGGCGCTTTAATCAGCTCTACGGCGAAACCTTCCCCGAACCGCAAGCCCTGCTCTCCGCGACCCCGCGCATCCCGGGCATCGACAACCGCACCATGCACGCCTCCCGCGGCAACGCCATCTTCCTCAAAGATACACCCGAAGAGACCACCCGCAAGGTAATGCAGATGTACACCGATCCCACCCGTCTGCGCGCCACCGACCCCGGCCATGTGGAAGGCAACCCGGTCTTCGACCAGCTCGACATCTTTGAACCGGATGCCGTTGCGCTCAACGAGATGAAGAGCCTCTACCGGGCAGGCAAGATCGGTGATGTAGCCGTAAAGGAACATCTGGCACAGGTGATGAACGAAGCGCTCGCCCCCCTGCGCGAGCGCCGTCAGAAATATGCCGCACATCCCGCGCAGATTATCGACATCCTCACCGCAGGCACCGAGCGCGCTCGCCCCGTGGCCCAGGAAACCCTGCAAGAGGTGATGAACAAAATGGGACTGAGCACCCATACCGCATTAAAAGCGCTGGAAGACACGCCTGCCCCCAAAGGAGTATTTTGTTAGAGAAATAATTAAGAACACGAAGCAAAGTAGACCTGTCGAAAACATATTGCCATAACCAATCATTAGAATGAAAAGGAGAAAAAAATGTCCACCAACCCTAACCAGACCCGCTTCCTCTTATCCGAAAACGATATTCCGACCCGGTATTACAACATCAACGCTGACAGCAAGGTTGCCCCGGCGCCTGTCATTTCACCGGCAACCGGCCAGCCGATCACCCCGCAGGAACTGAACGTCCTCTTCCCGATGGAATTGATCATGCAGGAAGTCAGCACCGAACGTTACATCGATATTCCCGAAGAAGTGCGTGAGATGTATAAGCTCTATCGCCCCACCCCGCTGATCCGCGCCCGCCGCTTTGAAAAAGCACTCGGTACCCCGGCGCATATCTATTTCAAATACGAAGGCGCCTCCCCCTCCGGCAGCCACAAGCTGAACACTGCCATTCCGCAGGCGTTTTACAACAAGCAGGCAGGCACCGTCGCCATGACCACCGAAACCGGCGCCGGCCAGTGGGGCTCCGCCCTCTCGATAGCCTGCCAGTTCTTCGACCTGGGGCTGGAAGTCTACATGGTCAGTGCATCCTACTACCAGAAGCCCTACCGCCGCATCCTGATGGAAACCTACGGCGCGCAGTGCTTCCCCAGTCCCTCAGACCGCACGGATTCCGGCCGCGCCATCCTCGCAGAGCACCCCAACAGCCCCGGCTCACTCGGTATCGCCATCTCGGAAGCTGTCGAAGTGGCAGCCAAGTCCAACGGCGCCAAAAAATACGGCCTCGGCTCGGTACTGCACCACGTCCTCATCCACCAGAGCGTGATCGGTGAAGAAGCCATCAAACAGATGGACATGGCTGGCGAGTACCCGGATGTGGTCATCGGCTGTGTGGGCGGCGGTTCCAACTTCGCCGGGATCGCTTTCCCCTTCCTGCGTGAAAACCTGGTCAATGGCCGTAACACGCGCTTCGTGGCCGTAGAGCCTACCGCGACGCCCTCGATCACCCGCGGTTTGTACGACTTTGATTATGGCGACAGCGTCGGAATGACCCCCATCGTCAAGATGCACACCCTCGGTCATGATTTTATCCCCGCCCCGATCCACGCTGGCGGCCTGCGCTACCACGGGATGGCCCCCACCCTCTCTGCCCTCTACAAAGCCGGCCTGGTCGAAGCCATCGCCATCCCGCAATTGGAGGTATTTGAAGCCGGCGTCCTCTTCGCCCGCACCGAAGGCATCCTCCCCGCTCCCGAATCTAACCACGCCATCCGCGGCGCAATGATCGAAGCCCTGGATGCCAAAGAGAAGGGAGAAGAGCGCGTGATCGTCTTCAACCTTTCCGGCCACGGACATTTCGACCTGACTGCCTACGAAGCCTACTTCGCCAACAATCTCGAAGACTACGCCTACCCGGAAGAGAATATTGCCACCATCAAAGCTGGCCTGCCGGTAGTGGCAGGTTTCTAAAGAACAGTTCTCCCCCACGAAAGCAAACCTCCCGCACGGAAATCGTGCGGGAGGTAAAATGCCAGTTTCTTTGCGGCCTGGCGTCTTTGCGTGAGATTTGTTTTATACCTCAGCCTCGCCCAGCAGAATCACCTCGATATGCTGATTTTGCAAGACAGGCTTGACATCCATCTTCTGGCTCGCTGCCTGACCCAGCGTATACGCCCCCACCAGCGGGATGCCGCCCAGCTCATCCAGCACCGCCTCCACAAACTCCACAGAACGGCTCTCGAACAAATACTGCCAGGCAATATCTACCAGCAGGACAGCCATCAAGGGCCTGGCCCCGTGCATGCCTTCCAGCGCGGTTTGAGCCGCCTGACGTGCCGCACCAACACAGCTATCCATATTGCCGACCATAAGCTGCACCTCCACATCCTCCGGCACAGGCGCATTCATGCGGAAACTGCCGTCCACCTCAACATGCACAGCCGAGCGCAGCAGCATTTCTTTCCCTTCCTGCTCGATGCCCAGCGCATACAGGCGGGCGAGTTGCTTCAACGGTGGTGAGGACCACTCCCGCACGGGATGATTAAATGCCCGGGCGTACGCTTCGGCAGCCGAGGCACCATTTAACTGCTGAATACCCAGGTCGCCTTTGCGGGCAGCAGCCAGAAAGGATAAGCCCACAGGCTGCCAGCCATGTGCCACACCAACCCCCAGGCGAAAACGCCCGCCCAGGATCACCGCCGCGGCAGACCCTTCGCCGCACTCCTCCCCGCAAAATTGGACCGTCTTGCCATTGCGAAAATCACCCGACCCCAGTCCCGCCGCAATCGGTGCAGGAAAATCGCGCAAACCTTCCAGGGCAGCAGCGCCGTTCAGTCCGAGGCCATCCAGGGCCAGCAAGAGGCCATTCGCCTTGAAATTGCTCCGGGCAAAATCCTTGAACTGGCGGGTGACCTTCTGCTCCTGTTCCAAATCACTGACCGGCCACCATTCCAGGCTGGCTTCCAGCTTTGCGCCGGATACCACGCCCACCACCACTGACCGGCCTTCTTCGCCATTTGAGGAAAGCACGCCCATCGCACTCATTCCCCACAGCGGCACATTCGGCAGCACATCCGAAATCCCGCTGGCGGCCTCTTCTGCATCCAGGCCGATCGAACAAAACGCCACGATCAACGCGGGACGGGCCGTGGTGCCCATCTGGCGCAATGCCTGCTGCACGGCGTCTCTGGCAGCCTCGCGGCTGTTTAGTGATGTACCAACTCCCCAGGCAGACTGTGTCATGCTTGCCTCTTTCTTTGCTGCATCAGACTACTCCGCCACCGGAATGGTGAAATGGAAGGTCGTCCCTTCGCGGAATTTACTTTCAAACCAGATCTTCCCGCCCTGGGCTTCGATCAAACTGCGGGTAATGTTCAGCCCCAGACCGGTGCCGGGCGCCTCGCGGGTCTTGGGATCTTCAGAGCGGAAGAATTTCTGGAAGATGCTCTTCTGGTCTTCGTCGCTGATCCCGATCCCGTTGTCCTTGACCCACACATGCACCACTTTTGGCGCACCGGCGGGATCCCACTGATTATCCGTGGCTTCCGCCGAGAGGATGATGTGCCCTTCCTCTTGTGTATACTTGCAGGAATTGCTGACCAGGTTGGTGAGCACCTGCACGATGCGTGTGCGGTCGCCCCACAGGTCTGGCAGGTCTTCGGGCAGAATCAATTCCAGGTTCTGGTTCTTGCTTTCCACCAGACGCCGCAGCGAGCGTGCCACTTCCTCGCTCATCTCATTCAGGTTGAGCGCCAGGAAGTCCAGCCGCAGGCGGCCGGCCTCAATCCGCGAGACATCCGCCAGGTCAGATACCAGGGTGCGCATCCGCTCCACGTTGTTGTGGATCGTTTGCAGGAAGTTTGACTGGGCTTCATTGATTGGCCCGACTGCTCCGGCGGCCAGCAATTCGGAATAGCCTTTGATCGACGTCATCGGGTTTTTCAACTCGTGGGAAACAAAGGACACAAATTCGCTCTTGGCGAGATTGGCCTGCTGTACTTCGGCATACAGGCTGGCGTTGGAAATGGCGATCGCCGCATGATCAATCAGACGGGAGAGGAAATCCATCAATTCAGCTTCATACGCCTGTCTTGCGGCACTCTCCAGCATCAACACCCCCATTGTGCTGTCTTCCCGCCGGATCGGGATAATCACCTGCGTTTTGCCGCCATTCAGCAGCCCCATCTCATCGTCACTGACGAAAAACTGTTTTGGGTCGCTAGAATCGATCGCGTAATCCAGATGGTATTTTTCCAGCGGGATCAATTTTTCAGCATAGTCCGCCATTTCACCGTCATAGCCCGTATGGCTGACCACCTCAACGCCGCTGTCCTCGCGTACCATCCCGATCAGCCCCGCGTTTGCGCCAGAACGGCGCATCGCCCATTCAAGGGTAATGCGCATCGCGCGGCTGGTATCCAGACTGGTGTTGAGTTCACGGTCAATGCGCTGCATGACGGACAGTTCTTCCACACGCTCGGCCAGCGCCTGATCCGTCATGGTATACAGCCGCGCATTTTCAAGAGCGACTGCAGCCTGAGAAGCAAAGGCCTGGAGCAGTTCCTGCTCATCCGAACGGAAGGGGGAACCATCCTTCTTGTTGATCACCTCAACCACCCCCAGCACGGTCTCCTTCAACAGCAAAGGCACCACCAGCAGGGCGCGGGTGATGAAGCCCGTCTCTTTATCCGTCTTGGCAAACCATTCGGCGGACTGCTGCACATCGTTGACAATCACCGGCGATTTGCTTTCCACCGCTTTGCCTACCAGACCGCTGGTGGAAGGCATGCGCACATTCACCAGATTGGTCGCTACCGGACCAACCGTCACCCGAAAGACCAGCTCGTCCGTGGTTTCATCCAGCAGCAGCAAACTGCCCGCCTCGCAATTGAGAATATCCACCGCACTCTGCAAAATATTCTGCAGCAGCGGCTCAATTTCCAGCGTTGAGGTCAACTGCCGCGACATTTCATTTAACGTGGCAAGCTGGCGCGCACGCCGGTTACTTTCTTCCAGCAGGCGGGCTTTCACAATGGCACCGGCGGCCTGGTCGGCGATGGCCTGCAGCAGGTTCAACTGCTCACTGGTGTAGGATACGGCAGGCGTGCGCATCCCCAGACTAAGCGCACCAATCGTCTCGGCGCCGGCATTCAGCGGCACGCCCATCCAGGCATACACACCGTCTTTCGCTGCCGGCACATTCTGCCGCCGGCACTCCTGGGTATAATCATCCGTCAGAATAGACCGCTGACGGGAAATGATTTCCTGATCCAGTGTCTCCCCGCCCATCAAAACCTGATTTTCCCGTTCATTCAGACGGTCATTGGCTTCCACATAGAAGATGGGCGCCATCAAGCCGGAACTCACACTGCCATCCAGCAGGGTGACCACCTGGAAATCGTCCGCCGGGATCACTTGCGTCGTCTGGGCGTAGATCAGTTCCAGAATATCATCCAGCGACAGGGTGATGTTGATCCCCTGGGCGACGCGCGCCAGCACGTTCATCTCGCGCACGCGGGATTCCATATTCGTCACCACCTGCGCCCGCTCGATGGCCAGTGCAGCCTGGTTGCTGATCGATTCGAGGAATTTGAAATCACGCAAGGCGTACTGTTCCCCCGAGGCACGTTCCCCCAATGCCAGCCAGCCCGCCAACCTTTGATTACCCATCATCGGCACAAATACAGACGCGCCCAGCAAACACAGCCGGGCGTCATCCCCTTTCAGGTCATCCGGGAACGGCTGTCCCTGATCCAGATAAACACAGGATTTTTTATTTTCCAATGACAGCACCAAAGCGCTTTGTTCAGGAAAGCGCAGGTCACTGGTCATCACATGCTGGGCATCCGGGGTAGCAACATACTGCTCCACCAGTGGATCATAAACAAAAATATGGAAAGTTTCAGGCAGCAAGGAACGCTGCACATACTGGCGCAGCAATTTGATGATTCCGTCAATTTCGGCCACGCCGGTCAATTCACCGCTGAAAGTCTGTACGCGTTCCTGATAGGCTTTTTCGCCGCGGAAGAAAACCGCGTCCATCAGGTTTTCCATCTTCTGGCGAAAAGGATTGATCGCAATCGCCGCCAGGAAGAACAACAACCCTACCAGGATGGGAGACTGCTGGGGCAGCATGCCGGTCATCGCCACGCCCAGGCCGGTTAACAAAAGGGCATACCCTAACGATACCAGCACCCCCATCAGCCCATACAGGAAAATACGGCTGAGGAAATAACTGACCGACACCATCTGATACCGCCGGACAGCATACGCCGCCATCAACGGGAAGATCAACAGCGGCAGCAGAAACAGCGGGGAAAAAGAAGCATCCTCAATCCAGATCATCGAACCGATCAGGCGTGCCGTAATCGGAGAAAAAGCAAACACCCCGCCCAATATCACCAGGCGAATCTGTTCCCTTTCCATCGCCGCGGTATTCGGCAGCCGCCGCAGCAAAAACCACAACGCTGAAAAGATCAGCGCCAGCGCGGTAAAGATATAAATCGCTGTCATCACCGGCATATAACGCATCGGATGCGCCAGATCATTCAGGAACCAGGCGGCCAGCCCGCCCAGAAGCAAGGCAGCCGCATAAGGAAGACCCTCTAGCCAGGGACGACGCTTCAAGACAGGTTCAGGATGCGGGAAAAGCAATGCCAGATTGACCAGGGAAGCTGCCACCAACGGCAAACTGAACACCCACAGGCTAGCCGTGAAATGAGAGGTGTACAGATCAAACATACAACTGGCGGCCAGCGCAACCGAAGACAGGACAACCGCAAAGGTACGCCCCACCGCCTCATGACGCTGAACGAAAAATACCCAAACACCTGCCAGAAAATAAATCCAGCCAATCACATAGGGAACATAAAAATAGGTAATGCGGTCAATCTGCGGTAAGGGGATCAACGTCACAGAGATTTTTTCTGTCGCGCCATTTTCACGTTTCACGCTCAGGTCAACACTATCGCCAACAGATTTTCCTTGCAAAAAAGCACGCAAGTCGCGGGCATTATCGACAGGCAGTCCATCCACAGCCAGCAGTTGATCTCGGCTCTCAATCCCTGCATTGATGGCAGACCAACTGGAAGGCCGCTCGATACTGTCATTGCCATTGAACACCATCGTCGGCTCAACAAATGCGCCGATGAAGGGGGTATTCAGCCAGGGGCCAGACACCAGAATCTGCACCAGCAGCGCAGCCAGGACAATCACCATATAAACAACAATCACCCCCTGAAGGAATTTAGGTGCATGTTTTAATGATTTGGAAGCAGGTAACGCATTTCTCTGTGATTCATTCATAAGAAAATTCCCGTTTTCTCCTGTATTTCAATAAATGCTCATAAAAATCCACCCTTTATTATACTTACTATTCCCGATTCATCCCGTAAAATTTGCGTACAAAGGCGGGGACAGCCTGTTGAAATCCTGCACCGCGGCCTGTATACTCTAGAATAAGATGACCGTCCACCCGCAGCCCTATATTCCGGGCAGCGCACCACGCAGCCTGCCCCTCTCCCGCTTCCTGCCGCCCCTGCCGGAAGGCATGATTACTGCCTGGCTGCGTGAGCATGCACAGATACTGCCCGGCAGTTGGTTGTTTGACCCGCTGGGCGCTTCACCGGTCATGGTCATTGAAGCCGCCCGGGCTGGCTACCGCGTGGCCGTCACCACCACCAACCCCGTCCTCAGCTTCGTCATCGAAGTGCTGGCTGCCGCCCCGCGTGAAAACGACCTGCAAGCCGCCCTCACCAGCCTCGCCATCCTGCGGCGCGGCGAGGTACGCCTGGAAACCGAACTGCGCGCCCTCTATGAAACCCGCTGCCGCAAATGCAGCGCTATCGTCCCGACAGACGGCTACCTGTGGGAACGGGATGCCGTCGAACCCTACGCCTGCCTCTACCACTGCCCGGTATGCAATGATGAAGGGGAACACCCTCCCACTGAATTTGATCTGGAGAAATTGCACTCGCTGGGCAGCTACAAATTGCACTATGCCCGCGCCCTGGAGCGGGTCAATGTGGGCGATGAACAGACCCGCCAGGGCGCAGAAGACGCATTGAAAACCATTCTCCCCCGCCAGTTATACGTCATCTCCACGCTGATCAACAAGACCGCCACAGTGAGACTTTCCGCCAGTGAAAAAAATCGGCTATACGCATTAATCCTGAGCGTCTGCGACCAGGGCAATGTCCTTTACGCCTGGCCCAGCGCCCGCAGCCGCCCGCGCCAGCTGACCATCCCGCCCCGCTTCCGCGAAAATAACCTGTGGACGGCCTTCGAGTCCGCCAGCCAGCAATGGCAGAGTGACCAGCCGCCCATCGAAGTGACCCGCTGGCCCCAACTGCCTTCAGGCCAAAGCGGCATTTGCATCTACACGGGCCGGCCGGGTGCCCTGCTGGCCGAAACCAACACCCCGTCTTTCGAAGCCATGCTCAGCGTGCTGCCGCGCCCCTCACAAGCTTTCTGGACGTATTCAGCCCTGTGGTCTGGCTGGTTGTGGGGTCAAGAAGCCGTCCTGCCGATGAAAAGCGCCCTGGAACGCCGCCGCTATGACTGGAACTGGTACGCTGAGGCCATTTATTACCTCTTCGGCCAGTTACGCAGCCTGCCTGCCGGAATCCCTTTCCTCCACATCCTCCCTGAACTGGTGCCTGGCTTTTTGGAAGCGGCCATGCTCGCCAGCGGCAAGGCCGGTTTGCAATTGCAGGGTCTCGCCCTGAATGCCGAAGAAGACATCGCCCAGCTCATCTGGCACACCGTCAAAAAGCTGCCTTTCGAGATCGATTCTTCCATGAAAACCGTCTTGCAGGAAGGGATGATCGCCCACCTTGAAGCCCGCGGCGAGCCGGCCAGCCAAATCCAGCTGGAGCTGGCCGGACTGGCTGAATTGCCATATCAAAATTATCAAAATACCCCTTCCACCGCTGAACAGCTCGATAAAATACAAAATACAATCCGGGAAATACTCGATAACCGCGAAATTCTCCTCCGGGATGATCATCCCGACCGCCCACAAACCCGGCGCACCTGGTGGCCGGTCGATGGCCTTGACCCCGCCGCCAGCCCGCTGGCAGACAAGGTTGAAAAATACATCCTTGAACAGCTGAACCAAACACCTGCCGTCAATGAAAAGGTGTTGTTCCCGAAACTATACGCAGCCTTTCCCGGCCTGCTCACCCCGTCCGCCGAAATGGTGCATACCATCCTTTCTTCTTATGCCCACATCCTCTCCGATCCACCGCCAGTTTGGCAGCTCAACGAACAGGAAAGACCGCAAACCCGCCAGACTGATATGCAGCGCATCCAGCAGGAAATCCTTAAACTGGGCAAGCAGCTGAACTATTTTGTGGAAGTCAGTGAAGCCAGTATCTGGTGGACAGACCACCATCGCCGAAAATTTGTCTACCATTGCTTCCCCTCCAGTATGATCCACCATTACGTTCAGGAGCAAACGCCCCTGCCGGTGGGCTGTCACGGCGTGCTGGTTTTCCCTGGCAGCCGTTCCCGCCTGCTGGCTTACAAGCTGGATCACAACCCCTGGCTGGCGCAGACTGTTGAGAAAGACTGGACCCTGCTCAAATTCCGCCACCTGCGCGAATTTGTGAGCAAAGGGAACCCCACCCGCACCCGCTGGATGGAACATCTCGAAATGGACCCGCCCCTGCGGGAAGAGGCCACCCAAATGCGTTTCTTTACCTGAAACGCGGCAAGCATCCAAGTATAAAGTCATAAATAGTAACTACTCAGCGCTGTCTAGGGAGCAAAGGCTCGATAGGGCAAAGCATGTCCTCACCCTGCATGAAAAAAGTAGCAGCTTTTGCCTACAAACCCGTCACGTGCAGGGTGCGTTAGCGTGCTTTCCGCAACGCACCCATTGTCAAACTCCAATTCAGAACCAAAGGTGAGGTTTGGTGCGTTCGCCGCAGGCGTGCGAACGCACAACTACCTGCCTGAGTAGTTACACGCGATAAATAAAAAAAATCGCACCCTGGGCAATCGATGGGTGCGATTTTCTATGGTACAGGGTTTGTCTACCCCCCGGCAATCGCTGTCAATATGCTCGGCAGCAAACCGCCCGAAGTCGCTGTAAGCGTCGGCGTCAAGGTGTTCATCGGGGTAACGCTGGCCGGCGGCGTAGGAGTGAGCGTAGGCGCCAGCGTCGGTGTTGGCGTCGGCGTCAAGGTGGTCGTCGGTGTGGGGGTAGCTGTGGGTTCGGGATGCTGCAAATCGACCATCAGCCGGTATTCAGCATAGCGGTCTTCCGTGCTTTTCATATAAATCCGCAGGGTTACCTTGCCCTGCGGCACTTCAGCCAGGTCCCAGGTATAAATGCGTTCCGGCTGACGGTGCTGCTCGGTGATCCCGTCCACCAGCGTTTCCCAGGAGGCCGGGTCCTCCCCGAGGCCGTATTCCAGGCGGAATTCCCTGAACTGGTCGGTGGCGTAGGCCACCACGTAAATGTCAAAGGAGGTTTCCTCAATTTTCTGGTTCTCTTCCAGTCCGGGGAAGAAGATCACCGGCCGCGGATCAGAAGTGGTACACTCGTCATCCGGTGAGAAAAGGAATGGCGGATTGAACCCCAGCCCAGATGCCCAGGCGCGGCCCTCGCTCGTATCCTTGATCCAGTCTTGCGCGTCCGCGTCCGAAACATTCAGGGTGAACTCCTCCGCCTCAAAATCCTTGCAGGCTTCCGAAACCAGTTTCCCCGTCCAGGTATCCACATGCACGACCCGCCACAGATCATCCGTTGCCGGTAATGGCGGCTGATTGGCCGCGAAAATCTCACTCATCTGATTATTACAAAACTCCGACGGCCTGGTTCCCGAAGCGGCACAAATAACATGGTCTTCGATCCCGGCGGGGCGGGCAAAGCCCGATGTCTGCCCGCCGCGATAAGTATAGGTGATTTCCTGCATATAATTGGCCCAGATGGGGGCTGCCCCGGTCAGGCCGGAAGTATTGCGCATCGGTGAATTATCGGCATTTCCCACCCACACCCCCACCACATCATTGGTGGTAAAGCCCACCGTCCAGTTATCACGAAAATCGTTGGTCGTTCCCGTCTTGGCCGCTGCCGTAAAGGGCAAATTCAAAACCGAATTGGCACCAAACATCGGCGTGCGGGCGGCATTGTCCGACAGGATGGAGCTGATTAAATAGGCATGTTCCGGCGAGATAACCTGTAAGCGTTCAATGCCCGGCCGTTCATAGATCGGTTCATACTCGCGGGTCTCCTCGGACGGCGCTTCAATTTTTGTGATCGCCGCGGGTTCAATCAGCGTCCCGCTATTGGGATAGACAGAAAATGCTTTCGTCAGTTCCAGCAGCGAAACCTCGCCGCCGCCCAAAGCCAGTGCCAGACCATAGTCCGTACGATTTAGCGATGTAATCCCCATCCGCTCCGAAAAACGGATCATCCCGCCCGTGTCTTCGTTGGCATCCGGGTCACGATAGATGCCCACATATTGCAGGGCTTTGACCGCAGCCACATTAAATGAATTTGCCAAAGCAGAACGCACCAGCACCGGGCCATGATAACGCAGATCATAGTTGACCGGCACATACGGCGGCAGACCATCACCCGGCCTGCCGGTCGGTGGAAATTCGGTCTCAATATCCCAGATCAGGGTGGCCGGTGTCCAGCCTTTCTCAAAAGCAGCCGTATAAACCAGCGGTTTGAATGCCGAACCAGTCTGACGCGGCACGAGGGCCATATTGACTTCCCCGCTGATCGCTTCATTATAAAAATCCGCAGACCCCACCATGGCGAGAATTTCGCCCGTAGCGACATCAATATGTATCAGCGCCGCATCGGTGGCATTATTGGCGGTCAATTGCTGGATTTGTTCGGTGACAATCCGTTCGGCTGCCACCTGTAAATTGTTATCCAGCGTAGTATGTACCCTGAAACCCGAGCGATAAATGACTTCTTCGCCGTACTCTTCAATCAACTGCATCCTGATAAATTCCACCCAGTGCGGATAGTTCCGGGTGAACACTTTCGGCTGGAAATTGTACTGCTCAATTTCCAGCCGCGCCTGATCCGCCTCAGGAGCACTAATGCATACTGGATGCGCCTGGGTACTGATTTCAATACAGCCCTTCTCCTGGCTCAGTTCATAAGCCAGCAGGATCACATCACGATGGCGGCGCAGGGTCTGTTCCCGATTGGTAAAAATGTCATACACGCCGGGAGACTGCGGAATACCGGCCAGGAAAGTCGATTGGGCCAGGGTCAAATTGGCGGCGCTGGTATTGAAATAGGTCTGCGCCGCAGCTTCGATTCCGTAAGAATAATTGGCGAAAAACACTTCATTAAGATACAGTTCCAGAATTTCATCTTTCGTATACAGGCGCGTAATCTCGGCCGCCAGTACGATTTCGCGCTCCTTGCGTTCCATCGTTTGTCTATTGCGTTCTTCGGGGCTGAGCAGCAAAATGCGCGCCAACTGCTGGGTAATCGTCGATGCACCAGACACCGTCTCACCCGAAATACGGTTCTGCCAAATAGCACGCAGCATTGCTATCGGGTCATAACCCGGATTATTATAAAAATCCTTATCCTCGGTTGCCAGCAGAGAAGCGATCATATACGGCGAAATTTGATCGAGGCGTACGTACGTACGCCGCCCGGCCTGCGGGTCAACAATCTCGTACAAGGTGTTGCCATTGCGATCCAGGATAGTGGTCGTCTCAAACTGCGAAGCATTGCTGTAAAGATTCCGTACATCGGGAAAATCGTCGGCATTCACAATCGCAAAATATTTGTAAATGCCAAAAGAGAAGAACACCACGGCAATAAAAATGCCAATGAACAACAAGACAATCCCCACTCGCGCCAGACAGCCGCCCAGGTTGCCATTGCCACCCTTGCGTGAGGTGCGCACCGATTGGGTATCCGGCCCTCTATTCACCGGGGCAGGTGTTAATGGCTCAAACACTTTGTCAGGGCGGGGAGCAGGTTTTGATATCGGGTCCGGCTTTGAAAGCGGTTTCCGCTCCGTGATGGCAGGACGATAAGCTGCCGGAGTAACCTGGGTCGCGTCCAGATCCGTCTCGTCAACCTGCAAAGGCACCAGCGGCTTGAAAACCGGGGGAGTCAGTTCCTGCTCAGGCGGTACAGTGGAGGCACCCAAATGGGATCCGTCCGGCACTTCACCATCTTGAGCAGACTTGTCAGGCTCTTCCGGCGTTACCGGCATAGACAGGGTGGAAGCCACCGGTTTCCCTGCTTCATCATAATACCAGCCGCCCGTCTGTTCCGGTGCGCCGGTGGGGTGTCGGGCAATCGGCACATCCTCCTCAGACGAATCCGAATCCGCAGCCGACACCTGCGTCTGCTGGAGATGTTCGAGATTCTCTTCATCCAGCTCACTGCCCCAGACACCCGTCTTGTCAGTATCGCTGAGCGGACGCACAGGAGGCGGAGTATCTTCCAGTTCTTCGCCTGCGGTCTCATCAAAATCATCACCTATCAGCCGGCGGAAACGATCCTGTGGTCGCTCGCGCCCACCGGATCTCTCCTCCTCAGGAGGATTATCTTCATATTTTTTTTCTGGCATTTCATCGTTCATTAATTTATCACCATAGTCCGGGACGTACCCGATTATATTTCTTCTAATTAGTCTCATTCTAGCACAAAACCAGCCCGCAAACCTCATACCGCGCCGCCCTAATCATTTGCGCGTAAAGGCGCAGCACAGTCCTGTCCGGCAAGTACGATCGCAATATTTTTCTCTGCGCCTGTGCGTGAGAATAAAACCTGTTTCCATCTCAATTGAATTGACCTCCACCGCAACTCCCCTTAAAATGAAACCATGAATACAATCCCCAATCTATCAGCACCTCCCATCAATCTGAACCTGTCTGCCGACCAGCGCTTCGCTGCCCCTGATTATGCCAATGACCACACCTGGGAGCTGAAGCTGCGCGGAGGCGACCCGCCAGCAATCACGCTGCAAACCACTTACGGACTGCGCGCCATCCACATGAGTTTCTTTCCCCGCTTCTTGCAGGATGATCTTGACCGGTTCGAACCAAACGATTTTCCCCAGCCGCCGCACATCACCGCAGCTTATCCTAATTATGCCCGCATTCATTTTTCTCCCCTTGAAAATCTGCAAGTCAGCATGGAGTGCTGGGTGCCCGCCTCTCAGGTGATCGCTCTCCGGCTGAATTTCAGCAATCAGGGCAACACCCCGCTGACCTTTAATTTTGAGCTGGTCGGTACCTTGCAGCCGCTTGACCCCGGACAACGTCTGGCAGCCGTACCCTCCAATCTGACCAACATCCTGCAGGGACGCACTGGAGGGTTGGCTCCGGTATGTTTTATGACCGGCGGCCCCTTTCCCGGCATCGGTCCCTACCCCGCCCTCGCCCGGCATTTTGTGCTCAACCCCCAACATGAGGAAACGGTCACCGCCGCCATCGCCGCCCTGCCGGATGAAAACGATTCCCTGCAGCTGGCGAAACAAACCACATCACGTACCTGGGACGAAGAAATTGCCAAAATTGAGCGCCTCAACCAGGCCCAATCGCTCCACATCGCCACCGGCAACCCCGAATGGGACGCCTGCTTTGCCCGCGCCCAGCGCACGGCTTATGGTCTCTTCCTGCCCGCCAGCGAGCACCTGCCCCACCCCTCCTTTGTGCAAAGCCGGCGTCCCGACCACGGACATTCCCTGCGCGGTGACGGCAGCGATTACCCCCACCTGTGGAGCGGTCAAACCGCTCTGGATGCCTGGTATCTCAACAGCTTCCTGCTGCCGGGCGGCATTTCTCTGGCAAAAGGTGTGCTGGAGAACTTTCTCAGCGTCCAGGAAGAGAATGGAGAAGTCGACTGGAAACCCGGTCTGGCCGGGCAGCGCTCACGCCAGCTTGCCCAGCCCTTGCTGGCCGTTCTCGCCTGGCAGATCTATCAAACCAGTCAGGATGACGCCTGGCTGGAAGCCTGTTTCCTCCCCCTGCTGAAATTTTTTACCGCCTGGTTCACCGCTAAACAGGATGCCGACGAAGATGGCATGCCGGAATGGAAACACGCCCTGCAAACCGGCTTCCCCGATGCGCCCATCTATAACCGCTGGCAGCAAGGCGGACAAGGCATAGACATTGCCGTCCTGGAATGCCCATCCCTCGCCGGTTTCCTCTACAAGGAATGCCAATCCCTGCTCAAGATCGCCAATCGGCTGAAAAAAACAGAAACCCTTCCCTGGCTGGAGACCAAATCCGAGGAGCTCAAAGAAATCATATCCAGTATGTGGAACGCGCGGGGCAAAACCTACCGCTACCGTGACTACGCCACCGAAAACAGCAACAAAGGCCGCGTGCTGCGTACCATCAAAGGGCGCGGCCAGTTTACCCTGACACGCCACTTCAAAACCCCGCAGCGCCTGCACATCCAGCTCGCTCTGGCAAACAACGACACCCGTCCGCTCAAGATCACCCTCAAAGGACGTGATGAAAAACGCAAGGTTACTGAAACGATCGGCTTCGGCCAGCTTTACTGGTCCAACGGCAAGGCTGCCTGCACCACCCAGCATGTTTTCATGCAGCTGGATGAAGTCGACATCCGCGGTCTGTCCCCGGACGACACTGGAACGCTGGCAGCCATTGACTACACGCAAGAAGACATCAGCCTCCTCCTGCCGTTGTGGGCTGGCGCGGCCGACCCGCACACCGCCAAAACCCTGATCGAGAAAACCATCCTGCCGCATTACCTGAAAAAATTCGGCCTGGCCGCAACCCCGCACGGCTCAAAGGAACCCGGTGAGGAATGGAAATCTGCCGTACACATGCCCTGGAATCAGCTGGTCGGCGAAGCCCTGCTGGATTATGGCTACCGCGTCCAGGCCGCCAAACTGGTCACCAGACTGATGAATGCTCACGCCCAGGTGCTGGCTGACCACCGCCATTTTCATGAATTCTTCCATGCCGAAACAGGCGAACCCGGTGGTGAGGAAACCATCCTGACCGGTCTGCCGCCCCTGGGACTGTTCCTGAAAGTGCTGGGCATCAAACGCCTCACCGCCAGCGAGCTGATCGTGGAAGGCAGCAACCCCTTCCCCGAACCCGTTACCCTCCGCTATCAAACGGTGGAAATCACCCGTGACAAGAAAAACACCATCATCACCCTCCAGTCCGGCGAGACAACCACCCTGCACGGCCCCGGCCCGCACCGCGTGCAATTCAAATAGCACAGGCTCGATAGCGCAGGCTGAGCTTGCCGATATCATACCCGAATGGGTAAGCCGCAGCGGCCCAGCCACGGCGGGCCAGCCGCAACAGGCCACCCGCAGCGCGTCAGCCAGACCAGCCCACCCTTCGACAAGCTCAGGGTTCGTAACGTAACGCAGGCGCGATAGCGCAGGCTGAGCCTGTCGAAGCCGCAGCGGGTCAGCCGCAGCGAGTCAGCCACGGCGAGTCAGCCCCAGCATATCAACCAAACCAGCCCACCCTTCGACAAGCTCAGGGTTCGTAACGTAACGCAGGCGCGATAGC
>CAYURM010000001.1:328674-382368 GCA_964447155.1 uncultured Anaerolineaceae bacterium
CAGCCCCAGCATATCAACCAAACCAGCCCACCCTTCGACAAGCTCAGGGTTCGTACCCCACCCCATAATATCGTTTAACCAACTCTTAAGCGTTTCTGCTTGAAAATATCCGCGAATGGCTGTATAGTAGTGTAAATTGCTTCCTTATTGACTTAAATTCATACACCTTTAGGAGGAACACCATGGATTTTGGCGCACCATTTACTTTTCCATTTGAAGACCCTGACTGGCTGAAGAAGATCGCTTTGGCCGGTTTGGTAGGGTTGATCCCTATTGTGGGACAGTTGTTCATCGCCGGCTGGGGCCTGGAAGTTGCCCGCCGCGTGATTAGACGCGAACCTGTTCTCTTGCCCGACATCAATTTTGGCGAATATCTCGGCCTGGGTTTCAAGCAATTCTTAATTGGCTTTGTCTATGGCCTGCCACTGTTCCTGTTTGGACTACCTATCGCAATTGTTGGTGGTATTGGGGGCGCAGCTGACATGGATGCAGAAACTATCGGCATCCTCGTTACGGTGATCTCCTGCTGCTGCGGCGGGTTGGCATTGATCTACACGCTTCTGCTGGCCTTCATGATGCCCGCAGCTCTCGGCCGCTTCCTCGATACCGGCGAACTCAGCGCCGCTTTCAAGGTCAAAGAAGTCTTCGCCCTGGTCAAAGCCGCCCCGGTACCTTTCCTGATCGCCATCGCTGGCTCCGTGGCTGCTGGCTTCATTGCATCATTGGGCAGCATTGTCTTTATCATCGGCGTCATCTTCACCGCGGCCTACTCCATGGCAATTATCGGCCATTTCTACGGACAGGCTTACAACGAAGCCAAAGCAGCATTGTAATCTTTCGAAATCAAAAGAAAGCCACCTGCGTCGGGTGGCTTTCTTTGTTTAATCCACCCTTGGAAAGGCTGCAAATTGCAGCCTTTATTGGCAAGCTCCTGTTCCTCAAGAATACATCCCCTCTGCGAACGCAATCCTTTTCAAGGCTGGGCTGTAACCAACCTTGAAAAGGATCGGCAGCTTCACCACATCCATCCCGATTCTGCCGAATAACAAACCCACGCTCTGTTGCAGCCAGCCTTTCCAAGGAGGGCCTTACTCCCCAAACTCCTCTACGTGGTAAATCTCCACATCCAGCTTCTTCTTTCGCCACAGGTCGCTGGATGCCCCCATCTTGCTGGATAGATGGGACAAGAACGCTTCCGCATCGGGCAGCTGCTCCCACACCTGAGGCAGGAAAGTCGCCCGCCGCGCCCCGTCCCGCAGCACCACCCCGTCCACGCCGGGATGCAGCAAACCCGGCAGTTGTGCCGGATCATCATATACCAGCGGCTCAGGCAGGGTTAACCGGGAAATTTCGATATGCAGTTGCCCCACTTCCTCCGGCTGCACTTTCGGAAAACGATAATCCTCTACCGCCGCCGCGGCGGCATGCTCGCACACATCTTGCACAAGAGGCTGGTATGCTGTCAATGTGCCAATACAGCCCCGCAGGCTGCCATGTTTTGTCAGGGTCACAAAAGAAGCCCCGTCTGCCTGAAATACAGGCGGATATGCTGCCAGGTTCAGGTCTGGCAGCGGCTGCCCCGCGGCTGCCAGCTCAACGCATTGCCGCGCCAGCGCCAGCAGCTGCTTGCGTTCGGTATCATTTAACAAGTTTATATTCATTCTGCCTCCTGATTAAGTTTATACAGCCAGATACACCCTGCGTCAAGCAGGAATCAGCCTCTGCGCCCTTGCCAATTCACCCCACTTTAAGGTACTATCATACCAATGACTGACCTCAACAAACCGCTTACACGACCCAAATCTACACCCAAAGTCCGGCAGCCTGAAGCTGCCGCGTTCAACTATGGACGCACGGTTTCAACTGTGGTCGGCACAGCGTTGATCCTTGCCACCCTCTTCACCCTGTGGTCGCCTAACCGGTTTTCTACCGATAACCTCCTGACGGTTATTGCGGAAGCCCTTCAGGGCGGAGATTCTCCCGCACAGATCGTCGAAGCCCACGCCACCCCGGATGCCAACCAGCCTCATGTTGGCCTGATTGCCGGACACTGGGGATCCATTGACGGAATACAGGATCCCGGCGCCGTGTGTGAGAGCGGCCAATTTGCCGGCACCACAGAAGTACATGTCAATATCATCGTTGCCACGTATGTAAAAAAAACCCTCCAAGCGAATGGATACGTGGTAGACCTTCTGGAAGAGTTCGACCCGCGGCTTTCCAACTACCAAGCCGATGCACTGATTTCAATTCATGCCGACTCCTGTGAATACATCAATGACCTGGCAACCGGATTTAAAATCGCCGGCACTCTGGCAAGCCCATACCCGGAAAAAATCGATCGGTTGAAAGCCTGTATCACCTATCATTATGGCGAAACAACAAAACTTCCCTACCACGAAGGCTCTTCCTATACTGCCGACATGCTCAAATACCATGTCTTTTCAAAAGTCGATCTGGAAACACCGACTGTGATCATTGAGACCGGTTTTATGAACCTGGACGATGACATCATCATCAGCCAGCCCGAGCTTGTTGCAGAAGGGATCGCCAACGGGATCATGTGCTTCGTACAAAACCAGTCTCTACCCGGCGAACTGATGCCCCCCGCGCAGCCCTGACCCATCACACCAATTCCTTCCGTGTCCCTGCTCTTCAGGTAAATTCACCTCCATCCATCAGGCATGCCAAGCTCCCAGCATCCGGCGGCTGTCTGTCTTGTTCCCACAATTCTGATAAAACATATAGACTTTCAACTTATAATTAAAGCACGAAACTCTTTTAGTGATGTGAAAGTGATACAGCTATGGCACAAAAAGCATTATTTGAAGGTTTAATATTTGACGAGATGGACCAGCCCGTTTCCACCGCATTTGTGGGTGACGAAGCCTGCTATGTGGTTAACGATTCTGGTTTCTTGAGACACATTTCAAGTGAAAAAGTTGACCGGCAGATATTGAACAGGATGACGGAATCGATCAGCGGCAATGAAGACATCATCGCCGAACAAACTTCCAAAATGCTGGGGAAGGACGATCTATTCTCGCGCGCCATCATTCAAAACCAGTTAAAACACCTGGACAAACAAATGGAAAATATACTGGAAACTGGTATTCCTGAAGAGGGACGCGCCTATATGGGTATGATGGGCTTCCGCGTAACCATCGATTTACATGGCGAAGTGATCGAATTCAACCAGCCCGGCGCAGCACTGCCGGATGATGAGGAATAAACACGCCCCGCGCAAACAAATTCTTGCAGTTTGCGGGTAAAATTAATGGGAGAGACGACAATCTTAAACGATTTTGTAAAACAACTCCTGAAAAAGGAGGACCTTAATGATGACCTCGAATTTTATTATTAACGTAACCGAAACAGATTTTGAATATGAAGTGGTCAATTTTTCGCAGAATATCCCTGTTCTGGCGGCTTTTTTGGCTGCCTGGAGCCAGCCTGGCCGGGAATTAAGCGGCCTGCTGGAGCGCCTGGTGATGGAATCCGGCGGGGCTTTTCGCCTGGCAAAAGTGGACGTTGACCACAGCCAAAACCTGGCCCTGCTGTACGGTGTGCGCAGCGTGCCCACCGTCAAGGCATTCAGTCAGGGCAGGGTTGTGGCCGAGTTTGCTGGTAACCAGCCCGAAAACCGGGTGCGCGAGTTCATGGAACATATTACTCCGCCCAGCGGTGTGAACCTGGCAATGGAAAAAGCCAACAGCCTGCTCGACATGCACGACTGGGAACAGGCAGAAATCCTCTTCCGCGATCTGCTGAACACCAACCCGGACCAGACGGAAGGGCTGCTCGGTCTGGCAAAGACCCTGCTTGCCAAAGGCGAACCGCACGAAGCACGCTACATCCTCAACAATTTCCCCGCCAGTCGTCAGTTCCCGCAGGCAAAAATTCTGCTGCCTTATGCCGAAACCCTGATCGAATACAAGGACAAAACCCTGCCCGATGATACCGACCTGGATGCCATCTTTCACAACAGCATCCGCCTCGCCGCCCGCGGGAATCTGCCGGCTGCACTGGATGGTCTGCTGGACGTCCTGCGCCAGAATCGCGACTACCGCGATGACCGCGCCCGCCTGGTAATCCTCAGCCTGCTGGATTTGATGGGTGACCAACACCCCGATAGCCGCCGTTATCGACAGGAACTGGCAAGCGTACTCTTCTAAAACAAATCCGCCCGCTGGTCTAATAACCAGCGGGCGGATTTGTTAAGAAATTCCTGGGCGTACTTCCCCCAACGAACTCAAAATCACCAAGTTCCTCCCTCAAAAATGGAGAGCTTTTAGGGAAAGCTAGGAGGGGGTGATCTCCGCCAAAAACTTGTCTTTATTCGCTGACCTGGCAATTTTTCCGCTGCTGGTCTTCACCAGCCATTGCCCATCCACCAGATGTACATAGCGCAGCACCACCGCCGAGCCGTGGGCGACTGCCTTGCGTACAGCATCAGCCACCTGGTCTTTATCGGCAGGATCGTCAATTTCCGCTACTACGGCTACTTCTTCCGTGCCGGCATCCTCATTGAAAACGCCAAATGCCACCACCCGTCCGGGGTGTACGCCCGGCACACCGTTCACAATTTCCTCAATATCCTGCGGATACACATTCTTCCCGCCGACAATGATCAAATCTTTCTTGCGGCCGCTGATATACACTTCCCCATCGGCCAAATAACCATAATCGCCGGTCAAAAACCAGCCATCAATAAAAGCTTCTTCAGTAATGTCCTCGCGGTGAAAATAACCAGTCAGCATGCAGTCGCTGCGCAGGGCAATTTCACCTACCTGCCGTTCAGGCAGCGCCTCACCCACAGCGGTAACAATCTTCACTTCCACATTGCGGATTGGCTTGCCCGCCGACACCATCCGCAGCGAAGGCTTGCCATCCATTGCAGCCACAGCCTTGCCCTCCGTCTGGAAAATCTCGCGGTCAATATCATCATACTTCACCGGCGCAGTGATGCCCCCCTGCGTGACAGCAAATACATTCTCCGCCATTGCATAGCAGGTAGCCAGCGCCTCCTCGCGAAAGCCGAAATCCTGAAAACGATCCAGAAAGGCCTGCTGGCTGTCCCAGCGCATCGGTTCCGAACAGTTGATCACCGCCCGCCACGAAGACAAATCGACATCCGCCAAATGGCGGTCGCGCACCTTTTTGGCGCAAAAATTGTAGGCAAAATTCGGCAGCCAGCTCAGCGTGCCTTTGTATTTTGAGACCGCCTGCATCAACCGATACGGCGCGCGCACCCAGTCGAAAGGCGACATCAACACCAGCGGGATGCCGCTCAACAGGGGCATCAGGAAACCGGCAATCAGCCCCATGTCATGATACAGGGGCAGCCAACTGACGATGACATCCTCTTCCTGCAGTGCCAGCGCAAGCTGGTAGCTTGCCAACTGGTTGAAAACCGCCTGATGGGACAGCGCCACGCCCTTCTGCAAACCGGTTGAGCCGGATGAGTGCTGCAAGAGTACCACATCCTGCGGGGCGCGCTGCAGTCCGCCCAGTGCTTCCAGATCAACCAGCGCATCGCCGGAAACTTCCTCGGCCACAATCACTGCCCGTACTGAATCCCCTTCGATCAGTGCCGAACGTACCTCATCCTCAAAATCAGCATAGGTGATGATCGCCGCCGGCTTGCTGATTGAGACCAGCGATTTCATCCCGGCACGGTACCGTTCGGGCAGCAGTTTTTCTGTCAAAAAAGGCATGATCGAGGGAATCGCCCCATGCAGGATCACCCCAAAATAGGCATTCACCAGATCCAGGCCGTGCTGCTGGATCAGGATGACCACTTCACCCGGTTGAATACCGGCCGCTTCCAGGGCAGCGCTGAAAGCGCTGCTGCGCTCCACCAGCTCGCCATAGGATACCGGCACGTCCCCCTCCCCTGCATGCAGCAGGGTCAACGCAATTTTCTCCGGTGTTTCATGGTAATGCTTCAACAATACGGATGAAAAAGTCTGTTTCATCAGTCCATTCTTCTCTCGATCAAAGCTGCCAATTGTGCCAGCGTATCAAACGTCTCGGCGTTCAGCTCCGTATCGTCAATGAGCACATTCCAGGTATCTTCAACAAACAGGGAAAGGTCCACCAGGCTGAAGGAATCAATCACCCCGGAGGAAATCAATGCTTCCTGCGGGTTCAGTTTGCGCTCTGGCTGCTTGAGAATCTCTTTCGTGATGTGATCCTCAAGTTTTGCAACGATTTCTGCGTTCATAGTTCCATGCTCCTCACGTATCCCTGAAGGGAGTTTTTTATGGCTATGCGAATAATATTTGCCTATTGTACCAGATTCTTCTTCAAAGAATCAATTGCTTCTACTGGCGTAGGATCAACTTCATACGTCATCGCCAGATAATAGGCCAGATAATCGCCGAAGTGCAGCGTTGTCCACATCTGGCTGAGCGCATCATCTCCCGCCGCCTGGAATGCCAGCGATTGCAGCCCGGCATCCTCAAACACCTTGCGCGTCAGCTTCAGGCGTAGTTTATTGCGCTCATGGTCCGAAGCAGACCCCAGAAAAACCATCCGCATCTGCGGCAGCAAGGCTTTCGGGTGAAACACACCCGCCAAAGTATTGTGATCGGTCTCGGGCAAATACTCAAACTGCGCCCAGGCTTTCGCCACTTCACTGATCTGCCCTTTCCAACGGCGGGCCACCGGACTAAGCATCCCGCTGGCAAACACCGACACCCACTTCCCTGCCAGGGTTTCAGCCATCTGCTTGGCGGGGTTTTCGGCCACAGGCACGTCCGCGGCCAGGACAGCTTGCCGGGCTTTCATCGCCGCCACCGCCGCAGCCAGCTCTTCAGCAGGATCAGGGATCACTCTCAGGCGGTTCATCATTGCCAGCAGCAAACCAAACGAGAATCCTACCGCGGCGCGTGGCTGGCCGTCGTGTTCAAACTGCCACCATGCCGCTCTGGTCCCCTGCGCTGCTTTTGCCAGCTTGCCGCCGCGGGTCACCGCCACTACCTGGCAGCCGTTCTCCAGCGCACGCCCAAACGCCGAGAGGGTCTCCTCAGTATTGCCGGAATGCGAAGAAGCGATCACCAGCGTCTCCGGCCCTTTGGCCCAGGCAGGCAGATCATAATCACGGTGCACAGTCAACGGCAGAGAAGCCCGCCCTTCCATATACCCGGCCAGCAAATCACTGCCAATGGCTGATCCACCCATCCCGGCCACAATGATATATTTCAAGCCAGTAAATTCGGGTAATGGCTGCTGCATCCCCAGTGCAAAAGCGTCTGCCAGCTGCTCAGGCAGCCCTTCAATGGCTGCATACATATTGCTGACATCTAACGCATCAAATTTTTTATACTCATTCAAATTCATTTTTTCCTCCTGAAACGAAAATTTCTACGGGATAAACCAGGTCACGAAAGCGACATCCGGGTAGTCAGCGTCATTTGCTGTGGACTTCACCCATAAATACCCCGGCAGTCCCTGGCTGCTCTGATAACAGATAAACACATCGGCTGTCAAATCTTCCAACACAATCGTATCCCCCGATAACGGGGTCTGAATACAGTCGTTTTGCGCCGGCGGCATGCCGGCATCCCCACCCGTCAATCCCATCTTCACATCACCCAGTGGCAGCACAGTGACCTGGCCGTCTTCAAATCCCAGGGAAACATCACTATCGTCGCCCATGTCCATACCGCCGCTGTCGAAATCGAGAGCGATTTCTTCTGCGACGCCCACCTCACCTTGTTGATAGATCATCGCAATGGGCGTATGGGTGGGGGCCGGATTCGCCGTAGGCGTTGACCCGTCATACACATGAATGCGCACCCAGAAGGGAGCATTGCCCTGCGGCCCCAGGCCAAACAGCTCACCTTCAGCATTCCGCATTTTCCAGTTGCTCTGATACAAACCATTCTGCTGCGGAGCCGCCATCGCTACCGACAAATCCACGCTCTCGCCCGGATGCACGGGCACATCCAGATATAAAATCCGGGCCGATCCCATTGGTTCCCCCGAAAACCAGAGAATGGCATAATCTTCCGACCAGGCGCAATTCCCCGCATTCACCAGCCGCCATATCTTGGTAAATTCTTCACCTGGTCGAAAAACCGTCCCGTCTGGAACAGTCACGTCAATCGGAAGTCCCGGCGCTGCCCGGTCGCAAATACCACCCGATTCTGTCTGCATCACGGGAACATTTGCCGCTGCCCCGGGTGAGGCAGTCGCCGTACTGTGCATGGGAACAGAGGCATCAACATCTGGCGGCCCAGGCGGCATATACCCGGGAAACGTACATCCCGTCAGGATCATACACGCCCACACAATCCACACAACCTGGAAGCATTTCTTCCAGTTCAAATTCTTCCCGCCAGTCACAAAGCTGTCCCGGTCAGTCCCGCGGCAAGAGATGAACCATCTCCAGAAATTCGGCCCATTCTTCTCCCGAAAATTGAATGATCAAATTGCTGTACTCCACATCATACGTCATATTCTTCTCATCGCCAGGGCCTTCTGCGTTGTTGACCAGCTGCAAGAATTCATCCCATTCTTCCTGAAAGAAATGCAGGGTCACATTGTTCAATTCCAGATGATACGTTGTTTCCTCATCCGGTTCGTCGGCCTTCCAGGCCAGGAATTGTTCGGTTTCAGCAAGTACTTCCGTCTTTGGTTCAGGCATGTTTGCCATCATCTTTATCCTTTTTTGATAAGCTTTTACGGTTCGCAAACCAATCACGGACCCTCTCCCACAATTTTATCCCCCAATCTTTGATCTTGTCCCACAGTTTTCTTGTCAACTTGGTCACGGCCGGAGGTTTGAGACTGCGGTCTCCTTTCAACGATTCCCAAGGGTCCATATCGAACAATTTGTGCAGGGCAAACGTTGCCAGCAGCTTAACTGTCGCCAGCACAGGCCCGGCCAGAACCAGTCCGATAAATCCCAGCCAGGTCGTTCCAATGATGATCCCCACCAGCAGCATGGCGGGATGCACCCGCAGCGCATTCCCCATCACCCGCGGCGTGATCATTGAATCAATCACAGGATCCATTAACATGCTGACGCCAATCACGACCAGGGCATAAGGGAAAGGCTGCAAACCAAACCCGCTTGAGGTTTGTAGCAGCGCGACCACAAAATATACGAACCAGGTCACTGCCGTACCCACCCAGGGGATAAAACGCGCAAACCCGGCCATCACAGCCAGCCCCAGGGCAAACCGCACCCCGAGGATATTCAGCAAAACGAAATAAATAACGAAAGTGATCGATACCATCGTAAGCTGTCCGCGCAGAAAGCCATGCCAGATGCGCTTCATTTCCAGTCCGATTTGTTGAAGATCATATTCATAGCCAGGGAGATGCAGTGAAAACAGTTGGTAAGGGCGCCCCCGGTTCTCCAGCAGGATGAAATAAGCCAGCATAATCACCAGAAACAGGGCAGTCACCAGCGAAGCTGCGCCGCTGGCAATGCTGGTCACGATGCTTCCTACCTGTGAAAACAACGGTTGAATGGACGAAACAATCTGCTGACCAACCGTATCCAGGTTCAGGTTCAAATTGCTGAGCGGGTATTCAAAAGGCCCGACTACAATCACTTGCTCATTGAGATTTTCCAGCATTTCAGGCAAATCATTCAGCCTGTTTTGCAAAAAATTAAGCAAGCCCTTGGATTGATCCACCAAAGCAATGCCGCCCCAGGTGAGCAGCCCCAGCAGGATAAGCACCACCACCAGCAGCACCACGGCCACCGCCAGCCCCCACGGCAGCCGTATCTTCTTTACCAGCCAACACGCCGCCGGATAAAGCAGATACGAGAGGAGGAAAGCCAGCAGCAGAGGACCGACAAGTGCTCTGAAACGCACCAAAAAGAAGCCGACCACTCCAAAAAAGATAAAGGCGACCATAGCCTTGGTGGAACCGCCCCATTTCGGTGAGTGCCCGGTATCCTTTTTTATATCAGGTGTATTCATTCTTCTTTCTTCTTCCACAAAAAATCAACGATCCGCTGCCAGCTAAACCCTTTGCCATTCTCAAATTGCTGGAGAAGCGATTCTTTTTTCTCCTCCGTTTTATCCACTTCCTGCCAGGGATCCAGATCAAATGACTTGCGCAACGCATAATTGGCAGCCAGCATCAGTGTCGCCAGCACGGGTGCCGCCAGCATGATCCCGATGAACCCCAGCAAGCTGGCGCCAACATAGGCGCCAATCAATAAAGCAGCTGGATGGACGTGAAGCGCACTGCCCATCAACTTCGGGGTGATCATCTGATCAATCAGGGTATCAAACACCAGTCCTGCAGCCACCACCAAAACAGCATACCAGAATGGCGTCAGCCCAAAGGCAGGCGTCACTGTAAAGATCGAAACGGTGAAAAGCACTACCCATAAAATGGCCGGGCCAATATAGGGCAGAAACCGTGCCAAACCGGCCAGCAGCGCCAGTTCCAATGCATAGGGCAATCCCAGAATGCTCAATACAAGGGTGTAAATCAGGATCGTAATCAGGATCAAAGTCAACTGTCCTCGCAAAAAAGCATCCCACACGCGGCTCAGTTCTTTGCCCATGCGCTCAATGTCATATTGATAGCGGGGAATGTTGAATTTGACAATCTGCGAAGCAACCCCGTTGGATTCCGACAGCATAAAGAATGAGACCAGCAATACCAGAACGAGATTGGCAATCAATCCAGCCGCCCCCGTGGCGATTGTCCCAACCAATGAACCGGCGCTGGCAAGCAGCGCGGAAAGTGAAACGAACACCTCATCCACAACCTGGTCGACCTGGACATCCAGTTCCTGGAAATCCAGAAGATATGGGCCAATCTGGTAGCTTGTCCGTCCAATATCCGTCAAAAAATCGGGCAGGTACTGCATCTGTTCTTCCAAAAAACCAAACAGATTAATCGATTGATCTACCAGGGTAACCCCCCCCCACACCACCAAACCAATCACAATCACCAACAACAAAAGATATAAAATACCAACAGATAACCGCCAGGGCAAATGCGTCTTTTTGTGGAACCAATCTGCTACCGGATATAACAAATATACCATCACAAATGCCAGCAGCAAGGGCCCCCAGATGTTGCGGAAAAATACCAGCAGTCCTGCGATGATCACCACAAAAGAGGCCGCCACGACCAGCTTGGTCGAAGAATTCCACCGCGGTGAGGCAGGCGTTTCCTTCTTATTCTTTAGTTTTTTTGAACCGGTCTGTTCTGTCACGTGCTTCTTCCTTCGCATTCATCCAATTGTTGAAGATATCTTCCATTTGATTTTATCTCAAAACACATCTAAATTGATTCTATTCAACAATCCCGTTTTCAACATCCCGGCGAAAAGTCGCGCTGAACTGTGATGAAAATTTTTCTAAAAAACATTCCTTCCAAGTTTCCCTGGAAGGAATGCAAACCACCGTGGAAAAATGGCGCGCTATGGACAAAGACCCGGCGAGACCATATTGAATGCCCAGCCAAACCAGTCACACCAGGCAGCATTCACATCAATATAAATCAATACCGCCACACACACACATAACAACAGCAAAGCTGCCACAATGATCCCAATCAGGATCGGTTTGCGTTTCTTCTTCGCCGTGCCGGATGTTGGCTGTGCCGGAACCTGACCGGCATAGGCCGGCGTCTGTGGTGGGGGCGGAGGCACAGCTGCCGGCGGCGGTGCAGGAACCGGTGCTGGCTTGCGCGGAGCAGCCACAGTAGCTGCCTCATCGGCAGACTGCAGCGCCTCAAACAACAGGCTGATGCTTTCACCGAACATGATCAGTTCGCCAGGGCGCAGCACATACGGCCCCATCAAACGCTGTCCGTTTACCGATGTCCCATTGGTGGAGCCTAAATCCTCAATGATATAGTTCCCGCCCTGCAGGAAAATTCGTGCATGCCGGCGTGACGCCTCTGAGTCATTAATGACAATATCATTACTCAAATCACGTCCCAGGGTGGTCTCTACTTTTTCCAACAGGAAAGTCTTGCCCACTGTTGGACCCGAACGCATGACCAGACGATAGGTTGGTGCCATAAGTCCTCCTTTTTCTAGCAAATATACACTAACAGTTTAACGGTTTTACAGGTGCATGTCAACCAGAACTTCACCAGAATTTTATCCGACTCTTCTATCTCTCTCTCAACTTCTGGTAGAATTCGGCGTACAACCCTCATTTAGGAGAAAATGTGACCATCACCATCATCCTGCACAAGCAGGAGTTCACCCTCGAAAAAGAGACCTCCGTCATGCGCGCCATGGAACTGCTGGAAGTATCTCCCGAAGCGCACCTGGCCGTGCGCGATGGTAAACTGCTCACCGAAGATGAACGCCTCTACCAGGGCGATCTCGTCCAGTTCATTTCGGTCATCTCGGGAGGCTGAGCGATGAACTGTAAAAAATGCGGTCAACGAGCCGCCATCAAGATGCCGCAGCATAACATGGCCCTGTGCCGCGAGCATTTCCTCGAATGGATTCCCTTACACACCCAGCGTACCATTGAAAAATACCGCATGTTCACGCGCGAGGAAAAAATCCTCGTCGCCGTTTCTGGCGGCAAAGACTCACTGGCGCTGTGGGATGTGCTCCAGCGGTTGGGATACCAGGCGGATGGCATCTACATCCACCTCGGCATCACTGACCCGCAAAACGAATTGGCCTACTCGGATACATCCTGCACCTTTTCGCGGCAGTTCGCCGAACAGCATGGGCTGAACCTGCATGTTGTCAATGTGAAAGAAACCTACGGGGAAACCATCAGCGAGATCAACTCTCGCTCTGCACATGGCCGCGCCAAACCCTGCTCCATCTGCGGACTGGTCAAACGCCACATCATGAACCAGTTCGCCCACGATGAAGGCTACCCTGTGCTGGCAACCGGCCATAACCTGGATGATGAAGCCGCCGCCCTGTTTGGCAATACCCTCACCTGGACGGTGGATATGCTCAAGCGCCAATCCCCCCGGCTGCCGGCCATGCCCGGTTTTGCCCGTAAGGCGAAACCTTTTTGCCGCATCTACGAGCGCGAATCAGCAGCCTATGCCCTCATGCGCAATATCGCCTATATTTATGAAGAATGTCCATTTTCAGGCGGGGCGCGGACAATCCAGTACAAGCAGATGCTCAACCAATTGGAAAAACGCAGCCCGGGCACGAAGATGAATTTCTATATCCAGTTTCTCAAAGCCCAGTCAGAACTCTTCAACGAAACACAGGCTGCGATTCCCATCGAAGAATATTGCCCCATCTGCGGCCAGCCCACCCACAGCGGTCAGTTGTGCGCCTTCTGCCGTCTCATGGGAGCAGAATAAAAATAATGCCTTTCGTAGTGGTGCACAATGTTCAATGCTTTGTTGGCGCATGCTGCCCCACTACGGCATAAGGCTGCTTAACGGTCAACAGGGCGCGGCGCGCCCTGTTGATCTACCTTCATTCCTGGTTCAGTGTTCTGTTTTGACTTTATGTAGTTTCCAGATACTTGTCAATTTCCCAATCCATCACCTGCATGCGATATTCATCCCACTCAGCTAATTTTGCGCGGCGAAAGGCTTCGTAAATCTCCTCGCCCAAGGCATCCTTAACTACTTCATCTTTTTCCAATTCGCCTAACGCTTCCTGCAGTGAACTGGGCAGTTGGGTGATCCCCAACTGGATCTTCTCTTCAAGAGTCAGCTCATACACATTGACATTGTTCAACGGTTTGGGCAGGGCCAGGTCATTCTCGATACCATCGATGGTGGTAGCAATCATGACCGCAAAAGCCAGATAGGGATTACTGGAGGGGTCCGGGCAGCGCAGCTCACAGCGCACGGCTGAAGACATCCCCTCGTTATAGCGCGGAATACGGATCAAAGCAGAGCGATTCAACTGTGCCCAACCCACATATACAGGAGCCTCATACCCGGGGACCAGACGCTTGTAGGAATTTACCGTTGGGGCGATCACAGCAGACATTGCGCGAGCATGGTTAAGCTGTCCGCTGATCATCCCGTAAGCCAGACTGGACAGCTTAAATTCATCAGAATCATCAAAGAAGAGATTGTTGCCATCCGCATCAAAGATAGACTGATGGCAATGCATCCCGGAGCCACTCACCCCAAAAATCGGCTTGGGCATAAAGGAAGCTACCAGACCATGGGCCGCGGCAATCGCTTTGGCAGTGTACTTCATGGTCAGCACATTATCAGCGGTTTTGAGGGCATTGGCAAAGCGGAAATCGACTTCATGCTGGCCGCGGGCAACCTCATGATGTCCCACTTCCACCTCAAGCCCCATCATATCCAATGCCATCATCAATTCACTGCGCACACGCAGCGCTTCGTCATCCGGAGAAAAATCAAAATAACCGCCAACATCATATGGAACGGGATGAATACCATGCCCGTTGCACTCACCCTTTTTGAAAAGGAAGAATTCCGGCTCCGTACCGATATTATACGTCCAGCCTTTTTCTTCCAGCCGTTTCACCTGGCGCTTCAATGCACCCCGCGGATCCTTGGCATAGGGTTCCCCGCTGGGAGTATGAATATCGCAGAAAATTCGTGCGCGGCGCATGTCCGCCTGACTCCACGGCAGCACGGCATAGGTATCGGCGTCGGGGGCAAGGTGCATATCACCTTCCTGCACGCGGGCAAAACCTTCCACAGACGAGCCATCAAACCAGATCCCATTTTTCATCGCGCTGGCAAGCTGAGAGAGTGGGGCATCCACGCTCTTCACATTCCCGATAATATCCGTGAACTGAAAGGATATGAACTTTACCTTGTCTTTCTCACATCGTTCAAGCAATTCTTTTGTATCCATGCTATTCTCCTCCAAATAAAATAAAAGCGTATGCCGGAGGCACACCCTTTTTTTAAAACACTTCACCGGAATTAAAAACGGGTATCCCTTTCTACATTACATAACAGCAACCATCTCTGTTAATCACTGCATCCATCTTGTCGCATCTGTCACCAGATGCTTTTCAATGTCTGCTTTATTGGAAAGGGAGAAAACAAAGCCCGTGATCAGGCTCTGGAGGCATCCGCTGATCCTTCGATTTTTCCCTGAATTTCTCCAGGGGTAGCGCTCCCCTCGCGGGGAGGAACCTCCTCCTCGTCAGCTTGACCCTGTCAAGCCTCAGCCGCCATTTCTCCGTTATTCAGTTGCAAAGACCTGCACTATAATTAATAGGCAAGATGATAACACGCCCGGCAAGCCGTGTCAAGAAACCATGATTAACAAATCTTAACCGCCTGCCAGCACCATGAGATGCAGCCCTGCCACTCATATCATCAACAGGTAAGACACAGTGTTTTATAAATCGACAGGGTGGTAGTAGACCGGTTGAGCGTGTAAAAATGCACACCATCCACCTCCCGGTCCAGCAAATCCAGCACCTGCTGCGTAGCCCAATGCGTACCCACCCGTTCCACATCCTCGTCGGTGCCTGCCCGGGAAAGTGCCTTCAGCAGCCGCGCCGGATAACGCGCCCCGCGTGCCAGATCGGCCATGCGCTGCACGGATTTCAGCGAAGTGATCGGCATGATGCCCGCCACAATCGGCACGTTGATCCCTGCCAGCACGCAGCGTTCACGGAAATCATAAAAATCACGATTGTCAAAAAACAGCTGGGTGCAGATATAATCTGCCCCCGCATCCACCTTCGCCTTGAGGTAATCCATCTCCTTCAGACGGTTTGGCGATTCAGGATGTCCCTCCGGATAGCCTGCCACACCAATGCACATCTGTGGATATTCCCGGCGAATGTATGCTACCAGCGCGGCGGCATAAGCAAACCCGTCCGCGGTGCTTTGAAATTCCTTCTGACCAGCGGGCGGGTCACCGCGCAGGGCCATGATGTTCTCAATCCCGCTGCGGTGGTACCGTTCTAGGATCTGCCCCACCTCATCTTTAGTGGTGTTCACGCAGGTCAGGTGCGAGACCACGGTCAGGCGGGTTTCATTGCGCAGGCGCAGTACCAGGTCATGGGTCAAATCACGGGTTGAACCGCCGGCGCCGTAGGTGATGCTCACATAAGCCGGCATGAGCGGGGTCAACTCCTGTATCGCCGAGAACAAAGTCTCTGAAGCCGCCTCGCTTTTTGGCGGAAAAAACTCGAAACTGAAGGTTGGTTTTCCCTGCTGAAACAATGTCGATACCTGCATGTTGATGCACCTCTTAAGAAAACCTGGTCTTCAACCCACATGGCTGGATGCCAGGTTAAATGATTACCTTGAATATTGTACCAGTCCGCAGACAGATTGCAAGCCCGGCGCAGGCTTCGGGGAACGCTAAAATGTTACAGGAAAGTTCCATCTTTCGGCATCCTTCCTCAGGAAACTTGCACCGTGATCGCAGAGTTCCCCAGCCAGTGGTTGGGATTGCCGTGTCAGCGAAAACCTCCTTGCAATGAAAAAATGATTTTGATTCTACCTTTTAATTAATCTCAATAACCCGAAAACACTTGACCTGTTGAACAAATGTACTATAATAAAACCATTAGACTTTATCAGCTCATCCAACTATAATAGCGGTAGTTGCAATAACCCGAAATCAGAGGAGACTCACATGGCGCGAAAAAAATCAGACGACATTTCTCCATCTCCTTCCATGGAGATGGACGACGCCCGCCGCGCGGTGCTGGACAAAGCGCTTGGCGATATTACCAAACGATACGGCGATGGCGCCATCATGCTGATGGGCGATGCCCAGCATCTGAACGTGGCCGTCATTCCTACCGGTTCACTCTCCGTTGACATTGCCCTGGGCGTTGGCGGCATTCCCCGCGGCCGCATCACCGAAATCTACGGGCCGGAATCCTCCGGTAAAACCACACTTTGTCTGCACATTGTCGCAGAGTGTCAAAAGCTGGGCGGCATCGCTGCGTATGTGGACATGGAACATGCCCTTGACCCTGTGTATGCTACCCACATTGGCGTCGATATCGACAATCTGCTCATCTCACAGCCTGACACAGGCGAACAAGCCCTGGAGATCACCGAAACTCTGGTGCGCTCTGGCGCCGTAGACATCGTCGTCGTCGACTCGGTTGCCGCCCTGGTTCCCCGCTCTGAAATCGAAGGCGATATGGGGGATGCCACCATGGGGATGCAGGCCCGTCTCATGTCGCAGGCCCTGCGCAAGCTGTCCGGCGCCATCCACCAGACCAAAACCTCTGTCCTTTTCACCAACCAGTTACGCCAGAAGATCGGTGTCATGTTTGGCAATCCCGAAACCACTACCGGCGGGATGGCCCTCAAATTCTATGCCTCTGTGCGCATTGACATCCGCCGGATTCAGTCGATCAAGGTCGGCACTGACATCATCGGTAATCGCGCCCGTGTGCGTGTGGTCAAAAACAAGGTCGCTCCGCCCTTCCGCACCGCTGAATTTGATATCATGTACAACGAAGGCATCTCCAAAGTCGGTGACATTCTTGACCTCGGCACCAACATGGACATCATCACCAAGCGCGGCGCATTCTATTCCTACGGCGATATCCGCCTCGGTCAGGGCCGCGAAAATTCAAAAGAATTCCTGCGCCAGAACCTGGACATCAGCAACGAGATTGAGCAAGCCATCCGCCAGCAATCGTTAGAAGGAATCGTCGCTGGCAATGAAATGACTGAAGAGGAACTCGCTGACGTGGAAGAATAAGAAAACAGGATCAGCATAGCAGTGTATAATGCGGGTGTGGTTTTGAACAAACAACCACACCCGCCGCTTCATTCAACAGGGAAAAGGCCATGAAACATTCTCTTTCCATATCACTGTTATCTCTCACCCTCCTGGCATTGCTCCTCGCCAGCGGTTGTGTGCCCGCGCCCCAGCGTCTGTCCCCGGAAGCCAATGCCCCTCTTTTCCTGCCGCCCACCCTGGTGCCGACCACTGCGCCGACCAGTCAATATACCCCCACCCCCGAAGGGGGAAGCGACCAGTCCAATTGCGACAATAATCTCCTCTTCACCGAGGATATCACCGTTCCCGATGGCACCCTTTTCGAACCTGGGGCGGAGATTGACAAACAATGGCGGGTAGAGAACAACGGCACCTGCAACTGGGACGAGCGCTACAGCCTGCGGCTGGTAGCAGGCGACACCCTGGGCGCCGACCAGGAACAGGCCCTCTTTCCCGCGCGTGCCGGCAGCCAGGCCGTGATCCGCATTGAATTCATTGCCCCCCAGGAAACCGGCAGCCACCGCTCGGCATGGCAGGCGTTCGGCCCGGACGGGCGCCCCTTCGGCGATCCCTTCTATCTCGAGATTATGGTCGCCATTCCCTGACACCGCCCTATGAAAATTCGCTCATTCCGCCGCACACTGTTCCTGTCCTGCATCCTGCCCTGTCTCGGGCTAAGCGCTGCCTGCACCGGTCAATCCATCTCCCTGGACGCGACAGCTACACCCTTTCCTCCCAGCGCCACACTGCCACCCAGCCGGACGGCAACACCCACAGCAAGCTTTACCAGCACCATCACACCTTATCCTACCCTTACCGCCAGCCCTACCCCGCTGCCAACCGCTACCCCACCCGCCAAAGCCGCCATTAAAAACATTCAAGGCACTTATCAAACCTACGCACTGGGCTGCGAAGCCAATGCGGCTGCCCAGATGGCAAGGTTTTTTGGCCTCTCGATCAACGAACGTGAATTTCAGGCTGTCCTGCCATTGAGCGACAATCCAGATGTCGGCTTTGTCGGGCCGGTGGAAGGTGACTGGGGCAATATCCCGCCGGCTGCCTATGGTGTACACGCCGAACCCGTGGCCGCCGAGCTGCGCAACTTCGGCCTCAACGCCATTCCGCATCGCCAATACACAGTTGAAAAAATCCGTCAGGAGATCGCCGCCGGACGCCCGGTGATGGTATGGGTCATCGGCGGCGTGCGTCAGGGCCGCACCATGACCTATACCGCCGAAGACGGCAGTGTGATCACCGTAGCCCCCTACGAACACACCGTCCTCGTCACCGGTTATGGGCCGGACTACTTCACCATCCTGGACGGCAAGGAAGTCTACCACCGCTCCATCGCACAATTCACCGATTCCTGGGGGGTACTGGACAACATGGCCGTGACGATGGGCGTGCCGCATTTTCTCCCCGAACCAAAAACCTGAGGGTCTTGATTCTCGAGCAGGTCTGCTCCAAATATCAAAAGCAACCTTTGTAAGGACAGGTTCCCAAACCTGTCGCCCTCTCCGTATCAGATCCCCCTCTGTCCAGACACAAACCGTGATGGTACGGATAGTCTCTACCACCGCTGACCTTGACTCCGCCAGCCCTGTAAGGACAGGTTTCCCAACCTGTCCGCCCTCCCCGTATCAGCTTCCCCCTCTATCCAGGCACAAACCGTGATGACAGAGTAGGTTGGCAACCCATCTTGCGATACTTGAGTATTCAGTAATATCTTCATCACATGCATTTGTAGATGCGTACGGCGTGCCATAAGGCACCCCCTTGGAAAGGTTGCGCACTCACCTTTTTGCTTGCCCCGTCCCGTCGTCCGTAAGATTTAATGGCTTACGAACTGACCTTTTTCACATCGTACCTGAATAGGTAAGGTTTATGCGAAATCAACCTTGAAAAGGTGGACATCGCTAACCAATCTATGATAATTTGAGCATATTTTGGCATCAAACTATTTAGAAATTCAACCTTTCCAAAGAGACCATTTTTGTTTTTCTTGGCGTATGCCTAACTTACAAAACAACTCCCGCGCATCTCTGCGCGGGAGTTGTTCATTTCAAAACTGTGTGCCGGTTTAGGTTCCTTCCTGCCAGGAGGAAAGATACGCAATCTGGGCGGGGGTCAGAACATCGATGTCCACACCCATCGCCTTGAGCTTCAGGTCAGCGATTGTCAGGTCGATATCATCCGGAACAGAATGAACATTATTATCCAGGTTCTTTCCTTCTTTCCACAAATACTCGGCAACCAGCGCCTGATTGGCAAAGGACATATCCATCACCGAGGCGGGGTGACCTTCGGCTGCGGCCAGGTTCAACAGGCGGCCTTCGCCGAGAATATGGATCTGGCGGCCATCGGGCATATCATACTGTTCCACAAAGGGGCGTACGCGGCGTTTGGCAACGGACATCTCTTCAAGGGCGGGAATATTGATCTCAACATTGAAGTGACCAGAGTTCCCAACCAATGCGCCGTCTTTCATCACTTCGAAGTGGTGCCTGTCAATCACGTCTTTGTCACCAGTCAGGGTGATAAAGAAATCACCAATCTTGGCGGCTTCAATCATCGGCATCACGCGGAAACCATCCATCACCGCTTCCAATGCCTTCAGGGCATCCACTTCGGTGACAATCACATTGGAACCCATCCCGCGGGCGCGCATCGCCAGACCGCGGCCGCACCAGCCGTAACCGGCAACCACGAAATTCTTGCCTGCCAGCAGGATGTTGGTGGCGCGGATGATCCCGTCAATGGTGGACTGGCCGGTGCCATAGCGATTGTCAAACAGGTGCTTGGTCATGGCATCATTCACGGCCACAACGGGGAATTCCAGCGCGCCATCAGCGGCCATGGCCTTCATGCGGATCACGCCGGTAGTGGTCTCTTCCATGCTGCCGATCATGCCGGGGATCAGGTCACGGCGGCTGCGGTGCATGGTGGAAACCAGGTCTGCGCCATCGTCCATCGTGATCATCGGCTTGTGATCCAAAGCCAGGTTGAGGTTTTTGTAATACACATCATTGTCTTCGCCCTTGATGGCGAACACGGGAATCTCGTCATGTGAAACCAGGGAAGCGGCCACATCATCCTGGGTGGAGAGCGGATTCGATGCGGTCAAGACCACATCAGCGCCGCCAGCCGCCAGTGTGCGCATCAGGTTTGCGGTTTCGGTGGTCACATGCAAACAGCAGGAAATCCGCACGCCTTCCAACGGGCGTTCCTTCGCAAAGCGCTCACGCACCTGGCGCAGCACCGGCATTTCACGCTCGGCCCAGTCAATTCGTCGTCGGCCGCCTTCGGCCAATCCAAGATCTTTCACAACATAAGTGTCCATCTATTTTCCTCCATAGGAATGAAACATATATAAATCGAACGCCGCGGCGATTAAGCCAGCAGTCCATCCAAGGCGCCCTGATCGTCAAAATGCTGGCGATAGCGCGCCACAAATTCTGCTCTTGTATACTTGTGCGACTGCGGGCCGTTATGCTCCAGGCAGTACGTGGCTGCCAGAGCGCCCATCCGCCCGCAAATCCCCCAATCCAGTCCCAAACGGTATCCGGTCAGGAATCCACCGCGAAAAGCATCCCCCACGCCTGTGGGGTCGGCAATTCTATCCGGCGGCACAACCGGGGTATGAAACTTCCCGCCGTTGGCATAGATATATGCCCCATCACCGCCGTGGGTGATCACCATGAATCCTACACAGCACAGCACATCATCTTCTTTCATCCCGGTGTGTTTTTGCAGCAGTTCATACTCGTAATCATTCAGGAACAAGGCCGTCGCCTTCTGCACCCCATCGATCATCTGCGCAGGGTTTATGCGCGCCAACTGCTGGCTGGGGTCATACAGGTAAGGAATCACATCCTCCTGACATTCGTCCACATAGCGCTGCATGGCGTCAGGGTCATTGGCTGAAATCACCACCAGATCCGGCCTGCCAGTAGGCAGGTTGCGCACAGAAAGGTTCTTGGCATCCGCCATCGCCCCCGAGTAGAAACTGGCAATTTGTGCATTGGAAAGGTCGGAATTGGCAAAGAAAGAAGCCGTGTTTTTGCCTTTGATCACCGGTGAGAGACTGGTATCTACGCCGCTGTCTTCCAGCCACTGGCGGTACTCCCCGAAATCTTCTCCCACGGTTGCCATCAAATGCGGGGTACCGCCCAGCAGTGCCAGGGTATAGGCAATATTGGGGGCCGTGCCGCCGCGCCGCTTGACCATCTCATCCACCAGGAAGGAGAGGCTGATCCGATCCAGCCGATCAGCCACCAGGTGGTCCCGGAAATAACCGGGGAATTTCATCAAATAATCATAGGCTACTGAGCCTGTACAAACGATATTCATAATCAATGCTCTGCTACGTTGCAGATTTCCTCGCCTTTTCAAAATTACGATCAAATGGGGGACTGATAATGCCATATTCCGTGATCCAGCCGCTCAAGAGATGCTGGGGAGTGACATCAAATGCCGGGTTGCGCGCCAAAGCGCCGGCCGGAGTGGCTTGCTGGCCCATGAGCTGAATATCCAGCACTTCGCTCTCCTCACGCTCTTCGATCGGGATCAGGCCGCCATTGGCAAGCGCAAGATCAACCGTTGAGAAAGGAAAGACGGAGTAAACCGGCACCTGGTTCGCATGTGCGGCCAGTGCCAGCATATAGGAACCGATCTTGTTCGCCACATCCCCATTGGCAGCTACGCGGTCGGCGCCAAAAAGCACTCTCTGCACCTGTCCGGTATGCAGGAAATGCCCCGCCGCCCCATCTGCGATGATGTGGAAAGGAACACCGTACTGCTGTAATTCCCACGCGGTGAGCCGGGCGCCCTGCATGCGCGGACGGGTTTCATCCACCAACACCTGGATCTGCTTGCCCTGCTCGTGCGCCATGCGGATAACACCCAAAGCCGTGCCCCAGTCCACAGTCGCCAATGCGCCGGTGTTGCAGTGATGAATAATGGTGTCGCCGTCTTCAATCAGCGCAGCGCCATATTCAGCCATACGTTTATTGATCGCCACATCCTCTTCGGCCATCGCCACTGCTTCGGCTTCCAGGCGCTGGCACAGGGCATCTTTGCTCTCCGCAGGCTCGTTGGCTACACGCATCATACGCGCCAATGCCCAGGGCAGGTTGACCGCCGTCGGGCGGGAAGCATTCAGCACATCTGAAGCAGTTTGCAGGTCTGCCTGTAAGCCGGCCACATCAGCCGCCGAGGCGCGGTAGGCAGCCATCACCATTCCGAAGGCAGCCGTAACGCCAATGATCGGTGCCCCGCGGGTCACCATCGTGCGGATCGCGTCCGCGGTTTGGTATTCATCTTCACAAACCACCATTGTCAATTCAGCTGGCAGCTTGCGCTGGTCAATCAATGCCAGCGTCTTTTGGTCTTCATTCCATTGTATAGCGCGCATGCTATGCTCCCTCACACAAAAACGCGCCCTCTTTAGATCGAGAGCGCCACGATTGCGATAATAAAAGTTTAACATGCAATTGCCGGATTGTCAAAGAAAATGAGAAAGAACGGGCGTAGGCAAACTACCTTTGAAACGGCGGCCCTACCTGTCAAGTTTCAGGCAAAGTTTCAATAAAACCATTGTCAGGGATAGTTTTGTTAACCTGTCAATTTCCCGAATTTTTGTGCTAAACTATCCAGTGTATTACGGAGTTAAATTTTGCTTTTTGACCAGGGAAAATACCATTGAAAAAAATTACAAAGCCCGATCTGCTGAAGTATATTTCCTTGACCACCCTTTCCTTTGCTTACGGCCTATACCGCTGGCTGATGCAAATCCAACGGGGCACGATCATTCACCCTGATTCACAGGATTATCTCTTAAATGCAACCGCGAAGATCAACCTCGATTTTTTTTGTTACCCCAAACCTGCCGGGGCAGCCCTTGTTTATAAGCTTTTAAATAACCAGTACAATGCCATCATCTCATTTCAAATTTTATTTTCCATTTTCTCCTGGATCGTGTTGGCCGTATGTATTTTCTCTCTATTAAAAAATAGGCCATTACAATATTTGGGCTTTTTGCTTATTCTGGTAATCAGCATCAATCCCGACGTGCTGGATTATGACCTGACCATCCTGTCCGAATCCATTTCCACTTCCTTATTCATCCTCCTCGTTTCTTCTGCAATTTTCATGGTCAGAAAATGGTCGATTTTTTCCATCATACTGTTTGGAAGCATTGCATTTCTATGGGGACTGACCAAAGAAACCAACGGCTTGATTCTGATCATGCTGTCGGTTATTTTTATGATTTGGGGCCTGATCGTCAAATCAAAATCCCGTTTGCTCGCCCTGAGTGTTTTCTTGCTGGTGGCCGCCATGCTCTTCAGGGGCTTCTCAAACCTGGGAGAACGGTGGCGATTCCCCTTATTGAACAATATTGCGCAGCGTATCTTGCCGGACGAAGAAGGGCTGGCCTTCTTTGTACAAAACGGTATGCCTGTCAATGAAACATTAATGGATCTGACGTATGGCTGGGGGCATAGCAACGATAAAGCGTTTTTGAACTCCCCCGCCTTACGCGATTTTCAAGGATGGTTTCTGGACAAGGGACAAACAACCTATATCAAGTATTTATTCCGCTTCCCTGAAAAATCTTTCTTCGCCCCCCTGCAAAACTTTCCGGCCCTGATCTCCAATCATGAAGGCTCCCTCCACAACCCGCTCTATCCCAATCATTGGCATCCGCTTGTGGCAATCCTCTATTTTTTCTTATTGAGCATTTCCATATTCTTCCTTATCAGGCACACGGATCAATCAATGTTATGGCTTTTGACGATTTACCTGCTCCTGGTATACCCACAAGCCTTTATTGTATGGAACGGGGACGCCATGGAAGTAACCCGCCATGCAGTCGGTTTCAGAATATATTTTTGGACAGGCATGTATATCGCTGGTTTATATGGGACAGATCATGCAAAAACGAACTGGAGACCGCTCTCGATAACCCCAAAGACACCGGTTTCAACAATCGAATTTTCTTCGCCCAGGTCAATCCTCAGCAGAGGATTGTTGGCAGGAGGCATCCTCATCGTCGCATTCTCTTTACTTCATGACTTACTCACAGCTGCAGATTATCAAAGTTTCCACTATGCAATCGGTAAAATGCAATCTATTTTAATGTTTGGCGGGTTGATCGTCTTCCTCTCGGGTGCATTTCTTCAAGCTAAAAGGCCCCAGGCGAAATGATGCCAGGCGATGCTTCCACTTAAAAACCCCACCCACCACCAGCCAGCCCTTTTTAATCACAGCCTCAAAAGCACCATGTCCGCTTTGCTTGTCTTTCTCTCCCGGCAGCGGGAGAAAACAAACCCTTGCTGCGCAAGGGTTTCAAGAGAGGACAAACTTCGCATCACTCCGCCGTAGTCGCATACATCAAGTCCTGGTCAATTACATCCTGGAAACTGATGTGCGGACGATCCTCGGAGTCCAGTCCCAGCGAAGCGCCCATCCCATAATTACCCTCCGCATTGACCGAAGACACTGCCCAACCCGCGCCAGTTTGGTACGCGTAGCGCAAGACTTTGTGCTTGCCGTCATAATAAACCACATGGGGGCGGCCCTTGCTGTCCAGCGCCAGTGAAGTCGCCTTAAAATAATACCCGCCCCGGTCAATCGTTTCTATTGTCCACTGCTGCCCATCCAGATGAGCCACACGCAAGCTGTTCCCGTTGTCACTGATATAGCTCAGATAGATTTGTCCATCCGCAGTCCTTGCCAGCGAAGGATACAACTCCACCACGCCGACATCGTCCAGGGTGCGGGTATGCCATCTTTTCCCAATCTGCCAGGCCAGCTTCAAATCCAGATCGGTAAAATCATAATAAGCGATTAACGGCTGATCACTATCATCCAGCACGATGGACGTATAGCCGCCCACGTCTCCCAGCCTGTCCACCACCTTTGTCTCCCAGCGATTATTCTTAATGGTGGCATATTTGAGATCATATTGCAGCCAGTCGTAATAACTGACATGAGGAATATCATCCTCACCCAGCGCCAGAGAAGTATACCAACCCGTCCAGTCGCCGTTATCATGCACTTCAACCCAGTCCACCAACCAGTCGCCCTCAGCCGTCTGGCGGGCATATTTTATTGAAGGCAGCCCCCAAAACGTGGCATGGGGTAAATCACTATCTGTCAGTTTCAGCGAAGGGTGCACACCGGTATCAATAGATTGCTCTACCAGAGAAAACTGCCATTGACCATCCTCTTTCAAAGCATAACGCAGTTCATCCTGTGAATCATTCTCATAGATCAAATGCACCCTGTCCTGTGAATCCACTGCCAGAGAAGTCATTTCGCCCACGCGGGTGGATTGAAAGACGACCTGCGTTTCATATTCGCCTTCTGCTGATCGCAATTTGACCCGTAATTGATTCTCGGACGAATGGCGGTAAGCGAAATAGGGTCTGTCATTGCTGTCCAGCGCAATCGTTGTCCCCAAACCAACCAGATCCCGCTCGCCGGTAGAAACCTTTTCGTCGATCCATTTCCCCTTCTCCTTGCGGATGTAATACACATGCGACCCTTCCACATCGCGATAATAAGCAATATGGGGTTGATCACGGGAATCCAGCGCCAGGCTGGCGAACTCGCCGGTATTATCCAGATCGGTCAGCGTACGGATTGTAAAGATTTTTTGCTTGGCAGGTGCTGCCGCATACTTCAAACGGGTTTTCCCGATGTCGTAATAGGCAATATGGGCGTAATTCTTACTGTCTACGGCAATCGAAGCAAATTTTCCCACCTGGCCGTCATCATCCACAATGGCAGTTTGCCAGCCGTCTTCATCCTGCCAGGCATATTTGAGCACCTCCGATTCCGCCTCAAAATACGCCACATGCGCCCCTCCGGCACTGTCAAAAGCCAGAGAAGAATTTACCCCGGCTCCCGGAGTGCTGTCGATCACTTCAAAGACCCACTCCTCACCATGCAGGGAAGCAAACTCCAGCATCCGCTGATCGTAATCATAAAAACTGATATGGGGCGCCTGGTCTGCATCCAGGGCAATGAACGGCGCTCCACCATTTCCAAAGAAAGGCAGCGTGCGGTCTGTGTCTGCATCTGCTTCGGCGACCACCTGGAGCGTCCAGCCATCAGCACCCTGCCGGGCATATTTCAAACGGCCGTTGACCTGATCATAATAAGCAATATGCGCCCATCCATCCGCATCAATTGCCAACGAAGCAAAAACCCCCACTCCAAAATCCCCATCCACTGTCTCAAATGACCAGTTTTCGCCATCAAAACAGGAATAATACAGATGATCGTCTCCATAGGCGGTACAAGGCGCACCCGGCGCGCGCAGGCGCAAATAGCCGCGGCCAAGCTGCCTGAAGAAAGCCGGCGAATCCAGACGCGATATCGACCAGTTCAACGGCGGGGAGTCTATAAATTGGGTTTCTTCTATGGGTGCCACCGGGCTGTCATAACCGGCATCTGGTGACTGGCAGCCTGCCAGAATCAGTGCAAAGATGACCAAAGCCATCCAGTATTTCATTGTGGGATGTTGTTTCATTCATTCTCCGCTGGAGTAAAGTATTTCTTTGACTTAATCAGAGATCCCCCCTATTGTAATATATCTTTTTATTATTCGCAGATTAGAAACGATCGGGAATTTTTCCCTCCTTCAGACCGGTTATTGCTATAATCACCATATCACATGATGGGAGGAGACAAATATGTCTTGGGAACCCAACAAAAAAACCAAAACCTTGCTTCGCATCATTCTCGGTGTTGCCGTGTTTTGCATCATTGCATGCCTTGCTTTCCCGCTCCTGCGCAGTGCATTCGTAAAAAAAGTGACCATCTTCGATCCTGAGGAACTAACTGTATTGGCTCAAAACATCGTAGATTATGATCTGCCGCCAGATTATAACGTTGATAGCGGGATCAAGACGAGGAAAATGAAGTTCGTGTTTTTCACCAAAGACGGCGTCTATTTATCCGCCACAACAGATCCGATTATCATCATTGGAGAAATGCCCTATGGTTCAGAGATTGATGAAGAACAAATGATGTTGGAACTTCAAAAATCAGCCAGAAGAGCAACGAACACAGAGGGATACAATGTTGAACTGGTCGATAAAAGCATTGCTGCCATTCGGGGGCAAGCAGTAGCGGTATACACTTATGAAGGCCGTGATATTCATGATGAAATGATCAAACACGAGATCACCGGCACCTTTACAGGAAAGGATGGCGCGGTCTTTCTCGCCTTCATGGGGTACACCTGGGAATGGGACCAGGAAGAGATCGACGCATTTATGGATTCAATTCGGTAATTCAATACTCTAAAGGCATCCAATATGGAATCCACTTACGAGTTATTCAAGCGAGGCGACTATTTCGTTCAACTCTTGGGATATAGTTGGCTTGATACTACAACATTATAAATTTTACATTATGCATTGCAGTATCTTGACACTTTCCCCCCTTTCCGGTATAAGCAATTCATGTATAAGAGAATAATTCCCCTGATCTTAATCACCGCCATCGCGGCTGGCTGCGCCCCCGGGAGCACGCAAATCGCGCAGACGACGGCCACCGCCGCCCAGGCCGAAACCATCAAGGCCCTCACGCCGACGCCGCTGCCATCTCCCACGACCGCACCCACTCCAGCGCCAGCCGTGCGCATCGCCGAAGCAGATCAACTGATCTTCATCGGAGACTATACCAGCGCGTTGAGCAGCTATCAGACAGCCCTGAACGATGCCACGGATAGCGACACCCAGGCCGCCGCGCTCAGCGGGGTCGGGCGTGCGCAGTTCCTGCGCGGAAAATATCCCGAAGCCGTACAGGCCCTTTTGACCGTAACCGAGAATTATCCTGACAGCACGGAACTGCCCGCTACCTGGTACTTCCTTGCCCGGGCCTACGAGGCCCTGGGCAGCTACACCAACGCCGCCGATGCCTATGCGAATAGCCGTCTGGCGCAGCCAGGTGTGCTGGACGTTGAACGATACGAAGCACAGGGAGATGCCCTCACCCTGGCCGGGAACCATGCCGCAGCAATTGAAACCTATCAAGCCGCCATTGACAGCAGCACCCTGGCCGACACCAGCTGGCTGCAAATCAAGATCGCCGATGCTTACTTTGCCATGGATGATGCGATCAACGCGCTGCGCATCTATACCAGCGTATATGATACCACCACCAACGACTACACCCGCGCCCAAATGAACTTCCTCGCCGGCATGGCCTACACCAAACTGGGCTTACCCGAACAGGCCCACGCCCGTTATCAGGACTCGGTGAACAACTATCCACGCTCCTTTGATGCCTACTCCGGGCTGGTCGAACTGGTCAACGCCGGTATCCCGGTCGATGAGTATCAAGCCGGACGGGTCTATTATTACGCGCGCCAGTACGGACTGGCCCTGGATGCCTTCACCCGCTTCATGAAAGCCAATCCCGACCATGATGGCTCTGCCCTGCATTACACTGCCCTGTGCCTGCGCGAAATGGGCCGCACCGAAGAAGCCGTGGCAGATTGGGACAGGCTGATCAACCAGTATCAGGGCAATCCTTTCTGGGCGGATGCCTGGGACGAGAAAGCCTACACCGAATGGATTTTCTTCAACCGTCCCAAACAGGCCGCCAACACCTATCTCGACTATGTCGCCCGCTATCCCACCGCCGGCGAATCCCCGGGCTTCCTGTATGAAGCCGGACGCATTCTCGAATATGAAGGTCTGCTGGAAGAATCTGCCGGGATCTGGGTGCGTCTGATTGATGAATACCCCTCCAATGAACTCAGCTACCGTGCCCTCTTCCAGGCAGGCATCGTCAACTACCGGCTCAAACGCTATGACACCGCCCAGGTGCTTTTCCAGCGGGCGATGGTACTGGCCGTCTCCAATGCCGACCAGGCTGCCGCTAACCTGTGGATCGGCAAGACCCAGCAGGTATTGGGCGATCCATCTGCCGCCACTGCCTCGTGGGAGCAGGCCGCCCAGCTTGACCCCACCGGTTATTACAGCGAACGCTCCCGTCAGCTTTTAAACGGCGAAGAACCTTTCCATCACAGTCAACCCCTTGATCTGGAAATTGACTGGGAAAACGAGCAGCGTCTGGCAGAACTGTGGATTCGCAATACCTTCGCTGTCCCTGCCGAGACTCCTCTGGACAGTCTCGACACACTGGCCGCGAACCCCCTTCTCATCCGCGGGCAGGCCTTCTGGAACCTGGGTTTATACACGCAGGCCATTCAGGAATTTGAAACCCTGCGCCTGGGTTTGCAACAGGATGCCATCAACAGTTTCCGCCTGCTCAATTATCTGGTTGAGATCGGCGCTTACCGGCCGGCCATCTTCACCAGTCGGCAAATCCTCGACCTGGCCGGAATGGACGATGCTGCCACCTTCACCGCACCGGATTATTTCAACCACGTCCGCTTTGGCACCTACTTCAGCGAACTCGTCCTGCCTGCCGCCGAAGATGAAAACCTCGATCCCCTTTTTGTATTTGCCGCCATCCGTCAGGAAAGTTTGTTTGACATCGGGGTTACCTCCTCGGCTGGCGCACGTGGTTTGATGCAGATCATGCCCGCCACCGGCGAAGAACTGGCTGAAGATCTCAACTGGCCGCCCTACTATACCGTGGACGACCTCTTCCGGCCTTATGTCAACATTCAGTTGGGCGCCCATTATCTGGGGCGAAACAAACGATACTTTGACGGCGATTTGATGGCAGCGCTGGCTGGCTATAACGGCGGCCCCGGCAACGCTCAGGCCTGGCGGGAACTCGCTGCCGGTGACCCCGACCTCTTCCTGGAAGTAATCCGCTTCGGCGAGACGAAGTTATACGTCACCCAGATCGCAGATTTTTATAATATTTACAAACGGCTGTACGCACCGGAATAATAAGAGCAACTGACTGCGATTGCAAATGAACTGCAAAGCGCAGGCTGGTTTTGCAACCCTGTGCTCCTGCTGCATCACGAATAAGGTAATGACGACGGAAGTCGTCATTACCTGTCCACAACATCAAGTAAGAATGGCTGTATTCACCACTACAAAAAGCCTTCCCTTTATCTGCAATACGGATAATAATTGAGCATTGCGATCTTTCATCTGCACCACAGGAGTTCCACCCATGCACGGACTTGTATCCCTCCTCCCTGAACCGTATTACGCCCGCGTTAAAACCCTCTGGCAGGAATTGGAAACCCGCTTCGGTCTGAAAGGCATTCAGGTTACCCCCTACCCGCATTTCTCCTGGCAAATTGGCGAGAATTATCCCACAACCCTGTTGGAAGAAGCCGCCCAGGAAGTCAGCAAATCCACCCCGCCTTTTGAAATCACCACCGCCGGTTTGGGGTTGTTCACGGGCGAAAAGCCTGTCATCTTCATCTCCGTCGTCAAATCCCCCATTCTCGCCGCGGTACATCACATGATCTGGCAGCGTTTTGAAAATATCAGTGAAGAGGGCAGCCCCCTTTACAGCCCTGATGCGTGGATGCCGCACATCAGCCTGGCTTATGATGACGTCACCCCCAAGAATATCGGCCCAGCCATGCAGTGGCTTGCCTTCCAGGACTTCAGCTGGCAGATGACCATCGACAATATCTCCTTTATTTGTGAACCTTCCGGTGAAATTGGCACCCTGCAATGCAGCTACGGCTTTTACGGAGAAGAATGATATGCAAGAACTAAAACAAAGTAGAGACTGACGATGCGCATACTGATGGTACACAATACCTATCAACAAAGGGGAGGGGAAGATGTATCAACAGAGCAGGATATTGAATTATTGCGGAGCCATGGGCATCAAGTACACACATATTTTCGAAACAATGATGAAATAAAAAATTACGCTGCTCTGCAAAAAGCATACCTGTTTTTTCGCCCCACCTGGTCATGGCAATCTTACCGGCAAACCATCAAAATTTTAAAAGAATTCAAACCAGAAATTGTGCATGTGCAGAATTTCTTTCCTTTAATTTCGCCGTCTGTTTTTTATGCCTGCAAGCGGATGAAAATACCCGTCGTGTTCAACTTACGAAATTATCGTCTGGGATGTGCAAATAGCTATTTCTACCGCGAAAATTCCGTTTGCGAAGAATGTATCCACCGATCTCCACTGTGTGGAATCTATTACAAGTGTTATCACAAATCTGCTATTCAAACAGCAGCAGTCACATTGATGCAAATTGTCCATCGTTACTTTAAGACATGGGAAAAGAAAATAGACGTCATTTCACCGGTATCTGACTTTGCTGCCAGCAAAATGGTGTACGCTGGATTAAAGCCGAATAATATCATCGTGCGCAAAAATTACCTGAAAGCCGATCCTGGCGAAGGCAGCGGCCGACGAAGCGGTGCTGTTTTTGTCGGCCGGCTCAGTCCTGAAAAAGGCTTGAGTACCCTGATGAATGCCTGGGAAAAACTGCCAGACGTCCCTCTGAAGATCATTGGCACTGGCCCTGAGGAAGCAAATATCAAAGAAAAAAGTGCCAAATTGCAGTCGCGGGTGACCTTGAGCGGCCAATTACCGCACAGCGAAATGCTGGCAGAAGTAAAGGAATCTCAATTCCTGGTCATGCCCTCTGTATGGTACGAGACCTTCGGACGGACAATCGTCGAAGCGTATGCAACCGGCACCCCAGTCATCGCCAGCCGACTTGGTGCCATTGCAGAACTGGTAGAAGACGGACAGACCGGACTGCTGTTTACCGCTGGCGATTCAGATGATCTTGCAGAAAAGGTGACCTGGGCAATCCACCACCCTGAAGATATGGCCCGGATGGGCAAACATGCCCGGCAAGTTTTTCTGGACAAGTATGAAGCTGGCTCGGCTTATCAGCAGTTGATGGCAGTTTATCAAGCAGCTCGAACAAGAACAAAAAACTGACAAAGAACTGAGTATGTTTATCTCACCAACTGCGTGACACCATAATCTTTGAATGTTTATTGCTGAGAATTTCTCTAGTAAAGTATGGAGATTACATTACCTAGCCTTGGATTAAGTGTTAACATTTGGCTAGATGAAAACTTAGACAAAATCGAAGCGTCAGATTACATTTCAAGTATTCATTTCTCCAAATCACGGCTTGCAAACGAAATCGCAGAAAATGAATTTTTTGACAGACTTGCGAACTGGAATGGTTATGGCAATATTGTGTTAAAGTTATAACGCTCGGCCCATAAAACGCTGCCTAACGAAGGGTGCACTGAACACTGGAGATTCTGGTGTCCATTGATGTTTTTACTTATCACTAACATTTTGAGGGATACGATGAACTTATTGCAGAAGATATACTACGCAATTGATGCTCAGAAAAAATTCAATTCATTGACCAATATATCATTGAATGATTTATCCAGCGGATTGCAGGATCAGACTGACACTTCTATAAATGATGAATATAAAATATCTGTTGCTAATAGAATCATTCAATCCTATCAAAAAGCAAAACATGAGCAGTTATCTGTTTTGTCTGTATATCGGCCAGGTCATAAATGGGCTCCTCAAATAGCTGAAAAAAGAAAACTATACATTGAGGCATTAAATCATGGAGATGTTGAGCGCTTGCTTGATTTGTTAAACAATTTCTATCGCAATAGCGGTGTAATCTCGATTATAAAATATGATCTTTATCATCGTTTAACGAATAAACCTCTCCAGGCAAATTTTGTACAGAAAAAATTCCTGCATAACATGATTAAAGATATAGAAATTTGGAGAGATCAGTTTCCTGATCATTCCAGTAGCGAATTAGAGGTTCTACCTATCGGCAATCCTTACGGATACTTTTTTGAAAATACATTGGTTACTGCCGCATCTTGTCCAGCTCATTATTATATGCACAAGTCTCACCAACTAGTAAGCCAAATGGATCATCCCATAGTTTGCGAGATTGGTGGAGGAATCGGACAATTTGCATATTTCTTTGCCAGGAAAGTCAGCAATCTAACATATATTGGATTTGATTTACCTGAAGTCCTTGTAATAGCCCAGTTTTTTCTTATGAATGCCTTTCCAGATAAAAAGTTCCTGTTATTTGGTGAGGATACATTAATACATCAGGACAAAAATCTCCGGGAATTTGACTTTATTCTGTTGCCTAATTTTTCATTACGTGAACTTCCATCCAACTCTGCAGATCTCTTCGTGAATTTTCACAGCTTATCTGAAATGGATTATGCAACCGTTCAAGAATATATTGCTCAAATTATGCGAATCACTAAAGGCTATTTTTATCATGAGAATAGCGAAGTCACACAAGAAATTGGTTACGGGAATAAGGAAGTGCCTGCCAATCAGTTTCCAATTGACTTGCAACTTTTTAAATTAATTTATCGTACAAAGGCGATTTGGAGAGAAAAACGATATTGGGAATACCTCTATCAGCGGATAAAATAAAATCATTGCGGGATTCTAACCCATATTCCGCACCCCTGAGTGACGAAAATGGGAATTATCGGATAAGCTTGGGGCATGAGCGAAGAACAACGATATGAAACCCAACGAATGGATCAACACGGGATTGTGGCAGGGATATGCCATGAATTCGACTTGGATAAAGAAATCGATCAGATGGAAAGTGGGAGGATACTCGCATGGCTAGAAGTGCTCAGCTGAAACAGCAGCGACAAGAGCACTTTTATGGCGAGCATAAAGGCCTATAGCAACCAGTTATTGGAAGAAGAACAGGGACACCAATTCAAAAATATTATCTGGAAAACCCTTAAGGGTGCGGAATGTGGGAATGAAGTAAAGACTTATGAATAACAGTTTGAAAAAAGGATTTCACAAAACGGCGACCTGCTGAACTTGTGAAGAAACATCAGGAGGGTCCATTTCTTTGTATCAATTGTCATCAAAAAGGATTGCAGGGGGCCAAACCACATGACTTTAAGCAATCCTGAGTTTATTCTCTTTCTACGGATACCAAACCGATTTTCGACCTTAAAAATTTCCCGGTGGAATTAATCCTTTGCCAATTAGAAACAAAAAAGACTACCAGACCCGTTAAGTTAAACCACAATGAATATTCTGAAAAGATACCTACCGAAAAAATACCAATCGAAAACAAGGTTTCTGTGGAAAGTAATTCCCCGTATTCTCGTCCCCTGTTTTCCTTGATTTCCAATATATTAAGCCCCAGTCGGATGTTGAAATAAGTGTACAAAAACGCACCCGCAAGAACTGCAAAAGAAATGAACAGATAATCGAATTTTAATAGAGAAACAAGCAGGCTAATTATGGTAACAACCACAATAGCTAAAATGCCGATTTGGGCTACATCTTTCTGGCGTTCACGTGAGACAGCCAAAGCATTGTAACCAAAAGAAACAGCCAGAATACCCTGTGCCAGAAGCAAAACGGTGATAGTCGGCACAGCTTGGCGATATTGTTGCAAATAAATCACAAACAACGGCAACAATAGAATGCAGAAAAATATTGTCAGAAATACGGCTGTTGAAAATAATTGGTTGATCTGGTTAATACTTTTTCGGGCTGCTTGGATACTGACTCCTGTCCGTAGTCGTGAAAGGACTTCGGGATATATCGCCCAAGCAATTGAGCGGAAACCCAGCAAAGCAGCCATAGCGATTGAGTTTGCCAGGGTATAATGCCCAACCTCCTCCAACGAATAATAAAAGCTAAGGATTGTGCGCGGGCTGACCATGATTAAATAAAAACTTAGATTGTAGATAAAGAGGGGAAAAGATATCCTGGCCAAAGCCATAAAAACCTCTTTGCTAGCTTTTAGTGAAAATTTGTAAGGAAAACGAACTAAAAAGATAGCGATACCCAACAGATTGGAAATGATCATCCCCCACAATTGAGCGAGTATCACCTTTTCTGTTCTGACCAGCAGGGCAATAATGAGCAAGATCGCTGCAGTAATAATTTCAACAATAGCTATTTTGAAAAGAGCCCTTTTAACACGGAGAATATTCGTCAATACTTGCAGGATATTAGCAGAAATCGTAACCACAAGAATCAATTTAAGATATTGATTAAATTCGAATTTTGGAAATAATTCCACACCAGACCAGTTTATCATTATGCCTGCGGAAAGGGTCAATAAACTGACCAGAAAAATACTGAGCACAGAAGCAGAAGTATATTTGTTTTGTATCTCTTCCTTTTCCTCATCTGCTGTGGATAAAAGCACAGTGATTCCGTTCTCAATTCCAAAAGTGGTATAAGAAAGATACTGCAACACCAACGTTACAAATCCCCAGACGCCTAAGTAATAAGGCCCCAGATGTTTCGCTATGATAATAGCTCGCACCATCTGCAGGCCATAACGAAGATAACGCACCAATGAAAATAACATCAGAGGATGTATGGCTGGTTTTCTAATTCGTCTCATTTTGGGAATAGGCCTCTATATTTGCATTGTCCAGAAGATACCAGTTTGCATCGTTAATTCTTTTTGAGATAAAAAGGTCCTCATACAAAGATCTTGCAAGTTTGCTTGAAAGCCCGTCAAAGTGGCTGCCAATCGTGTCGATATAATATTTTGCCCGTCCCCTCACATTCTCTTTTGATTCAGTGAGCTCGAGAATTTTCTGGATGAGGCAATCAGGGTCGAAGAAAAATTCACAAAGTCCCTGAGAGACAAAACTATAACTACCTCTATTTCCTTTTTCAGAAAAATCATAAAAAAGTGGGACAACATTCAATAAGGCAGCTTCTAGATGTATATTTGAATTTCCCGCAATTACACAATCGACTTTCCTCAGAAATTCAAAAGATTCTTCTCCATTGGGGTCTGAATAAATTAATCCGCGCTGGCTGCAAATAGCTTGCCATACATGTTTTTTCTTTTCACTTGGATGTGGTCTAAAGTAGATTTTGAGCCCTGAAAATTCTTTCTGGATTCTTGTTAATATCTCTTCAGTTTTTTCTACAGGGTCTTGTAAGTTGGTGCAAATCCCAATCGATCCAACCTTTTCATTTTGATTTGTAAAACTGCGATACTTATCAAATTTTGGAGCACCTATCAAAAAGACTTTTGTTCTAGAAGGGGCGATTTCTGAATAAGTTTTTAAAGCATCCTGGCCTTCTAAAAAAGCATAATCGTAAGTGAGGGGAGGAAATTCATCTGTCACGGAAGCGTGCTGGAAATAAATGACCGGTATACCCTCATCTTGGGCTGCTTTCAACATTACCCGATTTTCAACCACATGATCATTGGACATGCTCAGAGTTACCGGTTTTTTACCTCTAAGCCATTTCCTGGCTGCGATATAAAATCCATAAGTGAACCAATAGCGATCGAAATTATAATAAAAGGACTTTTTTTGAATCCCCTTTGATTTAATAAAATGATAAAAAATAAAAAAAAGGAAAGGTATCGAATATAAATAGCCCTTAAATTTTGTTTTTTGAAAAGAATAATCGCCATTTTCCCCGATTAAAAAAGAATTTTTCAGACAATCAACAACCGGTTTCAGACTATCTTTTTGATTTTGTGATTCCGCGAAAAATATAAAAGCGTTTTGAGGAATATGCTGTTCATCTTTCCATGCCTGGAAATTAAGTTGATCTAACATGTGCTTAACAAATACAGCGATTCGTATCAGCAACCCTTTTTGAGGAAGCACTCTTCCTGGGGGAGCTAAAAACCGAATGAAAATTCTCGAGGAAAAGACATAGTTCAAATTAAAAATATCCAGTTGTAGAGCAGCTGCAAGAATAGTATGCTGGTCTTTACTTTTAAGATTCTGCATTCCATTCCTCTTCTACTAAATTTCTCATCAATCAGGCTGAAGAGCAAACACGTTATAATTATTATTTCATTATAAAAATCCGTTCCTCACTTGAATCCAAGTCATAAAAAAATCCAGGTATTGAAAAAATGAGTGTCTTTCTTCTGCTCCATTTCTGGAGAAAAAACATCCCCATAATCAAGATTTCGAAAATATAGGTAAGGGGAAGATATTTTTCAGATAAACGTTGTGATTATAACATGACCATGATTTTCCCCCATCCGCTACATCAAAAAAACCGCAGCCCTTCACAGGGCTGCGGTTTATATCTTTACAAAAGTCTTTACACAACCAACCGCAGCGGCTCTTCAATATAATCTGCCAGAGCCTGCATGAATTGGGCAGCCTCCACTCCGTCTGAAATGCGATGATCTACGGAAATGACCATCTTCATCCGGGTGCCCACTGCCAGCTCGCCGTCTTTCACCACCGGCTGCTGCCGGGCTGTGCCAACGGCCAGAATAGCCGCTTCCGGTGGGTTGATGATCGCGGAAAATTCGCTCACCTCAAACATGCCCAGATTGCTGATCGAGAAGGTCGAGCCTTCAATATCATCTGGCCGCACCTTGCCGTCTCTGGTGCGCTCCACCATCGTCTTCAGTTCGCTGGAGATCAGGCGCAGCGGCTTGCGGTCCGTATCCCTGCTGACCACGGTTAGCAGGCCGCCTTCCACTGCCACAGCCACGCCGATGTTGACCTGACCATGCTGAATGACCTTATCCTCATCCAGGGAAGCATTCAGATTCGGGAATTGCCGCAAAGCAAGCGCCGTCGCTTTGACCACAAAGTCGTTTACCGACAGCTTCTGTTCAGCAGGCAAAAGTGCATTCAATTCCTTGCGCACGGACAGCAGTTTTTCCACGTCATATTCATGGGCCACATAAAAATGCGGCACCTGCTGTTTGGACTCTGCCATCCGCCGACCAATCGCACCGCGCAGTTTGGTCAACGGCACTTCCTTGTCCGCTGGCGGCTCGCCGCCGCCCCAGTCTGGCAAGGGCATCTTCACTGCGGATGCTGCCGGCTTTTTCTGCTTCCTGGGCGCATCAACTTCTTCACCGCCCTCTTCCTCATCTTTGCGGCGTTCAATCGCCGCACGTACATCCTTCTTGACCACCCGGCCTCTTGGACCGCTGCCAGCTACTTCGCGCAAATCCAGCCCAAAATCCCGGGCCATGCGTTTTGCCAGTGGGGAAGCGCGCAACAGTTCATCGTCTTCTGCTTGTTGTTGCGCTTGTTTTTCAGCCGGAACCACCTTGATTTCTTCCTGCGGCACACCTTTTTTGGCTGCCTCTCTGGCCGATTCTTCAAGTTCATCTACCGGCAGTTCACACACTTCTTCGCCGGGTTTCAAAATAATGGCAATCGGCTTGCCGACCGGCAGCGTGGTACCTTCGTCCACCAGCAAACGGCAAATCGTTCCCGCATAGCCGGATTCCACTTCTACCGTGGCCTTGTCGGTCTCAATCTCAGCGACGATTTCTCCCCGCTCAACCGGTTCCCCTTCCTTTTTCAGCCAGTGCACCAGCGTGCCTTCGGCCATATCAAATCCCAGTTTGGGCATCTTAATTACATCAGACATTACAGCACCTCCTTCACCGCTTTGATCACATCTTCTACCTGAGGCAGCGCCGACTGTTCCAGCGTGCGGTTATAGGGCAAAGGCACTTCTGTTTGTGCCACCCGCTGAATGGGCGCATCCACGTAATCAAAGGCTTCCTGATAAATTCGTGCGGACACTTCTGCCCCCACACCATACGAGCGCCAGCCTTCTTCCACAATGACAGCCCGGTTGGTTTTTTTGAACGATTCGAGCACCGGTCCCATATCCAGCGGACGCAGTGAGCGCAGGTCCACAATTTCAGCTTCAATCCCTTCTTTCGCCAGCTTTTCCGCTGCCTTCAGGGACACTTGCAGCATCTTGGAATAGGTAACGATGGTCACATCACTGCCGGGACGCTGGATCTTGGACTTGCCGATTTCCTCTACATAATCCCCCTCAGGTACTTCTCCGCGCACCTGATACAGCGTGGCCTGTTCAATGAACAGCACCGGGTCATTGCTGCGAATGGCTGCTTTAAGCAGTCCTTTCGCATCTGCCGGCGTGCCTGGGGCCACCACGTGCAGCCCAGGGAAATGGGCAAAAATCACGTCCGGCGTATGGGAATGGGTGGCTCCCAACTGCCGTCCGCCGCCGCTGGAGGTGCGGATCACCAGGGGCACTTCCATCTGCCCGCCGAACATGTACCGCATCTTGGCCGCTTCGTTGACGATATGGTCCATTGCTACAAAAGCAAAATTGATTGTCATCAATTCGGACACCGGACGCAAACCAGCCATGGCCGCCCCAACCCCGGCGCCAACAATGGCGGCTTCCGAGATGGGCGTATCACGCACCCGTTCCGGGCCAAAATGATCCAAAAATCCCTTGGTCACAGCGTAAGTTCCGCCCCATACGCCGACTTCTTCACCCATTACAAATACTTTGGGATCCCGTTCCATTTCTTCCCACAGCGCTTCTGAAATCGCCTGTCGCATTGTCATCACCGTCATGAGCGCACCTCGCTATATGAATAAACATCAGCAAACAAGTCTTCCGGTTCCGGCTCGGGACTGTTCTCGGCAAATTCGATCGCCGCCAAAACATCATCCATCGCCTCTTCATCAATCTTGTTCAATTTTTCTTTGGTTGCCCATTCTTTTTCGATAATTTTCGCGCGGGCAATCCCAATCGGATCATTTTCCTGGTATTCATGGATCTCCTCTGAGTCGCGGTAACGTTCGGGGTCTCCCATTGAATGGCCGCGGAAACGATAGGTCTGCGCCTCCAGGAACTGCGGGCCGCTGCCCTCCCGGATCTCTTTGAGCATTCGGGCAGCTGTATCATGCATCTCAAACAAATCCATGCCGTCGGCCTGTTCGGTTTTGATGTCATAGCTGCATGCCTTCTGGTACATCTCCACCGCCGAAGCGCGCTCCACCGCCGTCCCCATGCCGTAGCGGTTGTTTTCCACCACCCACAGCACCGGCAGATTCCACACTTTGGAAAGATTCAAAGCCTCATGGAAAAAGCCGATATTGGTTGATCCGTCACCAAACATGGCAATGGTGACCGCATCCTTCTTCTCATACTGATCCGCCAGGGCCATCCCCGCTGCCAGGGGCAAATGCGCCCCGACAATCGCGTGTCCGCCCCAGAAGTTCTTGCTCACATCCGCCATGTGCATCGATCCGCCCTTACCACGAGAAATGCCAGTGGCCTTGCCCAGCAGTTCAGCCATCACCTTCTTGGCTGGAATGCCGACGTTAATTGCCACCCCATGGTCACGGTAAGCGGTAATCACACGATCCTGCGGCTTGCGGGCTGAAATCAACCCGGTGCTGACCGCCTCCTGTCCAATGTACAGATGCAAAAAGCCGCCAATCTTACCGTCCTGGTAAAGAATGGCCGCTTTTTCCTCCAGAATGCGGATCGTCACCATCTGGCGATACAGATCCAAACTCTGCTTTTTATTCATATTGAAGCGCTCCTTTCACTTACTTTTCAAAAAAAATTATTTACTGTATTTAATTATAGTATAGTAATACTTTTAATATTTTTTTATACGACAAATTATATCTTATTATTCATAAATAATAAAGCCAGATGGGTGTTTTCCTATAAATCGTTAAGAAATATCAGGCTTTTAGCGGCACGGCAAACCCCAAAACCAGGAGCATCTGGCGCTGGTCCTGTTGTATTGCAAGCTAACCGCTTGAATAGGTAAGAACAGGCCGGTTAAACCGTTCCTGCGATACGAGAACAACGAAATGGATTACCATTCAGTATCATTGGGTACCCGCAGCGTACTCCCGTATTCGACATACCGGCGGTATGGGGTATGTCGAATATAAGAAACAGGGCTGTCCGTAACCGGACAGCCCTGTTATTTTTTCTGAAACCCGTGAAATCTCTCCTACTTACCGAAGTGTCTCAGTGCCGAATGGGCAGCTGCCAGGCGCGCCACAGGCACACGATACGGGGAACAGCTCACGTAGTTATTCCCCACCCGGTGGCAGAAATCAATGGAGGCTGGATCACCGCCGTGCTCACCGCAAATCCCAACCTCCAGGTCGGGGCGGGTCTTGCGGCCATCGCGGATGGAGATTTCCATCAAACGGCCTACACCTTCCTGATCCAAAGTCTGGAAAGGATTCTGCGGCAAAATGCCCTCTTCCACATACTGCGCCAGGAACGCGCGCTCAGCATCATCACGGCTGTACCCAAACGTCATCTGGGTCAGGTCATTGGTACCAAACGAGAAGAATTCGGCTAGTTCAGCAATCTCGTCTGAGGTCAAAGCAGCCCGCGGAATCTCAAGCATCGTACCAAATTTATAGCTGAAATCCCCGCCTTTTTCCTTCATCACCTGCTTGGCAATTTTTTCCAAACGCGGCTGGATGTATTTCAACTCATTCACATGACCGGTCAACGGGATCATCACTTCCGGCTTGACGACCTTGCCCCGCTTGGCCACATTGGCGGCCGCTTCAAAGATCGCGCGTACCTGCATTTCCACAATTTGGGGCATGGCGATGCTCAAGCGAATACCACGCAAGCCCATCATTGGATTCGATTCATGGTGGGAGCGAACGGTCGACAGCAGTGCTTCTTTCTCCGCCAGGCCTTCCTTGATACCTTTCACCCGCATGGTAATCACTTCTTCGAGCAGTTCTTCCTCGTCGGGCAGGAACTCATGCAGCGGCGGGTCCACCAGCCGAATGATCACCGGCAGGCCATCCATCGCATCAAAAATATCTTCAAAGTCAGCCCGCTGGAAAGGCAGCAATTGATCCAAATAGCGTTTGCGTTCTTCGGGAGTATTGGACAGGATCATATCCTGCATGATCGGCAGACGCTCGTCTTCAAAGAACATGTGCTCGGTGCGCACCAGGCCGATTCCTTTGGCGCCATACGCGCGGGCGCGTTTGGCATCGCTGCCGCGGTCACCGTTCGCCCAGACTTGCAACCCAGTGGTCGGCCAGCCTTCAGGGAACTTGCGGGTGCCGGGACGGGTACAAATTTCGTCTGCCCAGGTCAGCAGAGTCATTAATTCAACCTGTTCTTCCAAAGCAGGCTCAATTACATCCAATTTGCCCTGGAAAGCTTCGCCGGTCGTACCGTCGATCGAAATCCAGTCGCCTTCTTTGATCACCACATCATCAACCTTCATCTGACGCTTGTTGAGGTCAATTCGCACCATCGAAGCGCCCACCACGCAGGGCACCCCAAACTGGCGGGCTACCACGGCGGCATGGGAGGTTGCGCCGCCTTCGCTGGTCAAAATACCATTGGAAGCCAGCATGCCGTGTACATCATCCGGCTTGGTGAACGGGCGTACCATGATCACTTGCTGCTTTTCTTCCTTGTTCATCCGCTCGGCGGTGTCGGCATCAAAATAAACCCGACCGATGGCCGCGCCGGGGGAAGCATTCACGCCGGTGGCAAACATGCGATTTTCTTCGCGTGCTTTCTGCATGGCCGGCAGATCAAACTGCGGGTGCAAGAGTGCATCAACCTGCTCCGGAGTTACCCGCAGCACAGCTTCGTCTTTGCTGATCATCCCTTCATTCACCATATCAACAGCGATCTTGATGGCGGCAGCAGCGGTACGCTTCCCGTTACGGGTCTGAAGCATCCACAGTCGGCCATTTTCAATCGTAAATTCGACATCCTGCATATCATGATAATGTTTTTCAAGCTTGGCAGTGATATCCATGAACTGTGCATACGCTTCGGGCAAGTCGTTCTTCATGTTGATGATCTTGCTGGCGTTGCGGATACCGGCAACCACATCTTCACCCTGGGCGTTCAGCAGATATTCTCCCATCATCTCTGCTGCACCCGTGGCAGGGTTACGGGTAAAGGCCACACCTGTACCTGAGTTATCGCCCGTATTGCCAAACACCATAGTCTGGATGTTGACAGCCGTACCCAGGTCATGGGCAATGTCGGCGGCGTTGCGATAGTCAATGGCACGCTTGCCATTCCAGGACCGGAACACAGCCTCGGTAGCCAGGCGCAGTTGCTCAATCGGGTCCTGCGGGAAGGGGAAACCTTTGGCTTCCTGCACCACAGCTTTCAATTGTTCGGTCAGTTTTTTCAGGTCTTCGGCCGTCAGAGCAGTGTCTTCGGTAATCCCCTTGGCTTCTTTCATCGCATCGAGCTTCTCTTCAAACAGCTCGTCCTTAATATCCAAAACTACGGAACCAAACATGGAGATCAAACGGCGGTAAGAGTCATACACAAATCGTTCGTTTTCGGTCAGCTCCACCATGCTTTTAGCGGTCTCATCGTTCAAACCAATGTTCAGCACAGTATCCATCATGCCAGGCATGGACATCTTCGCGCCAGAGCGGCAGGAAACCAGCAGCGGCGATTTGGGGTCCCCGAACTTCTTGCCCGTCTGTTTCTCAACGTCTTTCAATGCTGCCAATTCCTGCTCCCACATGCCGTCGGGGAAGTGGTTGCCTGCTGCCAGGAAGGCATTGCAAGCTTCGGTGGTCACCGTGAAACCGGGAGGAACCGGAACCCCAATGCGCGTCATTTCCGCAAGGTTAGCGCCTTTGCCGCCCAACAGACCGCGTACGCCTTCCCAATCTCCGGCATACTTTTCAGCCTGATCAACTTCATGGAATAAATAAACCCATTTCTTTTCAGCCATCTTTCACTCCTGATCATAAATATTTAGTTTGCAAGTCCAGCTATTCAGTACCTGAACTATTTCACGTAAGTCCCAATTTTCAATTTTATCATATCCATCGCGTTTTCGAAAGCGAAAACAGCAGGCAATTGTTCATACAACTGCCGTAAATTTTTTGTTAATCAAGTGCAAGGTAATAACATGCAAAAATCGGGCATAATATAACCACCAAAAAAACGACGAAAAAGAGGAAAACTGACGAAAAATGCAAATCCTGATCATTGATGACGACCCTGCTTCAACGGACTTGTTCACCCTTATGCTGCAACAGTCCATTGTCGCCGAGGTCATTACAGCGAATTCAAGCAGCGAGGGGATTGCACTGTCAAGAAAATATCAACCGGACCTGATCATCCTCAATTTGATGATGCCGGTCATGAACGGGATTGAAGTGTGCCGGGAAATCCGCCAATTCTATCACCGCCCTATTCTGGCGCTGTCCGCCATCCACCAACCTGAATGGATTGCCAGCGCCCTGGACGCCGGCGCCGATGACTGCCTCTGCAAGCCCGTCGGTCGCAGCATGCTGACGACCCGTATTGCCGGCCTGCTGCGACGTTCTTCAAAATGCAGCGAGCCGCATGATTTCACTTCCGCCCCTACCTTTACCACCAGTAATTTATAGTAGAATTCACTCATACCTGAATAAACCGTGCATGGCTTAATCCACGGTTTATTCAGGTATCGGGATGCGCAAACCCGCAAGATCTGGATTCAAACTGCATACACGAAACAACCGGGATTGCGGCCGTTGTCGTACCGGCTTTAGTCGTTACAGAAACCCGGTGAACATATGAAGTGTCGAATTCATTCGTACTCCATATCTACAATTCAGGTTCATCACAAAAGAGGCGGTACCCATTGTTGCCAGCATTCCATAAAATGACAAGCTGCCATTCTTCACAACTCAAGGAGATGATTCATGCGTGAATTCTTGAACAAGGTATGGGACATCAAAGTTCCCCTGCTGATCTTGTGCGTCGCTCTACTTGTCGGAATAGGCATATCTTTCCTCATCCCGCAGCCGGTAGTGGGCGTGATCACCCTCAACGACGCCATCTATGACTATAGCGCACAGTATCTGATTGAACAGATCGTGTATGCCGAGCAATCGCCGGAAGTCATGGCCGTCGTCCTGGTAATGAACAGCCCCGGCGGCACAGTGGTTGATACCGAAGCGGTCTACCTGGAATTAGCCCGGCTGCGCCGTTCCAAGCCAGTCGTAACCGTGATCAGCGGTATGGCCGCCAGCGGCGGCTATTACCTCGCCTCCGGCACAGATTACATCATCGCCAAACCCAGCTCGCAGGTCGGCAACATTGGCGTGATCGGCTACCTGCCCCCTTCCCCACAGGTATTCGAGGAAATTTACTCCACCGGGCCCTACAAACTGTGGGGCAGTCCGCAGGACACCGTTGTCCGTGAAATCGAAATGATCAAACAAGGCTTTTTCGAAGCGATCAAACTGGGACGCAGCGATACATTACAAATGACAGACAGTGAAGTGCTGCGCGGCCAAATTTACATGGGCAGCGAAGCCCTGCGCAAAGGCCTCGTCGACGAATTGGGCGGAGAGACGCTGGCGTATCAAATAGCCGCGAACATGGCCCGCATCAGCAATTACCGTATCAAGGATTTGAACGAGGCGGCCGGCCTGCCGGTATACGATCCGTATGCCTTCTTCTCTCAATCCTCAGACGGACGCAGCACCGCCTACCCCAAAGACGCGGGCATCTACCTGCTCTATATCCCCCCTTCGGAGCGCTAAGATGAATAAAATTAAAGAGCTGCGAAAGCCGCATTTCTACGTTGCCGCGCTTGCCATTCTGCTGCTCCTCCTGCCCTCTGGGCTGCGTTACCTCTTCTTCTACCGCGGTGTGATCGGGCGGGAAAAAACAGATATCCTCCTCCCGGCCTATAGCGAACTCGAAACGGAGCGCCCGGAGATTTCACCTCTGCCAAAGAGCAATCACCCGGTCACCCCCAGCCATGCCGAAGTGCTGTTTGATATTTCCCACGGAAATCTATACGAAATATCCGAACTGGATTCCCTCACCAGCCGTATTAACCACCGCGGCGGTCACCTTAATGTTACCGATTATTACGGTGATCTGGAAACCGAACTGCAAAAAGCCGATGCTTTCGTCGTCATTGCACCGACGATGTCGTTCTCGGAATGGGAACGCCGGGCCATCACCCGTTTTGTGGCACGCGGCGGGCGTCTGCTGGTGATCGCTGACCCGACCCGCAGCATGAGCGACGATTTCCTCATGCTGGAAGACTTCGGCAGCAGCCTGGGCAATATTGAGGTCAGCAACCTGCTCCTCGAACCCTTCGGGATTGCCTTTTCCAAAGGCTATATGTATAACCTGGTCAAAAACGAAGGCAATTTCCGCAACGTCTACTTCACCATCCTCCATGAAGACCAGATCAGTGAAGGATTGTCGCAAGTCGTATTCTATGGCCTGCACGAGATCAAAACCGCACCCAAACCCCTGATTGTCGGAGACGGGAATACCCTGTCCTCCTCAACGGATCTAGGCTCCGGCCTGATTGCTGCCGCCACGGATGCCGAAGGCCGCGTGCTGGCCCTGACCGACCTGAATTTCATGATCCCGCCTTACCACCAGGTCGCCGACAACGCCATCCTGATTGACAACATCGCCGAGTTCCTCAGCGGTGCCGCCCGCGAGCGCAGTCTGGCCGATTTCCCGCACATCTTCACCCGCCCGGTAACCTTGCTGGTCGATAGCGAACGAGCACTTAACACCGAAATGCTCGCCACCATCACCGCCGCCCAGCACAGTCTGGAGGCCCTGGGGTTGGATCTGACCATCGCCAGCCTACCGACCCCCGGTCAAGATCTGGCCGCCTTTGGCGTCTTCCCGCCCGACGAAGCCCTGCTCCCCCTGCTGAAACCTTTTGGCCTGGTCTTCTCCGGTTTTGAAGACCGTGGCGAATTTGAAGAAACAGAAGCAGCTCAAATAGATGACGAACCACGTGCAGAACCAGAAGAACCCGCTGTCCAGCTTCCTGAAACCCTCGAAGAACTGCTTGCCATGAACCGGGCAGAGCTGGAAGCGCTCCAATTCATTGGCCCGGACGGCATCGACATCATCCTCTCCATGGATGAGGCAGAGAAACAGGACCTGCTATCCCTCAGCGAAGACGAACAAGCCATCGTTATGGAAATGCTGCTGGGTGAATATCAAACATACCTGGCAGAAGAAGGGAATAATGCCAGTGACAAAACCCATGAAAACAACGGTGAGACCGTCACCGTGCCCGGCTTTGGCAAAATCAATACCAACGGTGTCGGCTTGATCCTGTACCACGATAACAAAGAGCAAAACAGGGTCATCCTGCTGGCAGACACCCAGGAAAACCTCAAAATTCTGTCCAGCGCATTTTATGGCGGAGACCTGAATAATTGTGCCATGCAAGGGCAAATTGCAGTGTGCGTGCTGGACGAAAGCGCCAGCGAATTCTACTGGGAAGACGGTTTTTGGGAAGATGATTTTGAGGAATACAATGAACTGGAGGAAAACCCCGAAGCCGTCGGCTAATCCATCCATCTCATTAAAACCAACCTCCCGCAAAACATAATGCGGGAGGTTTTTTTCACCATCACCATAATCTCATCGGGTGCGGTCACGTTTTTTGACCGTACCAAATGAGACCATCCCTTAAACCAACGCTCACCTGAATACCGATATACCCTTTATGAACAGATGAGTGCATGTGTGAGGAATACTATGCTGGATGTCGGTTTTCGGCCGAGGAAGGGGGATTTTTCCAATCGCAAAAAAGCTCCCTATCTACCTCTCCCCTACTCCTCAGCCAACCAATCCCGCACAAATGCCAGCGCATGGCCGCGATTTGCAATCTCCCCACAGGCCTGCGCCTCTTCAATTGCAGCTAGTAGTGCCCCCAATTGACTGCCGGGCGCCATGCCCAGCTCCTGGATCAAGTCCTTGCCGGTCACCAGGCGCGGAGGGTTGACCACTTTCCCATACTGTTCAAACCAGCCGGTGAACAGGATTTCCACCACATCCAGCTCTGCCATCCAGCGGTCTGCCGACAATTGCGGCCCATACGCCGCCAACACATCCGCCAGAGACAGCATACAAATATCAATCCCCGCAGCACCATAATCCCGGAAGAAACGATACACCTCTCTCTTCCCCACAGATGGAGAGTCCTTGGAAAGTGCGTGAAGCCGCATGTGTCCTTCCACGATGCGTTGCAACCGTGCCGCCTCATCCTTGCTCAGGGTCAGCGCGCTGCCGCGCTGCGCGGCCAGCACCCCGCCTGCGGCAGCATGTCCGTGAAAATGCAATTTCCCGTTTCCGTCGACAGTCCCCGTACTCACTTTTCCGGTGTCATGCAGCAGTGCAGCCAGCTTCATCACCCCGCGCAATGACCGTCCTGTCACCAGCTCCTGCGCATAGAATTCAGCCAGTTTGGGGCGAAAACGTCCCAACCGGGTAACCGCCATGCCCACATGCAGGCTGGCAACATCATCCTCGTGATGCACATCCACCAGCACGGCAAACAGATTCTCCAAATGCTGCACCACCGCCAGGGTATGTTCCCACGCATCAAGCCGATGCGGCGGCCCAGGCTTCAAGTCCTTCAACTGCACACATTCGGGGAAAAGCTGGTCCAGCACATCAAGCTGGTCCAGCATCCTCAGCGCCGAAGCAAACCCATGTCCCTCCGCCATGCGAAAGATCTCATCGCGCTTGCGCTCCATTGAGACCCGTTCAAGCTGCGGTGCGGCCGCCTGCATGGCATGCCAGGTATCGGGAAGAATCCTGAATGAGTATGCCAAAGCCTGACGCACCCCGCGCAGCACCCGCAGCGGATCATCTTCAAATGATCTGGGCGAGCACATGCGTAATACCCTGTCCTTCAAATCCTGTGCGCCGTGCAAAGGGTCAATCAATTCATCGGGCTGGTTCATATCCAGGGCAATCGCATTGACCGTAAAATCGCGCGAGCGCAAATCCCCCTCCAGCGTCCCGGCGCGCAGCGCGGCAAAATCCAGCACAAAGCGGCCAACCTCTGCATCATGAAAGATGACCCGCGCCGTGCTGCGTTCCTCATCAAGCATATAAAACGCGCCATCCAGGGCATTAGCCGTGGCGCGCGACACCCGGCGCACATCCCCCGGCATGGCAAAATCAAGATCATGCGCCGGGCGCTTGAGCAGCAAATCACGCACTGCGCCGCCAATCAGGTAAACAGGCGGGCCCTTCACCACCAGCGAGCGCAAAATACCGCGGATCCGATCCAGCATGGTATCGGATGGTTCGTTGATCATGGGGTCGTCCTGACCTTATTCAGGGTTTTCGAATTTTTCCAGATCCACCACACCAATGAACGGCAGATCACGGTAATATTCATCCAGATCAAGGCCGTAACCAAACACAAATTTGTCCTCGATTGCAAAACCGGTATAGCGGATGGGCACTACCACCTCGCGCCGGGTGGATTTATCCAGCAGGGTGCAGATATGCAGGCTGGCCGGGTTGCGGCTCTCCAGCATCCCCACCACTGCCGCCAGGGTATGACCGCTGTCAATGATGTCCTCGACAATAATGACATGCTTGTCCTTGATATCCGTGTTCAGATCGAGCGTAATACGGGCCTGTCCGCTGGTTGCGCGTTTGCCCACGCCGTAAGAAGAAACCGCCATAAACTCAATCATATGCGGCAGGTCAATCTGACGCATCAGATCCGTCAGGAACATGACCCCGCCCCGCAAAATGCACACCAGCAGCAGCTCCTCACCCTGATAATCGCGGGTGATCTCTTTTCCCAATTCTGCGATGCGTGCCTGTAAAGCCTCTTCTGAAACGAGGACTTCTTTTAAATATTCATGATAATCTCTCATACGAATCGCCTTTCTGGTTTCTATACGGGCAGTTAATTTCGGGGAACCTTGTGATGCTGTCGGCAGCGTGCCTCGTACATCTCGGAAGCGCCCACGATCACCACCGGATCATCATAGCGGGCCGGATTGCCATTTACCAGACGCTGCGTCCGGCTGGCCTCTTCACCGCACACCATGCAAATCGCGCGCAGTTTATCCACATGTTCAGCTTTTGCCATCAGGAAGGGCATCATCCCGAATGGCTCGCCGCGGAAATCCATATCCAGCCCTGCAACGATCACGCGGATGCCGCGTTCCACCAGATCATCGACCATGATCATGATCTCTTCCGACATGAACTGGGCTTCATCAATCCCCACCACCGTCGTCTCAGGGGCCAGTTTATCCAATATCTGGTCAGGGTATTCGACCGGAATCGCATCAAAAGCCATACCAGCGTGGGACATGACCTTTTCATCCGCATAGCGGTGATCAATCGCCGGCTTGAATACCTGAACCTTCTGGCGGGCAATCTCTGCGCGCCGCAGCCGCCGGATCAATTCCTCCGTCTTGCCGCAAAACATGGAGCCGCAAATCACTTCCAGCGAACCGGTATGATGTTTCATTATTTCCCTCACATAATCTCAAGATGCCTCGATTCTACCCTATCTTAAGCCGTTTGACCTTCACGGTATTCTTAAAATATTGTCCTCCACTATCCACATCCCCCCCGTCTCACGTAAGGACAGGTCTCCTGACCTGTCCGTCACCGCCCCACACACCCACCTTTCTCCACTACCCATATCCCCACCACCCCACGCAGGAACAGGTCTCCGACCTGTCCGTCACCGCCCCACACACCCACCTCCTTCCAAACAAAAAAACTCCCCGAAAATTCGGGGAGTTCAAAACCACATTGCTCTCGCTAAAAAGACTATTCAGCTTCCGGGAGTTCGTAACCGGCAGTCTTCAATGCCTTCTTCAAGTCGATCAGCGACTTCTGCCCAAAACCATCGATGTCCAAAAGGGCCTTGTCGCCTTCTTCCAGTTTATTCAATGCCTGACCAGCCGCAGTAATATCTGCTTTCTGCAAGGCATCCAGAACGCGCTTGGAAAGCTTAAGCTCTTCCAACGGGCGGTCTTCGAATTTGGTTTCCTGACCGGAAACATAGTCCTGACGGGCCTGCAAACGGCGGTAGAAACGATCCACCTGGCCTTCTTTATCCAACAAGCGGGACTGCTGGCCGGTGAAGAACGGGTGACATTTCGAGCAAACTTCGGTTTTGACAACTTCCTGTGTCGAACCGGTTTGCCAGCTATTGCCGCATGCGCAGGTAACGGTCGCATTCGGATAATACTGCGGGTGAATACCCTTTTTCATAATTTTTCATCCTCACTCCTCCATCCGTGATCCTCATAAGCGGGAACACGCTGCAGGAAGTAAATAATCGGTTTGTTATTGCTCGGCTGCCGGCTGAACGTTAACCCGCTTCTGACCGGTAGGGAGCGTTTCAAAAACAACGATGCCGTTGACAGTTGCAAACAAGGTATCATCCTTGCCGCGGCCAACATTCTTGCCAGGTTTGATCCTGGTGCCGCGCTGGCGAACCAAAATGTTCCCTGAAAGCACATCCTCGCCGCCAAAGCGCTTTACGCCCAGGCGTTGAGCATTACTGTCACGACCGTTACGACTGGAACCACCACCTTTTTTATGGGCCATTATTCTTACTCCATCTCAATCGTATTGATTTCTAAACGGGTATACTTCTGGCGATGTCCGGTCTTCACGCGATAGCGCTTCTTCGGACGATACTTGAACACCACAACCTTCTTGCCCTTGACCTCACCGAGGACAGTGGCCTGAACTTTGGCGCCCGCGACAGTGGGTTTCCCTACAGAAACCTTGTCTTCGTCTACCACCATGAGTACAGATTCGATAGCGATCTTCTCACCATCTTCAATCAGCATGCGGTCCACCTGAATGATACCGCCTTCGACGGCCTTATACTGCTTGCCGCCACATTCCACTACTGCATATTTCATTTCTGGTTCTCCAATCTTCACTTCACCACAGTCCACGCGCTAGTGGGGCGCCCGTCTGCGGGGAAGTTGGGGATACGTACAAAAGCCCCGGCACATTGCCAGGACAAGGCGAGAGGAATTATAAAGGCTGAAAGCGAGTCTGTCAACAGGAAAAACAATGTTGTATAATGGCAGCGTATCGAGAGTTCGTATCAGCATAAATTGGGCCTCTGTCTTCAAAAATAAGGTGATCCAATGAGAATAATCAAAAATTATCCACTCGTTTCCTTCTTTATAATGACTTTTGTCATCACATGGACTTTGCAATTAACAGGCATTGCTCTGGCCTCGCAACAAAACATGCCCTTAAGCAACGAAACCAACTTTCTTTATTTCATCGATTTGCTTAAAATGAAACTGCCGCCAGAGCAGGTATTGGCGTATAGTCTTTTCACTCTTGGCATGGGACCGCTTATCTCTGCTGTTCTGGTTACATCCATCGCAGATGGCAAAGACGGGCTGAAAAAACTTTGGCAACAATCTACCAAATGGAAAGTCAGTCTGAAATGGTACCTGATTGCGCTTGGCTTACCGGTTCTATTAAGTGTTGTCAGCGTGGGTATTGGTTGGCTGGTCAGCGGAGGGAAACTAACCTATTCTTTCAAATTGCCTATTGAAAACTTCCTTCCGTTTTTTCTTTATATGTTGATATTCACAGGCGTTACGGAAGAACCTGGCTGGCGTGGCTTTGCTCTTCCCCGTCTGCAAAATCATTATAGCGCAGAAAAAGCAAGTTGGATCCTGGGCATTTTATGGGGTGTTTGGCATTTTCCTTTCATCATTTATTACACATACAATACTGGCATCATCGCTTTGCTTTTTTCTCTCTTGGGATTAACACTGGGAATTGTTGGATGGACAATCGTTAATACCTGGCTTTATAACAATACGGGCAGTGTATTGATTATGATTCTCTTGCATGGTTGGGGAAATACAGTGCAATCGTATTTCGTGTTATCTTCCAACAACATGGCAGCCCAAACGCTCTACGGTATTTTGCCTTGGGCAATTGCAATCATTCTTATCCGTATTTATGGAGAAGAAAACCTTTCACACCATCCAAGACCGAAAATTTCGTAAAGCCAAAAGCCGCCCAACATACCTGCCAGCAATCCTCTCTGGCGCTCCTGTGGAAAAAAACGCAATGGTAGGCCCTATCCCGACCCTCAATGAGGACATTTTAATTTTGCCTTGACACAGGGAAAGTGGGAATGGGAAAATGGGAAAACGTCAATCAGGCAATCAGGCAGTTGTTGATTTGCATAATCCGGTTAATTTCCATTGATTACAAGAACACCTCACCAGGTATTGTAGGGACAGGTCTCCTGACCTGTCCGTCCCCCGCGATAGAAAGCAACTTCTTACAAATTATTACGCATGTCAATAATTCACGGTTTCGCGATCCAGCCGATGACGCGCGTATCTTGTCCAATTTGATATGCTGCTTGATTTTCCACATCTACCATGAAAATATTCCCCATGTCATATCCGTCTGTGTTAGATATGACAAAGTACTTACTATCCGGTGACCATACTGGACCATCAAAACTAGTGGGTCAGTTGGCATGAATGATGCCATTGTTGGATGAGGTTCAGTTTCGG
>CAYURM010000002.1:0-189558 GCA_964447155.1 uncultured Anaerolineaceae bacterium
TTTGTCCATTTGGCTTGCGCTCAAATCGTTCTTAATTTAATTTTCGGATAGGTTCATAGATGGGAACCAGCGAAAAAGTGCCCCATAAGGCAGGCGCAAGGCGTAATGCCCATTCTGCATTCCCCAACAAGCGTACAACAACCCACGCAACGACATAATCCAGCGGCATTGCCGCTGCATGTTCTCTTGCGATGCGGATAGCGCCTGCCAGGGTTGCTTCCATAGCTGCCATTGCAACCCCCACTTCGTCATACCACAGGCTGATGGCGCCCAGGTGGTATAAACGCAGGCCCAAACTCAGAAGGAGTATAAGCAAAAATAAGGCAGGATAGAGAGCGCCTGAAAAGCGTGTTTTCAGATTAAGCTTCATGAGTTGTTTGATACCGGCTCTTTTGTTTCAATGGTTGATACCCTATTCTGTTTTGAATTATAGATGTGAATATTGACAATTGCAATTTGGTTAGGGGGTGTATTTGGTTATTCAATCACTTTGTCACTGATTTCTTCTCCCTTGAACAAAACTGGAATTGCAGTATAATCCCAAATATGAAAAAAATATTGGTATTTGCATTACTGGCTGTCTGGCTGGTTTTTATTGCCAGTGCCGCAGCCTATAATCTGCCGCAAACCCGCCTGTGGGTAGAGTGGCAAATGGCGAAATTACAGGCACAGGTAAAATATTCCCTCAACCCACCTGAAGAGGCTGTTTTTGTGCCGCAGGCTGCTGCGGAAGAAGGGCAAGCAGCAGCCTCACCGATGGCGCCGTCCGCGACTCTGCCGCCGACACTCGCCCCGACTCCACTTCCCACTGAAGCGGGACCGACTCCCACAGCGGAACCGACTGCCACGGTTACACCTGTTCCCACGCCGCTGCCGGTGGCAGTCACCCTGCAAGGCGTGCGCTATGAAGACCAGCACGGCAAGTGGAGTTACTGCGCGCCAGCTAATCTTTCCATGCTGCTCTCGTATTGGGATTGGGAGGGCGACCGGGAGGTAACCGGCCCATATCTTAAACCGTATGACCGCGACAAGAACGTCATGCTGTATGAAATGGAAAGCTTCATTGAAGAGCAGACGGATTTTGACGCCGTGGTGCGTGCCAATGGCACGCTGGAGCTGCTCAAGGCTTTCATCGCTGAAGGCTTTCCAGTACTGGTCGAGCGCGGGGTATATGAACGCGATTTCCACGGGGTGATTACCTGGATGGGACATTATCAGGTCATGACGGGTTACAACGACCAGGCGGATTACTTCCTGGCGCAGGACTCGTACACTACCGCAAATTTGCAGGTGTCCAGTGAAGAATTAATAAAAGGCTGGCGCTCATTTAACTATATGTATATTGTTGCATATCCCCCGGAACGTGAAGCAGAGGTGATGAACATTCTTGGGCCGGATGCGGACGAACAGCAGAATTATTTCGCCGCGCTGGATCGGGCCAGTGAGGATATCCTCACCCAGGAAGGGCAGCAGCTTTTCTTTGCTTATTTCAACCGCGGCTCCAACCTGGTGAAATTACAGGATTATTTCGGTGCGGCGCAGGCCTATGACCAGGCTTTTGCCCGATATGCCGACCTGCCTGAAGATGAACGCCCGTGGCGGATGATGTGGTATCAGACCGGCCCATATTTTGCCTATTTCTACACTGGCCGCTATCAGGACGTGATCAACCTGGCGGACAATACCCTCGAGGTAATGAGCGAACCGATCCTGGAAGAAACCTACTACTGGCGGGCGCAGGCCAAATGGGCGCTGGGCGATGCCAATGGCGCGGTTGAAGACTTCCGCAAGAGCCTGGAATACCACCCTGGTTTCCCCCCCACAGTGCAGAGTGCAGCCATGCTGGGGATTGATTTGTAAAAATAGTTTGCGTATCAATAAAATGAGAAGCGTTGGGCTGCTTATCTGCGCCCAACGCTTTTTTCTTGCCAATCGTGGTGTGGAGGCCGCCGATAAACCGCTGATAAAGAGGGAAATTTGTTAGTCCAGCGGCAGGATTGCTTCGGCGATGCTGCGCCAGCTGCCGGTATCCCATGCGATGTGCTGCACGGCATTCTCCGGTACCAGGCTGCCCTGCACATTCTCCTCATGCTGGCTGCTGCGGAAGAGGCGGTAGGCAGACAGCAGGGACTGCATCTCTCCAGATTGCGGGCCGGGGTCGCTGGTGGTGAAGGCCATCGTGACCAGCAGCTCCGCATCGGAAAGTCCGTCAATGCCATCTTCCGCAGTATCCGCAAAAGGCACTTGATTGGCGATGACAGCCGCGTCAAATGCCAGGTAGACTTCCGCCGGCTCGGGCGGCATCTGCCAGACCAGGTCTGCGGAGAGTTCCGGCGTGACGGCTACGACCGTGTCCACATTCACTGGAATATAGGGACAGGCGGCATACGGTGCGGCAATTTTATGCTGGTACTGGGTGCGGATGATGGCGGTAATGCTGTCGGTATAGTCCACCTCCAGCGTCTGGCTGAGGTCATACAGAGTGGTGGAAGTCAGGCTGGCGACGGCGCATACCCCTGCCGCCCACAGCTTGTTGGCCCCGTCGGCATAGCGCAGGGTATCACCGCCGCGCAGGCGGATCAGGTTGTTGAAGGAATAACCATCCCGCGCCTGGAAGGCGCCGTTGTCATCCTGGTATTCAGCCATGTAAGAGATAGCGATGAGGATATTTTCCAGCTTGTTGGGGTAGATCGTATCGCGCCCGCCAAAATAAGTGGCATCGGCGAGGATCCCCTCTTCTGTTTTGTCGAAATAGATGGTGTTCAGCAGGTACTTGCCGCTGGCGAAATCGCGCACCCCGGCAGAAAGGATGACCAGGCCGAGGAAAGGCTGCCCGCCGACCAGGTGCGGCAGCACGGCAGCCTGAACTTCCAGGGCGGCATTTTTACCCGCATCAGCGGAATGGCGCAGGGCATATTGCTGCCCCGTGCCCAGCAGGATGCCGGCCGGTACTTGCAACAGGGTCATCTCGGCGCTGGTGTCATACTGATAGGCACCGCTTTCTTCATCTCTTAAAAGGGGGTAGAGGATGACCAATGCGCCCTCCCCTGTGCGCAGCGGCATTTCTTCGTTAGACAAGCGCTCCACTTCCAGCGTGCCGGCGTTGAGGAAGGCCGCCGGGTCAAAATCAGCGGGAAGGGTGGGAAAGGGTTCTGCAGTGGCGGTGGGCGGGATGGTTGGCTGCACCGTGGCTGCAAGTGTGCTGGTGGAGAGAGCGGTAGCTAACGGGGTCGGCGCTTGCGTCTGCCGGGGCGCGCAGGATGCAAGCATGACGAGGGCAACGCATATCGCTGTGCGGCGAATGAAACTGTGCGGCAAGGAATTCCTCCAGAGTATTTCCCTATTCAAGATCCATTAATCGCCCCAATTGTACCTGAAAAAGTGACCAGTCACCCAGGGATCTGGGAGGCGCTAAAATATTGTAGATATTCCAAAATGATTTCATTGCAGGGGATTTTTCGCGGCCCCGTACCCTTCGACAAGCTCAGGGTACGCTTCGGCCTCAGGGTGTGCTTCAGGCTCAGGGTGCGCTTCAGCCTCAGGGTGTGCTTCAGGCTCAGGGTGCGCTTCAGCCTCAGGGTGCGCTTCAGGCTCAGGGTACGCTTCAGCCTCAGGGTGCGCTTCAGGCTCAGGGTACGCTTCAGCCAAGCTCAGGGTGCACTTCAACAAACTGAGGGTATGGTTTGCGGCTCCTCAAGATGACATCACAAGCGAAATTTTTCCATTTTTAATTGCTATCGAGATGGGGATTTCCCCTTTTCCCCAATTGGCGAATTGACCGATTGGCCAATTCCCCCGGCACATTGGTATAATCAAGGCGCGATGAATGAACGACTTGAATATACCCTGGAAGTGGCCGACTGGCGTGATTTGAATGCCCTGCAGCAGATGGAAAGAGCCTGTTTCGGCAACCAGAGCTGGACATTGCTCGATCTGATTGGCGTATTGACGCTCACCGGCGTGGTGCGGATGAAGGCCGTGCATGCTGGCGAGATGATCGGATTCGCCGCCGCGGAATCCCGCGCTGCAGAGAACACATCCTGGATCACCACGATTGGCGTTCTGCCAGCATACCGCCGCAACGGGGTAGCCGCCGCGCTGCTGGCAGCCTGCGAGGCGCGGGTTAGTATGCCACGCATGCGCCTGTGCGTACGCACCGCCAACTGGATGGCGCTGCGGCTGTATGAAGAACGTGGCTATCAACGTGTGGGTGTGTGGCAAAACTACTATACGAATGGTGAAGATGCCCTCGTGCTGGAGAAATATCTGTAAGCAGCTGCAATTTATCCTGCCCTGACCCCAGGACTGCGAGTATGAGTTTCCCATAATCATTGACAAATTGACAAATGTATGTTAAATTATATATCCCGTTAGCAGTTGTTTCAAAAGCAGTACCGTTAGTGCACTGATCTGGAACCTCTAGCATAACGAGTGGATCATTACAGAAGGAGGTAATACAGATCATGGCAGAACGAGAAACTGGTACAGTGAAATGGTTTAACGGCACCAAAGGCTTTGGCTTCATCGAACGTGAAGCAGGCGAAGATGTTTTCGTGCATTACAGTGCAATCTCAGGTGATGGCTTTCGCAATTTGAACGAAGGGCAGCAGGTTGAGTTCACCGTAGTCCAGGGCCAGAAAGGCCCCCAGGCACAAGACGTAGTCGCTTTAAACTAGTCTTATAGCCAAAAAAAAGAAAGTGCGGCGCATATGCGCCGCACTTTTATTTTAATCCTTTTCATCCCGCCCTTGCAAAATTCTCCCGATGATGAAATAATCAGTTTATCATCCTGTTTCATATCCCGGAGGAGAAAGATCATGACAGACCATATTTACAAAAAGATTGAATTGGTGGGGTCATCCCAGACCAGTGTTGAAGATGCTGTACAGAATGCGATCAGCAAAGCCAACCAAACCATTGAGAACCTGCGCTGGTTTGAAGTTTTGGAAACCCGCGGCCAGATCGAAGCTGGCAAGATTGCCTACTGGCAGGTAACCATCAAGGTCGGTTTCCAGGTTGAAGGCTGACCCTGCCCGGTGGATGACCAGCCGGTTCACCAGGGGCATTACCCGCCTCCCCGGCGAGAGCTTTTCCGCGGGAATCACCACCGCCGGCCTGGGTGCGCCACACTTGCCCCGTGCCCTCGAACAGCACGCGGCCTATTGTAAGGCATTGGCGCAGTGCGGCATGCAGGTAACGGTACTGGACGCCGACGAGCGCTTCCCGGACTCAACCTTTGTAGAAGACACCGCCGTAGTGACCCCGCAGACGGCCGTCATCACCCGCCCCGGTGCGGACAGCCGCAAAGGCGAGACCGAAGCCATCCACACCGCCCTGTCGACGCACTATGCGGGCATACCCACCATTGAAGCGCCCGGCACGGTTGATGGCGGCGACATCTGCCAGGCCGGGGATCATTTCTTCATTGGCGTCTCGGCGCGCACCAACCCGGAAGGCGCACGTCAGTTGGCGGCGCATTTGCAGGATGCTGGTTTCACCACCAGCGAGATGGATATTCGCGGCATGGGCGGGTTGCTGCATCTCAAGAGCGGGATGAGCTATCTTGGAAACGGCACCATGCTGATCGATCCTGTGCTGGCGGACCAGCCGGATTTTGAGGACTACCGTGTGCTGACCGTAACGGAAGATGAACGCTACGCGGCCAACTGCATCCGCGTCAATGATTTTGTCCTCTTCGCGGCTAGTTATCCACAAGCGGCGGCCATGCTCTCCGCCGAGGGCTTTGACCTGCTGCTGCTGGACATGTCAGAGTTCCGCAAGATGGACGGCGGTCTGAGCTGCCTGTCCCTGCGGTTTTGAGCAAACCATGACCACCTGCGCACAGGTGGCACGCTGCGCATGAGCGTGGCCGGGTACTGCGATTATTTCTGCAATTTGGGGAAAGCTTTGCAGGATGAGATCATCTCCCGGACGGAGCAGGGTGGTTTTTAAGAGTAGGGTACGGTCACGTTTTTGACCGCACCAGATAAGACCATCCCAGATCATTTTTCACTCCAGTTACAGGTGTGTGGAGACACCGGATACCGCAAGTGATATGCTTCGCATGTTGAATGGATAAGGAGTTGCAACGATGCTGGTTGTTTCAGATTTTAATGGCACACTTTCACATGGCTCACCGGTGATTGGGCTGGTAGGCTGGGTGGGCGAAAATCAGAGCAAATTACGGAAAAATCTGTATATGGCAAAGATCATGCCGTCCTGGTTTTTGGCAAAGCGCGGCCTGATCGACTGGAATAAATGGGTCATTGATCTGTTCATCAGCTGCATGCCGGTATTGAAAGACGCCACCCCGGAGTTATTTGAAGAAGTCATTACATACACCATGGAAACCCAGTTATGGGCAAAACGCCGGCTGGATATGATCGAACGGATCAACGGGCATGTCCAGCAGGGCGATGAGGTATATATCGCTACCGGTATGTGGCAGCCAACCGTGGCCCGTTTTGCTGCGCGGATGGGAGCAAAAGGACTGGGTACGGAGATCAGGTTCGAGAACGGACAGATGGCCCTGGCCGAGCCGATCGCGCATGGGCAGGACAAGGCAGACAAGATCAGGAAACGCCTGGGGGTGGAGCGTATCGATGTGGCCTATGGCGATACATCCGCGGATATCCCCATGCTGGAAATGGCACACCACCCCGTGGCGGTTTATCCAGACGACAGGCTCAAAGCCGTTGCGCTGGAGCGCGGCTGGGAGATCTTTGGCGACAGGGCGAATGATTGAGAGTGCGTTTTGCAGCTATTTTCCCCGGCACCGCAGTTGTAGGCTGTATTCGCCGAAGACGCCCCGGAATGGACGAAAGAAACATGAAACCTCACATCAAACGGCTTTTCTTCCTCTTGACCATCTTCCTGGCTGCCTGCTCGGTTGGAAATAAGCCGGTGATCTCTCCCACTGCCGAAATATCATCTATCCGTTGGCCTCTATGTATCTGGACCAATCTATTATGTAGACGGTTAGGGATTATTGCGCCTTGATCTGGAAAGCGGGCATATTGTAGAAATTTTAGAACCCAGCGCAGATCATCTTTACACTTTCTCATTTTCAACAGATGGGCAGTATTTAGCATATATCCTAAGGCGATATGACCCTATGCTATTGAATATTGTCGATCTAAAAACCGGAGAATATGTGAATTATGACATCCTGAACAAATCCAATCAGGCAGGCAATATCCTTTGGTCACCAGACCAGCGCAGGATCGTCTTCGGGCAAGCGATCGTCGATTATTATGACCAACATTTATTCTCAGTGATCGCTATAAATCTGGCAGCTGGTTCCCGTCAGGTTCTTGTTTTGGACAACCCTGTGAAAATGAAACCTGATATTTGGATAGACAACAACAAACTGGAATTAAGCTGTGAAGATGGTATTCGGCGAATATTTGATTTTGAAAATAATTTATTGTACGAAAAATAGTTCTTATGGTGGGCTGCCCCACACCCTGCAGAACCACACAAAAAAAACTCCCCCGCGATTGCGGGGGAGGCTCGTTTCATTCATTATTCTGTTCAGACACCGACGCCTAACGCCGGTTCGGGCGCTTTTTCGCCGTTTTCGTCCCGGGTGAGGACGATGTGTCCATCTTCGTCTACGTCCACCAGGATGGTGGCGCCATCCATGAATTCATGGGCCAGCAGGGCATCGGACAGGGCGTCTTCCACCTTCTGCTGAATCACGCGCCGCAGCGGGCGGGCACCCATATCGGGGTCGTAGCCCTCTTCGGCCAGCAGGTCAATGGCGGCATCCGTGGCGCGCAAGCTGATCTCGCGTTCCTTGAGCCGCTCGCCGACCTTGTCCAGTTCCAAAGAGACAATGCTGTGGATATTCTCGCGCGAGAGCGCGCGGAAGACGACCACACTGTCCAGGCGGTTGACGAATTCGGGGCGAAAGGCTTTCTTCAGCGATTCCATCAGCTTCTTGCGCATCTCGGTGTAAGCTTCTGCTTCTTCTTCGTTTTCATCACGCTGCAAGCTGAAGCCGAGCGAGGTCTGGCGCTTGATGTCATTGGCGCCGATATTGGACGTCATCACGATGATCGTATTGCGGAAGTCGACCTTGTGGCCGCGGGCATCACTAAGATGGCCCTCTTCCATAATTTGGAGCAGCATGTTCAACGCTTCGGGGTGGGCTTTTTCCACCTCGTCGAAGACGACGATCGAATACGGGCGACGACGGATGGTCTCGGTCAACTGACCGGCTTCATCATACCCAACGTAACCGGGGGGTGAACCCACCAGGCGGCTGATATTGTGCCGTTCCATGAACTCGGACATATCCAACTGCACCAGAGCGTCTTCACTGCCAAACAGGAAAATCGCCAGGGCCTTGGTCAACTCGGTCTTGCCGACACCGGTCGGCCCGAGGAACAGGAAGGTACCAATCGGGCGGCGGGGGTCCTTGAGACCAGACCGTCCGCGGCGCACCGCTTTGGAGATGACTTCAATGGCGTCTTCCTGCCCGACGATGTGGTCGCGTAATTCGTCTTCCATGCGCAGCAGGCGGGCCGATTCTTCGGTTGCCATCTGCATCACCGGCACGCCGGTCCACATGGAGACCAGTTCGGCAATATCATCTGCCGAGACCACCGGGCTGGTGTCACGATTCCAACTCCTGGTAAATTCTTCAATTTCTTCCAGCAGTTCTTCCTTGCGCAGTTCCAGGGCTTCCACTTTGATGGGCAGATCTTCTTCCTCGGCCTGAAGCAGTTTCTGGGAAACTTCGCGCAAGTCGGTCATTAACTTCTTGCTTTCCCTGGCTGCCGGGCTTTTGTACATGCGCACACGGGAAGAGGCTTCGTCGATCAGATCGATGGCCTTGTCCGGCAGAAAGCGCTCGGTGACATAACGCGAGGACAGCAGCACGGCAGCATCCAGCGCTTCGTCCGAAATGGACAGGCGATGATGCTCTTCGTAGGCCTTGCGGATGCCGCGTAAAATTTCTTTGGTTTCGTCCTGTGACGGCTCCTCCACCACAATCGGCTGGAAGCGGCGCTCAAGGGCGGCATCGCTTTCAATATGCTTGCGATACTCTTCCAGCGTGGTCGCACCAATCACCTGCAGCTCACCGCGGGAGAGGGCCGGCTTGAGGATATTGGCCGCGTCAACAGACGAGCCCGCCGAGCCAGCGCCCACCAGCATGTGGAATTCATCAATGAAGAGAATCGCTTTGGAAGCCTTCAATTCTTCAATCACGCGCTTGAGGCGTTCTTCAAACTGTCCGCGGTACATGGTACCCGCGATCAGCGAACCGACGTCCAGCTGCAGCACCTGTTTATTGAGCAGCAGGGCAGGCACATCGCCTTCAATAATACGCTGGGCGAGACCTTCCACGATGGCGGTCTTGCCAACCCCCGGCTCACCGATCAGGGCAGGGTTGTTCTTGTTGCGCCGCGCCAAAATCTGAATGACGCGCTCGATTTCCATCTGGCGTCCGATGACCGGATCCAGCTTGCCTTCGGCAGCTTTAGCGGTCAGGTCAGTGGCAAGTTGATCGATCAGCGGCGTTTTGCCGCCTTTCTTTTGTTCTTCCTGCAAACCGCGTTTGGCAGGGCCGGCTGCGGCTCCCGTGCTGCGGCTTTCCGTCAGCACCCGCCGCGTCTGGCGGCGAATCTGGTCGGGCGTAACGCCCAATTTGCGCAGCACAACTGCTGCGGCGTCATCTTCCAGACCGGACAAAGCCAGCAGCAAATGCTCGGTGCCGATGTAGTGATGGCCCAGTTTGCGGGCTTCATCAATGGCGTATTCCAATACTTTCTGCACACCTGATGAAAGTTCAACATTCTGCCCGGCGAAATCGCCAAGCCCGCTTACGCGTTCGGTCATATCCCGCACGCGTTCATATTCCAATCCAAGATCGCGCAATACGCGCCCGGCAATCCCACCCTCTTCTCGTACCAAACCAAGTAAAAGATGCTCTGTACCGATATATTGCTGGCGCATCCGTTCCGCCTCTTGATGAGCGAGACTCAGAACCCGGCGCGCCCGCTGTGTGAAGCGATCCATTCCAGCCAAGGTAACCTCCTTGTTATTTAAGCCAAAAGCTCCAGGACTATTCCTGCTCTTTGCATACCGCGTCTGATTCAATTACAAACGTTATGGATGAAATAGACCGGAATTTGTTTCCCGGCGAAATATCATGTCCAATCCGACCCGGTACAGAGCAATTGGCCCTTGTTACCATTCAATAAAAGCAGGGAAAGGTTTTTTAACCTGTTTCTGCTTATCCTTTAGACAACTTGTGCTATCAAGATTCTACCAGAGAATCGGATACTATTACGGCAGGGTTGTTCCAATCCGACGATTCTTATAAAGTTATGATGAGGGAACGGCACCCTCCCGCAGGTTGAACTTGCTACAAATTCCCCTTGCTTGTCGAGATATTGTTTTCTGGCGCACTGGATTACAAACTTTCCTGCGGGAGGTTTTAAACCGGCAACAAGAGACCCTCCCGCAGGAACGTTCGTTGTGCAGAGCTCAGTTGATCAGGAACTGAACAGCATGGAGAGTGATCATCCATTCAACCTGCGGGAGGAGACTGGCCTCGAATCCAGCAAAACCTTGCTCTTTTCCACGGCTATGCGAAACGTCTATACATCCGGGGCGCGGTATTCATCCAGATAAATCTTCGTTGCCGCTCGCCCGGACTCGATCAACTGATCGTATCGTTCAGAATGGGTGGGAATATTAAAATCAGTCTGGTCGATGCAGCAATCACTGATCATAATCGTGCGCAATTGATCCAGGGTCTCGCGGCTGAACATCTCGTCACGGATATTGAGTGCCATTTCGGATACCATCAGGCTGACATAATCAATAATGTTATTGAATTGACTGTCAGCTTTCACGCAGTCTTTGGGCGTATACAAATAACTGCCTAAGGTAGCCCAGTTGATACGGCTTTTATACCAGCGATTTTGCTTGCCAAACTGCTCATTGTCAAAATAGCGGATCGGGAAATTATCATACAGCCCGCCATCCACATAATAGTCACCCGCGCCAAATTGCTGGCCGTCAAACTGCAACGCATGGAAATACAGCGGAATCGCAATTGACATGCGCACCGCATCCGCGACGGCAACATCCGGTGTGGTAGCGGCGCTGAACATTTCGGAGCGGCGCTTGGAAATATTGGCCGCCGTGACATACAAATCACGAAAACCCCGGTCACGGAAATCAGCAAATGTCGCCCGTCCATTGCCATCACAGCGCTGCGCCACCACCTGCTGCAGCCATTCATAGAAATATTCGGTCGTGTACCAGCCGAATTCCTCTACCAGACGCTGGGTGCAAACCAGGTTATCGGTAATCACGTTAAATTCCTTCAGCAGGAAATTCACTTTTTCATCTCTGCGGGCGGTAAGCCGGGACTGTGGAATCTTGCTGAAATCGAGCGTGTCCATCACATTCATCGTTTCGTCCATATCCAAACGAAAACTGAGCACCATGGCGGTGATCGCCCCGGCCGATGCACCAGACACGCGTTCAATTTGCGGAAGGATGCCGCGTTCTTCCAGTTCCTGGAGCACGCCCGCATAGGCAATCCCGCGAATGCCGCCACCTTTCATCACCAGATTCTTAAACGGATAGCGGATAATCTCTTCCTGCCTGGCGGGCAGCCCCTGGGGAAACAAACGGCCGGGCACGCGCTTCTTGTATTCCATATAGGTAGCCCCCAGGCGCTCCTCCAGAATCTCCTCTTCAATAGTGAGCAGGAACATAAATGCAGAAAACCACACAGGCACCAGGGCCACCCCGATCACCGACCGGAAAACAAAAGCAATGCCCAGCGCATACAGGATATCCCCCACATACATGGGATGGCGCACAATGCTGTAAAACCCAGCGATTTTCAATCGTACCTGGGCATCTTTTTCTTTAAATTTTCGGGCGGGCAAAAACCCGGCCACTTCAAAAACCAGGGAAGCCAACAATAATCCCCCGCCCACAAACCAGTGCCAGCCGCTGCTTTCAAACCGCAGCTGATCCACAAAAGGCAGCACCATCATGGTATGGCCCAGGGCCGGCAGAAGCAAGCTGCCCAGGAAAAATACTGGCTGGCTGGCCATCCTGCGGCTGCTGGTAACAGCCGCCGCTCCCAGCAAACCAAACATGCTGATCAAAGCCCAAAAGAAAGGATTGCGCACAAATGTTTCCAGATTCATTTTTCAACATCCTTTCAAAGATGAATACGTCTATTTAATCTACGTATTCCCGGCAGACAAGTTGTATAGATGGTGAAGATCACAACTTCTGCAAACCCGTATCGCCCGCAAGCGATAGAACCTTTTCACAGCGCTCAAATTCAATCCTGCGCAAGGCTGACCATGCATCCATCATTCCAACCCGCGGGAGACTTGCCTTGCCGCATCTCCTGAAAACAACCCGCTCACGCGGGGTCTGTTTCCTGCACGTTCACTGCCCGCCGCGAAAGAAAAGCCTACAGGATCAAGTCGGCCAATCTCCGCTTGGGCACGTGATGCACGGCTTGCTCATCGCGCCAGTATTTAATGCTGCCGTCAGCGCCAACCTCATCCAACTGCACCTGTTCGACTGGCTTGCCCAGAGCAACCACCAACAGGATCTCAAATTGCTCAGGGATGGCAAGGGCTGCGCGTAGTTCCTCCCGGCGGATCGAGCCAAAAATGCAGCCGCCGAAGCCCTGCTCGACTGCTCCCAGCAGGATACTCTGACAGGCAATCCCATGATCCACGCCGAAGTTCTTGCTGATCGCAGTATCACCCAGGACAACGATATAACCGGTCGGGCGTTCCTCTTCTCCGGGACCGCCCCAGCCTTTCAGATAGCCCGCCCAACGCAGGGCGGGGAAGATAGCGGCGTTCTTTTCAGGCGTCCAGGAGAGGATATATTTCAGTCCCTGTACGTTCGCCCCCGAAGCGGAATGCCGCGCCAGGTCAACCCATTCGCGCAAAGTGTTTTCGTCAATAGCTGCCGACGAATCAAAACGCCGGTAACTGCGGTTTTTCAGGATCAGATCTCGAATCATGGATGTCTCCTATTCATTTTTAATTTGTTATTGCGAGGAAGCCGAAGGCTGATGCAGCAATCTCCTCCCTTATGGGCTTCCTAAGGCAGCTGCCACGGTCCCTGACCGCCGGTAATGGCATGTTCTTCTCGCAGCCAATCTTGCAGTTCGGCATGGGTATGGATCACCTTGTCAGCCTGGGTCAAATATGACTTGTCCAGCGAGCTTTCCAAAGCCACACACAACATGCCAGCCTTTTTGGCAGACTCAATACCAGCCGGCGCGTTCTCCACCACCAGGCAGTTCTGCGGGAGCACCCCCAGCTCCTGGCCGCCTTTCTGGTACGGTTCCGCATCCGGCTTGCCGCGGCTGACCTCGTCCGAGCCAGAAACGGCATCGAACCACTGGCGCACGCCCATCTCCGAGAGGGCGCGTTCCGCCACGGCGCGTTTGGCGCCGGTCACCAGTCCCAGCGCATAACCCATTTCACGCATCAGAGACAACGACTGATGAATATCGGGTACCGGGTCCAGATAAAAAATGTCATCATAATGAGCCAATTTGCAGTCATGAATCCGGTCAAACTGTTCATCCGTTACCGAAATGCCCAACTTCTCTGCGACCTGACCAATAAAATAATCCTCTTTATATCCTTCGCGCAGATAAACCTCCAAAGCAGGCAGTTCCACGCCCATCACCTCACGAAAAGCATGCTGCCAGGCGCGCACATGAAACTGCATACCGTCAATCACAACTCCGTCCATATCCAGGGCTACGCCCCGGCGTTCAGCATCTGCCATACAAATCATCCTAACCTTTCATATAAAAATCACAGGCGGGTTATCTACCCTGCCTGTATTATAGCCAACTCTCATCCGCAAAGTGTAAACAAATGTCGTAGTGACTTTCAGTCGTTCCGCTGTCGCACAACCCCATCCTTTGACGACTGACCGCGGGGGCACTACAAAAAAGTCTATTTCACCTTCTCATAAAAAAGCACATCCCGCGGGGCGCCATGCAGGCCGGGACGCCGCAGCCGGCGCTGAATGCGGCCTTCAAAGACCAGCCCTGCCTTCTCCAGCACCCGCGCCGACGCCAGATTCTCGGCGTCACATGTGGCCCACACGCGGTAAATATCCTGCTGGGCAAAGGCCCAATCGACCAGCGCGCGGGCCGCCTCACTGGCATAGCCCTGCCCCCACAATGGGCGAGCGATCAAATAGCCGATCTCGGCCTGATGATCGTTAATACGCAGCTCTGCCGAGCCGATCAATTTGCCATCCTGTCTGCGAAACACAGCCCAGGGAAAAGCTGTGCCTTCACGCCAGGCGATCTCACAAGCCTGCAAATAACGCCTGGTCTCCGCCACCGTGGCGTGCGGCACCCAGGTGGCAAAGCGGGTGACTTGCGGGTCATTCGCATAGGTTTCAAAGACCGCCTCGGCATCTCCCGTTCCAATCGGACGCAGGAACAAACGCTGTGTTTCCATTTTCTCTGGCGGGCGCAATTTTTCTTCCCTCATCCCTGTATTTTACCCTGTGCATATCTTTCAGATTATCCCGCGCTTGCGCAGTTCGGTGCACAGCTGCTCTGATGAGGTGAAAAGAACAGTCTCAATCCCCAATTCCCCGGCTGCCCGAACGTTCGTTTCCGAGTCATCAATAAACAGGCATTCCTCCGCAGGACGGCCTAAACGGTCCAGCAGCAGATGGAAGATGGCCGGATCAGGCTTGATCAATTTTTCACGGCCAGAAATCACAACCTCATCGAACCAGTGCAAAAACTCAAACTTTCGATACACCCGTGCATGCGTTTCCGCAGACCAGTTACTGAGTACAGCCAGCGGATACCCCTGTTGCCGCAGTGCGGCCAGGATATCCACCGTGCCGCTGATCTGCCCCGGCACCATCTCTTCCCAGCGCGTCCAGTATGCGCGGATATAGTCTTCATATTCAGGGAACAGCGCCACTCGTTCCTCGATTGCCCTGGCAAACGGATAACCGCAGTCCATTTGCGCGTTCCATTCCAGGGAACAGACCTCATCCAAAAAATATTGCATACCGGCTTGATCACCGGCAAACATCTTTTTATAGAGATGCTCCCGCTGCCAATCAATCAAAACCCCGCCCAGATCAAAGATGATGGCAGGCTGTCTGGTTTTATCCATTATTCTGATACTCCTTATTGTATTGTTGAATTGCCTCACCAAAAGAAGCGGGCAAACCAGCCGCCAGGGTGGTCGTTAAGATTTCTGATCAAAGGAACCCGACGTTGGCCCCATCGTCTTCCTGCTTCCCAAAACCTGGATGCAAAGTGATTATCTGGCTGCATCTATTATAATGGGGATATCCATCACCCACCTCAACCACTTCAAGAACAACAAGAGGGGAGCCAATGCAACCACAAACAAAACCCGCCGCTTGCCATGCACGATTGATCGCCGGATTTGTGATCCTGAGCACATTCGTGATCATGATGTATGGCTTCATCGTCTACGAGGCGTGGGTGCTGCACTCGATTGGCGGCATTCTGGTAGCCGTCATCCTGATCGGTATATTAATCGCACTATGGCATGAAGCCCACACTTTGAAGCAAGCCGAACCCTGCCATGTTTCTTCGGCGCATAGGCTGCTAACCTTCATTACCCTTCTGGGCGGGGCAGGTGCGGCCTACTGGATCAGTGTACATCTCTGTCTGGGGCCAGTAGCAGGGTCTGCCCTGGTCGGGCTGCTGGGCGCGCTGGTTTTCCCCCGGTATAACGTCCCCATCTACACGGGTTCTTTTGTGGGGATGAGTTCAGCCGCCCTGCTTGCCAGCCCGGCTGAACTGCTCCTCGCGGCGGGCATCGCCGGGGTGGTATATATTCTTGCCGAAGATGCGCTGAACGGCTTCGGCGGCAAGCTGGGCACAATCGCCTTCAGCGGCTCCCTGCTGGCCGGGCTGGGCTTGCAGCGCCAGTTCCTCATTTCTCCCATGCCGTCCTTTGAGCTGGCCTGGCAGATTGTGGCCCTGTCGGTGGCCGCTGCAGTAATCACCTACTGGCTGAGCACAGTTCTCAAGCACGGCCCCGTGCTGGCCTCCAGCGCGGTGGGCGTTACAGGCGGGCTGCTGCTGCCTGCCATCTCCCCGGAAACCGGCCCGCTGCTGGCCGTGGTGGTGATCTGCGCATCCTTCACCGGTATGAGCGCCTCCAAACGCTTTGCCTCGCCATTGCCGATGATCGCCGCCGGACTGCTGACGGGCATCGTCTTTCTGTACAGCGTGCCCGTGTTTGGCGGTACAGGCGGCAAACTGGGCACGATTGCCTTCGGCGCATCCCTGGCTGTGTGGGGCTATCAAAAAGCGTTTCGCAGGATGAGTTGACAACCCCCTCACCCCTACATAAAAAATCCCCTGCCTGAATATTGGCAGGGGATTGATAGTATGAAATCAGGCAATCAGATTTGCGCCGCGCTTTGCTGTGAAAGCAGGATAATATGCTGCATGATCGCTTCCGCCACCGAGACAACATGCTCGCGGTCTTCCAGGCTGCCGGCAAACTGCATCGGCTGGCCGACGGTCAGGCGGTAGGGGCCGCCCAGGGCAAACAGACCCAGCGATTCTTCGCCATTGAAGGTTGACTGTACTTCCTTCAACCGGCTGCGGTTCAGATGGATGCCAATCGGGATCACGGGCGCACCGCTGAGCAAAGCCAGCCGGGCCGCGCCGGTGTGCGTGTCCTGAAAACCGCCCTCACGCGGGCTAAGCTGCCCCTCCGGGAAGAGCATAATCGTGTGTCCGGCTTCCAGCAGCTGCCGGGCAGCTTCAAAGGCTTCCTTGCCCTGACCGGGAATGACCGGGATATGCCCGGCCTGGCGCAGGTAAAAGCCAAACAAGGGAGTATGGAAGATATGTCCTTTGATCAAAATACGTGACGGCCGCCTGGCCAGCAGGGCAACGATAAAGGGATCAATCGTTGAGGGATGATTGGCAACCAGGATTTTGGGGCCTTTGGGCAGTTTGCCATTCCAGGTGACCCGCCATCCCAAAACAAGGTTGGCATATATCCAAACCAGCGGCAGCAAAAGCCAGAATAAGGCTTTCTTGAAATACTCACCAATAAATTTATTCATGTTTACATCCGTTTAAAAAATAATAAGTGTTTTACGCCGCAGTCTGCGGCAGCAATTGAAAAATATCCATCGGGGCAGCACACACTGCGACCATCGTAGGCCCGGTATGAGCGCCCAATACGGGCGCAATCGGCGAGGTAGGCTCAAAATTGCATTTCACCCTTGCCATCAATTCTTCGCGCAAGATTTCTACCCCTTCGGGGTTTTGCCCGTGCATCAGTTGAACACGCAAATTTGTCCCTTCGCCAAACGTTTCAGCTACGATGATCGCAATACGGCGGATGGCGCGCTTCAAGGTCCGCTCCTTGGCGACGTTGGCATATTTCCCGTCACTGTCTTTATTGACGGTGATGATTGGCTTGATATTCAGCAAAGAAGCCACCAATCCACTAATATGACTGATCCGGCCGCCATGGATCAAATAACGCAGACTATCCAGTGTATAGAATGCATCCGTTTGGTGGCGGATATGACTAAGATGAGCAAGGATTTTATCCAGCGGCCAGCCAGCCTTGATAGCCTGTGCTGCGGCCTGAACCTGCCAGCCGCACGGGCAGGACAGGGTTTTGGTATCCACCAAAGTCACATTGGCTTCGGGAACCATTTCAGCTGCCAGCCGGGCAGAATTATACGTGCCGCTCAGGCCAGCCGACATGTGGACAGACAAAATATCAGGGTCTTTCTCTGCCAGACGGCGATACAGATCAGCAAAATCAGATGGCGTTGGCTGCGAAGTTGTAGGCATGCCCTCAGCATTCTGTAATAATTCATAGAACATTTCGGGAGTAACGTCTTTGCCGCTCTTATAGGTCTTCCCGTCCAGCTCAATTTGTAAAGGCACCAGATGAAGGTCAAGCCCTTCTTTTTGTGAATCCGTCAGGTCCATCCCGTGGTCAGTAACGATTTGCATAATAATGAGGTTCCCTTCTGAACCGTAATTTCAACAAACGCACAGCTTGCTGATGACATCATATTAATGGAAAACCCGCCGCTTGTACTGTGCCGTCAGGCACACCTGCGGTCACATTTCCCAATATGACCAAAGGATGGTCACCTCAAAAACATCCCCTTGACCGCCGGTGATATAATCGCATCAAGATGGAAAACCCTTCCCGTAACGGCATCTTCACCAGCAGCGGTGTTAACCTGGTTTTCGCGCTGGTGGTGATGTCCTCTTTCTTCTCCACCTTCAGCGTGCTGCAAACCGCCTCCGCGCTGGAGATCGTTTTGCTGGTGCTCAGCGGCACAGCCTATATCCTGATGGGTATCTATGGCTTCGGGGTGTGTATGGCGAAGGATTCCCTGAAATTAAAAGTGGCATATTTCGCCATTCAAATTCCCCTGGGCGGCCTGCTGGTCTATCTTGGCCGTGGTTCTGGTTTTAATGCCATCCTGCTGCTGCCCCTGGCCGGGCACGGCGTGATGCTGATGAGACGCGGCTGGCTGGACCTGACCAATATCGGCATCCTCTCCGCCTATGCCCTCGCCATCTTCATTTCAAAAGGCGGCTGGCAGGCATTATGGATGGAAATGCCCATCTTCCTTGCCGGGCAGGTATTCATCGTTATCTTCACCCAAATGGCCGTAGATGAGAAACATGCCAGTTCTGAAGGCGAACGCCTGGCCGAGCGGCTGGAAGAAGCCAACCAGCGCCTGCGCAATTATGCCCTGCAAATTGAAGAGCTGGCAATTTCAAAAGAGCGCAACCGCCTGGCGCGCGAGATCCACGACGGACTGGGGCATTACCTCACCTCAATTAATATGCAGATCCGCGCATCCCAGGCTGTGCGGGAAAAAGACGCCCGGCGTGCCGATGAGGCGCTGGAAAAGGCCAGACTGCTCACCCAACAGGCGTTGACAGACGTACGCGGTTCCGTCTCCGCTTTGCGGACCGACCCGGCGGAATCGCTGCCCCTGGCTGAAATGATCGCGGAAACCATCAAAAACTGCGAAGTCGCCGGCGTGGAGGCCGTTTTCAGAACGTTGGGCATCCCCCGGCCGATCTCCCCGCAGGCTCATCTGACCCTCTTTCGGGCTGCCCAGGAAGGCGTCAACAATATCTGTAAACACGCCCAGGCCGATCATGCCTGGATCACCCTCGATTACTGCGATACAGACCATATCCTGCTCACCGTGCAGGATAACGGCAAAGGCAGTACCAACACAGACGGCGGCTTCGGAATCATGGGGCTGCGTGAACGGGTTCATCTGCTGAATGGTGAACTGAACATCTCCTCTGCCGAAGGGCAGGGACTCAGCCTCGAAATCAAGGTGCCCGAATGAAAAAGAATATCAGAATCCTGCTGGCCGATGACCAGGCCCTCTTCCGGGAAGGCTTGCATACCCTCCTGTCTGTGCAGGATGGCTTTGAAGTGATCGGTGAGGCCAATAATGGCGAAGAAGTGCTGCGCCTGACTGCCCAGCACCGGCCGGATGTGGTGCTGATGGACATGCGCATGCCGGTGATGAACGGGGCCGTGGCCACGCGGCGGCTGAAAGAATCGTTCCCGGACTGCCGCGTGATCGCCCTGACCACGTTTGACGATGACGAATATGTTTTTGATGCCCTGCGCGCCGGGGCAGTTGGGTACCTGCTCAAAGATGTTTCCTCCGAGAAGCTGTTCGAGGCCATCCGCACTGCCGCCCGCGGAGAATATTTCCTGCAGCCCTCCATTACCGCCAAAGTTGTTTCAGAATTTGCTCGTATTGCACCCCAGCAGACAGGTGATACCGCTCCGCTCGAAGACCCACTCTCCTCGCGGGAGCTGGAGGTGCTTAGACTGGTCGCCACCGGCGCCAACAATAAGGAAATTGCAGCCACCCTGTTCATCGCCGAAGGCACGGTCAAAAATCACCTGACCAGTATTCTGGCGAAGCTCCAGGCGCGTGACCGTATGCAGGCCGCCATCCGGGCCAAAGAGCTGGGTATCCTGTAAACATTGGTAAACGAATCCGTGGGGTGTGGTCATGTACGCTCCACACGACAGACCAGTACAGTACAGGAAGGATGGTGTTTTAACAAAAAATTTGCGGTTAACAAAACTGTAGTAACCACTAAAGTGGTTATTGCCTGCCGACTGCAACGACGACCTCAGGGTGATGCCAATTCTTTCTAAGTCATACGCGGCGGCCAGCTGCACAAAAGGAGTATGCCCGCCAGTGTGACCAGGTACACATGCTGTTTGCAGCAAAATCGGCTATCCTGTTTCCGTATTCATTTCATTCTGATTTGGAAGGGAAACACATTTTGGAACGCCTCAAGGCACGATTGACTATGGACAAGAATCTAACATCGACTGAAATCAAAGACCCGCAGCAAAGCTATCGTTTAATCATCGGTACCGCTCTGATAGGCGGCGGGGCACTGATCCTGCTGGACGTATTCTTTAAAACCGGCTGGCTCAGCCTCCTGGTTCTGCCTTTTCTGTCGCTGATCCTGCTGATCGCCGGTATCCGTTCCCGCCGGCTGCTGGGGATCATCCCTGGCAGCCTGGCCGGCGGCCTCGGCCTGGGCCTTTTAGCCGGTTATGGCGGCCTATTCAGTCTCGGGTGGAACGAAAGTCTGGCGATCCTGCTGGGCGGCTTCGCTGCCGGCTGGCTGGGCATCGTTACATTTTCCCGCTTGCTATTAAAAACGTACAACTGGTGGGCGATCCTGCTGGCGGGGATTTTCGGCTCACTGGGGCTGAGCTTTGCCCTCAGCCAGATGCGCATGATCGACTTTTTTGGTTACACGATTGCCGGCATTGGCATCTCGATGCTCATCTGGGGGCTGCTGGCAAACAGCTTCGGGCTGATCATTCCCGGCAGCATCCTCAGCGGGGTCGGGGTTGGGATCTACCAGGCATGGGGCAGCAACGCAGACCTGAACGGCCTGGCGCGCACCGGCATCATGCTGGTCATTTTCGGCATTGGCTGGGGAATGATCACCGTGCTTTCACGTCCCATCGTGCAGAATTTCGTCTGGTGGCCGCTGATTCCCGCCGGGGTAATGAGCATCACCGGTTATGGATTGTATATCGGCGGCTCACCCAACTCGGCCGTCAGCTTCATCGGCAACACCGGCTCAATCGGCCTGATCCTGCTGGGACTGTACCTGCTGCTGGTGCGCCGCGGCATCCATGGCGGAAAATGAGGTCAGGTCCGCTGCCGCACCTCGGCCTGGAAACGCCCTTTTGGCAGGCGGGGCTGCCTTTTGTGGCCGGCCTTGACGAAGCCGGACGGGGCGCCTGGGCCGGGCCGGTGACCGCAGCAGCGGTGATCCTCCCCCCTGATAAAAAAATCATCCAACAACTGGAAGGCGTACGCGATTCCAAACAAATGACCGCCCGCCAGCGGACACATTGGGCCGGGCAAATCAAGGCGCATGCCGTTATCTGGGCGGTGGGCTTTGCCAGCCCGCAGGAGATCGACGAGATCGGTATTGTCCCCTCCACCCGTCTGGCCATGGCGCGCGCCCTGGCACAGCTCACCCTGCCGCCCCAGCACCTGCTGATTGATGCCCTGCTGCTGCCGGATGTGGAATGCTCCCAAACCGCCATCATCCGCGGGGATGCAACTTCCCTGAGCATTGCCGCCGCCTCCGTACTGGCGAAAACCGCCCGCGATGCCCTGATGGTCAACATGGATGAGCAATATACAGACTACGCCTTCGCCCATCACAAAGGCTACGGCACGCGCCAGCATCAGGCGGCATTGACCCGCCTGGGGCCATGCGAGATGCACCGTAAATCTTTCGCGCCGGTCAGGATCCTGCTGGAAGGGTAGATTTTCCCATATTATCAGGATTGGCGCGGTATGCCAAATACAGGAAGCAGCCTGTCTGGAAATCACCATCTCATCGTAGCGGCGAGGCATGCCTCGCCAGAAAGGACGGCTCCGCCGTCCTTTCTGAACAAGCCAGACAATCTGCCGGGGTTGAGCCCGAATTGGAGGTTGATCAACGGTGCGTTAGAAACGCACCCTACCCGGGGTGATTTTGAAGATGGTCGCGATGGTAAATGCCAACCACCCAGGCGGCATGCCGAATACAAGAACAGCCCATCTGGGAATCACCATCTCACCGCAGCGGCGAGGCATGCCTCGCCACTAGGCGGTGTGAAAAGTGATCGTTTTAAGGTGTGGCTGTACCAATCAATTCAATCAATAAATTCTTCCAGATCAAGATTACCGCTGTTGTATTCCACCAGCTTTTTCCAATTTATGAAATCCTACGCATCAAAACAATGATAATTCAGTTGATAAACGAATTCTTCACAGAGAATTTCATTGCATCACAACAAATAAAACGAGTATACTTATTTAATAAATCGAATTTTTGTTCTTGAATTGAAGTCCTGTTATAATTAAAGGCAATTAAATCAATGGAGAAAGCTAATGATTAATGACAATGATTTATTAACCATCCAGGAAGCTAGCGCTTGGGCATCTGCATATTTAGAGAGAAATGTAACCGTATCAAATATTTCATACCTAATACAATATGGACTTGTTAAGAAGTATGGGAATAATGGGTTGACACAAATTGCCAAAAATGATCTTCTCTATTACTATAAATCACAAAAAGGGGAAAGGGAGCTGGATTGGAAAAAGGAATTGGGGGAAGATTTGAATTGGGCTTTATCTTTTGATAATCTCACTGAAAAGGAACGGACAAAACACGTTCATCGTTTACACCCTTATAAGGGAAAATTTATACCTCAATTAGTAGAATATTTTTTAGATACTCATACAGATGATTTTAAAGAAGTTGCTTATTTTAAACCAGGAGACATAGTTCTTGATCCCTTTTGTGGTAGTGGAACAACATTAGTTCAAGCGAATGAACTTGGTATTAATGCATTAGGAATAGACGTTTCTGCCTTTAACTCATTAATTAGCAATTCTAAAATTGGTAAGCATGATTTGTTTAAATTACAAAAAGAGGTTCATAAGATAACCACTGCCTTAAAAGAGTTCATTGCAGATGAAAAACATGTAGCTTTCGAAGCAGAACTTTCAGAAGCATTAACACAATTCAATAATATTAATTTCCCATCTCCTGACTTTAGATATAAAGTTAGAAAAGGGGAGATTGATCAAATGCGTTATGGCCAAGAAAAAGAAAATCTCTTCGCAAATGAATTTAAAGAACTTGTCACAAAATATAGTCTTCAAATAAAACAAGAAACGGAAAGTTCCTTTTTAGACCAATGGTATGTTAAACCCGTTCGCGACGAAATAGACTTTGTATTTAAATATATTCACGAATTACCAGACGTTAATACTAAAAAATTATTAGCTGTCATTTTAAGTCGAACTATGCGCTCATGCAGAGCTACTACCCATGCTGATTTAGCCACCTTACTCGATCCCATTCTATCACCTTATTATTGCCGAAAACACGGGAAAATCTGCAAACCTCTTTTCTCCATTTTAGGTTGGTGGGAAAGATATAGTAAAGATACATTAACACGTTTTTCTCAATTCAATAAATTAAGAACCCCCACTTTTCAATATTGTTTTACGGGGGACTCAAGATCACTTGACCTTTTTACAGAATTAAAACAAAAAGGGAAACCTGCCCTAGAATTTATTTTGAATAATAGGATAAACGGAATATTTTCTAGTCCTCCTTATGTGGGTTTAATAGATTACCATGAACAACATGCCTATGCTTATGACCTTTTTGGGTTTGACCGTCGAGATGATCAAGAAATCGGTCCGTTGTATAAAGGCCAAGGGAAAGAAGCGAGAGAATCATATGCAAATGGCATTGCTGACGTACTAATTAATTGTAGAAAATTCCTTGTTAAGGATTTCAATATTTTCCTAGTAGCTAATGACAAATTTGGACTATATCCAAAAATCGCAGAAAAGGCCAATATGAGAATTGTTAAAGAATTCAAACGCCCCGTTTTAAATCGGACAGAAAAAAACAAAACTCCATATTCAGAAACAATTTTCCATATAAAGGCAAGGTAATAAAAATGGGGCTCTCTATCGAAAAGAAAATACAAGTAAAGAATGTTATCAAAAAAAGCTTAAGAAATAAGTTTTTGAATTACAAGCCAGAGACAAAATATATGCCATTCCATTATCGCCTTCTTGGTAAAGACAGAATGGCATTATTTTCTTTTATTCAATCCTTGAACACAACTTTTGGGACTTCAATCTATGAACCAGTAGCCATTGAATTATCAAAGGGAAGATTTGCTAATGCTGGTTCACAAATAAGTCCAAATGATTTCATATTTTCAGATGCTCAAATCAAGATCCAAGAAATCATCAATTTGTTAAGTTGTGCTGAAAAAGATACGTTTCCAGACAAAATTGCAGAAACTCAAAAAATTCGTGCGCTTTGTCAATCAGGAACAAAGAATAAAGTTAGTCTAACAAAAGTGGATATTTGGTTAGAAAGTTTTGATGGTGAGATTTTTATGATAGATATGAAAACCGCAAAACCTAATATTGGTGATTTTCAAAAATACAAACAAACTCTATTAGAATGGGTCGCTTCTGAATTAGCAAGAAATCCTGAAATAAAAGTAAATTCCATTATCGCAATCCCCTACAATCCTTATGTACCAGAGCCATATAAAAGATGGACGATACGGGGGATGCTTGACCTCAAACATGAACTATTGGTCGCAGAAGAGCTTTGGGATTTCATTGGTGGAGTTGGTGCATATCAAGACCTTCTTGACTGCTTTGAAGAAGCCGGTATTGAATTAAGACCAGAAATTGACAGCTACTTTGCTAAATTTGAAAATAGTATTTCGAAGTAAAAAACTAACTGCCCAGACAGGCATTTGTAGGCTGTGGGTCGTGCTTAATCCTTTGCGCATGATGCAACCTTCATGCGAAATCAACCTTGAAAAGGGTCGGTTCGCAAGCCATTAAATCTTACGGGCGACGGAATTTGGCAAGCAAAATGCTGAGTACGCCATCTTTTCCAAGGGAAGTTTTGCCTTAACGTATGCCTATGGCAGGGCCTGTGCCCGCCACCGATGCGATTTATTAGGTGGCGATTGGAAATTGGCCCTCGATTTGACATTTTGAAAAACCCCTTATTAGATGGGAGGATTTTTTTCGTTTCATTTTTATCACTTGGAAACCGTAGTAGCACCACACATCGTATTCAATGCTTTTTGGACGGTGTCCTCCTGCAACTCCCTACCCCTCCAGCCGGTAACCATACCCCCGGACGGTGACAATATACTGCGGCGCAGACGGTTCTGGCTCCAGCTTGTTGCGTAATAACCAGATGTAACGACGCACGGCGGCCGTCTCTTCCCCCTCTTCCCGCTCCCACACCTGCTGGATGACTTCCAGCTCGCTGACCGCCTGACCTTTGCGTTCGGCCAATACCTCCAACAGGCGGAACTCGGTGGGGGTCAGCTGGATGACTTCCTCACCGCGGCGCACTTCATGGCGGTCCAGGTCGAGGAGCATATCCCCAATGGGAATGACGTTATGCTCCACCAGCGGAGCCTGGCGGGAGCGCCCCAGCACGGCTTGAATGCGCGCTCCCAGCTCGGCAAAGCTGAACGGCTTGGTCACATAATCATCCACCCCCAGTTGAAAGCCGTGCAATTTGTCTTCTTCGGTGGATTTGGCCGTTACCAGGATAATCGGCACTTCCGAAAGCTCGCGCAGGCGCCGGGTAACCTCCCAGCCGTCCATCCCCGGCATCATCACGTCCAGCACCACCAGGTCGGGGTGCTCCTGATAGGCCAGGCGCAGCGCATCCACCCCGCTGTTGGCAGCGCATACCTCAAAGCCTTGCCCCTCCAGATATTCCTGAATAAAACGCAGCAGGGTAACATCATCATCCACCAGCAGTAATTTCGTCATCATCTGATTATCCTCCCTCCTCATCCGTGCAGGCATCGGCTTCCGGCAGCCAGAATACGAAACGGGCCCCGCCCTGCGGGCAGTTCTCAGCCTGGATCATCCCGCCCATGGCATCCAGCAGCCGCTGGACAATATACAACCCCAACCCGTGCCCATACACGGTCTGCGCATCTTCGGGGTTGGAGCGGTAGAACTGGTCAAACAGCATGGGGATTACCTCCGGCGGAATGCCAGGGCCTTCGTCCAGCACCTGTACACGGATGCGGCCATCCGGAGCTTGTGAAGCACTGAGCCAGATATGTCCCTGTGGGGCATACTTGAAAGCGTTATCCAGCAAATGGAACAGCACACTGGTCAGGGCCTGTTCATCGGCCAGCATGGGCGGCAGATTGGGGGGAACCTGCCAGACCACGCGGGCGGCATCCGCCTGGCGGCTGAGTTGGCGCTGCATGGTCTGCACCACATGCTGCAATTCCACCGGGGCGGGATATAGCGGCAGGCGGCCCGCTTCCAGGGCAGACAGATCCAGAATCGTCTCGACAAAGCGCGTCAGACGGAGGATCTCATCCTGCACCAGCGAGAGATTCTCTTCCGTGCGCGCCGGCATACCGCCGGAAGCCAGAGAAAGCTCGATGCCGCCGTTGATGTTGGTCAACGGCGAACGCAGTTCATGCGAAACCATTGACACGAAATCGGATTTGAGCCGGTCCAGCTCGCGCAGGCGCAGGTTCTGCTGTTCCAGCTGCAAATTGGCTGCGGTCAGATTGGCTGTTTTTTCTGCAACCTTTTTCTCCAGGCCGACATTCAGGCGTTCCAGTTCGGCGCGGTCTTTAGCGATCTGTTGATTGGCCTGACGCAGTTCGTCCTGACGCTGTTTTTCCAGACTGAGGTCATGGGCGGTGCCCGCCAGGGCGAGACGGCTGTCACCGGTGGGCGGTAACGGCCGCAGGGCAAGTGAAATCGGAAAAGTAGTTCCGTCGCGGCGGCACAGCCGTGCCTCACCCGACCATCCGCCGCTCATCGCAGACTTGAGCAAGGGTACAGTGTCGCCCGCTTTTCCCGATTCAATGATCAATGTCAATGGTTTCCCGATCAATTGCTGCGGGCTGTCATAGCCAGCCGCAGTCAGCAAAGCCGGGTTCGCCAGACGCAGCCCGCCGCGCTCATCACACACAAAAGTCGGCTCAGCAATGCTGTTGACCAGGTTGGCATAGCGCTGCATCTGCACTTCGCCAGCCAGGATGCCCTGCCGGGCGATCAGTCCCAGGCTGAGTACCACCGTGACCCATAAACCAGCCAGGTTTGCCACTCCCACAAACTGCCATTCCAGTACTGTGTACAGTCCCAGGGTCAACGTCGCAATCAAGGGCAAGAAATATTGAAAGCGTGTCAACACGCGCTGCAAGCGGGGGGTGGGGTTGGCGCGGGCGAGATACCCCAGCTGGGCAATCGCCCCGATGAACAAAGCCATATCCCCCAGCACCCAGCCCACATCGACCGGGCTGCCAATTTGATACGCGCCAGTGTTCAGCAAGGTGGCATAGACCAGGTCAGTGACCGTATAGGCCGCCAGCCCTGCAAAAATCCAGCCAAAGGCGGCCGAGAGGGTGCCTGTCTCGGCCAGCAGAAACAGATTCAGCAACAACAGCAGCCCGGCCAGATCCACCAGGGGATAGATGAGCGCTGTCGGGCGGCTGCCAGCCGGCAGCCAGGTCTGCATCGGCTGCAAGACACTGATCCATACCAGGGTCAGCCCGGCCGTAGTGGTGAGGCCCATGTCAAACAATAGTTCCAGGCGGCCAAAAGTCTGGCGCTGCTTGCGCGGGTAAACTGCCAGGCCAATCCACAAAGGCAGCGAGCCGAGCAAATACAGTGCTTCCAGGGCAACAAGTTGGGTATCCTTGGCGATCTGCACCGCGTTCAGCAGGGTACGCAGCAAGTCACCCAGCGTCCACACCGCCAGGCCAATCGCCAGCCAGGTCCACGAACGCTGCAAAGCCCGGTCGGCTGCCAGCGAACGGCGCACCCAAACCGCTGCGGCGGCGGCCAGCAGGGAAGTGAACAGCATCGCCAGGTTGCCAATCACCAGGCGGTCCATCTCCGGTTTACGCGCCCACAACAGCCAGGCCAAATGCAGCAGCACATACAAACCGCTGATCAACACCAGATGCTTTCGCTGCGGGAAGGGCGGGTTTTCTTTCTCGACCATGTCTTCATTGTACCTGTGGCCGGAAAGGGGCGCAAGCTGGTTAATCCCCCACACAGGAAGGATAATTTCGGTTTATACTAAAACCAGGGACGGAGATACCGTCCGGTATGCAAATTGCACAAAACAAAAAAACAGACACCTTTGTGAAGGAGGTCAATATGTCCCGCTTCTCCTTTCGTTCCATCATCATCCTGACCGTGTTCGCCCTGCTGCTTTCTGCTTGCAGCATGTTGGATGTACTGCCGCAAAACGCCCCGCCTGCCGGGGAAACCCCCATGCCCGTGGAAACCGCCCCGGGAGAGGCCGCCTCTGCCGAACCGGAAACCAGCCCGCACGGAGAAATAGACGAAACGCCCGAAGCTGTTCCCACGGCTGAGGCACAGGTCATTACCCCGGAAAACGCCCACCTGTTAAGCGAAGTGGCCCAGGTGCAGATTGAGAACCCCTACCGCCTGGCCTGGTCGCAAGACGGCACGAAAATAGCAATGTCATGGTTGCAAATTGACCCACAAGGCAAAGAACCCACTAAAAGCGGCCTTTCTGTATTGGACAGCACTACCCTCGAAACCCTGTCCACCGTTGTCGTGCAGGAGCCGATCACCGTGCTGGACTTCTCGCCCACCACCGGCCTGATGGCAACCACCTCCGACCAGAAAAACCTCGATCTGCGGGAGATTACCACCGGGCAGCTTGTGCGCACCATCAGCCCGGAAAATGGCTTTAGTGATGCGGTTTTCTCGACCGACGGCAGTCAAATCGCCCTGTCATCCTGGCTTGAAATTGCCTATACCCTGTGGGACTCGTCAACCGGCTCACAGATTAAGGAGTTATCCGGTTTTTCTACCGCCGCCCCCGTTTACCATGCCAGCTTCTCGAAGGATGACCGCTATCTGATCTGGGTGGCGCGCGGCAGCGTTCAGGTGATGGACATCGCCTCCGGCACCATGGGCGCTTTTCTGACCCATGAAGACTTTATCGGCGATGCCGCGCTGGCGCCCAACGGGCATTTGCTGGCGGTGACCACCGCCGGCACGATTGACGGCGAATCCAGGCCGATCATTCAACTCTGGGATCAGACCAGCGGTCAGGCGCTGGGGACACTGGTAGAAGGCACATCCATCACCCAGAGTCTGGCTTTTAACAAAGACGGCAAACTGCTGGCGGCATCTGTTTTCAACGAGCTGGCCCTGTGGGACGTGGACGCCAAAACCCGCCTGCTGTCCCTGCCCGGTCACACCGACATGGTTACCTCGATTGCCTTCTCACCCGATGGCCGCACGCTGGTCTCTTCTTCAGCGGATGGCACGGTACGTTTGTGGCAGACACAGTAAGGAATTAATTTGCAGTCTTGTTTAAATTGCAGGAAGGGATCATCAGGCGGACAGAACACACCGCCTGATTTTTTCTGTTATGGCCGCTTCCGCATTGGTTTTCCCTCAAATTTTTAAACTCTTCTAACCTAACTCCAATTGTCCGAAAGTTCTTTTTGCGTTATAGTTTAAATCATGCGAAAATTTGAATTTCCATACCTGTCCGACTGGTTTGCCGTCACCTTGCGCTGGTTAATCCTGCTGGGGATAGCAGTTTCCCTGGTGTTGAATGAAGCCTTGACCCTGTGGTTAACCGCCATCCTGCTGTTTGGTGTGCTGTGGAATACCTTCACCGCCATTCTGGCAGGCATCAATCACCGCCTTCCCCAGCACCGCATCATCAATGTTGCCGCGGACGGGATCATCAGTATCACCCTGTTTGCCTTTTCCGGCGGCATCTCTGGCCCGATAAGCTGGTCCAGTCTGCTGGCCGTCACCTCTGCTTCCATCTATTTTGAACTGCGCGGGGCGGTATTGATTGCCGCTGTTCTGGCTGTGCTGCAAGGCGGATGGACATTTTTAAGCAATATGTCCGAATTTCATCCCTTGCTGCTTGTACAGCCTTTCACCTTTAATCTGCTCATCGGTATGGCTGCTGGCTTTGCCAACAACGGCCTGATGAAACGCCTGCGTGCATACTACCGCAATGTGATCAACAATAAAGAAGAGCAAAACCGCCTGGCAAAGCATCAGGAACGCGAACAAATTCGGGCTTTTTACAAAATCCTTGAAACCCTCAGCACAGCCCTCAATTATCAGATCGTCCTGGATACCGTGCTGGACCTGAGCAACCAGATCATCGGCACGTCCCAGACCGACCGCATGATCAGTGCTGTGCTGCTTTTCTCCGGCCGTCACATGCGGATTGAATCTGCCCGCCGCATGCCGCCGCGCGATCTGAAGATCACCTTCCACGCCAAAAAAGGCGCCTTGCAGCAAGCGCTGGCCACCGGTGAACCCATCCTGATAAAAGAACCATCCAGCGATCCCGAATTGAAAAATCTCATCATCCTGCACGATTGCCAGAGCGCATTATGTCTGCCGCTGATGCGCGGGCTGGATACCTATGGCATCATGCTGTATGCTCACCCGGCGGAAAATTTTTTCAGCGAAGGCCGCATTGAAATACTGGAAATGCTCAGCAGCCAGGCCGTCATCGCCATTCAGAATGCCCGCCTGTTTGAACAGCTGCAGGAGGAAAAACAGGTACTGATTGAATCGCAGGAAGTCACCCGCAGGCAGCTCGCCCGCGACCTGCACGACGGCCCCACCCAATCCATCTCTGCCATCGCAATGCGCATGAGCATCAGCAAAAAAATGCTGGAAATGAACCAGCATGATGATTTGATGCAAGAACTGGAGAACATTGAAGACCTTGCCCGCCGTACCACCAACGAGATCCGCCACATGCTCTTCACCCTGCGCCCGCTGGTGCTGGAATCAAAAGGACTGACCGCTGCGCTGGAATCGATGGCGGTCAAAATGAATGATAATTACGGCCAGAATGTGAAGGTCGGCGTTGACGAGGATGTGGTTCAACACCTCGATATCAGCAAACAGACGGTCATCTTCTATCTGGTGGAAGAAGCGGTCAATAACGCGCGCAAGCACGCCAAAGCCGAACAGATCCAGGTACGGCTGCGCTACCTGCCCGGAGAAGAAGAAAACGTAGCTGCCCTGGAAATCATTGACAACGGCATCGGTTTTGATGTACAGGCGGTTACCAGCAATTACGCGCAGCGCGGCAGCCTCGGCATGATCAATCTACAGGAACGCTCGGAAATGATCAATGGTGTGCTGGAAGTTGACTCAAAACGAAATGTAGGCACCCTGGTAAGGGTATTGATCCCGCTCACTGAAGAAGCGACAGAGCGGCTGGCAGGGGGATTGATCCAGAATAAATAGCTGAAGCAAACACCCAGGCAGCCTAACGCCTGCAATAACCACCCAATCGTCATTGTTTTAATCTATTTATACCGGTTTTACTCCAAAGCGCATCGCCCCAAACCACGATTCAGGATAAAATAGAAGTATCCGCAGAAGACATATTTACACAGGCGATGGGGGAAGCCCATCGTCTGTATTTGTTTGTGTCAGTCAATTCAGTCTATCCCCACCCGGAGATGAGCCATGCCATTTGCCAATGGACTATACAGTTCAATTTTTGATGATGGCACGCTATCCCAGCCGCCTATTCTTTTATTGCACGGGGCGGGCAGCACCCGCCTGTGCTGGCCGTCCGCTATCCGCCGTCTGCCCGGATATAAAGTTATCGCCCTTGATCTGCCGGGGCATGGCCGCTCGGAAGGCGTGGCCTTGCAATCCGTGGCTGAATATGCCGAAGCCGTATTGGATTTTATGAGGGAAATGGGCCTTTACAGGGCCTCGCTGGTCGGGCATTCCCTGGGCAGCGCCATCGCCCTGTACCTGGCCCTGCATTACCCGGACAGGGTTGCGCATCTGGGAATCATCTCCGGCGGGGCTGCCTTGCACATTCCTGAAAATATCCTGGCAGCTTTTTCCAATCGAACCACGTTTAAAGAAGGCCTGGAACAACTCGCACAAGTACTGTTTGGCCCGTCGGCCAGTAACAAACTGAAAGAGCAGGTGCTTGAGACCCTGCAAAGTATGCGCCCTGGCGTTTTATACGGAGACTGGCTGGCTTGCGCAAATTTTGACTTAAGCGATTCTTTGCAGCAGATCAAAATCCCTGCCTGGATCATCGTTGGCGACCATGACAAGCTGACCCCGCCCTACCAGTCCCGGCATCTGGCAAAGCAGATCAAAAACAGTACCCTGCAGCTGGTGCCTGGCGCCGGTCACATGCTGATCCTCGAAGCGCCGGATGCTGTCAGCAGAGGTTTGGCTGAATTTCTAAAAAATGATCTTCTTTACCATTTCACCTCACTACTTCGCAAATCCGCCAGGCTGTAAAAAAAACCATCTCCGTGATGCCGAATTTTCTTGTCAAAGCCTGAATTGACTACTTTTTACGATCCTGCAGAGCCATTGATAGAGATCAAGGAGAGATATATGGAATTCTTTTTTGAAATTCATCAGAATCTACCCCGCGAAGGACCGGGGGATACTGCCTCCACCCGGAAAGCCCTGGAAATGATAACCGGTCTACCGGAACGCCCCGCTATCCTGGATGTAGGCTGCGGGCCGGGGGTGCAGACCCGTGACCTGGCGCAGATGACTGGCGGCATGGTGACCGCCGTAGACACGCACCAGCCTTTTCTCGACCGGCTGCAATACCAGGCCGAAGCAGAAGGCCTGGCCGGACAGATCATTCCTGTCAACCAATCCATGAAGGCACTCGACTTCCCTGCCGCCAGCTTTGATGTCATCTGGTCAGAAGGGGCTATTTACATTATGGGCTTTGAAGAAGGACTGCGTGTATGGAAACAGCTTCTCAAACCTGGCGGCTGGATCGCGGTCACCGAAGCCTCTTGGCTCAAACCCCATCCTCCGGCTGAAGTGCGGGACTTCTGAAACACAGCCTACCCGCAAATGTCCCTGGTGGAAGATAATCTGAAAACCATCGAGGCGCTGGATTATCGCGTGCTGGGGCATTTCACTTTACCCAAATCCTGCTGGCTGGAGGACTATTACGCCCCCATGCTGGAACGTGTCGCCATACTGCGAGAAAAGTATACCGGGGACACCGAAAAACAGACCCTGCTGGATGAAGAACTGGTTGAAGTGGAAATCTATCGGAAATATTCTGACTGGTATGGATACGAATTTTACGTAATGCAGGCTGAATGAAGAGCGGGTAAAAAATGAAGCAGCAAACCATACAGGGTATTCCCGTATAGCATCGACAAGCAGGGTTAAGTATAATAAAAATATGATTTCGTTGGAATCACAACGACACATATCGAAAAAAATTTATCCTGCAAGGAGGAAACCTGATGAATAACTATAAAAAATTTGGCGCAATGATTGCGACCTCGACTTTGGTAATGTTCGGATTAATGTATCTAAACACCTATCAATGGGACCATATCTTTTTCAGTGAAACCCGCGTTTATATGGCCCTGATCATGGGAGCAGTCATGGCGATCATCATGCTGCTGTTTATGCGGCATATGTACACCAATCAACGGGCGAATGCCGGCATTATCATTGGCAGTATTGTGGTCTTTGCGCTCGCTCTCGGGCTGGTACGCAGCCAAATAAGCGTTGGAGACGTTTCGTACATGCGGGCAATGATCCCTCACCATTCAATTGCCATCCTGACCAGCACAAACGCGCAGATTTCTGACCCACGCGTCCGCGAATTGGCAGACGAAATTATCGAAGCCCAGGTTAGAGAAATTGACGAGATGAAAGCCTTGATCGCCGAACTGGAAGGCAAGGAATAAACCGATTTAAATGAAACCCTATCGCGGAAAAATTCTGTGGGTGGACTTAACCCGTGGTGAATGCCGCGATGAGGTCATCCCTGACTCAATTTACGAAGACTTCCTTTCCGGCCTGGGGCTGGCAGCGGCTGTTCTCTATCCGCGCATCCCGGCTGGAGCCGACCCGCTGGGGCCGGAGAATGTACTCGGCTTTGTCTCCGGCCTGCTCACCGGCAGCGGCAGCCTGTTCACCGGCCGCTGGATGGCCGTCGGGAAATCCCCCCTGACCGGCACCTGGGGGGATGCCAATTGCGGGGGTTATTTTTCGCCAGCGATCAAGCAATGCGGGTATGACGGCATCTTCTTCACAGGCATCAGTCCGCAGCCGGTGTACCTTGTGGTCGACTCATCCGGCGCACGTTTGCAAGACGCTGCTGACCTGTGGGGCAAGGATGCCGTCGAAACCGAAGAAACCCTGCTGGCACAAACCACCAACGGCCACCGTCCGGCAGTGGCCTGCATCGGCCAGGCGGGGGAACAACAATCCCTGATCGCTGGCATCTGTCATGATTTCGGCAGATTGGCCGCCCGCTCGGGCCTGGGGGCGGTGATGGGCTCCAAGAAGCTGAAGGCAGTGGTACTGGCTGGCGTACGCCCCATCCTGAGCAATGACATGCCCAAAATGCAGCGCCTGAGTGACCGCTGCGCCCGCTTTTTCCGCAAGCCGCTCCCCGCTCCTCCGGCGAACACGCTGCCTGCTCTGGGCGGGCTGCTGCGCGATATCCCCTTTGCTTTTCCAATGGATGGTTTTATATCGATGATTTTGTTCCAGAAATGGGGCACGATCGGCATGAACCAGACCTCGATTTCCTGGGGCGATTCGCCGATCAAAAACTGGATCGGCAGCCACAAAGATTTTACAGCGAAGCAGTCCGCTCCGCTCAGTCCGGCCCGCATCGTGGAACGGGAAATCCGTAAATATCATTGTTACTCCTGCCCGCTGGGGTGCGGGGGAATCTGCGAATTTAAGGGTGGCGAGACCCACAAGCCGGAATATGAGACTGTGTCTGCCTTTGGCAGCCTGCTGCTGCACAACGACCTGGACACGATTTTCAAGATCAACGACAAACTGAACCGGGCCGGCATGGATACCATTTCGGCGGGCAGCGCAGCAGCCTTTGCCCTGGAATGTTTTCAGAATGGCGTTATCACCAGCGAAGACACGGATGGCATGCTGCTCACCTGGGGTAATTCAGAGGCGATTTTGTGGCTGGTGGACAAAATGATCCGGCGGGAAGGTATCGGCGATCTGCTGGCAGACGGCGCGGCGCGGGCGGCCAGCCGCCTGGGTGGAGGCCATGTCGGCCAGAGCGCCATCCATGCGGGCGGGCAAGAGCTTGCCATGCATGATCCGCGCCTCGACCCCGGTTATGGCCTGCATGCCAGCGTGGAACCCACCCCCGGACGGCATACCACCGGCGCCCAAACCTATTATGAAATGTACCGTTTGTGGAAGCGAGTCCCGGGCTTACCGCGGCCCGCCCTGCTCTCCTCCAAAGCGAAGAAATTCCGCTCCGGCAAGGATGTGATTGCCTCCGCTGTGGCAACCAGCTGTTATACCCAGTTGTTCAATGGCGCCGGGTTATGTATGTTTGGCGCCATGCTGGGGGCTGACCGCCTGCCGATTTTTGAATGGCTCAACGCGGCCACCGGCTGGCAGCGCACCCCGCAAGAATATATGGAAGTCGGACGCCGGATTCAAACTTTGCGGCAAATGTTCAATATCAAACAGGGGATTGATCCGCGCAGCCTGAAGGCGAGCCGACGGGCAATTGGCCTGCCCCCGCAAACGGAAGGCGGCAACCGCGGTCGTACCGTGGCGCTGAACGAAATGATGCGCGACTACTGGCGCGCCATCGGCTGGGACGAGAACACGGGCGTCCCGCTGGAGGAGACGATAGAAGCATTGGAACTGAAGAAATGGGGGGAAAATAAAGTTGGCCTACTGGATCACTGAAGCCTGCATTGGCTGCACCGCCTGCGTGCGCATCTGTCCGGTGCAGGCCATCACCGGGGAACGTAACCAGCAACATCACATCATCGCGGAGGTGTGCATTGACTGCGGTGCATGCAGCCGGGTATGCCCGGTGGATGCCATTGAGGACAGCCAGCGCGCGCCCACTTTCCATATCAAGCGCTCCCTGTGGCCGAAGCCAGTGATTGATCCGGCCCAATGCGTATGCTGCGGGGTGTGCATCCAGGCCTGTCCGGTTGGCTGCCTGGGCCTGGGAAATACGCTGAAAAATGATGGTCAGCTCATCCCGGTCTTGCTGCTTCCTGAGCAATGCATCGCCTGCGCTCTATGCGAAATGGCCTGCCCGGTGAATGCGATTGAGATGAGGGAAGCGTTTCTGCCTTTTTCAGGAAGTTGATTGTCAAAACAAACCCGGCAAGCGCCAAACCAGCACCAATTCATCAATGATATAAGGCGTGATCTTTGTTTACGCGGTCAAAGACGTGAAGATCGCCTGAACAAACAAATTATGGCTGGCATGCAGCACCGCTGCCGGCCAAAGAGACCCAGATTGCAGCCGCAGCCAGGCAAAGACTGTGCTGATGCCCACAACAAGGATGGTAAACATCAACACAGCGTACCACCCGGGGAACGCCCGGAAGATTGTAATCCGCAAAAATGATCAGGGGCATATACCACAACGCCCATACAAAGCCGCTAGTGAAACAATTCCTGGAATAATCTTTGCTGCGCCTTCATGCCATTGCGGCGATCTCGTGGGACTGAGGTCAGCCTGTGAGCTGTCTCAATTTGTTCAGCGGCAAAGAACGCAAATCGAATCGGTCGACATTTTCTTCCAGATAAACAGGATAAGTAATAGACAGAAAACTGGAAAAGGACTCCGCAAAAGCTCCGACAAATTGACGGCGATTAAGAACCGTCGATAAAGTGGGGAGTAAACCCCTGCATCAGGTCACGCTCGAAATTTTCGATCAAAAAATACGGGAACGCCCATTCACTTTCGGCGCCAGGGCAATCGAGGGCTACATTGCGAAGGGATTCAAGCAAATCCTCCACAATCCGCATCCGCTCAAAATCAGCATCAACAATAACTTCGTCATGCAGTGTCACCTTCAAACGAAAAAGCAAACCGTCATTTTTCGTTTCAGCTGCCTGTGCCTGAAACAATGCGCCATAACCTTCTTCACCCCAGAAGAATTCATGGGGAAGGGTATTGGCAGCAATCGCCCTTATGAACTTCAACAAATCCTGAAAAGGGGGAAAAACACTGGTAGCAGACAAGGCGTGCCGCTGCCCACTGGCGACCAAACAGCAATCCATCCAGCCATCGCTGGCACTGAATGATTCCATTTCCAGAGAAAATTGATTTTCCATCATCTTATTCCAAATTTTGTGCGCAGTTGTGTTAACAAAGAAGAAACCAGCCAATGGCGGCTGCAACGACATTACGGTGCGAACAGCACCTGCTCCTGCAAAAACCGCTCCGTCTGGCGCAGGTAATCGGCGATGGTCTCCTCCTGGCGAAAGCCGTGACCCTCGCCTTCGTATAGCTGGAAGAGGTGCGGCACGCCGTTGGCCTGCAAAATGCGGGCGATCTCCTCGGACTGGGCCGGCGGGACGGCGTTGTCCTGGCTGCCGTGGAACAGGGCCAGCGGGTCGCGGATGCGCTCGGCATGGAACAGGGCCGACCAGCCGTAGTATTTGTCACGCGCTTCGGGCAGCACGCCGATCAGGCGGTCGTTATAATGCAGCTCGAATTTATGCGTCTCCATCGCCAGGGTGAACAGATTGCCGATCCCGTACAGGCAGATGCCCGCGCGGTACTGACCGGGATAACGCACCAGTGAATTGAGCACGGTGTAGCCCCCGGCGCTGCTGCCGCGGATGACCAGTTGGCTGGCTTCGGCCAAATCCAGGTCGACCAGGGCCTGCGCGCCATCGGCGGCGTCCTCCACGTCAAAGTCTCCCCAGCGGCCATCCAGCATCGTTTGATAGCGGCGCCCATAGCTGGTGCTGCCGCGGTAATTCACATCCAGCCAGCCATAGCCGCGGCTGGTGAAATAGGTGCGCTCGCCATCATAGGAGAGAGACGCCTGTGAGGTCGGTCCGCCGTGGATATTGATGATCGCCGGAGGCAGACCTGTGCCGGTATAGCGGGCATTGACGGGCGGGTAATAATTGCCATACACCGCGGTGCCATCTTCTGCGTTCCACTGCACCGGCTGAGGGGTGGAGATCATCTCCAGCGGGAGCATCTCCGGCTGGCTGTAAGCTGCCGTGTGCAGACCGTCCTCGTCCCAGCGCACAATGCGGCTGGGAATATCCGGGGCAGCAGCGATGAAAGCCACCTCATTGCGTATAGGTGAAACGCTGAGCTGATCCAGAAAAGTGTAGGGACCGGTATCGATTTGTGTTGAGCGCCCGCCAGACAGTTCCCCCTGCCACAAAGTGAACAGCGATTCCTGGCTGCGAAGATAATAAATGCGGTTGCTGGTGAAGTGCCAGCCATAGAAACGCCGTCCCTGGATCCAGGCAGGTTCCGAGAGCATGAAGCCGTCCCCCTGTACGAGGACATGCTCATCCCCGCTTTGCAGGTCGAGCAGCACCAGGTCTTCCCACTCCGCCGTGCCGCGGATAAAACTCAGCCAACGCCCATCGGGCGAAAATTCAGGCTGCATGACCGGAGTATTGGCATCTCCGGCGATGATCCGTTCTTCGGAGACTGCTCCGGTCTGGCTGTCAAAGCGCGCCAGTTTGAGACGTGCACCATGCCAGGCCATGTTGGGATGATCCCATTCCACCCAGGCCAGGTACGTGCTTTGCGGATGCCAGACCGGCTGCATGTAAAAGTCCGCTCCCTGGGCCAGCTTGTGCGGCCAGGCCTGCCCATCGGCATCCACCAGGCCCAGACAATCCATCTGCCCATCGCTGAAGGCATACACTACCCAGCGCCCATCCGGCGAGAGCACCGGAGCAGCCACCCGGCCAAAGGGCGGGGTAATCGGCCGCGGCTGACTGGGAGTCAGGCTGCGGCGGTAGATGCGGCCGTCCCGGGCGGCAAACAGCAGCACGCCATCCCGTACAGAAAAACTGCCGCCACCAAACATCAGCCCGCCGCCGGCTGATTGCAGCAGGTTCAGCTCCCGGCGGGCATCGCCTGCCGTCTGCGCCACCACGGTTCCCTGACCGGCGCGCGCTTCCAGCCACAGCAGGGTCTTGCCGTCCGAATCCCACTGCGGTTCGCCGATGCGGATGCGGCGGCTGAGCATCTGCGGGGATACCGGACTGGGCCACAAACCATAGGGCCGGATCTGCTTTTTGTTTTCCTGGTTTTTCATCTCGTCTGCCTTTCTGTTCGTCTGCCACGGGGTAAAAAAATGGATTTGCACCGGACGCAATGCCAGGGCAAATCCACAGATTCACAATGCTGTCAGGAACGCTATTTTTTGTTCTTTTTTTTCGAAGACTCTGGATACCACAAGTCCATCAAGCTGCCTTCTACTTCTTTTCCCAATTCTTTCCATTTCTTGACGGGCACATCAACGAAGGCGATTGCGCCAGTGGAGAGGGTTTCTACCCGCCCGCTGATCTGCTGCAGGAGACTCTCCAGTCCGGGGTTATGCCCGACCACCATCACCCTTTTCAACTCGTCGGGCACTTGCTGTAAAACATCAATATACGCCTGTGGCTCTGCCAGATACAACGAGTCGAAATATTGAATATCCCCATCATAGCCGCTTGCTTTCGCCACCGCTTTGGCCGTCTGGCGGGCGCGCTTGGCAGAAGAAGAAAAGATCAATTCCGGTACTTTCTTTTTCTTCGCCAACACTTCCCCCATATACGGCGCATCTTTCTTGCCGCGTTTGTTCAACGGGCGATCAATATCTTGTAAATCTTCATGTTTCCAGCTCGATTTCGCATGCCGCATCAACAAAACTGTTTTCATAGTTTCTGATCCTTAAAACATCAAATTCAGGACACGCAAACACCCCATTTCAGACCTTTGTAGAGTATATCACGAGATAATAAAAATTTGCATCTGCTCTACTGTGCGTTCATCTGCTCAAAATGATTGGTCAGGGTATAGGTGATGTAATTCTCCCATAACGCCATCATTTTGGCCTGCGGATAATCATGACTGCCAAAGGTCTGGAAAACAACCGTGCCGTCCATACAGGTTGCCAGCACACCATAATTGGATTTGTCATGCATATACAACCCGCCCACCAGTTCAGCATCGCCGCTGGAACCCAGACGAATGAGATCACCCACATCGGCGTTCACCCAGAAAACCGTAGGATAACTCAACGGCTCGGCATAATTGGGCGTGCTGAGCAGGGGATGGCCGGAATCCAGCCAGTAAATCGAATAATCATACGGATCATACGTATTCCCGCGCGTCCAATCCTTTTGATACTCAATCCCGCATTGATAGAGAAGGGGAGCAATGCGCCCGTTAGCGGTTGAATCCAGATACCACACCTCGGCCACCAGGGCTGAATCGCGGTTGTTGATCCGCTCCGCAAGCACATCCCAAAATTCACCGCGCACACCGGCGCGCGATTCGGCGGCCACAATGATCAAATCCCATGGCTGGGGCGAATTGAGCTGTTCCATGAAATTGCCGACGGCATCGCCCACAAAAACGATCTTGCCGCCGCGGAAGCCCATGCGGTTGACCGTGTCGCGCACATAGGTGGGCTGACCCAGCCCCTGCATGTCCTCAAAAACAAGAATATTGGCGGCCTTGACCTGCGCGGAAACATCCTGCACGGGTGGCGGTTCCGCGGTAGGTGCTTCTGCCGGTGCGGCGGGAACAGCCGGTACGGCCACGGTATAAGTGGGGTAGGGCGTATAGGTAGGCTGCTCGACCGGCTGCGCCGGTTGGGCAGGTTCGGCTGGCTGTACCGGTGGTGGCTGGGCAGCTTCAGCGTCCATAGCAGCCTGCTGTTCAGCCAACATGGTGGCTTGAATCCCCAGGGCGACCTGGGTTTGCTGGAGGTTCGTATCCGCAGGAGCTTCGCCGTCGGGCAGGTTGCAGCTCGCTAAAACCAGCAAAACGGCCACCCCCACCAGGATCCCCTTGACTGTCTGGTTTCTCCGCTTCATTTTCTCCTCCTTATAACGATTAATTTCTGATGAGAGACTCTCTGCTATCATTATACATATTGGGCGCGCAGATGCAACAAAAATTTCAAAAACCCGTTATTGAATTTATTATCCGTTGTATAATGACCCCATGAACCTGATCTATCTTCTGCGCCACGGCGAAAATGTCGCCAACCTGACCAAAGAATTTTCCTGCCGCAAGATTGACTATTCGCTGACGCCGCGCGGCATCCTGCAAGCACAGCAAAGCGCCGCATACTTCCAAACGCAGTCCATTGATGCCATCTATGCTTCGCCCCTCAAACGTGCTGTTGAAACCGCCGCCATCATCGCAGATGCCCTCAGCCTGTCCGTTACGACGCTGGAAGGGCTGCGCGAGATTGGTTTTGGGACCCTGGAAAATGCCCCTGACCTGACAGCCGCCTGGAATTTTCACAACAACATCCTGCAAGCCTGGTTTGAGGGTGACCCGGAGGCACGCTTTCCGCAAGGCGAAAACCAGCACGACCTGATTCAGCGGATGCGCAGCGCCTTGCACCAGGCAGTGGATGGCCGTGATGGACAGCGCATTCTGGTCGTCGGCCACGGCGGCATTTTCCGCAGTACGATTGAAGCACTTTGCCCAACTTCTGACATGAGCATGGTGCGCGGCATTCCCACCCAGAACTGTTCCTTTTCCCGTCTGGATGTGACGGCGGTGAACGGCAACCTGCACGCAGACCTGCTCAGTTGGGGCGAACACCAGCACCTGTCCGGCGAAGCTGCCCGGTTTGCCAGCGGGACGCCCTCTGATGAAGAGCTTGAAATCCTGAACGCGCAGCGCAATAAACCTTCCCAATAATCTTACAGGATGCGTTCGCACGCCTACGACGAACGCACCAGAGATCAATCCGCGGTTTGAAGAATTCCTTGATTGGAACTTGACGATTGGCGCGTTGCCGCACTTGCGGTTAACGCACCCTGCCGTAGTTTATTGCAGGGCAGGTTAGCTGCCCATGCGCATCAAACCAAGCGTTGGTAATCAACAAAAACGTCAAAGCCGTCCCTTACCCTACGGGCACGATGTGGAAAGGTCGGATTTCCAAGTAGTTTGACGCCAAATCTTGCCAGGCAAGCCATGAATCAGTCAGCAAGGCTTCCCTTTTCAAGGTTAATGCGAGACAACCTTACCCTGCGGGGTGTTTACCGTAATGATTCAAAAGGCGGCGTCACCAAAAATGTCTGGTGACGCCGCCGTATTCTTTTCTGCAATCCCCAAAAGGGATTAGTCCGCTCCGGCCAGGGCGCCCATCGGATCCCAGGGGGGCAGCACAACAGGTTTCTCTTCCAGTGCAGCCAGCAGCTCCGGAGAGAGCAGGCGCTTGCTGACGGCGACCTCGTACATAAATTCCCCGAACCAGGCATCGCTCATCACCAAAAAGCCCTTGTCAGCAGAATCCCGGCCCCAGCTGTTCTCTACCCGCCAGCGGTTGGGCTGTCCATCTTCATCCAAATTGATGCCGGTCAGCATCATGGCGTGAGTCATCTGGCTTTCGCCATACATCAATCGCTGGGCCTTGTCCAGGGCCAGGGAGCTGCCATACAGAGTTTCCAGGTCATACACATCCAGGTCAAGAATCCCCCGCTCGCGGTCAAACAGCTTGCCCACGTCACAGCCAAACCACACGGCTTCCCCATCCAGCAAAGTCTGCCGGGTGCACTGCCGGAAGGTATCCATATCCACATTCAGGTAGCGCACCGGCTGTCCACCGACCACATTGCCCAGGTACTGCACCGTGTAGGTGCGGTTGAAAGGCTTGTCCGCGGTGGGGGCATTGATCAAACAGACCAGATCATCCAAATCGGTGCCGACGCAGGTTTCGAAGAAATCCTGCGGGGTGATCGCCCCATGACGGTGCAACACCTCATCCTCATCGCGCCACTGCCAGTCAAACTCCTCCGGCGGCTGGCCGAGATGGATGACAAGCATATTGTACAGCTCTGCAAGCAAGACGTCCTTCTCCTCGCGCAGGGCTTCCTCATCTGCCCCATCGGCAGCCAGGCTGCGCAGGATGGCAGCGCTCTTGCGCAGTTTGGTGGTCAGCATGGTATTCATCACCGCAGATGTGCTGCTGCTGAAGGTTTCAGGCATAAAGACTTTTGGCACCACGCCATATTTCTTCACCAGGCTGACGAACATATCCCACTGGCCGCCGTCTGCGACGGGATAAGACAGCAGCCACATCATCAGGCGCCCGTCCAGCGGCTCATCGAGGGTTTCGATGATATTCTCGAGGAAAAAATTGGCCTTCTCCAGCTTGTCCCAGAACATGAGATAGGTCTGTGAAAGCTCAAATTTTTTCACATTCATTTTCTGGCACGCATCCAGGCGCAGCCTGTTCAGCCCGGCAAACAGCCAGCAGCGTCCGCTCTTCATCTGGTTGGTCGCTTTGGGGGTTTTGATCACATGCGAAAAATGATGGCGGGTGCGGTTGACCACGTCCCGATCGAGGGCTGAGGCCTGCAGCCCGTTTTGGGTAACCGCATTGCGAGCTATCCGATTGGCGGGTTCTTCGTCAAACAGGGACTGAAAATATTCGATATCGTCAAACTGAATGTTTTTTTCCATGGATGAATTTCCTTTTATCGTAAGAGATGAAGCTATTGTACACCCACACGCTGATTACCGGTTGAAGAATTGGCTAATCACTGTCACTTTTCTTGCCCCTGTACGCATAGTATGATAAAATCTTTGGGCGCAGCGGGCATCCGGAGGGATGACCGAGAGGCTTAAGGTGCATGTCTTGAAAACATGTGTGGGTTCACGCCCACCGAGGGTTCGAATCCCTCTCCCTCCGCCTTTATGCCTGAAACACGCGCTTGACAATTGAAGTTGGGGAGGTGCCAGAGTGGTTGATCGGGGCCGCCTGCTAAGTGGTTGTCGGGTGTTAAGCTCGACCGAGGGTTCGAATCCCTCCCTCCCCGCTGATCAACAAACAGCCTTTGCATGGGCAAGGGCTGTTTTGGTTTAATCCCCTTGCACTTCGTGCGGCGGTGAGAAAAACCGCATGGCAGCATAAATGCCCGCCGCGCCCAACAAAGCCGAAAAAACAACCGCCATCGTCGCCCGCGGGCCGCTCACCTCAAAGGCCCAGCCGCACAAAAACGGAAAAATCATTGCCCCCACCGCCGTCATGGCATAAAACAAGCCGGATATCTTGCCGTTGATCTTGATCCGCCGGCCGGCAAACGCCATCCAGGTGGGGAAGATGGAGGCCATACACAGGCCAAAACCAATCGTCCCTGCCCAGAGAGCGGCAAAAGATGAGGACAGGGTGAGAATCACCATCAGGCTGGTTAATGCGCCCAGAAAGTCGATCAGCAAAATGGTGCGCGGGCGCAGACGGGTGGAAAGCGGGATGGCGGCCAGCCGCCCCACGGCAACCGAAGCCCAAAAGGCAGAGGTAAGCAGCCCCGCGCCGGTCACGGCGGCAGGGTGCAGCGCAATCGTGTACGTGTATAACCAACTGCCAAAACTGATCTCGGCACCCACATACAACAAAAACACCAGCGCAAATGGCAAAAGCACCCCCAGACGGAGACGGGTGTCTTCCTCTGATTTATGCTCATTTTTAGAAATCGCTGGACTTTTAACGGACAACACGTACAGACCAGCGGTGCCAATCAGCATTGCCAGCGCCCAAAACGCCCAGCGGATCTCTCCCATTGCGGTCAAAAAGGCGGTAATGAAGATCGGCGCGAGGAAACTGCCAATAGAATTACTGAAATTGATCGCATTGATCCACGATCCGGTATTTTCAGGGTGTACCCACACCAGTAAAGTGTTGCTGCCTGAAATGATGATACCTGCTGCCAGCCCCATGACGACGATCAGCAAGAGCAGCAGCCATAATTGAGTGATCAAAGGCACCAGGGTGAAAGTGGCCGCCAGCAGCAGCAATGCCCCGCCCAGCAGAGGATGGCCTGGCACGCGGTCATAGATGCGCCCGCCCAGCAGGGAACCAAAGAAAACACCCACGGCCCGGGCGCTGAAAACCACGCCAATGCCGCCCAGTTCCGTCTGCGTTTGGGCGGCAATGAAGGGCAGCACCGGCCCCCAGGATGCGACCATGGCGCCAAAGCAAGCCAGGGCAGCAAAATAGGCCAGAGTCTGCGGCCAGGCGTTATTTTGCTTTGCGGTTTGGACACTCATAACAGGCTCACTCCGTTTTTTGTGTGGGGCGCACACGCGTCATTGCCCCAAATATTCCTGCGGCAGTCAACAACGTAGTCAGGATCACCATCATGGCTGCCTTCGGCCCATTGGTCTCAAACATGACGCCGGACAGCCAGGGGAAGAACATCGCCCCTGCCGATACCGCCGCCAGGAAGACGCCGTTGATCGCGCCACTGATCTTGATACGCCGGTCGATAAAATCCAGCAGGACGGGGAATATGGATGCCATGCACAGGCCCAGCCCGATCGTTCCGATCCACAAGGCCGGCAAAGAATCAGCCAGGGTCAGGATGATCGCCAAACTGACCAGACCGCCCAGGAAATCAATCGCCAGGACAATGCGCGGGCGCAAACGCGCTGAAATCGGAATCGCCAGCAAACGACCGACCGCCATCGCCAGCCAGAAAGCGGAGTTCAACATGACAGCCGCCGTTACAGCAGCAGGATGCAGGGTGATGACGAAGGTATACAACCAACTGGTGAAGCTGATTTCCGCGCCCCCATACAACAGGAAAATCAAGGCAAATACCAGCACCAGACCATAGCGCATCCGTCCCGCAGAACCAGCCGTCTGCTGCGATTCGCGAATGGCAGGACTGGGAACAAACAATATCCACGCCCCCGCTGCGGCCAGCAGCAAACCTGCCACCCCAAAAGCACCGGTAAACTTCCCGGTCATCGTCAAGAAACTGGCAATCACGATCGGTGCAAAAAAACCGCCCATACCGTTAAAGAAGCTCATCCCGTTCATCCAGGGGCCAACATGATCCGCATGCACCCACACCAGCAGGGTATTGGCGCCAACCAACAGCACCCCGCCGGCAAAACCCATCATCAAACCAACCAGCAGCAGAAGCGCAAAGTTATGGGTGAAAGGCGTCACCGCGAAAGTGGCAGCCAGCACGAACATCCCTGCCGCCATGACAGGATGCCCCGGCAGGCGGTCGAAAATACGCCCGCCCAACAAAGAACCAAAAAAAGCCCCCAACGCCCGCAGGGTAAACAGGAGGCCAATCTGCGCCAGGCTGGCTTGTGTCTGTTCAGCCAGGTCTGGCAGCACAGGCCCCAGCGCAGACATGACCAGCCCAAAGCCGGTTACAACAACAAAATAGGCCAGCGTCTGGGCCAATCGCTGCTTTTTCAGGGTGATTTCTGCAGGCATGAGAAATGCTCCTTTGCGAAAATGAAACTGCCCCTGATTTTATCACGAAGGGGAACCAGACCAGAGCGTGTTTAAAAAAACAAAGGCGCTGTCCCCTAACTCAAATTGAGTACCACGCCTTTAGAAAATGATTATATAATTGTTGTTGTAATAATACCGGTAATTTTTTTTGCAGTATCTGGTAATTTTCGATATAATAACAGAGTACAAATACATTATCCATTGATTTTGAACATTTTCCGAACAGGAATCGAACCATGCAGCTTGCCCACATCGACAAAGAATTTGTAGAGACCTGTTTGCGCAGTTTTCGTCAGGCTGTACAACCAGACCTGAATATTCTGGAACTTTGTGTGCTGGGGCAGGGAGAAAATTCAGTCGAAGCGCGCCTGTTGTGTTTGCAGGACCTGATCAACCAACTTATACGGGACGCTTATCTGGAACTGCGCCGCGCCGAGACCCTTGGCACAAACATTCCTGAAACGCATCAGAAAATTATCAGCACCCTGCAAGAAGATTTTCACTGCAACAACAGCGACCTGGAATCGTGGAGTGCAATGTATTACCGCTATCTGGCGATCCTGCCATTAAGTGTCGAAGAACTGTCCGACGCGGCCAACGTTGTCCCCCAGCAATTCCGGCGGCGGATCAACCAGGGGCTGAATTACCTGGCGCAAAAACTGCGCCGGCTGGAAATGCAGGCCGTAGAAGACCGGCGGCAGGCCAATCCCTCCCTGCCGCTGCCAGAATTTGCCCGTCTGGTCGGCGCAGAGCCGTACCTGGAACGCCTGTCCAGCCTTTTTGAGGACAAGGAAGGCCCGCTGCTGGTCAGTCTGGAAGGTCTGGGCGGCATCGGCAAAACCGCTCTGGCGCGGGCATTCGTAGACCTGCCGGAAACCGGAAGGGCCTGGAAAGAAATCCTGTGGGTCAGTGCCCGGCAATATTTTTTCGCTGAAGATGGGCGGATAACCGCCACGACAGAATCATCTTCTACGCTGGATGATGTTACCGCCCGGCTGGTGGAACTGCTGGGGATCAGCCATGCAAGCAGCAAACCGGTTGCGGAACGCCTGGAAACCATTCAGGCCGCGTTGAACGTGGATGCCTATCTGGTCGTGGTGGACAATCTGGAAACGATGGAAGAGTACCGACAACTGATCCCCGCCCTGGCGCAATGTGCCGGAAAAAGCCGCTTCCTGATCACCTCCCGTCAGACCTTGCGCCAATTCCCTTATGTGCAATCAATCCCCCTGTTTGAGCTGGACTTCAATGCCGCCTGCGAACTGGTGAGGGTGGAGAGCTTGCGCCGCGGCTATGACCGGGTGCTGTCGCAGGACGCCTGCGCAGAACTGTATGAGCTGGTCGGCGGCGTTCCGCTGGCCATTAAACTGGTTGCCGCACAACTGCATTTGCGCACCCTGGACACGATCCTGACCGGCTTTCGCCAGGCGAAAGGCAGCATGGATGAACTCTACCGCTATCTTTACTGGGAAACCTGGCAACTGCTCAGCGACCCCGCCCGTCATCTGCTGCTGACCTTTCTGCCCGCCGACTCCGAAGGGGAAGATGTGACCTTCCTGCAAATGATGAGCGGACAAACCGAAGAGACCTTCTTTAACGCCCTGCGTGAAATGGATCAATTTTCTTTGCTGGAAACCAGCGGAGATGTGCACACCCGGCGCTACCGCTTGCACCGCCTGACCGTCACCTTCCTGCAAACCGATATCCTCAGCTCCTGGGACGAAAATAAATAATATGGGCCTGCCTGCCAGTGCATACCGCCAGACTGAAGCAGCACGCTGGCAAAATGATTATCACCAGCACCTGCACCAGCGGCTGCAGGCAACCCTTCAATATGTGCGTAACAAACCCTACGCCCAGCTGCGCGCCCATCTGCGCAGCCTGCTCGCCACGCTGGATGAAGCCCGCCGCTATCCTGACCTGATCCCTTTTTCACTGGAACTGATCGCCGGCCTGCACCCCCTGCCGCTGCGCTGGGGGTATGGCCATCTGTGGCAAACGCATCTCAACTTTGCCTTGCAGCAGGTGGGCGAGGATGAGCAGCTGGCAGTTTATCACAATGCCCTGGCCGAGATCCATTTTTTCAGCGGCGCCTTTGACCAGGCGATTGCCAAGGCGCAGGCCGTCCTGTCCCTCAATGTCGATCTCCCTGACCAGGCTGCCCGCGCCGGCCACATGCTTTTCAACTGCTACCGTTCAATGGGCAAACCCGATCAGGCAGACCATATATTGGCCGAGCTGGCGGAAAAATTCCCACTGGCAGACGACATTCAACAGCTTGATAAGGGCAATGCCCTCGGCTGGCTGATCCTCAACCAATGCCAGCTTGAACTGTTGCGCGAGCAGGGAAAAACAGAAGATGCCCTGACCCTGGTGGATCAAATGCTGGTACTCGACAGCCAACTGGGCAGTCCGGACGCGATCCTTACCGCCGAATTGACCACCCGCCGCTCCACCTTGTTGTGGATGCGCGGCGCTTTTCATGACGCGGTCAGCGATCTGCTGCATGCAATTGACCTGTACAACAGTGAGGAAGATGTATTTAATGCCGAAGGATTGCAAAGCAACCTCGGCCTGGTGTACTGGAGCATGGGAGAGCTGAAACGGGCGGAAACCAGCCTGCAATCCTCGATCAACTTCTACCGCAAAACCGGCGCACAACAATTGATCACCTATGACATTGGCAACATGGGTCTGGTACATTTCGCCCGCGGGCATTTGCAAAAAGCGCTGGACACCATTCACGAACATATGGCCCATGCCAAAAAAATCGGTTTTGTGTCCGAGTACAATCGCGGCCAGCGAAATTTGGGCCTGGTACTCTACTATTTTGGAAAATACGAGCAGGCTCTTGTAGAATTAAATTCCAACCAGAAATATTATGAGCGGCGCGGTTTGCGCGAGGGCTATATCATTGATTTTGTGTGGCAGGCTTGCTGCTACTATCAATTGGGGCAAACGGAAAGAGCGATAACGAATATCCGCAGGATAGTAGAGTGGACGATAGAGAATAATCTTCCCATCATGGAGTCGGTTGTCCGGCGCAGTCTGGCATATTTTCTGCCGCTGGAGGAAAAATTACCCCACTTGGAACGTAGTCTGGCTTTGTTGCAAACCCAGGAAAAGATCCTCGAAAAAGCAGCTGTGCTGCTCACTATGGCTCAGGTCATGGATGATCGAGAGAAGCAACCAACCTGGCAGGCTGGCGTTGAAATATTAATACAGATCGGTGCAGAAGCCTGGCTGGAAGGGCACTCCATCGAGGATCCGCCCTATCTCCCCACCTTTGCACAGTGACCCCCACCAGCATACAGCAATGAATATAATCAGAGGGCCAGGCTGAAACCCTGACCCTCTGATTTGATCCTGCATTCTGTATGCTTTTACGCCCCCGTCAGAAAGGCTACCGCCACCATACCGGCCCCGGTATGCACGGACAGGCCCGCACTGAACGGGACGACTGCAAAATCATCCGGGCAGGCCAGACTTTCACACAGCATGTCCTTCAAAAGCTGCGCACCTTCCGGGTTATTGACATGGATCAAGGCGATGCGGTCAATGGAATTCTCCCCTTTCTCGATAACCGCCAACTGCACCAAACGCTTGAATGCCTTCTTCTGCGTGCGCACTTTTTCAAGCATATCCAGCTTGCCCCCACCCACTTTCAAAATGGGCTTGATATTCAGTGTGGTCGCCATCCCGGCCGCCAGTTTGCCCACGCGGCCGCTCATTGCCAGATATTTGAGTGTGGCAAGCACGCCAAAGGTATGCATCCGTGTTCCGGCGTCATTCACCGCCGCCACAATCTCGGCCAGCGAAGCCCCGTCCGCTGCCATCTCAGCTGCGATCAGGGTCATGAACCCCTGTCCCATCGACAAGTTGCGCGAGTCGATCACTTCGATCTCCTTGCCGGGGAATAATTCGCAGGCTGTTCTGGCAGAATTGCAAGTGCCGCTGATCTCCGCGGAAACACAAATACATACCACTGCATCTGCGCCGTCATCAAAAGCTTCTTCGTATGCTTTGGCAAAAGCGGCAGGCGGCGGAGCAGCCGTGGTCGGGATCTTGCCGATGCGGTCGATGATCTCGAACAATTTGGCATCATCGATATCCACACCGGTGGTATACGTTTCTTCTCCAAAATGAATGGTGATCGGCACCTGGCGGATGCCGTGCTGTGCTGCCAGGCTGGCGGGCAAACTGGAATCACTATCTGTAACGATGGCAATTTTTGACATGGGAATTTCCTTTGAGGTTGAATAAAAAATGAATAAGTCTATACAGGCCGCGCCTGCAATACCCGGCCGCTGAGGAAACATAAGAGAAAGGAAGCGGCCTATGACCGGATGCGCTTTTGCGCAGTGACCCTATTCTAATACAAATTTCATTTTGGCGTGAAAGCGGGCGGGCTTTTCCATTCGTGGTTCATCCCCCGCTGCGTAATACCGGGCGTATTTCCTGTGTTGCCAGCACAACCCCATCTAGATGAGCTTCTCCGCGCCGGAATAGACTTCTTCAGCGGTCAGAGCCGCGGCGGCGTGCCCGGGATGTTTGGCCGGGTTCCATTGTTTCATATCATCAAAAACAGGGCCTTCCTGATGGTAAACAATGCTGCCCTTGATCTGGAAAGATTTTCCCGCTTTGGTAATAAAAAGGAGCGATCCTTTACTGCCGGTGAGAATATTCGCCTGGGTTTTGGAAAAATAATTATCCGCCACAACGATTGTATCCTCGCTAAACCGGGATACGCAGGTAGCATAGATCGCATTCGGCTTGCCCTCCGCGTCCACGGTGGTTAAAACGATGGGACCTTCCCGGTCTTCCCATGCCTGGCGGACTTGTTCAGGTAATGCTGTCATCATTGATTTTCTCCTGTGAAACAGATTTTGCGGGCAGCCTTCGGCCCCCACGAGATTGATTATACAGCGTCCTGACAGGAACCCGGGAAGGATTATGCCCTACGGGGTGAAATGACATAAAAAATCTCACGCACGGGATTGGCTTTCAGAATTCAGACCCGCAGCACGCCGCGGAAGCCCCTGGCGGCATAATAAGAATCCGCGCCATTATGATACACGAAGACATGGTCGTAACGGCGGTCACAAAAGAGCGCGCCGCCGAGGTCTCGGATCGCAGGGGGTGTCTTCACCCAGCTTGAGGTTTTCAGGTCAAAATCCTCAAGTTCCTGCAGGGCACGGTATTGCTCTTCTGTTAGAAGGTCAACCCCCAGGGCAGCGGCCATATCCACCGCGCTATCTTTGGGTGGATTGGCTTTCCTTGATTCCAGCGCTTCCCGGTCATAACACAGACTTCTGCGGCCTTTCGGGCTTTCCGCGGCACAATCGTAAAAAATGATTTCGCCCGTGTGTGCATCCTGACCGACCACATCCGGTTCCCCACCTGTCCTTTCCATTGCGTGAAGCGCGCCCAGTTTTTCAGGATTCGCTGCCAGCCTTGCCTGTACTGCCGCCCATTCAAGACCTGCATGGCGGTGCCTGTTCTTTTCAAAGCGGGCTTGCAATGTCCCGAGGATTTCTTCCCGCTGTTCCGCTGTCAAGTCTTTTACGCTGTGCATTTCTACCTTTGCCTTTCTGCTCTGACGTCCACCAAGTGGCGTGAGCAATTATTTTTTGGTAACAAACCCTTAAAGAGTATTATACAGTTTTATGACCTCAAAATCTGGCGGCCATTAAGACGGATTGTGCTGTTGAAAACACCGGCGCCATAAAAGGCCAAAGTTAAACCCGATTCAACAAGGGCGTTCAGCATCCCAATGGATCCACCGGGGCGGGAATCGCCCGAAATGGCGCCGGTGGAGAGGGCAGAAGACCATTGAAAAATTGGCAATCCTTGCTGAACCCAGAAGCCCAACGCCTTCCAGATATCAGAAATTTTTTGATACAATGAAGGAAACAAAAACGATGCCTGCAAAAAAACCTGGTTTGCGTCTCTATGGGTGATAAGGATGTCCTTAAAAAGGATTTACATCTCCTGCTTATAGATAAAGTGAGGGGTTTGGACGAAATGACGAAATTTACCGAAAACCTGGGTTCAAAGACATGGATTGCCAAGGGTCTTAGTGTGCTAGCTGGAGCAGCCTATTTGCTGCAATCTATTTACGACGCACATTTTCTGGACGTTGTGATGGATGAAGGCACCTATCTTGTCAAGGGCATCCTCTATGTTACGGGTGTGTATCGCCCTTTCCAACCTTATGGGCCCTGGACCAACAAAATGCCCCTCGCGTTTACGATCCCCGGACTTGCCCAGGTTATTTTTGGCCCCGGATTACGAACAGGGCGATATTTTGCTGTCTTCCTTAGTGTGCTGATGCTTTTTGGTCTGTGGATAGCAGTTTATCGGTTACGGGGGCATTGGTGGGCGGCGGCAATAACAGTAGTGATGGCGTTGAATGCTGGCAATATTACCATTTATGCTCGTGCATTGTCCCAGGGAATTACTGCCTGCATGTTGGTATGGACGTTCGTCTTTATTCTGGGGCCGGAACGCCGCGTGTGGCAAACCACGCTGGGTGCCATTTTATCTACCCTGGTTGTGTTAACTCGTCAAAATATGCTGCCAGTACCGGTATTGGTAATTTTATTTATCTTTTGGGCCTACGGAAGAAAATCTGGAATATCTGCCTTGGTTGCAGTACTGGTGGTGTTCATTGGCTACCACTTGTACTATTGGCCGGATATTTTGCATATCTGGTTGCCATACATGCCTGGATTTGCCAAAACGATAGCAAACAATATCCTGGCAAAAGCAGGGTGGAGAATGACCAGCTCCACTGCAAGCACGCAGGATACATTTGGTTTTCTCACCAATATATTTGTTTTTTTTGAAGGCGTGCGCATGAATTTCTTCGCGACAATTGGATTGTTGAGTACCTGGATTTTTTGGCCGCGCAGAAAGTCATGGAAAAATCCTCTGGATTTTAAAATGTCGGTATTTTTATCTGTCCTCATTGTCTTGCTTGGCGCAATTCATTTCTGGGCTTCCTTCTATATGGGGTATTGCCTGTATTGCTATAACGGGTATTTGTCATTTTTCATGCCAGGAGCATTGTTGTTGATTGCCATCTCGTTTCCCTACTGGAATAAAAAATCGGGCTGGTTATCACAAGCAGTAGCCGTGTTGATGATCATTCTCAATAGTGTGGGGATTGCTTATGGAAGTCATCAAATTCTTGATGACTTCCTCGTCAATATTCCCGTACCAAGAATGCAAAACATGAAATTTCTACCCGGCTCAACACCCATCTGGATCTTCCTCCGCAATAAATTTGGATGGCCCTACGAAACCTTGCAGCAAGCGATTCCTGCTGCTGCGGGCTTGTTTTTTGCCATTGTCCTGATTGGCGCCATGGTACTGGTCTGTAACTTATTGTTCAAGCAGGAAAAACGTTTTTCACCGGGCTACGTAATGATGATTGCTTATTTGTTGATTGGCACGATTCTTTCGCCAGGCAGGATGCTTGGTGGAGGAAAATTTGCGGATTATTGTTCCAGTGATGTCATCGCTTCGCATGAAGCGGTGGGCAAGCAGCTTTCGGATCTGATCCCTGCGGGTTCTAAAATTTATTGGGAAAATGATATTTCGCCATTACCTTTATTATATCTCTCGGATATGGAAGTCTTTCCGCCGCAATTGAACCATGGGTTTTCTTTCCGCCAGGGAGGAGACCCCGATATTCTTTATCAGAATAGTTTATGGAATAAGGAATTGGCAAACCGCTGGATTGAGGAGGCAGATTTTCTGTTGATTGCAGAGAAATTAGTGCCTTCCTTTGAAGAATCCGAAGGGTTTTCATTGATGACGGATGAGCTTTCCCCCACTGGGTGGACAGTGGTTTGTCGGGATCGATCATCGATCCATATTTTTAAGAGAGTCAGGTAATCGATGGATCATTTCGCACCTGTTGATAAAAAATTGTCAAGCCTTGCACCCCAAAAAAATGACCCCTTCAACTGAATTTGACAGACCTGTTTTCACGAAAACCATGTTGATCTCCTTATTTCTATTCATTGCCATAGAGAGTATTCTCTGCGCCTGGATACTCTTGCGTATTCCAGGAGATCCAGCAAAGGCAGTTTTTGCAGGAGCATCCCTGCCGCGGCTTTCGCTTGTCCTGGTGCTGTTCGCCGGATTGATCATCAGCCTGTTTTTCATCTATCATTTGACAAGAAACAAGAAGTTTTCATTCTCTTTGATCCAGTTTGTCCAAAACAATTCCAAGCGGTTGTCTGTTTTCTTTGGTTTAACAACGACAGGTGCGTGGATTGCCTTGTTTTTACCTGCTTACCGCATGGGCATATCCGCTGCATATTATGAACGACTGATGCCTTTTTTTGTTTGGCTTTTGTTGATTTCCTTCCAAACATTCGTCCTCCTGACGGTTGAACAGCTGCGGAAGAATAAAGGGAGCCTTCAACTTAAGCAAAGCGAATCCAGACTGGCTGGCCTGTCTGGGGGTATCTTTTTCGCTCTCTCTTTCTTAATAATTTTGATCGCAATCACCCGTTGGGGGATTTCGCCTACAGTTGAATTCTGGGAAAAGACAGGCGTTCCCATTTTGGCTGGTCAGATATTTTTTGTTTGGCTTGCAGGAATAGGATTGATCTTCTTCAGCAATTGGGATAAAACAAAAAAATTAAAATCAAAAACCTCCAAAATAAAGGGGGATATTTTGATTTTTTTGACCATTTGGGTACTCAGCGCTGTACTGTGGGTGCAGGAGCCAATGCAGTTCAATCATTTTAATCCGGGACCATTCCCTCCCAATAACCAGTATTATCCTAATTCAGATGCGCAGGTTTACGACCTTGCTGCACAGAGAGCATGGATTGGTAAGGATCCCGGGTATGTTGACAAGCCCCTCTATTCAACTTTGCTGTTGGGATTTCACCTTATTGCCGGACAGGACGCCAACCATATTATCGATATGCAAACTGCTTTGCTGGCAGTTTTCCCAGCCTTGATTTACCTGCTGGGTTCCCGCCTTCACAATCGGCTGGGCGGGTTGTTGGCGGCATTGTTGGCAAATTTTAAAGAGATCAATGCTTTTCGTGCACAATCTTTAATCTGGAAAACTTCAACGCCAAAGCTGATGATGAGCGAATTTCCCAATGCGGTCTTACTGGTATTGCTGTGCCTGTTTTTATGGAGATGGTTCAGCCGGAAGGAGAAATACTCCCTTGGGGCGCTTTCCGCAGGCGGGGTGTTGGGCCTGGCAGTCCTGATCCGTCACAACAATTGGTTATTTTTTCCTCTGATCCTTTTGCTGGCGGGGTTTGCCTTATGGAAAAACAAAAAAATTCTATTAATCAATGGCGTTTTGTTCATAACAATGTTTTTTGCCACAATTGCCCCGTGGATGGGATATTCCAATCAACACTATGGTCAACCATTGCCTTTCATGACAGCACTAAGTGGTGCGGTATTAAAGAACCGCATCCAACCGCTTATTGAACAGCCTACCCCCATTCCAGAGCCTGGTGCCTACGATCCGTCAGCAGCGGAACAGGCAATTTCCGAAAACGCCAACGGGATCCACGCAACTCCAGATCCGCAATCCCTGGGCGCTGAATATACCGAATCTGCCCTCATTATCCATCCCGTGATCGACGCTGTCGTTCGTCATTTTTTTCACAATCTCGTCACTACGGCGTTAACCCTTTCGGTCACCCCTGTCTTTGATGACATCAACAATACTTTTCAGGGGAGTGAAGTATCCTCAATCTGGGATATCGAGTGGGATGGGAAGTTGAAGCCCTGTCAACTTGTTTTGTTATTGATCAATTTGATATTCGTCTCCATCGGTATTGCTCAATCCTGGCTGCGGTGGCGGCTGGCGGGATGGATGCCGTTGATCCTCTCGCTTGGTTATCTCCTTGCAACCGCTGTTGCAAGCACATCCGGGGGAAGATATATCGTTCCTGCGGATTGGGTAATATACCTCTACTATGCGCTGGGAATAGCACACACCCTGGAATTTTTGAGTGTCAAAGTATGGGGGGCTGTCCCTGTCTTTCAATTAAATCTTGTTCGCGTTGCAGAATCTGGATCATTAAATAACATCTGGCCGCATGGAGTCATTGCTGGGACATTCATCCTCCTGGGATTTTTGCCTGTGCTTGCCATGTCCAGCGACCCTGCAAAATACCCTGAATATACTCCAGCAGAGATGATTGAAAATATCTTAAAGCCAAATGCTACCTTTGACCAGAAAGAAGTACCCCTTCTGATCGCAGCAGTTGAAAAAGGAACCCTGGAGATGATTTATGGCCGGATGCTCTACCCGGTTTATTTGGATTATCAAGATGACACCAGTTATGAAGTGAATGTGTCTGGTGAGATAAAGGGGAACCCTGCTTTGGTTTTTGGTGTGATCGGCATGCAAAATGAATTTTTACAAGGCCAACTGGCGCTGGATGAAAAGCCGCCGCCTCTAATGAATGGTTCCGATGCAATTGTTTTTACCTGTCCTGATTTGGCAACGGCCCAGGCCCTGATTCTGCTGGAAGAAGATGCGGCTTTGAGAATACTGCTTGACGCCAACTGGCCGCAAATGGATTGTCCTGTTTCTCCGTGACCCTTATTGCCCGGAACTTGTCAAAGAATAACCCCGCAGAAAGGATAAATAAGGCGGGATAGATTCTTGTGGTCCGAAATCGGGTTTTTAAGCGGGCGGCTGATCTGCCAGAGAGCTGCCGTGCAGAGAATTCGACCGGCACTCCCTTTCCGTGCTGGCGTTCGCCCGGAGATCGGGGCAGGCATCTTTCAGCCTGGAATGACCATAAATGCACCCATCATCCAAAATAAGCCGTGAGCGAGGAAAGGGGCCACCAGACTGGACTCTCGCCCCCGCAGCCAGCCCAGGATCAATCCCCATAGCAACTGGTTGTTTTGAAACCATGTGCGATACTGTTTTGTCCTGATGTTCATTTTTTACTCCTGTGTGGGGGAACGGAAAGGACTGGATGAGACTTGAAGAAACTGCGGGGAAGCCGCCTGATGAATCGTCAAAAACTATTATACGGTATAACGGTCCACATTTTTGAGATGCTGCACAGGAAGGAAGAAGTCAGGCAATTAGACAATCAGGGGGCAGGTACTCAGTGATCAGGGCACCGGCTTTGCGCAAGGAGGTTTTTCCGATTGGAGAGTTGATGATTTGCCTCTTCCCGCACTTCAGCCTTCATCCATCACCTGTATCCCCCCTCCACTCAGACCACATCCCCAATTTCCGTTATAATACAGCCAGCCGGGAAATCCCCTCGCTGCTGTCATTGCGAGCCCCGAAGGGGCGTGACAATCCCCCTCGCTTGCGTGGAGATTGCTCACTTGCACCGCACACAAGTGTCGTCGGCTACCGCCTCATAATGACAGCAATTGCTAATTTTGCAGAAGATAAGAATTCCCTGAAACCCCTATGACCAAACACATTGACCGCATCAAAACTTTTCATTTCCCCGAATACACCATCCCGCTGGCCCTGCTGGCCGTGACCGGGCTGACCTATGGCGTCCTTATTCCCTGGCTGGGCTTCTACTGGGACGACTGGGCCTTCATCTACATCGGCAAGCAGCTCGGCAGTGAAGGGCTGGCGCGTTACTTTGCCACCAACCGCCCCTTCTGGGGGATGATCTACCGGTTCACCACCGCTGTCATCGGCCCGCAGCCGTGGAAGTGGCAGGTGTTTGGCCTGCTATGGCGCTGGCTGGCCTCGGTCTCGCTGTGGTACTTCGTCCGCCAACTGTGGCCGCGCCGCCGGGAAGCGGCCCTGTGGGCAGCCCTGCTGTTCATCGTTTTCCCCGCCCTGCGCCAGCAGCCGATCGCCATCCTGTATGGGCATTTCTTCATTGTGATGACCGCCTTCCTGCTCTCGCTGGCTTTGATGCTCAAGGCACTCAGAGACACCAATCGTTTATGGCTGTGGACGGGATTATCGCTCGTGCTGTCGCTGGTCAATCTGCTGTGCATGGAGTATTTCTTCCTGCTGGACTTGCTGCGCCCTGTTTTGCTGTGGGCAGCTTTCACCGGAGAAGCGGAGTCCTTCAAGGAGGGCGTCAAAACTGCTTTCAAGCGTTGGCTGCCCTGGCTGGGCTTGTTCATCGCTGTACTGGTCTGGCGGCAGTTCTTCTTCCAGTACCAGAACACCAATTACGACTTCCTTCTGATGGACAACCTGAAAGCCGATTTCTTTGGCACGCTGGGCATGCTCATTGCACTGGTCTTCAAGGACATCTGGACGATCACCTTCGCTGCCTGGGGAGAGGCTTTCACCCTGCCCGATCCTGCCGTGTTCGGGCGCAGCACGATGACCCTCTATGCCGGTGTGGTTCTGGCCGTGCTGGGCGGGCTGGCTATCTTTTTGCTGCGCCAGCGAGTGGATGAGAACAAGCCATCAAATGACAGACGTTGGGCGTGGCATGCCCTCCTGCTTGGCGCTCTAGGCTTGCTCATCGCCGGGCTGCCGTTCTGGCTGACCGGCCTGCAGATCGGCCTGCGCTTCCCCAATGACCGCTTCTCGATCTCCTTCATGCTCGGCGCGTGCTTTTTTATCACCGGTCTGCTGGGCTTGATTCCTCTCCCGCGCTGGAGCAAGCATATCATCCTGGCCGTGCTGGTCGCCCTGGGGGCTGGCTTTCAATTCCGCGTAGCCAATGACTTCCGCCGTGACTGGGGCGTGCAGCAGTCCTTCTTCTGGCAGATGACCTGGCGCATGCCTGCCCTCGAGCCGGGCACGACCCTTGTCTCCAACGAGCTGGACATCCACAATACCGATAACTCTACCGTGGCGCCGGTCAACTGGATCTTTGCACCAGACAACCACAGTGAAGAACTGTCCTTCATGTACTACTATCCCACCATCCGCCTCGAAACCGGCCTGCAAGATTTCGCCAGCGGCCAGCCGATCGAGCAGAGTTATCTGGCAGCAACCTTCAACGGCAGCACCGAGCAAATCGTGCCCCTGATCTATGATCCGCCGGGCTGTTTGCGCGTGCTGGACTCCGAACTGGAACCAGATAATATCATGGTGCCGGCCCTGATGCGCACCGCCGCAGAGAATTCAGACTTTAGTCAGATCATTCTGATGGCAGATGAAGCGGACGCCGCCCGGCCTCCGGCGGCCATCTTTGGGTCAGAGCCGGAACACCGCTGGTGTTACTACTTCCAGAAAGCCGACCTGGCGCGCCAAATGGGCAACTGGGAGCAGGTCGCGCAGCTTGGTGCGGAAGCCTTCCGCCTGGGTGACTACCCCAACGACCCCGCCGAACGACTGGTCTTCATTGAGGGCTTTGCCCACGTGGAGAACTGGCCGCAGGCTCTGGATCTGACCTGGACCTCCAACGACATCACCGACCTGATGCGGCCCCTGCTGTGCCGCCTGTGGAACCGGATTGACGAGGACATGCCCGCCAGCCCCGGCAAGCAGGATGCCCTGGATGCTGTACAGACCGAGCTTGAGTGCGCGTGGGAGTGATAAGAGCACCACACCCTGAGCTTGTTATTATCCCCGAAGGGGGCGAAGGGTGTATGATCGCGAGACCCGCTGCGGCTTTGACAGGCTCAGCCTGCGCTATCGTTACAATAATTGAAAGACTTGTATGAAAACCATCTGGTCAAAAATCAAAACCTTCCAGTTCCCTGAAGCCCTCACCCCCGTGGTGATCCTCGGGGTATGCGCCGCCGCCTACGGCCTGATGATCCCCTACATCGGCTTCTACTGGGACGACTGGCCCTTCACCTGGATCTATGACACCTTCGGCCCCGCCGGGCTGACCATGTACTTTGAGACCAAGCGCCCCGTGCTGGCCTGGATCTATCAGATGACCTTGCCGCTGGTAGGCAATGTACCGTGGAAGTGGCATCTCTTCGGCCTCGCCTGGCGCTGGATCAGCGCCACGGCCCTGTGGGGGCTGCTGCGTGCGGTATGGCCGGAGCGCCGCGAGCTGGCCGTGTGGGCGGCCCTGCTGTTTGCCGTTTACCCCGGTTTTGACCAGACCTATATCCCCATCGCCTATGCGCATTACTTCCTCACCGAGAGCTTTTTCTTCGCCTCCCTGCTGCTGACCGTGCTGGCCGTGCGCGCCCGCCTGCGGGATGACCTGCCCCGCTTCCGGCTGCTGACCGGGCTGGCGCTGGCCGCCTCACTGGCCAATCTTCTGACCACGGAATACTTCTTCCTGCTCGATCTGGTGCGTCCCCTGCTGATCCGGATCGTGCTGGCGCAGGACGAAACCACAAGCACACCCAGATGGCGCCGCGCGCTGGTATTGAGCCTGCCCTATCTGGCTTTGTTCCTCATGCCTGTCATCTGGCGGGTGTTCTTCTTTGAATACCAGACATTCAGCTATTCGCCGGTGCTGCTGGAGCAGCTGCGCGGAGATTTTTTGGGCACACTGCGGCATCTGGCCGGGACCGTGCTGCATGACCTGTGGCTGGTCAGCGGCGGCGCATGGGGCAAGGCGCTCCGCTTCCCGGATACTGCCGATTTGGGACGCGTCAACTGGATGCGGTATTGGGCGCTTGTGTCGGTGGTGGCCGTGGGGGTTGGGGGATTCCTTATAAAACTAAAGACTGGAACGAAAGATCCCTATCCAAGCATGTCTTATACCGAAGGCCATAAGGCGGGCGGATATTTATCCAAAGCTTTAATTGGACGCCGTCCGCCCCTACATAGCTTGATTGGCGATCGCAAACCAGCCTTACAGGCCCTGGGCATCGGCCTGTTCGCCATGTTCATCGCTGGCTGGCCCTACTGGGGCACCGGTCTGCCGCTGGCACTGGCATTCCCCAACAGCCGCTTCACCCTGTCTTTCATGCTGGGGGTCAGCCTGGTCGTGGCCGCCTTGATCAGCCTGCTGCCGCGCTGGCGCTGGCTGCGGGCAGGACTGATCGGCCTGCTGGTCGGCTTTGGGGTTGCCCTGCAATTCCTCATCGCCCTGGATTACCGCGCGGACTGGGACAACCACACGCGCATGTTCTGGCAAATGAGCTGGCGCATCCCCGCACTTGAGCCGCATACCGCTGTGATCGGCAATTACCAGCCGCCGATGCACTACAGCGACAACTCGCTCAGCGCCCCCCTGAACGCCATCTATGCCCCTGGCAGCACTTCACAGGACATGGCCTACATGTACTACTTCCCCGAGCTGCGCGAGGAGATGGAGCTGGCGAATTTCGAACCAAACCAACCGATTGAACATGACTATCTGGTGGCGACTTTCCACGGCAATACCTCGCAGGTGGTGGGTCTGTACTATCATCCCCGCTTCTGCCTGCGCGTGCTCGATCCCGACCTCGATCCGCTCAACCCCCTCCTGCCGGAAGCTGTGCGCAAGGCGGCGGCATTATCCTCCACACAGTGGATCAATGTGGTGCCTGAGGGTGAAGCCGCCCGCCCGCCAGAAACCATCTTTGGCGATGAACCGTCCCGTGAAGGCTGGTGCTTCGCCTTCGAGCAGGCCGACCTGGCCCGCCAGCAGGGAGAATGGGACGAAGCCAATCAGTTGATCCGCGACGTCGTGGCCTCCGGCGCCGCGCCGCGCACACCCTCCGAGTGGCTGCTGCCCATTGAGGCCGCTGCCCACGCCGGGGACTGGGACGCAGCCCTGGACTACACCGCGCAGGCGATGACGCCCACGTATGCGGAGCAGCCCTCCATGGCGCCGGTGGTGTGTCGGTTATGGGGACGGATTGCTGAAAATACGCCGGATGGGGAGGAAAAGACGGAGGCGCTGGATGAAATTGCTAATCGGGGGAATTGCAATTCTTGAATCAAAATTCGTAGAAGGATCATTTGTAGGGTCACACTTTGCCCTCAATACTCAATGATCGTGATCACCGGCTCCAGGTAGAGATAATACGCCAGATCATTCAACTGCATCTTCTGCAAGGGCGCATACAGGCCAGACACCTCGAACTTCACCGCCTCGCCCTGCTCATCCTTTACCGCGTTCATTTCTGCGTAGATTTGTTCAATGATCTGGAGCCGTACCGCAGCCAGATCACCCAGGTCGGCTTCCAGGGAGATGGCTTTTAGCGTGATGGTATCGTCCAGGGTCAACCCATTCAGGAATTCATTGAACGCCGTCACGCTCTTGATGAAATCATTCCCGTGCTGGCTGATGTCAATGCTCAGCTTCATCCGCACGGCGGAGGCATCCACATTCTGCACCTGGGTCAGCGAGCTATCCTTGCGCTGGTAGCTGCTGTTGATCTGCACGATCGAGGTTTCAGTCAGGGCAATATTGCCGCTCTCGGCGGCCTGTTTGGTGATGACGTCAATCGCTTTCTGAATATCGGTAAAGCGCTCCGCGGTTTCCTTCTCTGAAGTGCTGACCATCAGGTTGAGCACCAGCGTCCCGGTTTTAACCGTTACGCCGTAAGGCGGCAGTATCTGGCTGTAGGAAAGATCAATGCTCTGGATATCGTAGCTTTCCATCACCACGCTGCTGAGCACATCGTTGGATGAAAGCCTGGAACCACTTCCGCAGCCCGCCAGGAAAAACAGCAGAAAAGCAACTGTCAGGAAATTCTTTTTCATGGATTTATCCTTTCTCGTCTTCTATCCTTTGTTCTTTCCCACAAGACCGCTGCTAAAATCCCGGGCGCGATGATCGTGAAAGCATACCAGGCCGAGTCATTCGTATAGGCGAAGAGGATCACCAGCCAGCCGGGAAGAGAGAGCAGGACAGCGGCCAACATGCGCCGTGGCGTATCCAGCAAAGGCACTAGCTGAATCAAATCATAGTCATGCACCAGGGGGTTGACCACAAAGCCCCACAACACCGCCAGGTCAAGGGAGATTTGCTTGCGGGCGAAAAACCACACGGCCAAAAACAGGAGCGCTGCAATGACGCCCAACACGAGCCAATACGCGCCGGTCTGACCGGGGAAAATATACAGCAGCGTGCGCGGCACAAAGCCGGATAAAGCACGCTCGAACAACGGACGCGGTGAGTTCAGCCAGCGCGCCGGCCAGTCCGGCAGAATCAGAAATCCGGGGAGGTAGATCAAAGCGGTCATGAGGACAAACATCCACGCCTGACGTGGAATGCGTTTCTCTGTGCGCAGCACCTTCCACCACTGCACAGCGGCAAAAACCAACGGGATGATGCCCAACTGCGGTTTGAGCATGGTTAACCCAAGCCAAACGCCTCCGGCTGCGTTATCGCTCTGCGTGTGTTTACGATAGCCCCACAATCCAAGCATGCCAAACACCGCCGACTGCCCGCCGGCGAAATGTCCGAAGACAGGTGCAAACAGCAGCACCAGCGGGTTGCCCCCGCTGATGAACAGCGCCGCCAGCACAGGCCCCAGCAGCCACAACGCCAGGCTCACCGCGCGCGGCAGCCAGGCGAATGCCGCAAAGATGATCACATACGGCATGGGGTAGTAGCTATTCTCCCCATACACCTCACCACCCAACAGCAGCCGCCCGCCGATGTCCATAAACGTCGCGTAATCCACCGGCCCGCGATCCGTATAGATCGCCAGCCCGATGTAGATCAGATATGGCGTCAGCAGCAGGATCACTGCGGCCAGTTTCAGGAGTTTTCTTCTATTTTCCGGCATGGTTTAGCCTCTTCAATGTCAATACATCTATTATACGTCTGACAGACAAGAAGAATGTACAATAGACCCTATGAAGAAAATAAACTGTTTGGCAGTATTGATTCTGTTCCTGTTATCTGGCTGTTCGCCAAAACAGCAAGCTATTCCCAGTCCTACTGGCACACAGATCACCGTGCCGGTAGGACTTTCCTTCCCGCCGATCAGCACGGCTTCCGGGCTGGCCTTCACGATCAAACAGATGGATGCCCTCAATATGACTCTGGTACGAATCGGCAGCAACTGGGCGCACCGCGAGCCCGAGCCGGGGGCATACTACTGGGACCCGCTGGATGAGCGCATCAACGCCCTGCATGAGAGCGGCGCTTCGATCCTCTTCACCATTCCCGCCAGCGGCCCGGACTGGGCCTGCGGCGAAGTCTCGGCCAACGAGACCTGTGTTTTTCAGGACGAGGCTGCCTTCCGCGCCTATGTGACCGCGCTGATGACGCGCTATCGCGGCAAGATCGACAAGGTGCAGTTCGGCAACGAATGGGACAACCTCACCTGGTATCCAGGCACGGCCGAGGAATTCGTGCGCGACACGAATATTGTTTATGACATTGTGCAGCAGGTCTCACCAGAAACGCCAGTCGTACTGGGCGGGCTGACAGCAGCTTATCCCGTGTATGTCAGCGTGTGCAGGAACGGCATGTCTTTGAATTTTGATGCGCTGGATTTGAAGGACGACACAGACCTCAATGCCCGCATCGAGCGCACAATCTGCGCACGGGATGAGCTGGAAGCCCGGGTGGAATACGTGATTGAAAACGCCCGCTATGACGTGGTTGACCTGCACCTTTACGACACCAGCGAGTATTGGCCGCTGCTTGTGGATACCGTCCGCCAATTAACAGACAAACCCTTGATTGTTTCTGAATTTGGCGGGCCTTCGTCTGCCTTTGAAAAATATTCCCAGGCTTATCATGCCCGTCGTCTGGAGCACTACCTGCTGACCCTGCAATCCCTGCCCATTGAAGAAGCCTATTATTTCAATCTGGTTGATAATCCCACGACCTATCACAGCCGTTCCGGCCTGTTCACGGTAACCCGGCGAAAGAAGGATGCCTTTAATGTAATGCAGCGCATGCTAGCTGCGGAAAAAGAATAGAAAAGCCCTTACGGTTACATGGACAATCATCCGTGCCAGATCTGGCATAAAACGGTTATAGGTTTGAAAAGAAATCAATCCACGCTGTTGAATACTTCAATCAACTCTTCCGAATCGACATCCCTGTAAAAAGATCTGTCTGGCAATAATTCAAGCTGGTAATTGAAATAAGAATTCAGGATGATTCTGAAGGTATTGACCGGAGTGATTTCCGGATAGATACGCTCAACGCCGCCATCAGGCAAATACAAGGCATGCAAAATTGCCACCTTTTCTTCGCCCGGAATATATCCATGATCAGCCTGAATGATGATAACAGGGGGAACTGATTCTTTTTCCTGTATGGTTTCAATGATTTCCAGTAATCTTTTATTTAAATATTGGATTTGTTCCACGTACGCCGCATTACTTTCATCGGCATTTTCTTTGTACGAGCCGTCCTGATTAAACACAAAAGAAGAATGGGTGACCATGATATGGGCATGCACAAATTTGCTGCCAGGGATGTCAGGAACTTTTTCCAGATTATCCAGGCTATACAAATTCTGTTTATATTCCATGTATCGGATGTTTTCAAACCGCTCTTCATCGGTTATTTCCAATAATGAACCGGCATAATTGTTGGGGTCTATCCAGCCAAGCAGCACTGAAGCATTCAGTGCGCTGGTGATCGGCTGGATTCTACTCGTATCAAAGAGAAAACGAATCCAGGTGGTTTTCAAATAGAGGTCATGGAAACTCAACGTGTCCAGACGGTCAATATAGGGAACACGCTCATCTGCCTGATAGTAGATATCTGCATCATCAAGATTCGCCCAGGGCGCCTTGGTGTGAAATGCGATGGTGGTGTATCCCATATCCTCGAAAATCTTTCGCACATGGCTGTGCGGTAACTGATCGCCAATCAGCTCCATTTTTTTATCAAAATCTTTGACCTCAGGTGGCAAGCCTAACTGATCCAGATAATCCATATTGAGGGAGGATGTCAAGGATTCAAAGGTATTGTCGTAATTGCTTTTGGCATTCCGCACTACGCGGAAGCCGTGATTTTCAAGGTCTTCAATAAATGCACTGTTGTCATAATTGAATTTGTCGGCCAACACATCGTCACTGGTATAGGCGTCCACGATGATGTAATAGATATTCCGATAGATCCAATCATCTGGTGTTGTGGCATTGACCGCTGTCACGTTTTTTTCGTGGCCCGGCGATGGGACCTTGAAATTCACTTTTGGAACAATGATTTGTGAAAGAGTCAACAAAACCAGAAAGCCACCCACGATATTGAAGAGTTGCGTAACCTGATGTGGATGGCCTTTGTGCCTGAAAATAAAGAAAAAAGCACTGCCGCCAATCACGAGCCACAAAGCTGTCAACACGGAATGCCGGGCAATATCCATTTGATTTAAGGCATCATAAACATGCCCGTAAAAATGAAACAGCAGGATGACGATACTGGTCATCAGGGCTGCTTTTAAGGCATTTCGCAATACAGCAAGATTAACGAGATAGACAACCCCACCCAAAACCATGCTGAAAATTATCGAACGGAGGATGGCATACCCAGGGATTTGGTTTATATTGGTTGCATACAAACTCAAAACGGGGTATGTGATAAAAAACAGCAAATGAAACGGGATGGCGCTTAAAATACCTGTTTTATTCTTCAATGAGCTCTGTTTGGATGGATTGGACATTTCTTCTCTTGCCGCAACGAATAAGTCTTTTTGATCTAGCGGCATCCATGTTCCTGCTAAATGGACTGCCGGCGTTTGAACACTAGCATGGTGCGTTGACTGCCGCTGACAGGGACCTGTTTTTGCAACTCAAAAAGCGGGGAGAAAGCGTCAATCAGACCTGGCAGATGATAAGCATCGAAAATATCATCCCGCGAGCGCAGCAACCGTTTTACCTGGCTGTCTTCCTTTGGCACAAACTCCAGGATCAGGTTTTCGCCCAGCATCACCATGGTTTTGGCAATATCCGCAAAAGGAACATTATTGGCGATGGCGAGATGATGGATCAAAGCGAGGGCCAGTACAACGTCAACTTTCCCGCGGGAATAAAAAGCATCACGCTCCTGATTGTTCCAGCCAATGGCAGGTGACGGATTGACAAGATCGAGAACCAGCGGCAAGATATTTTTCTGCCCGCTTTTTTTGATTTGCTGGTAATTCAGTTCGACCGCTTCGGGGTCAATGTCCGTTGAAATCACAAAACGATCGGGGGTTGAGGCTGCCACCTGGCTGAAAATACCGGTGTTGGCCCCCAGATCCAAAACCGTTTGAGGTTTAATTGTCTGAACAAGATCATGGACAATCGTCTTTTTTGTCTCAAACGCTTCTTCGGAATAATTGGTATCAGAATAATAATCTGCCCATTCCTTGCCGCTGATCTTGAGGGAAAGCTTCCGGATCGTTGCTTCCAGGCTCTCAATGATTCCCAACAAACCGTTTTTGGTGACAGTCGGTTGTTTCGCCGAACTGTCTGTGCCGTTGGCTTTAGAAGTATCAGCATAGCGGCTCTGTGTCCGGGAGTGAAAATGGATATGCGTAAGAAGACCAAAATTTAGCCTGGTAGCGCGCGGCAATAAACGACTGCACAGATCCAGCGGGATGCCATCAATATTATTGATCAATAATTGGCTCAAGCGAATATCTGTTTTGCTCATCAAAGCCAGCGGCGCCAGAAAATGCTGGCAAAATTGTCGATAAGCAACCCAGGGAGTGCCTTCAACGTATTTCGTAAAACTCAGGCTATCAATCAGGACGGGATAACCATGCTGAAACTGGATATTATAGGCACTTGCATCCTTAAGGGTCATTCCGGCTTTTAATGCTTCTTTTTGAATGGCAAGCGTTACCAATGCGGCGTCCCTTAACTGTGAGAAAGACCATTCATACGGATAGGAAATGAAAGAGACTTTCTCAGGGCGGATCACCTTATAAGCCGTATCCGGTTCCAGGGGAGCTTCTTCGACTTCCTCATGTTGAACAAGATAATTTTCCCGGGCAAGCTGGTCATAAAGCCCGGAGGAAAACAAAAGATCATAATCCTGCTGGTAAATCCTGTTCACCTGCCGCAGGAGGGTGCCCTCGCGCACAAACAAAAAGCCGCTGGGGTCTCGAAAAGACGAAGAAATTCGTTCTCCCATCTAGATTTGCTCCTCAGTCGTTTCGTCCACGGGGGTATCAGCATTCTTTTTTGTAAAAATCGCGGTGATTTTTCCCCAAAAGAGTTTTACGAAGACACCCAGGCCTAACAAGGCGGCTAACAGCGCCTGAAGAACCACACTACCAGTTCCTGGATCAAGATACATTTTTTACTCTCCTTGTAAGCTAAATTGCCAATCCTCTGGCAATTGATAACCGAATTGTGTCAGCATTTTGCCTGTTTCAATCTGAAAATCTTTATAGAAAATTGCAGTCCCTGGTTTAACAAGGGCAAGGAAACAGAAAAACAGTACGACCAGATAGATAAACCCTGAGATAATACGAAAGATGATTTTCACCCAACCCTCCAAAACATACTGGCCTATTATAACGCGCATTATCAGAGAAAGGAACCGCATCGGATAATACACAGCCGCATCTTTTCTGCTATTTTCGGCTACAATAAGATACGCTGAAATTTCATCCATCACAGGAGCTTCTCACCATGAAGGTTTTAATCACCGGGGGAGCAGGGTATATCGGCAGCACAATTTGCGCTGCCCTGGAAGATGCCGGCCACACGCCCATCATCCTTGATTCGCTGGTCACCGGGCGGGAAGAATTCACCCGCCACCGCATCTTCTACCAGGCTGACATCGCCAACGAGATCGCCCTGGAGACGATTTTTAAAGAGCATCCCGACATTCATGCCACCATCCACTGCGCCGCATTGATCGTGGTGCCCGAATCGACTGCTCAGCCCTATGACTATTACCTCAACAACGTCGGCAAATCACTGGAATTGTTCCGCACGTTGAACCGCCTGGGCCAAAAGCGGGTAGTGTTCAGTTCCTCGGCGGCCATTTATGACGTGGTGCCCGGTTTCATGGTCACCGAAGACTCACCGCTCAACCCGGTCAGCCCGTATGCACGCACCAAGTACATGATGGAAATGGTGCTGCGTGATTTCTGCATTGCCTATGGGATGAAAGGCATTGCCCTGCGCTATTTCAACCCGATTGGCGCTGACCCGCAAATGCGTTCGGGGATCCATGTGGAAAACCCCACCCACGTGTTGGGAAAAATGGTGGACGCCGCCCAGGGCCGCCTGGAAGCATTTGAGATCACCGGCACAGACTGGGAGACCCGAGATGGCACCGGCGTGCGAGATTACATCCACGTGTGGGATCTGGCGCAGGCGCATGTCAAGGCCGTCTCGAATTTTGATGCTGTGTTTGAACGCGCCGGCAGCCCGGAAGACAACTATCTGGTGATCAACCTCGGCACTGGTCACGGGGTAACCGTGCGCGAGCTGGTGACAGCTTTCGAACAGGTGTATGGCAAACCGGTGCCCAAGCGCGAAGCGCCGCGCCGTCCGGGTGATGTGGCCGGTTCGTATGCCAACGCCGACCGCGCCAAAGCCCTGCTGGGCTGGGAAGCTGAACTGCCCATTGAGCAGGGTCTGGCCGATGCGCTGAAATGGGATGAACTGCGCGGGGATATTCTCGATTTCTCGTAGCTAAGTGAATGGATCAAGCCACCCGCGGCAAATTGCTCGCGGGTGGCTTTTTTATTGACAGTTTGAATGGTTCAGGCTGTCATTCAACCAATATCATTTTTCATCTGTTCGAATTGCTCACGGGTGATCTCTCCGCGTGCGTATCGTTCTGCGAGGATCTCGCGGGCGCTGTGATTTTGTTGAAAAGGATTGCTCAAGGTTTGGTTCTTTCCAAAAATATTCTTACCCAGCAAGCCCGAAACCAACAAGACTGCGCCGAAAATCAACAATAATCCAACAATTAACATAAGCTTTTTCTCCTTCCAATAAAACGGTGGTGCTTACTCGCTGATCACTGCCAGCATAGTGCGATATTCTTCCTGGTCAATCTCGCCGCTTGCGTAGCGTGTCTGCAAAATCTCGCGGGCGGAGGGCTGTGCAGTCACCGAATTACCACTAACCGGCAAAGCGTGCTTGCTGCCTGAGACGCGCCGTACCAGCCAGACAACCAACAGAACCAGTCCAACCAATACAGCCAGTAAAAATATTCCGCGGAAGATCATTGCAGTAATGCCAAAGGTACTGCCATGTCCAAAATACCCATAACCCATCATTTTTTACTCCTTCAATCGTCAAATAGATTGCGCTGTAATTCATCCTGCTTTGATACATCTATCATAGCAAGGTAACGTAAAGCATTATTGAAGTGATGATAAAGATTTGGTAAAGGTGGGCGGAATGCAGGCAAAAAGTTCTATACGGGGAATGTTTGCCCTGACTCAGTTTCTGAAATTTACGGGGTGTTCTGTTTTAACGGAAAATGGGCGAGGCATGCCTCGCCCCTGCCGTTTTCTCAACTATTTGGTCGGCAGCGTGAAGGTGAAGGTAGAACCTTGCCCCATCCCTTCGCTTTTAACCTGGATGCTGCCCCCATGCGCTTCCACCAGGTGTTTGGCAATCGTCAGGCCAATGCCGCTGCCGCCCCATGCCCGCGAGCGCGACTTGTCGACTCGATAAAAACGGGTGAAAACATGCGGCAGGTGCTCAACCGGAATACCGCTGCCGGTGTCGGCTACGCTGATCTGGACTTCTTGCTCAATCACCCGGGCCGAGAGGATCACCTGCCCGCCCTCAGGCGTATACTGGAGGGCGTTGCCGGTCAGGTTGAGCAGCACCTGCCCAATGCGATCTTCATCCACATTGACCTGAGGCAGGCCGTCGGGCAGGTCGATCTCGAGGGCCACGCCTTTATCAGCAAACTGCATTGCAAGACGTTTCACCAGGGTTTCGACCAGCGCAGCGACGGAGACAGGCTGCGGGTGCAGTTCGTAGGCTTTGGCTTCCACCCGGCTGAGTTCCTGCAAGTCATTCACCAGACGCTTCAACCGGTCGGCTTCACGATGCACCTCCTGGTAGGTGGCTGCATTGGCAGGAAGCACCCCGTCAATCAGGCCTTCCATATACCCCTCAATGGTGGTCAGCGGGGTGCGTAATTCATGCGCTACGTCACCGATCAACTGGCGGCGCATGGCTTCGGTCTGTTCCAGGGTGTCAGCCATACGGTTAAAGCTTAATGCCAGTTGGGCCAGCTCATCGACTTCGCCGCTGGCGAGTTTCCCGTTGACATCAACCCGCTCATCATACCGCCCTTCAGCAATGCGCTGACTGGCTTGCATCATTCCACGCACCGGGGCAACCACCATGCGGGTGACAAAGACACTGACCAGCAGGGCAATCCCCAAAGCAGTCAAACCGGCAACGCCCAGCGCTTCGCTGGCGCCCGCCTGAAAATTGACAAACAAATCTGGATCCGTTATCCTGGGGGTGCCGCCCATCATTGTGTGGCGCATGCCCATCATGTGCCGGTTAAAAGAAGTGGGGAGGGAAAAACGAAGGGTCACCGCCAGAACTATCCCGGCGGCCAGGATAACCAGCAGGTAGGAAAGGAAAATTTTCAACCCCAAATGGCGGCGGATAAAGGCGATCATTGTAATACCTCGTCTTCAAAGCGGTAGCCCACCCCGCGAATGGTGGAGATGAGGGTTTCATCCCCCAGTTTCTGGCGGATGTGACCAATATGCACGTCAACCACGCGCATTTCGCCGAAATAGTCATAGCCCCACACTTTTTCGAGGAGCTGTTCGCGGCTGAGTACCATGCCGTGGTTTTCAGCCAGCGCGCGCAGCAGATCAAATTCGATGGCGGTCAATTCCACCAGGCTGTCATCCATCCAGGCCTTACGACTGCCCGTATCCAGGCGCAGGTGCCTGAAAGCGAACAAGGTGTTCTCGGATGAGCCAGCACCGCCTTGCGAACGGCGCAAGGCGGCCTTGATGCGCGCCACCAGCTCCCGCGGGCTGAAAGGCTTGGTGACATAATCATCCGCGCCGATCGACAACCCGACGATCTTGTCCGTCTCTTCCGTTTTGGCAGTCAGAAGGATGACATACACATCCGACTCGCGGCGCAATTTGGAAAGCAGTTCAATGCCATCCATGCCCGGCAGCATGATATCCAGCACAAGCAGGTCTGGTTTAAAGCTGCGGGCGGCCTGCAAGCCAGCCGGGCCACTTTCGGCAGTGTAGACCTGGTAACCTTCCGGTTCCAGATAGGCTTTAACCAGATTGAGAATACCCGGTTCGTCGTCGATCACTAATATCTTTGTTTTTGGCACGCCGTCTCCCTTCTCCTGTTCAATACCATCTTATCAAAAAATCGCTGGTATTCCTATCTTTTACCAGGGGGGATATAATGCAGTGTATTTAAAACCACCCGCAAATCAGATTTGCGGGTGGCGTGATTCTCAAGCCATCGTTCCGGAGAAGCTATTCTGCTTCGCTCATCTCGATGAAATCACCGTGCCAGGTGTGCAGGAAGACATCTCCGCTAAAACCGTTGACGCTCAACATGCCCACAACTTCGCCGTCACGGGTCACGTGCAGGGTGTAGTAGCCATAGAAAGGATCGGCGTGATCCTCCACCGCGGTGCCGGGCAGGGTCCTGTCCAGGTAATCCTGTGCGCTGACGACCGCCTGTTCCGGGGTGAGGTCCATATCAGCCGAGGCATTCGGGTTTGCATCCTGATCCCAATATCCACCCATCATCCCGCGGCCCATCGAGCCACGCTGCGCCATCATGCCGTATTTGAGATTCCACATCATGTTCGGGCCATATTCGGGGACAACCTTCAGGCTGACGGGATCCACCAGCACTTCCATCGCGCCGATGCCGGTGCTCTTTTCAACGATTTCAGCGTAGGCATGGTTATCAAAGATCATCACCTCGGCCAATTCCAGGTCGTTATTGCCCAGCGTGGCAATATATGCTTCCACGGCATCCTGTGCCTGGGTCAGGGTCAGGGGTTCCTGATTGACCAGGCCGCTGGATGAAAGGCCGCCCATCCCGTGCATCCCGGAAGAGATGCTGCCCATTCGACCGGGGCGTCTCTGGTTAAAACCACAGCCATCCTCGGAACCATAAGGCCTGTTTCCATTCATTCTGCCAAATGATCTCGGGCCAAAGTCCTCACGCTCACAGTTTGGTATGATGCTGTCATTCCAACGGCCATTGTCCACTATCCTGCCGGGGCCAAAAGCATTATTGTTCCAGCGGTTATTACTCATCATGCTCCCGGGGCCAAAATTACCTGTGTTAAAACGGGCGTATCTAAACACGAAACCGCCCATCACAATCCCTGCGCCGATCACAAGCACACCAAGCACGATCAAAGTGATTTTTACTGCTTTACTCATCATAGCCTCCAAATAATAGAAGTCCATCTGCCGAAACAGATTTTATCTTTAAGGATGAGTATAGCCGGCGCGTTTGAAGCCAGCATAAAGCGAAGTTAAAGATTGTGTAAAGATTTAAAAATCGGGCCTTCCAAAAAATTTCTCTGAAAAGCCCGATTTAAAAACTCCAGTGCGGGTCAAAGCGGCATGCGGCAAAGGGTTCTGGCAGAACTTGAATTGAATGGGCATAGGGTTCCTTTGAGCAGGAATTTTATATTGGGTCTTACCCTATTTCTCATGTGAAGCACTGCACTTCAATGCTTTGCAAATGGATGAATAGACCACCGGATCCACCGGGATGCTTGCGGTGACTCTGACACTGGGCTTTTGTTTCTTTTCCAGCTTTCTGGCAGCAGCAATCAGGAAATTCGTGACCATTTCCGGGCTGATCTTACTGGTATTGATCACCAGATCGAAAGCCGAAGCCTGATCCCACTTGACACCATAAAAAGATTCAATGAAAGACGTGCGGTTTTGATCATTGTCTCTGATATAGGTTTTCGCTTGTTCCAGGCCGGTGATATTTTCATCCGCCATGACGAAGGCGATCCGCTGTTCCTGCTGGGCCTGAATACGCACGTTGAGCACATCGGCATAATCACGCAGCACCGCAAAACCGGCTCGTCCCAAAATGACCATATTGCCATGCTGGGCCAGAGCGAGGATGACCTTGTTCAGCATATTGATCATGTCTGCGCGGCGTTCCATGCGGTGTGCGTCGAAGATATCCCAAAAGCTGGGGGCAATTTCATACTCATCGTGAAATTCCACCAGTCCGTACTCCTTCATCACCTCACCGATGGCGCGCTTGTCCATAAAATGATAGCCCAACGCCTGGGCGGTATTTTCGGCAATCTGCCGGCCTTGACTGCCCAATTCCCTGGAAATAGTAATGGTGGGCATGTTGACACCCTCCTTTCGGAAAAACCAACTCCGGTTTTCCCGCTAACAGACGGCTAAATTCCCTCCTGTATTCAATATACAGAATAATGGGTTGAGAAACAAGATGGATGATTATCCAATTTAGAATATTCTGCGTATTAACCATCGCCTCCAAACCCATCTCGCGTAGGGTGCGTTCGCCGCGGACGAAATCCCTGCCAAGCAGGGAAGCGGCAACGCACCCATCGCCAAGCTCCAATTCGGTACCATTCAAAACCGGGGGTGGTTGCTGGTGCGTTCAACTGCGAACGCACCCTACAGGGAAGTATGTATTAACCGTCGCCTCCAAAATCATCTCGCGTAGAGTGCGTTCGCCGCGGACGAAATCCCTGCCAAGCAGGGAAGCGGCAACGCACCCATCGCCAAGCTGCGATTCGGGGCCATTCAAACCGAGGGGGTACTGGTGCGTTCAACTGCAAACGCACCCTACATGGGAGTGCGTATTAACTGTCGCCTCCAAAATCATCTCGCGTAGGGTGCGTTCGCCGCGCATGCGGCAACGCACCAAGAGCTAGGCTCAATTCGAAGTCAGTGAAATCCAGAGGTGGTTGTTGGCACGTTACCAACGCACCCTTGGAATATGAGCGCTACTCGCCAAAATAAAAATCTTCGAGGAATTCTATATCACTACCCCAATGTGGTTCATACAATCCTTCCTGTACAAATCGGTGAAAACTGGACCATGGCCAATCTCGCACATTTTGTACAAAACCATGATGGACTGGATTGAAGTGAATATAATCAAAATGACTGTGCAAATCATCCTCATCCCGGATAGCATGTTCCCAAAACCGGCGCTGCCAAATCGCGGTTTCTTTTCTCGCTTTCCGCGATTCATTATTCGAGGCCATTACTTTCAACTGGATCTGATATGTTTTGGAAAATAAGCGTTTGATTTCTTTCCAACGTACTGAAAAGTTTGCATCACCTTCTGGCAATGTCCAAATACAATGAATATGATCGGGTAACAGGCAAATTGCGTCCGTTGTGAAAGGGAATCTCTTTTGAACGTCTTTCCAGGCATATCTCAAAATCGAACGAGATTCTTTGGCGGCAAGGATGGGAATACGGTTGTTGGTTACAACCGTGAAGAAATAGGTCCCCCCGACAATTTTCAAACGGCGATATTCAGGCATAAATCTATTTTACATCAGTTGCTTATCCTGTGCCTACAAAACCCATCTCGCGCAGGGTATGTTAGCGTGCTTTACCCTGTCGAGCATGATATTCGCAACGCACCTATCAGGAAGCTCCAATTCGGTACCATTCAAAACCGGGGGTGGTTGCTGGTGCGTTCAACTGCGAACGCACCCTACAGGGAAGTGTGTATTAACCGTCGTCTCCAAACCCATCGCCAAGCTGCGATTCGGGGCCATTCAAACCGAGGGGGTACTGGTGCGTTACCAACGCACCCTCAACAAAACGGGCTGATCAACGCATGTTTGCGCACATCTACCAGACCCATATCGGTCAACCCCAATTCGGGGACGGTAGGCAAGGAGATGAACGAGATACTCATAAAGGGCGCCGGCATGGTGCCGCCCAACTCGTGATAGACGGCGGTCATCTCTTCCAACACCTTGATTACCTCGGCAGCGGGCCGCTCGCTCAACAGGCCGCCGATGGGCAGCGGCAGACGGCCAAGGACTTTGCCATTGGCAGCCACAGCCAGCCCGCCCTGCATATCTTCAATCGCGGCAACGCAGGCGGCCATGTCGGCATCGTTGGTGCCGGTGACGACGATGTTGTGATGGTCATGCGCGACCGAGGAAGCAATGGCACCGTTCCGCATGCCGAAGCCCTGCACAAAGGTGACACCGATGTTGCCGTTCTTGCCGTAGCGCTCGACCACGGCCAGCTTGAGCAGGTCGCGGGCGGGGTCGGTTTGCACAGCGCCATCTACCACCGGCAGGCTGGCCTTGCCCGGCCGGTTGATGATCTGGTCCGGGTAGAGTTCGATGACGTGTACATCCGCCTGGTCGCCTTCGGCCTTGAGGATGAAATCGTCTGCTTTGCGCCCGTTGGTCAGTTTAACCGTGTGACGCACCCATTCGGGGTATTGAATAACCGGGATGGGCCGGGTGAGCCTGCCCTGGCTGGCAACATGCTCGCCGCGCACAAACACCTCAACGGGGATGATCTTCTCCAGGGATTCAGAAAGGATCACGTCCGCCCAACGTCCGGGGGTCAGGCTGCCGAAACGGTCTTCCATGCGGAAGTGCTGAGCCGTGTTGAGGGAGGCCATCTGGATGGCTTCGACCGGCGGCACGCCCAGGGCAATGGCTTTGTTGACCATGTAATCGATATGCCCTTCAGCTTCAATATCATCAGGGTGTTTATCATCGGTGCAGAACATGAAGTGACGGGTGTTCAGCCCTTCTTCCATCGCCTTGCCGAGGATCAATTCCAGATTGCGTTCGGTGGAACCTTCGCGCACCAGCACGGCCAGTCCCAGCTTGAGGCGGGCGATGGCGTCCTCGTAATCGACACATTCGTGGTCATCGGCCAGGCCGCCATTGGCATAGGCCACCAGCTCATCCCCGGACAGGCCGGCGGCATGGCCGTTGGCGATCTTGTTCAAGGCATGGGCGGCTTCGACCTTACCCAGGTATTCATCCAGCATGCCAAGCACTTTGGAGGGGTCGAGTTCGCCGAGGCTGATGCTGTTCTCCCAGGTGAGGATTTCCTGCACTTCAGCCAGGCGCAGTTCGCCGCCGGTGGTTTCCAGGCCGGGGGCGGTGGGCACGCGCGAACACACTTCCAGCAGGATGTGATAGGGCACCTGGTCTGCCCCTGGCAGCAAAGCCCGCAAGCCTTCGATGCCGGCCACATTGGCAATCTCCATCGGGTCAGCCAACATGACGGTTGTGCCGTGGGGAACGATCATCCCGGCCAGATTCTCGGGAGTCAGCAGGGTGGAATCAAGATGGACATGGCTGTCCATAAAACCGGGCATGGCGTAGCAGCCGCGCCCGTCAAAGGTCGCTTTGGCGGTGTATCCTTTGGCGTCGGGATGGACGATACGGCCATCCTTGATGCCCAGCGTGCCGGGGCTAATGCGTCCGGTGTAGACATCCACGACCTGTACATTCTCGATCAGCAGATCAAATGGTTCATGGTTGAGAACAGCACGGATCAGGTTTTTGCGTTGGGGAACGGATATCATCGGGATTCTCCTTATCATCCTGCAACAGGGATGCCGATTAAGAATTTACAACTACTCAGGCAGGGTACCATGTCCGCAATAACAGTCGGGGCAGTTACAAGAATTATAAGATGGAATCTGACGATTCTTCAAAACTTGAGTGCTCCTGGCTGGCGATGACCGCGGGACAGCAGGGAAATTTTACAGGTAGGTTGGTAAGGAAGGGACACAGAAATTGAAAACACCCACGCTGTTTCGTCGCAGCGTGGGCGGCTCCCCTCAACGGAATAGCGGTTAGTCGATGCGCTCTGCACGCACGACGACCCGCCAGCGGTAATTGCGCGCCAGGCTGTCATAGCTCTGACAGGTGATCAGGGTCAGCCAGTCTGTGTCTTCATGCTGGAAGGTTTCCTCATCAGATGCATCCACCCGATAACCCACTTCGCGTACTTTGTAGGTCACTTCGTCCCCCCAGGTATGCAGGGTGATCTCGTCGCCGATCTGCAAAGCATGCAGGTCAGCAAACGGACCAGGCTTGCCATCGGCCAGGGTAAGGTGGCCCGTCAGGGCGGTATTGCCCTGCCAGCCGGGAAAAGCGCTGCCCTGCAAATAACCCAGCTCGCCCTTCAACCAGGTGAGATCCCAGGTATCGCCTGACCGGGGAATGCCCAAAATCGAGGCCTGCACATCAATGGACGGAACATCCAGCCATACATTGCCCATCGCAGCATACTGCTGTGCGAGAGGCTGCGCCGGCAGCAGGGTCATTCCTCCGGGAGCGAAGCCGGCAGCCGGGGCCACAAGCCCGCCTGCTGCCCCGCCCGTTCCGGCGGGGGCACCAATCGTGATGCTGTCATTAACAGTGTAAATATCAATATTGGAGCCGGGGTCATAATTGCGCTCATGGGAGAGGACATTAAAGGCCGACTGCGGGGCAGAAACATCACCCGGCAGGCTGGTCCATGCCGCAGCGGTGCTGTTGGTCACGGCAGTGGTACCGGCATCCAGGGTGGCCTGAAACTCGACAACTGTCGTAGCAGCACCCAGAAGGATCTGGTTCCAGTCCGCGCGCAGCAGCGGATCACCGCTCACGCCAGGCAAAAGATTGGAAACTCCTGCATTCTGGTTTTCGCTGGTCGAGGGCACGCCCTGAATGACATCGAGGGAATTAGGCACATAGGTGAGACCGTCCGGCACCATGTCTTCCAGATAAAAATCGTAGGCATTGGTATTGCTGGTCCCATCATGCTCAAAGGTCAACTGGAAAGTCACGATGTCACCAGGATTGACCACAGACTGATTCACCGTTTTGACCAAATCAAACCAGGGTTCAACAATCGTCAATGCGGGCGTGGTAACGGTCTCGGAGTCATTCACATTCCAGGTAATCACAGCCTGATTCCGCAAGGTGTTTACGCCGCGCACGTTATCCAGACTATCCAGCACCACAGCGCGGTAATAAATGGTAATGGTTCTTTCCACCGGATCTGGATTCATCACATTACCGAGCCGCCACACAATCTGGCGGCCTTCATTTTCATCCCCTGATCCCAAAGAAAAGACAGCCGGGTTGCCTCCGGTGGGAACCGTTTCATCCGGGTTACAGGTAAAGCCAGTCGGCAGATTGCTGACCAGGTTTGGCTCCACTACAATTCCAGTGCCAGGGTCATTAATGCTGCCACAATCCACAAAAGCCAGTCCAGGGCTTAAGGTGTCGGTAATGGTCAGGTCATTCAGTATACTTGTCCCGGGCACGCGCACATTGATCTGATAGGAAATGATTTCCCCAATGGCGACATCCAGCCCGGGGGTGAAATTCTGATTGGTACCGTCAAGGCTCTTTGAGAAGAAGGGGTCGTCAATATCGCCGACCAGGGAAAGCACCCGATCCGTATTGTTGCCGTCATTGCGGCAGCCTTCCACCCAGCGGATACCAACCGAATCCCCGCTGGCGGGGTTATTGGCGCCAAACAGGCTGCGCGGGATGGTGGCTTCGATCACATAGGTGCGGGCGTTATTCTCCAGCTCGCCGCCAGGGAAGACGTACTCATAATAGTCCACATAAGTGGCCGCGCCGAGGTAGTTTGCCAGGCCGACATCCGGGCTGGCCGGATCAAAGTTGGTGTGTTCCCAACCGGCAGGCACACGTCCAGATCCACTGGTGGAGGCATACCAGTCAAAGCCGGCAACACCGGTGATATCACTGCCGCCAGCGTCATAATTGGTTTCGTAGAAGCCCGCGCCAAGATTGGTGTCGCGCATTTCCACCGAACCCCAGCCCAGGGGATGGCCTTGATCGGAATTGCGATCCTCGTGTACCAGATCAAGGGCGTAGTTATAATGCCAGGGGCCGTAGCGTTCCGTGCGGGCTGTGCCAGCAAACAGACTGAGCGCCAGATCGCCAGGGCGCACCCACAGGCGAGGGTCTCCAGTGTTTCCCCAGCGATTGTCGCCCACACCCACTTCGGTGGCGTTGACTCCGGCGATGGTGCCAAAATCCGGGTTGGCGACGATAAAAGGCACAGAAGTCACGATGGCGACATAGATATTATTGGCATCATTATCGAAATACATCGCTTCCACGTCGTACCATTCCCCACCTGAGGGATACCAGTCCTGATCCGGGGTACCCGCCGTGGAAGGATGCTGGATCGTCGAATGATCATCGGGATCAGTCTCACTCCAGTTGCCATACCAGTCCCCTTCGGTGAAATCGACCGTGCCGGTATTGAGGGTAGGTTGAAAGCTGTCCCAGTCAAAAGAATTATAGGAGCCGCCATCATGGGGCGGCAAAAGGGACAGGGTGACGCCAAAATGCGTCGCCAGCAGACCGGTGGCCTGATCGGTTACCGGACGCGGCAAGGGTGCGGCGGCAGCGGGGGTCACCAGAGCCAAAGCGACCGCCATGACGACCAGAAAATACAGTTTCTTAATTATGCGGCGTTGTACATTTCGCATCTTCTTCATTTCTCTCCCTTGTAAGACAAAAATTACGCTGTTAAAACACAAAAACCAGCCCAAAAGGCCGGTTTCGCTAGTAGCTCCCCAACCGCAATGATCCCCGCAACGGTGAGGAGATCATAGCGACCAATACGTGGCGGCTGGATCCTTGCTTCCTGATAAAAAATGATGTATTCAATTAAAAACGCAGAAAAATAGTCTTTAGACCCAATAAAATGATCATGTAAGGATTTACACATAGATATGATACCCTATTTAATGAAATTATCATCATAATTTAATGGTCTATTAATTTAATCAGGCAGGTCGAGGAAGCAGCGGCTTGCCGTGCTTAAACATAAATCTCGCAAAACTGCCAGGGAAAAACTTTTCAGCGCATGTTTTGTATCTTGATGATAAGCATCCTTTAACTGTTCGCCCTTAAAAAATACCTCCCGCAGTAAAAAAACTGCGGGAGGTTGTGATTTATCTTTCAATCAGCCTATTCAGGGGCAATGCTCACCTGAACCGCGCGCACAATCGTGCGCCAGCGGTAAGAATTGCTGAATTCTTCGTACCCTTGACAGGTGATCAAGGTAAGCCAGGGCTTGGTCTCGTGGCGCAGCGGGCGCAGATCAGCCGGCCTGGTCCAATACACTTCACGCACTTCATAGATATATTTTTCACCAAAGGCCTCGACAATAATCTGGTCGCCCCATTCCAACTGATTCAGATTGATGAAAGGTCCTGGCAACCCATCTGCGCGGTAGACATGGGCCGTCAAGCCGGTATTCCCGGCCCAGGTTGGGAAAGCGGTGCCTTCCAGATAGCCCACCTGCCCGTTCAACCAGGTCAGATCCCAACTATCGGTGCCATAGGGCACGCCAACAATTTGCGACCAGACACCCAATGACGGGATCGACAAACTCATCCCCATCGAATCGTAGCGTAGATGTTCCGGTTGTTGCGCGAGCGGGGTAAATTGCCCCGGTGCAAAACCGGTCTTGGGCAGTTCATCCGGCAGGGAAAGATCGACCGCAGCGGAAACGCTGTAAATATCCGCCGGGCTGGCCGGGTCATAATCGCGCTCATGAGCGTAGATGTTATACGGAGAAAGCGGGGCAGAAACATCCCCAGGCAGACTGCTCCAGGCAACATTGGCAACATTCGTCACCGTATCCTGGCCGCGGGGGAACTGACCCACCTGCGCCTGGAATTGCACCACAGCCGTGGTGGGCTGTCCGGCGGTGGTCAGCGGGAACCAGGGCCATTCGACTATCAGTCGGGCCGGGTTGCTGTCATCAAAAGTACCTGCGGGGCCGCTGACAATTTGCAGCGTACCGGGAACATACGTCAAACCGGCCGGGATGGGATCGGTCAGGATCACGTCAAAAGCATCGGTCGTGCTGGAACCCGGAAGCTGGGAAACGGTGAGCGTATAGGTAACAATGCTGCCCACGGGCGCCACAGACGTGCTGACTTCCTTTTCCAGGCCGAGGTCCGGTTCCAGAATATGAACAGGGACGGCTGCCGCCTGGATCGGCAAGGCACCATTCCAGGTCCATGTGGCGGTATTGGTGAGATTGTCGCCATTCCGATTGCCCACCACGTCCAGCACAACCACGCGATAGCGAATGATGAGATGCTCGGCAGCCCCGCTGTTGGTCAGGCTGCCAAAATCGAGCACCATTTCACGGCCGGGGCTGGTGTCAGGAGCATAGGCAGGGTCCGCCGCATCCGGGACATCGCGCACTGTCGCTGCAGCACACACCGCCGAAAGATCCGTGGAGGGGGGGGCCGCGCCGATCACATAACTGAGGTTGCTCGGTGCAGTATCCGAAACGATGCTGTCGCAGCCCACAAACGCCAGACCGGAGTCCAGGGCATCGGTCATTATCAGATCATCCATTGTCCCCGCGGGAACATTGAATACCACTTCATAGGTAAAGACTTCCCCAATGGCCGCATTGGGTGTTACCGTATTGGCCCCAGGGGTATCCGCGGCAATGATCTTGGTCAGATCCACATTGGGCAATGTAACCAGGGCATCCACATCATCATCTTCGTTATTGGTGAGGTCGGTATCCGGCCCGTTCGTGCCGTCATCGACGGCTTCCACCGTATTGGAAATGCTGACGATGGCGGCAGGCGGGTTGAGGTCCACCCGGACTGCAAACTGAAGAGCCGGGGCGGAAGTATAGCCATCCAGGGTGGCGATGGTATATTGGCAAACCGTGCCAGCTGCAGCGCCATCCGCACAGCCCGTCCATCCGGCGGAGCTGCTGGCCGCCACAAAGGTGGTGTGGTCCGGTACCGTTTCGGTAACGGTGATGCCGGTGGCATCTTGCGAACCGTTATTGCTGACCAGAATGTTATAGACCAGCAAAGAACCGGGCGTTACCGCGCTCACGCCGTTGCTTTTTTGCACGGCAATATCGGGGGCGGCATCCACCGTGGTAATCGTATCGTCTTCGTTGTCCGCCGGGGTGGGTTCGTCGCCGTGCGTGCCGTCATCCGTGATCTCCACATGGTTATTGATCAGGGTAATGTTGGCCGGGAGCGGATCAACCACATCCACCGCAAAGTCAACGGTCAGGCCGCTGGCCGCAGCGGCGACACTGGGGATGGTTAAGGTGCAGGCAGTTCCCGCCGCGGCTCCGTCCGCGCACGTCCAGCCAGGGGTGCTGGCAGTCGCGTTGAAAGTGGTATGGGCGGGCACGGTCTCACTGATGACCACCCCCGTGGCGCCCAGCGATCCGCTGTTGCCATAGGTGATGGTGTAGGTAATCGTGCTGCCGGCGCTGGCGGAGGTTGTGATCCCGTCATCCTTGCTGATGCTCAAATCAATATTGGCAAAGGTCAGATCAATCGAATCGCTATCGCGATGGTCGTCCACGCCGCCGGCGCCCGTGCGCTCGTTAGCATCCGGGCCGGGCAGGGATGTCCAGACCACGCTGGCGGTGTTGGGCAGGGTCGTGCCGATGGCCGGGGCGGGCGTTGCCAGTTCGGTGTCAAAGGTGATTGTGAGCTGGCAGCCCTGCGGCAGCACAGCTACACGCACATCAACCAGTTGACCGGCAGTGTTGCTGGTATCTACACCAGTGGCGCAGGCCGCGGGGGCCTGCACAACAGCCAGGTTGGTCGGGGAGACAAAGACTGCGTCCAGGATATCGCTCACCACTACGTCAAAGGCGGTGGCATTGCTGGCAGGGTCGTGGGTGAGCACCAGCGTATACTGAATGGTCTCCCCCAGGACAGGGCTGGCCAGATTGGCAGTTTTTTGAATGTCCAGGAGCGGTTCTATCACATTGGCCTGTGCGGTCGAAGCAGCTGTGGTCGTGGTTCCCGCTTGCAGGTAGGCGGAGTTGACCAGAGCCGTGCCATCCTGGTTACCCACCACATCCAGCACTACGGCCTGGAAACGAATGGTGAAGGAATTGTCGGCATCGTTATTGTTGGCGATTACGAGGGTGGAGCCGATGTTAATTTCCAGGTCGTCCCCGCTGCCCACCGGAGGCGCAATCGGGGTAATGGTTACGGGCCCCACTGTACCGGCGAAGCCGGTCGTATCCACCACGGTTGAGCCGAGCACGAACTGTAAACCGGCCGGTAGATCATCCGGAATGTAGAGGGAGGGGGTGGTACCTTCGGGCAGGGTAATGCGCAGGGCAAAAGTGATCACCTCGCCCACTGCCACGGAGGGGTCGATCGTGTGCAAGGCTGAGGTCAGCTCGATCGATTTGCTGAAAGCCGGGTCGGCAATACTGAAGGAAGTGCCATCCGTAGCAGCATAGTCATCCAGGGAGCCGCCGGGGCCGTCTGCCCCATCCCGCTCGTCGGGGTTCAAGCCCGCGGTGGAGGTCCAGGTAACATCGCCGGTGTTGGCGATCAATTGGCCAGGCGAAACACTCTGGTTGAGGGTAACGCTATAGGTGATAACCACGCTGCTTCCGGCTGTATTGGGCACAGAATCGATTACCAGGTTGATCGCTGCGGGGGTGGAATTGTTGGTTACCCCCAGCGCACCGCCGTTCAAGGTAACACTCACAGAGGCCGGCAGGAGGGTGACCGAAGAGGGCAAAGTGTCTACAAAATTGACGTCGTAAGCCGTGGCATGGCTGGCGGCGGTGGGAGCAAGGGTTACCCGGTAAGTAACCGTATCCCCGCCGTCCGGAGTTACATCAATCGAAGAAATTTCTTTATCGATGCTCAAGACCGGCTCGACCAGATCGAAATCGTCGCTGTCCGTGCTGGAGCGGGCTGTACCACTCTGGCTGGTATAGGTCAATTCCACATCGTTGACCAGATGGGTGCCGTCAGCGTTGCCGTTCACGTTGGCAACGATCGCGTCATATTCAATCGTTACCGGCACAGCCGAAACGACCGTAGTCGTGCCAAAGTCCCAGGTCAGGACAACGGGAGCAGAGCCATCATTCGGGCTGCTGGCGGTGAAACTGGCTGCCCCGATCCCCGCCGAGACCGTCTGGCTGCCGAAGTCATAAATCAACCCGGCTGGCAAGGTATCGACCACTTTGGCGGCTTGCAAAGTACCCAGCGGGCTGGCAATCGTCAGGGTAACATGCACCTTGTCGCCAATCGCGGCCTGGGTAACGCCGCCGTCGCTCTTACTGATCGTGGCGCCGGTTGAGGTAACCGTGGCGCTGGCGGTGTCTTGCACGCCATCCACACCCGGGCGGTCGATGCTGTCGTCATAACTGCGTCCGCCGCCTGCATCCTGCGAGTACCAGTCGGCGTCGATCGTGTTGACATGACTGCCATGCAAATACAAGCTGCTTTGGGCTGTGGCCGTGTACACACATTCAATATAGGCGTTTGCGGGCATGGCGGGAATGTCCCACGCCCCGGCCGCGTTGCTGAAGGTAACCACCCCGCCCGCCACAGATGCTCCCGCGGCAATCGGCGCAGAGAGCACCCCATTAAAGAAGGTGCACTGGTTGGCGGGGGTCAGCGCATCAAAGGCTACCCCTGGCGCCAGGATGTCTGCGGCGGTTACATCAAAGGCGGTGGCATTGCCAGTGTTGGTGAAGCACACGGTATAGGTGAGGGAGGTGCCCGCCTGAATCCCGCTGGCGGGGGTTACCGACTTGGTGGTGGAAATGACCGGCTCGGCTACCGTGGAAGCAGCACTGCTGGTCTGACGCGGGGCCGGTGTATCGTTCATATAATGATGATCCAGCCAGACATTGTTGACCAGATTCGTCCCCAGAGCATTCGAGGTTACATCCGCCACACGGGCTGAATAAGTGATCGTGGCATCTGCGGCGCTCTTGTAGGTGTCGCCAAAGTTCCATTGCAAAGTTACAGGGGCGGAGCCATCATTCGGACTGCTGACCGTGGGAACCACGCCCGGCAAGCCAGCGATCACAGCGTCATTGTTGTAGATCAGACCGGCAGGCAGGTTATCGGTAACCACAGCTGCACGCAGCGTACCCACCGGGCCACCGATGGTCAGAGTGAAGGTGATGGTATCGCCAATTACCACCTGGGTAACCCCCCCATCATCCTTGGCAATGGTGGGTGCGCCCACGGTAAAGACCGCGGTAGCCGTATCCTGATTGCCATCCACCCCGGGGCGGGAAATGCTGTCGTCGTAGCTGCGTCCGCCGCCTGCATCCTGCGAGTACCAGTCTGCGTCGATTCCATTGAGATGGGGGCCATTCAGGTACAGGCTGGTTTGCGCGGTAGCTGTATAGACACATTCAATATAGGCATTCGGGACAGTTACGGGCAGATCCCATTCGCCACCTGGTCCGCTGAAAGTAAGCACACCGCCTGCTGCTGCGGCCGCCGCGGCCACCGGAGCGGACGCAGAACCGTCAAAATAGGTACATTGGTTGGGGGTAACCAGCCCGGCAAAACTTATGCCCTGGGCCAGGAGGTCCTGGGCGGTGATGTCATAGGCCGGGGCCGTGCCAGTGTTGGTGAAGCGCACGGTGTACGTCAGGGTATCGCCTGCTTCAACCCCGCTGGTGGTATCCACTGTTTTGGTGGTGTTGATGATCGGTTCCACAATCGTGGCGGGCACATCCGCGGAAGTAGCCGAAGCGCCGGTTACTGTAACGGTAAAGGCGTTATTTTTAACGGCTGCATTGGCATTGGCGGGTACATTCGCCACCAATACGTCAAATTCCACGTACAAGTATTCTTCATCCGTGTCCGTGGCCAGGTCGTTATTGGTGATATCGTCCAGGGTAATGGTAACCAGTTGACCCACCACAGAAACACGCCCGGCGGGGAGATCAAAGGTAGGCGGCAGGGCATCATTATCGGCGCCAGCCAGGTCAGCCGCTTCAGTAATATCCTGATCGGCGACAAAGGACAGCTTCGCATTTCCGGCATACGTAAATCCGGCGGGCAGGCTGTCGGTGATGGTAGTGGCACGGAAGGTACCCTGAGGCAGGGCTACGGCCATGCGGTAGCGCACAGTTTCCCCAATGGTCAGGTTGCTGCCCAGCGTGGCGGGGTCCGATGTATCCACGATCGACTTGACCAGGCTGAAATTGGGAGCGGTTACCGAGGCAGTGTCGGTATCTTTATAATCATTCTGGGCGCCGCTGCTGACGCCATCCCGCTCGCCGGTCGTGCTGCCGCTGGCGCCGGGGGTGCTGGAGCCGGTGGGGTTGCCGGTCGTACCGTTGGGGCCGGGCAGGCTGGTGTAGGTCAGGTTGGCAGTGTTGTCCAACTGCTCGTTCGCGGTGATGACATACTGAATTTCGGCATCATACGTTACGGTTACCTGACAGCCAGCGGGCACACTGGCAAGGGTAATATCCACGGTGTTGCCCGTGGAAGCTGTGGTGTCCACGCCGGTGGCGCAAGCTGCCGGGCTGCTGACCACGCTCATGCCGCCCAAATTGGCGGTCATTTCAGGCGGCACAGTGTCGGTAACATGCACCTCAAAAGCGGTGGTGTTATAGGGGTTATTGGCGTTGGAAAATACCAGGGTATAGGTGATCGTATCCCCGGCCTGCCCCGAAGTGGGGTTGGCGGTCTTGGTCAGATTGGTAATGGAAGGCTCCATGATCCGATGGGCAACAGAATTGGAATTAGAACCTACGGTTGCCAGGGTCCCGCTGGCATTGTTCTGGTATGCCCGGAACCGGTTAATCTGCGTTTCACCGGTGTCGTTACTGTTGGCACCGCCGAAATTATCCACCAGGGCATTAAATTCGACGATCACGTACTCGTCATTGTCATCATTGTCATTATTGACCAGGATGCCCAGCTTAAAGCGGGGGTCGGTACCACTGGCATACGTATCAGCATTAGCAGTGGCAGAAGTGCTGATGGCAGCATCTGCCAGAGGGGGGCACGCGGCGGGGATGACCGGCGCAGACCCATCGGCGCTGCTTCCGGTCAGTTGACAATTTGCATCGGGAACACCCGTTGCGCTAATTCCGCCGGGGGCGCCGGAAGACACAAACGCAGCCTTGGCGGTGTTGTCATTCAAAAAGACCAGTCCATTCGGCAGAGCATCCACAAGCTGGAAGTTATTGCTGGTGCCTTCCGGCAGGCGCACCACCAGGCGGTAGCGCACGATTTCCCCAATCGCTACACGGGTTTCGCCAGTGAAAGGAGAAACCGGTTCGACCGTGTGCGCCTCGGATGTACGCACGAGATATTTATTGGCTGCCACATTTGTTACGGTTAGATTAACCGCAGCCGAAGCATTGTAATCATCGGGCCCAACCCCGGAACCACGGCGCTCGTCAGAGGCGGGGTTCTCGGCAGAACGATTGTCGATCTCTCCGTCCAGACTGCTCCATTGGATGGCAGCCGTATTGGGGAATACCTGGGCCGGGCTGACGCAGTAGGCCAGCGTGCCGCTGACCTGAAGGGTGATCACGCGGCTGGTGCGGGGCATGTCAAAGCTGGTTCCGGCGGGGGTTGCCAGCGTCCAACCTGCGGCGTTGCTGCCGGTCAGGGCGAAATTAGCCGCCGTCACCACACCCGCCGTATCCGTAACGGTCAGGGTGGGATTATTCAACGCCGAAGCACCGCTGGCACTGCACCGCGGCAGGGGGTCTGTCAGGGTTACGTCAAAGGCATCTGTTTGACTGCCGGCGGGATTGGTCAGGATGATGGTATAGGTTACCGGATTACCGGCGTCAGTGGTGGGGGGGCTGACCGTTTTGCCGACCGAGACCAGCGATTCGATCACGGTTACGTCCTCGGCTGAAACCGGGCCTTCTGAGCCGGTTACCGGGTTGCCATCTGCATCTAGCGTGCTCCAGCTCATCGCCGCGCTGTTACGCAGCGTAGTGCCGCTTTGGTTGCCATTCACATTCAGCACCACCGCGGTATATTCAATGGTAACTGTTTCGGGCGTATCATTGCTGTTGGCCGCGTTCACCAGGGTTCCCAGCGACCAGGTCAAGGTTTGTCCATTACTGGTTATGACAGGGGTGGTGCTGCCGCTGGCGCTCATGTTGGCCGGGTCAGAGAAGACAAAGGAATCCTGGCGCACAAAAGCCAGACCCGCATCCAGCGTATCCACAATCCCGGTATCCGGGCTGCTGCCTTCCGGCACGGTCAGGGTCAGGCGGTACTGCACCAACTCGCCGATCACGGCCTGGGTGTTGCTGTTGACACTGTTATCAATTTCTGTGCCTATCAGGGACTTGGCCATGGCGGGGCTGGCGATTTCACTGTCGGCGCTGTCCTCAATCGGCTCTTCCACATAATTTTCCCCGCCTTCAGAGCCAGAGTAATGGGTTATTTCCCCTTTATTCTCCAGCAATTGGCCGGGGGCGACATCGGGGCGCACCATCAGGTCATAGGTAACAATGATCACGTTCTTGCCATTGGTTGCGTCATGTCCCTGGCAGGCGCCACTGCCATATTCCGGGTCAGAAGGAGGCGGATCCCCGATGCGAATGCCTTGGTCGAAGAAGTCCAGCGGCGTTCCGCTGGTGCCCATGTATTGCAAATTGGAGCCCGTACCATCATCCAGCGGGGTGCCATCGCCGCGGTAGACTTGCAGGTTAAACCCGCCCAGGCCAATACCCGGCACGGGGATCTGGTAACCAGCGGGTAAAACGTCGCGCAAAGTGATATCGAAAGCGCCGTTCAAACCCGAGCCCTGGTTTTCGATCACGATCGCAAATTTGACCAGGTCGCCGCCGTCAATCCCGTTCACCCCGCTGCCCAGCGGGTTGGCGGCCAGATAAGCAGAATTAAGCGGGCTGGCCGTGTTCCAGGGGGGCAACAGCATCCCTGGCGGATTAAAGACAATCGGGCCGGCAATAGGCGGAGCAGGCGTTACCCCCACATGATCGGTAGAAACTACCGTCTTGTTACCCACCAGAATCGGCTCGGTCAGGGTCAGGTCAATGAACTCATTCTCGGTGGAGTAAGTGCCGGGGCTGTTGGAGTCCTGCTGCAGGACGCTGTTACGCATGCGCAGCCCGTCCCCAAACTTCTCCGAGGTTACCCGGGCCGTGAAAAGCAGATCTATGGTTTTGGGAGCGTTGGTCGGGTCATCATAGCTGCCAAACACGAACTTAATCGAGTTATCCGCAGTGGAGGGGGAGATCTGCACATCCAGCGGATTAATAGCGCGCGTATCGCCCGGGCCGAGCATCCACGTGCCCGCATCGGGCACAGACGCTGCCCCGGCATAGGCTGGCCAGGTAACCAGACTGGAACCGTCCACATCCGGGTCCTGGGCATGGAAAATGGGCAGGGGCAAGAAATCCGTCAGGCTCAGATCCGAAAAGTCGCCGGTCAGCAAATCATATCTAATCCGGTAAGTGATCGTATCGCCAGCGGAAACTTTAACATCCGTACAGGGGTTAAAACTGTTACACACTGTGCCATTGCGGGCCACAATCGTTTTTTGCACATCGCCGCGGCCAATGGTTACCCCGGCGCTGCTGTTCTGCCCGCTGACGGTGGCCGTAATGGTGCAGGGACCCGGGTTACAGGTCGCAGCATCCACGCGGTTGCCGCGGATCGAGGCAATATCGGTCAGGGAATCGCTCATTCGCACCGATTCGCCGGGATAGAGATCGGTGTAGGTATCCTCAATCGTAGCGTAAAAGATCACCCGACCGCTGGTGGTGGCGTTGGCCGGCGCCCCGCCATCGTCCACATAGTCTCCCAACACCTGGTCGCTGACGCCCTGATCACGCAGCTCTTGGGCGATGTCAAAGGTAATCGTCGTACGACCATCGTTTGCCGCGGGGTCGCTCGCATTGCATTCCGCGCCCGGCCCGCCGCTGTAATTGCAGGCCACGTTCACATTCGCACCCGTCAGCGGGTAATTTGCGGTGCTGCCATCGCGCACGATCCTCAGGGAGGGCTGCAGAGTGGCATCGCTATAGTAATGCTGGCCATCCGGCAAAATATCTTCCAGCGAAAGATTGGCAAAACCAAAATAATCCGAGATTTCAAAATTAAGGGTATAAGCGATCACATCCCCTGGCGTGGGGCCGCTGGTGCCGTTATCGATTGCGATGGAACTACTCTTGGCAAGGGTAATGCTGCGGTCATTGGAAGAGGCGCTGTCTGGCCCGATATCGGCACTGGTCAAGGTAACCGGCGCCGAACCATCGGCAGGGTCCCAGGTGATCGTATCGATCGAGGCCGTGTTGACACTGGAACGGTCAGCGGTGGAAACACCCAGGGCATCAAACTCGGGGATATAGTAATTGAAGGAAATGGTGATATCGCTGGTAACCGGGCCATCATAATGCAATTGCAGGGTATCACCGGTGTGTGGCAGGCCGTCCACCGTAGGTGCAGAAACCGTGCTGGCGGGCGGGCTGCTGGTGAGACCGCCCAGATAGACGATACTGTCCGGCAGGCTGTCGCTGATATCAATATCGCGGAAGGACTGCCCCGTGGCTACATTCACGGTGATGGTATAAGTGGCGGGGTTGTTGGGGCCAGTGGCAATCGTGGTTTCGGAAGTGTTTTTAGCCAGGGTAACGATGGTAGGGATCACATCCGAAAATGGCGCCCAAGTGAGGGGTGTGCCGCTGTCCGAAACGATGGTCGTGTCGATGGGAGTGGTACAGCACCAGTCCACCATCGGGGTACGGCCATACTGGAAACCCGCCCGACCGCGCACGGTCAGGGCATCCCCCAGATTGGCGTTGGCGCTTAAGGTGGCGGGAATGGAAATGGTAACCGGCGGCTGGTTGGCGGTGAAAGACCCATAGGGAATCTTAACCGAGACCAGTTGATCACCCGCCTTGCCACACACCGGCAGGAAAACACCGAAGTCGTCCAGCCCCCAGGGATGATTCACACAGCCCGTGCCCGAGCCATCATCCGGAAAGGTCAGGGTAACGACGGTCAGGGTTTCGCCGGTATCGGTGGTAGCCGTATAGTTGCTGCCCGAAGCCGGACGGATGCCGTCATAATTTGTTTCATCGGGGAAGATACCATCCGGGCCAACATGCGGAATGTACAGGTCAATGAAGGGGCCATAGCCGGTATCCCCATTGTTATCAAACGTGGCGGTGATGGTAAAATTTTCCCCCAGCATTATCGAACCGGTGCCAATTGTAACCGAGGGCAGCGGCACAAACAGCGGGCGGAACTGTGCGGAAGATTGAGGCGCATCTGGCAAAGTGTTACTGCCGGGGTCAGACGACAACGCAATGCCCGCATCCGGGGCCGTGGTTTGCGCCTGAACTGGTGTTATCATCGAGGGAAGAACCATCCCCATCAAAACACTGGCAATCAAGAAAATCTGTACCGAACGTCTCATTTCTTTCTCCATTTTAAAACTTTTATGGCCCCGGTAGATTTAAATCTAAAAAGACCCTTCTGCAAAAACCTTTATTCAACTGGATTGAGAGGCATGCGGGGCCTGGATGATAAAGGAGAAAACGATACAACCACCCGTTCCTGATAAATGTGCGATTTACCAAACTAACAATAATTTCAACTTAAAACAATACCCATCGCGGCTTCTCAACCACCTATGATTATATATTAGAACCACATTAAAAGTGTATTTATCGATAATTGTTAATGTAATGAAAGGTTGAAACCAGTGCGCTTTTCGGGAATTTGGAATAAATCAAAGTTATCCCTCAAAAATCGCGGTTTTGGCAGCCTGATTATGCTTCCTCTTTCACAAAATAGGCTGCGGCAACGGAGTGCTCATCGTCCATCACCAGGCGCAGGGCATGGCCGCTGCGATAATCACCAACGCGGATCAGGCGCAGGGCATCTTTCAACTGCGGGTCGAGGTCAATGAAGGTGCTGGCGTGATCCGGCATTTCATTAAAGAATTTTGCATTGAACAATGATTCAGGGTCATCCATCAAGACCGCCAGAGGATAGATCTGTGATTCAAGCAGGTCCTGGAAGAAATGCGTGCCCAGCGAAGGCTCCGGCGCCGGACCGATGCCCGGCCCGGCCAGCTCCACCAGGGCGCGGGCGTTGTAGATATCTCCGTAGCCGATCGGCACGCCCAGGTCCGAGTTGGAACTGCCCCAGCGCCCCGGCCCGACCACGATGAACTGCTGTCCCTTTAAGGCGGCATTCAACTGCCCGATCGCCCTGCTCAATTTGCGGCGCTGTTCCATCGTGGTCAGTCCAAAATAGCCCTCTGGTGGGACGTACATGACGTAATCAATGCGATTCACCTTGCCCGGCGGCACCATGAAATGGGTCAGGAAAGCTATATCTTCCTCCACCAGATCAGAAGGAATGCGCGCCTTCTGCGTCTCGAGCAAACGGCTCTGCGGGCGGCACTGCACAATTTGAATGCACAATTTGGGAGCGCTGGTCTCCGGGTGGCGGATATGCAGGGTGAATTCAAGGTCTACAGGGCTGCGATAATAATCTTCCAGGATGCGCAGGATGGCCTTCATCCGGTCCGCAAACGGGGTGCGTTTCAGCAGTTCGTCAAAGGTTACCACCAGGCGGTTGGGGTCATCCACCAGGTTGCTGCGCAGCGAGGAGAAATAGCCATCCTGTTCGGTCTGCACCAGATAGCGCAGCGGCGGATAATCGGAACTGAGCACTTCCTCAATGGGCAGGGTCTTAAACACATTTTCTTCCAAATCAATCAGATCAACATATTTTTGCGAATAACGGGAAATTTCGGCGCTGTCCTTGTAGGGCCGCAGCAGCGGATGACTGAGAGCAATCAGGCGCGGGTAGTCATTGCCCACCCGGTCTACGGCGCGCGTACCCAGCCCCCACACCAGACGTACAACCCCGTCTTCGCGGCGGATCTGCGGCGCCCAGCGGTAAAGATTCCTGCTGAAGGCTACCCCCGCCGCATGCGGCAGGTAATACCTGCCAAAGCGCTCTCCCTGCACCACCTGGATCAGTACCGCCATACGCTCGTCGTAATCCACAAGTCCCTTGCTGCGCCGGTAGAGCAAGGCATCCGGACTGAAGGTGGAGGCATACACCTCACCAATGGCGCGGGTAAGGGCCTTAAGTCTGTCCTTGAAACTTCCCTGGTTGGCAAGAAAAACGCTCTCATACTTGCCGGCAAAAGCTGTGCCAAAATTATCTTCCAGCAGGCTGGAAGAGCGGACGATGAGGGGTTTGTCTTCGATCTTCAACAGCAGGGTGTACAGTTTCTGGTACACGCCAGGCGGCATTTCGGCATCCATAAAGGCCTGCTGAATAACAGGGAAATCTTCCCTCAGATCATCTTCACTTTTATATTTCTGATCCATCCAGTGCAGGAGGTTGTTCAATTCCAGAAAAGCATAGAATTCATCCGCCCCGATGAAATAGGACTCAACCGTTTTCATGGAGGAGCGGATATCCTCGGTGCACACGCGATTGAGCAAACGCACTGCCAACAGCATGCCGGCCGCCTTGCCGCCAATCCGCCCAAAACCAACCTTGCGCTGGCGGATGTCGGCCAGGTCAGTGGCGGTGAACCATTCCTTGGCAATATTAATGTAGCGCAACTGGTCACTGATCAGGGTGCGGATAAGTACCACCTTGCACTCTTCCAGGCGATGCTCCAGCTTGGCGCGTTCATCGGGGGGCATGCGTTCGATCAACATGGCCTGGCGCAAGACGTATTCCAGCGGGGTCAGCTCAGGATTCATCGCCAGCAGGAAATCCGAATCATTCTTGAATCCGCGTTCACTAAGGGTGCTGGAAACGATCTTTTCAAAATCTTCAAAGGGGAAATGCTGGCTGAAAGCCAGATCAGTGAGGTGGCTGCGAATATGATCCTTGCGCAATTCCCACACGTGCTGCTCTTCTTCCCCGAAGGGGTCCACCATGCCTTCCTGCCGCTGGGAACGGATCGCCATGCGGCGCACCTCATCCTCAAACTCCTGGGGCTGCACGATCCCGCGGTCAAACAGCTCCTTGCGCATGGACGCGCGAATGCGGCCATTGAGGATTGGGTACTGGGCCAATGAAAGATAGATATTCAGCAGGCGGTGGCGGTCGGTTGTAGTTGTGGTAAATTTCATCTTCTCACCTGTAGGGGGATTAAAAACGGCTCCCTTCATCAAAAGAGAGCCGCTTTCATTATTCCTCAATAAAATTTCACCGTTATAGCTATACGCATTAATCTCTAGTCCATGTTATTGCGAAAGGACGCAATCCCATCCTGTGTGGCATTACCCAAAACTGGCTGGGAGATTGCCGCGTCGGGCTCACCTGCATTGCGGCCGCAGTGCGGCGCAGTGAACGCCCGCCTCACAATGACACGTCCCTACCCCAGATGCATGGGCATGATCACGTGTTTGAAATCTTCATTGCCTACCGGGCGCATCATGCCGGGCGTGTTACTGGCATTGGTTTCGAGGGCCACGCTGGCGCTCTTGACCACATCCAGCAATTCGCGCAGATAGCGCACATTGAAAGCGACGATCAGATCGGTGCCGGTCACGGTGGCATCTACCTGCACTTCGCTGGAACCGGTCTCCTCAGACTGGGCAGAAATTTCGACTTCACCCGCCCCGTCTTCACCGGCAGTGATGCTCAGGCGCACCACATTGTTGCCTTCGCGGGCGATGATCTCGGCCTGCTTGCAGGCTTTGAGGAACGCGGCGGTCGAAATGATGGTCGTGGTCTTAAAGGACTGCGGCATGATGGCTTTGTAATCCGGGAAATTGCCGTCGATCAACTGCGAAACCAGCTCGATGTCATCCAGGTGGAAGAGTACTTGTCCACGGCCATCAGGAACGACCATGTGAACTGTTTGTTTTCCATCGGAGGCCACACGAGCCAGCTCATTCAGAGCTCGTGCAGGAATGATAGCCGACATGGGCTTCGCCACCGGGCTGGAGAGTCTGGCGCGGCGCATGGAGATACGGAAACCATCCGTAGCCGCCAGGGTGATTTCGCTGCCTTCAACCGTCATAGACACGCCTTGCAGCACCGGCCGGGCATCATCCGCTGAAGCGGCAAAAGCTACCTGCTGGATCATTTCCTTTAAGTCAGCCACATTTAATTCAATCCCGTTTTCGAGATTGGGCACCGGCATAGGCGGGAATTCCTGGGCATCAATGCCTTTGATGTCGGTAATGGATGAACCGCAAACCACGTTCAGAGTCTGGGTGCGTTCGTCCAGAGCCAATTTGACCCCGTCACTGGGCATCGTACCGATCAGGTCATTGAACGTGCGGGCCGGGACGGTGACAGCGCCTTCTTCTTCGATCTGTGCACCAATCCAGCAGGAAATACCCAGTTCCAGGTTGGTAGCTGAGAGGCGCAAACGGCCTTCATCGGTCGCCACGAGGATATTGGATAACACCTGCAGCGTGCTATGAGAAGACACGGCGCGGGAAACAATGCCTAAACCGTGGGCGAGTTGTTGTTGTGAGACGGAAACTTTCATCGCGGCCCTCTTTCGGTACAAGATAATTCAGTTTGGAATACTTCTATTATAGATGAAATCAGTATACAACGGGAGCGGAATTTTTGCCAGTCGAAGGGGAATTCATATGCGAAATGTTATTCAAATATCGCATATGTCATTAAAAATTGTAAAGATAGAAGGCATCTTTGGTACCCACTTCCACCTGATAATGTATAATTTGTGTATGACAAATATTACAAAAACTGTTGCACAAAAAAGAAAATATCGAGTTATCAATGTAAATAGCGCTCGGAAAATCACCAATATCTGGTTGGATAAAATAGATTTATCATCAGCTATTAAATTAGGTTTACCAGAAATTGATGACAGGTATCATATCTGGCGTGTCCCATTAATTGGCATTGATTCAAATTCTCGCGTTGGCGAAATAGTCATTGACGCATACACAAGCCTGATAGTGTCCGATAAATCCACCTCTCCTGATATATTGGAAGCTCGATTACTTAGGAGAAAAAACCGAAAAAAAGAAAATTCCAATAATATAACTTACAAGGTGTCAAATCTGAGAAACACAATAGCACTTGGAGATGCAGAGGACGTATTACGAGATTTTCCAGAAGAATCTGTGGATTTAGTTTTTACTTCACCGCCCTACTATAATGCCCGGCCTGAGTATAAAGATTACATTACCTACGAAGATTATCTTCTTAAAATGAGAAAAATAATAAACTCATGCCACCGAACTTTAAATGAGGGCCGTTTTTTTGTAATGAATATTTCGCCAGTATTAATTAGGCGATCTAGTAGAAGCGAATCATCCAAACGTATAGCAGTACCTTTTGATATACACCGCATTTTTATCGAAGAAGGCTTTGATTTTATTGACGATATTATTTGGGTTAAACCTGCTGGAGCAGGTTGGGCAACTAGCCGTGGGCGCAGGTTTGCTGCGGATAGAAACCCATTACAATATAAAGCTGTTCCAGTAACAGAATATGTCCTGGTTTACCGAAAACATACCGAAAAGCTTATTGATTGGAATATTAGAAATCATCCAAACAAAGAAATTGTGGAAAATTCAAAAATTGAAGACGGGTATGAAAGCACAAATATTTGGAATATTCAACCTGCCCATGACAAAAAACATCCAGCAATATTCCCTGTTGAACTCGCTGAGAAGGTAATAAAATATTATTCTTTCATTGATGATGTTGTTCTTGATCCATTTGCAGGAATTGGCACAGTTGGAGAAGCAGCCTGCAAATTAAAAAGAAGGTTTATGCTGATTGAAAAAGAAAAGAAGTACATTGATGAGATACGCAAACGGGCAAAACTTTGGTTGGGGAGAGAAGCAAAGGATATTCTTACAATAAATTGCCCTCCAATTGATATTTCTGACGTATTGTTATAGAGGATTTAATGATTTCAAACTTCCTTGATTTATTAGATGATGATGCACTTGCCTTGCTTGATGTAAACGGCACACAGCTCATTCAAAAGATAGGTATTGATACTGCAAAAGACATTGTGCTTGATGTTATGATGGGAAAGAACCTTCGGGATTCAACAGAACTATTGACTCGCAGAAGATTAGCTGCTCTTAATATTGCTGGAGTTGCCATGATATTAAGAGGTATCCAAATCGATGCAGATTTTTTAACTCAAATGCCTCAGCTTGCTGAAAAAATTTTGAAACAAAAGCGGATTTCAAAAGCAGAAAGATGGTTAGCTCAATGGGTATTAGGATTAACAGGAAAAGCAACACAAAATATATTAAGGGATGATCCTTCTTTGCTCACAGAATATCGTACACGCTACACAAAAATTTACGAGGATACGATAAATAAAACGATTGTTGACTTCGGAACCCTGAGTGGAGATATCATCCTAAATCAACAAAAAATTACTGAAATAAACTGGCAATTCATGTTGTATTTGATGGGCATGATAGGTGCTCAAACATCAACAATACGCGGATCTGAAAAATCTCTATATGGAAAACTTTTTGAAAAACTTGTTTTGGGATCTTTATTACATGTATTAGGGTTTAATTTTTCCAAGAATGGACAACCGACAGAATTTGAAAAAGAATTCTGGCTTTCTTCAACCGGTGAACGAGAAAGTGATGCCACCGCACTGTGGGGTGCAGGCAAAGGAGCCAGATTTGATATTGGTTTCATCGGACGTGGTAATACTGAAATATCTTTAGACAAAGTTTCGCGTTTCAAAAGAGAAATTGAACTCGGTCAATCAACATGGTATATGGCAACGATTGTCATTGTCGATAGAATCGGGGAAAAAAGCAATATTCGTGAATTGGCCCAAAACATCAATGGTGATATTGTTCAGATGAGTATGGCTTACTGGCCTCAGGAAGTCGCACAAATACTAGCTAGGCGAATGCAGTTTGAACATCCATTAGTGAATATGCCCCGATCAGAGATTAAAGATTATTTAACTGATGCTATGAAACACGTGCCACTAAGAGATTTACTTTTAGTTGAGTAAACTTATCTTGTAATTTTACTCCCTATAACCCTCACTTGATCCACCCGCTCCATGAACGCCTTCACCCGCGCCGCATCCACCTCATTCCAGATGTAGCCATCGCACTTGAAGGTGGTGCCGGTGATGCAGCCATCCGCCACGGAGAGCTGATCGGCCACATTATCCAGGCGCACACCTGTGTTGGCAAAGACGGGGTTGTCCGGCACGGCTTCCTTGACGATGCGCAGCGCCTGCAAAGAAGTCTCGGCGCCGGCAGTCAGGCCAGAGACGCACAACGCGTCCGGGCGGGTATTGAAGACCGTCGAGCGGGCAATATCAGCCAGGTCGCGGTCGGCCAGATAGTGCGCCGCTTCAGGCTGGATATTGAAGAACAGGCGCACGTCCTCCGCATGTATGGCGTGCTGATGGCGGATGACTTCCCCGCAACTGGTGTTCCACAGACCGAAATCACTGGCATACACGCCGGTGAAGATCTCGCGCACAAAGGTTGCCCCCGTAGCCGCCGCCAGGTCGAGCGAAGCAGCCGGGTCCCAAAGGACGTTCACCCCAAAGGGAATAGCAATATCATCATACAGCTCAGCGATCACCCGCGCCATGTCCGCCGTAGTGACGGGTTCAACTTTGGTCAGGTACGGCAGGCTGCGCTCATTGGAGAACATAACTGCGTCCACGCCGCCCGTTTACAGGGAGAGCAGGTCAGTGTGCGCCTGGTCGTCGACCCAGCTCATCCCTTTTTTGCGGGTCATAATCCGGGTCACCGGGCAGGGCCTGCAAATGGCACATGGCAATCACGGGTTTGAGTGTGTTGAATAATTCTTGTATCCAGTTCATGATGTCCCTCGTTTCTGATGTTATTCTTGTACTACTACATTGTACATTTAAATGATTTCGCTGGAACTTTTTGCCCTCCGCGAACGTATTAAAGTTAGAATGATCGAATAGCAAGGAGTATTTACATGAACAAATGGAAAATCACCCTCATCTCAGCCGTCCTCATCAGCCTGCTGATCAGCGCGTGCAGCATTTCACCTGAAGAACTTGCACCTAAAGCCATCGAACCCAAAACAGCAGAAACCCCAACCGTAATTCCCACCGAGCCGCAAGTGATCGAAGCGCCGGCTGCCGAGCCAGTGCCCGTCGCTGGATGGCTGGGTAAAATCGTCTCCGCCCCCGAAGGCGTTGGCTATGAAGACATCCTCGTCCTCTCGCCGGAAACGGTGGGCGAGCTGGGCATCATGGGGACCAATGAGGACATGGAAGCGCAAGTCCTGGCCCTGCGGGACAAACCCGAACCCGGCCAATTCGCCCATTTCTGGGGCAGTCTGGTGTGCGGCGTGGAGGATCACAACGGCTGCCAGATCGTCGTCGAGCGCATTCGCGTCGGTGCCACCGCCACCGACCCCGAACCAATCGAGAACTGGCAAGGCATCCTCATCCCCGCCGCGTTCAACTCCGGCGACAGCACCGTGTTTGTCCTCAAAGGCTCGTATGCCATGTGGTACTCAATCCACTCCAACGACCCCGCCGTCCTGCAGCAGATACTTGACCTGCGCGGCACGGACCAGGTGGTAAACGTCTCCGGCGAACTGCTCACCGGTGTGCCGGATGTGAACGGTGCGCGCATTCAGGCCAGCAGCATCACCCTGACCGGCGAAGCCCAGACCGTTGACCAGCCTGACACTGCCAGCCAGGACCCGCGCGCGGACTGGCAGTTCTACCAGGATCCGGGCGGCAAATACGCCTTCCGCTTCCCGCCCACCGCGGACATCATCGTACACGGCATTGAGGGCTTCCCCACCGATGAACTCCCGGATGGAATGACGCCCGACGAGTACATGATCCAGCTTCGCGAAGAGCATCCCGATCCCCTGTGCGTGGAAGTGCTGTATGCCTTGGGGTATTTCACGATCAACTCGCCGGAAAATCTCGAGCGGCAATACACCCCCTGCGGACGCACCGGCGTCGGCGCCGGTGAGACGCAGGAGAAAAGCCAGATCATTTCCATCGCCGGAAAAGAGTACACCGCCGGAGGCTTTGAATTCATGGGCGGCGGCGACACTCTCGACTCACATAATGAAACCCTGCACGTGATGCTGGACAACGGTCTGCGCGTCGAATTTGGCGCCTTGCCGCGTATTGACGCCACCTGGCAGGATTATTTAATGAAGGGCAAACCCCGCATCCTGGATATCCTTGCCGGGATAGAGGTTGAGCAATAAGCAGGATCAGATTCCATCCATTACTTTACACCACAATCTTCAGAACCCGCTACAACAAACAAAACCACCAAATGCCTTCCTTATTTTTATTTTTCGAAGAAAAATGGGGAACGCTTCGCGAGGATGGAGTTGCCCGCCGTACCCTTCGACAAGCTCAGGGCGCGGCTCAACCCCAACAGTGATAAAATCAATCCATGTCCACTGCCCCCGATCCCAACCTCCCGCTCGATCAGGTCATTCAGGGCGACTGCGTTGAGGTCCTGCGCCAGATTCCCGCTGAATCGGTCGATCTGGTGTTTGCCGACCCGCCCTACAATTTGCAGCTGAGTCAGGAACTGCGCCGGCCGGACCGCTCGCGGGTGAATGGTGTCGAAGATGACTGGGACCATTTCGCTGACTTTGCCGCCTACGACAGCTTCACCCGGGACTGGCTGTCCGCCTGCCGGCGGGTGCTCAAACCGACCGGCACCCTGTGGGTGATCGGCTCCTATCACAATATCTACCGCGTGGGTGCCATCCTGCAAGACCTTAATTTCTGGATCCTGAATGACATCGTGTGGATCAAGACCAACCCGATGCCCAATTTCCGCGGGGTACGCTTCACCAATGCCCACGAGACCATGCTGTGGGCACAGAAAGAACGCGGCGCGCGCTACACCTTCAACCACCATGCGATGAAATCCCTTAACGATGACCTGCAAATGCGCAGCGATTGGGAACTCAAGCTGTGCGTGGGCAAGGAACGCCTCAAAGTCAATGGGCAAACCGCCCATTCCACCCAGAAACCGGAATCCCTGCTGTATCGCGTTCTGCTGGCTGCCTCCCACCCCGGTGAAGTTGTGCTGGATCCCTTTTTTGGCAGCGGCACGACCGGCGCCGCAGCCCGCAAACTGAAACGGCACTGGATCGGCATTGAACAGGAAGCACAGTATGTGACCCTGGCGCGGGAGCGCATCGCGGCCATCCCTGACAATCCTGCCGGGGATGATATCTTCGACACCCCCATTCCGCGCCGCCTGCCGCGGATTCCCTTTGGCGCGCTGGTGGAAAATGGCCTGATTGCCCCTGGGCAGACCCTTTATTTCAATGGCAAGGATGACATCACTGCCGTGATCATGGCGGACGGCTCCCTGTCCTGCCAGGGTAAGCGCGGCTCAATTCATCAAATCGCCAGGGGCATCCGCAGCGGGGCGGTCAACGGCTGGAAAATCTGGTATTATGAACACGCCGCAAGCGGTCAGCGTTTGCCCATTGACGTGCTGCGCCAGCAGTTTCGTGGTGCAGCCAAACCGCCTTCGGAAAAGTAGACTGCGTTGCATACATAATTGTACAGCGCGCTAGACGACTTCAGTCGTTAAAATGTAACACCACTCGCCAAATATTATTCAACCAACGGAAAGAAAAATGACAACAAAAAAAGAGTACCCCCAAACGACCTGGAGCAAAGCAGACCTCTTCCCTGCTCCCGACAGCCCGGAACTGGAAGAAACCTTTGCCACGCTGGAAAACCTGACCACAGACTTTGAAAAACGCCGCGAGCAGTTGAGCGAAAGCATCGACTCAACAACCTTCATGGCGATCCTCAAGGAACTGGAAACCCTGACTTACACCTCGCATAAGCTATACGCATTTGTTGAGCTGTGGTTCTCCGAGGATACCCAGAACCAGAGTGCCCTCTCCTTGCTGGCGCGCATCGAGCAGTTCATGGCCGGCCTCAGCAACCGTACCATGTTCTTCAGCCTGTGGTGGAAAGCCCTGCCCGAAGAAGCTGCCAAACCGCTGATGGCCGCCTCCGGTGAGCTGGCCTACTGGCTGGAAGCCATCCGTCACTTTAAGGATTACACCCTCAGCGAAGCCGAAGAGAAGATCATCAACATCAAGGACGTCACCGGCGCTTCTGCCCTGACCACCCTGTATGCCTCCATCACCAACCGCTACACCTTCAAGGTCACCATTGATGGCGAAGAAAAAGAACTCACCCGCGGCGAATTGATGGTGTATGCCCGCCACCATGACCCCGAACTGCGTGCCCAGGCTTATCAGGAACTGTACAGGGTCTACGGCGAAGACAGTCCCATCCTCGGCCAGATCTACCAGAATCTGGTGCGCGACTGGCGTAACGAACAGATCGACCTGCGCGGTTACGCTGCCGCCATCACCCCCCGCAACATGGCGAATGACCTGCCCGATGATGTCATTGATACCCTGCTGGAGGTGTGCCGCAAGAACGCGAGCCTTTTCCAGCGTTTCTTCCGCTTGAAGGCCCAATGGCTGGGCGTGGACAAACTGCGCCGCTATGATGTGTATGCCCCGGTAGCCGAATCCGACAAGCAATACAGTTACCAGCAGGCACATGATATGGTGATGGAATGCTTCAATGAGTTTGATCCGACCTTCGCCGAGCTGGCCGAGCGCGTTTTCGCCGACTCACACCTCGACGCCGAAGTACGCAAAGGAAAACGCGGCGGGGCTTTCTGTCTGACCGCCGTACCGGACCTGACGCCGTGGGTGCTGCTCAACTATCAGGGCAAAGCCGACGACGTCTCCACCATGGCCCACGAACTGGGACATGCCATCCACTCCATGCTGGCATCTGACCTGAGTGTATTCACCGCCCACGCCTGCCTGCCTCTGGCCGAGACCGCCTCGACCTTCGGCGAGATGGTACTGGTCGATCGCTTGCTCGGGCAGGAAACCGACGAGAAAGTCCGTCAGGATATGCTCTTCAACCAGATTGATGATAACTACGCTACCATCCTGCGCCAGGCCTTTTTTGCCATGTTTGAGCGCACCGCCCATGAGATGATCGCCAGCGGCGCTTCGGTGGATGAGCTGGCCGATGCCTATATGGAAAACCTGAAAGAGCAGTTTGGCGATTCCGTTGAGATCGGCGATGAGTTCCGCTGGGAATGGGTTTCCATCCCCCACATTTACAATGTGCCCTTCTACGTGTATGCCTACACCTTCGGGCAGCTGCTGGTGCTGGCCCTGTATCAGCAGTTCAAATCGGAAGGCGAAAGCTTCAAGCCGCGCTATATCCAGCTGCTGACAACCGGCGGCTCCAAAGCCCCAATGGATGCCCTCGATGCGGCCGGGATCAACGTGCGTGAGGCCTCGTTCTGGCAGGGCGGCTTTGACTATCTGGAAAGCCTGATCGAGCAGCTTGAAGCGCTGCCCATCCCCGAAAACTAGAAATCGTCTGGTCACAAACCACCTTATCCCGCAGGGGGAGACCCTGCGGGATTTTTCCATCTTCCCGCCATGGTGCGGTCAATCCGCAGAGCGGTTGACCACATCCTGCAACGACTCCTCAATCCCTGATTGACTAATCCCGTTTTTCCTGATTTCCCGATCCCTGAAGACTGAATAGGGTTTGGCCCAAATATCCTGTTTTTGAATAATCAGCTGATAAAATCCGCCTGCCTATTTGACCAAAAGGGCAAAACCAGATATTAATATGATACTTATGAGAATATTCAGTAAATGTTGATTAAATAGGCTTTATATGATAAGATTTATCATATAAAGCTAGTAGGCTTCTATTTTTAAAAGGAGATAAAAATGAATGAGTATCTTGTAAAAGCAAAAGTAGGCGAACCCGCCCCTGATTTCCTGATGAAGACCACCAAAAATATGGAAACACTGGAAGAAACCGCCAGTTTGAAAGATTACAAAGGCAAATGGCTGATCCTGTTCTTTTATCCGCTGGACTTCACCTTTGTCTGCCCCACCGAAATCCTGGCGCTTTCCGATCGCTATGATGAGTTTGTAGAACTGGATGCGGATGTTTTGGGCATTTCGACTGACTCGGTTCATTCTCACCGTGCCTGGATCAACACCCCGCTTGAAAACAACGGCATTGCCGGCGTCAAATATCCCCTGGCTTCTGACTTCACCAAACAGGTTGCGAAAGATTATGGCGTACTGGTAGAAAGCGAAGGCGTGGCCCTGCGCGGTTTGTTCATTATTGACCCCGAAGGCATCTTGCAATACAGCGTGGTGCATAACCTGAATATCGGGCGCAGCGTGGATGAAACCTTGCGGGTGCTCGAGGCGCTGCAGGCCGGCGGCTTGTGCAGCGCAGACTGGAAACCCGGCGACAAAACCCTTTAGGACGGAGGAAACCATGTCTTTGAGATTGAAATCCCCCATGCCGGATCTGGACGGCGCGACAGAATGGCTGGTCGGCTCCAAACCGGAGCGGGAGGAACTGGAAGGCCACCCGACCCTGATCTATTTTTGGTCGGCCACCTGCCATACCTGTCATGATAATATGCCGCACCTGATGCGCTGGCGCAAGGAATATGGCCCCAAAGGGCTGAAAATGGTCGCCATTCATGCCCCACGATCTGAGGCAGAAACCAGCAAGGAAATGGTAGAACCCAAAATTGTCGAGTATGAAATCACTGAGCCGTGCTGCATGGATAACCAGCACGTACTGATGGAAAAATTTGAAAACCAGTTTTTCCCCGCTTATTTTTTGTATGATCGGGAATTAAAACTGCTGCGCCGCGCAGCAGGCAACGCCGGGGTGGAACGGTTGGACCCCACTCTGCAACAGCTCTTCAGTTAAGCATTAAAAATGAGCAATTTACAACAAAGCTGCACAGGACGGTTCGTAAGAACCGTCCTCTTTTTTCTCACGATTGATATTCGGATAAACTGATTGACTGATCCGCTAAGCCCTACTTCCGTGATTGACCAATCCCCGCTAACCTTAAAAATTCTTAAGATTACGGGGCTGCCCTCCCCTCAGCATCTTGTGGTATAGTTTTAATCCAGAACACAAATTCCTCTCCTGCATTTGTTCAGGGGAACTTCAGGGAGTGCTTATGTATTTTGTGATTGAAGGGGTCATCGGTGTGGGCAAAACCACCCTGGCCCGCATGCTGCAAAATTCCTTTGATGCCCATCTGGCGCTGGAAATATTTGAAGAAAATCCCTTTCTCAGTGATTTCTACAGTGACCGCCAGCGCTATGCCTTTCAGACCCAGATATTTTTCCTCCTCAGCCGCTATCAACAACAGCGGGAATCCATCCCTGCCATGAAGGCCGAGGGCAAACATATCATCTCTGACTACACCTTCGACAAAGATGCGCTCTTCGCCAGCATTAATATCTTCGGCGATGAACTGGAAACCTATAAGAACCTGCATGCCGCCCTGGCCGAGAAGATCGTCCGTCCGGACTTGATCGTTTATCTGCGCGCCAGCACCGAGACCCTCATGCAGCGCATTGCCCTGCGTGACCGTTCCTACGAACGTAATATGGAAGTTGCCTATATCGAGGAACTGAATCAGGCTTATGATGATTTCTTCTTCACAGACAGCAAAACAGACTGCGAGATTTTGACGATTGATTCCAACCAGCTGGATTACGTGCGCAACCCTGATGATCTGGTGTGGATCGAAAACCGCATCCGCCAGACGCTTTCGCTGCCGCCGTACCAGCCCGAATTGCCCATCGCCGGGCAGAATGACTAGCCCACTCACAGGATAAGATCATGCGCATTACCCGCGCCTCATTGATGAAACTGGCAAAAGCCAAAGTAGCTGAAATGGTCTACAACGACCGCAGTCTGGTATGTATTTACCTGACCGGATCGATGCTACGCGAAGCGCCTTTGCTGGGAGGAACGATCGACATCGACTTGATGTGCATCCACCGCAGCGAACCGCCCATTGCGCGTGAAATTGTCCGCTTCACCGATGAAGTCCATCTCGATATTGCCCATTACGACCAGCAGCTTTTCCAGCAGCCGCGCGCCTTGCGCCACGATCCCTGGCTGGGTTCCTACCTGTGCGAAGATCCGATTGTGCTGCATGTGCAGCAGCACTGGTTTGAATTTGTGCAGGCGGGCGTGTCTGACCAGTTCTTCCTGCCTGAGAATATCCTCAAACGCTGTCGCCCCCAGGCCGAAGCTGCCCGCCAGATCTGGCTGGCATTTTACAGCGATCAGGTAGGGGAAGGCCCCCAGCAGTTGCAGCAATATCTGCGCGCGCTGGAAGGGGCCGCCAATGCCATCGCCTGCCTGAATGGTTCCCCGCTCACCGAGCGCCGCTTCCTGCTGGAATATCCGGCCCGCGCCGCTGCCATCCAGCGTCCTGGCCTGGCTGCCGGATTGGAGGACCTGATTATGCAGGACAGCCTCTCCCTGGATACCTGGCAATCCTGGCTGGCTGACTGGGCAGACGCTTTTGATTCTGCCAGCCAGTCGGAAAACGTTCCTGCCCGCCTGCACCCCACCCGCAAGGCCTATTACCTGCGCGCCATGGAAGCCATGTGGACAGAGAATCCCGCTGCTGCCTTATGGCCCTTCCTGCAAACCTGGAGCCGCATGCGCGGCTTGCTCCATCCCGGCGCCCCTGCTTTGCAAGCATGGGACAAGATCGCCGAAACGCTGGCGCTCACCCCGGCGCACATGGAAGACCGTTTGAATGCCCTGGACGCTTACCTGGACATGGTCGAAGAAACCCTGGATGCTTGGCAGGAAAACCAGGGGCTTTAACCCAAATTCTCCTCCCAAAATCACCGGTAATTTAAAAATTACCTCCATAAAACGATTTTTATACCCTTGTCTGTAGCGAATGGCTGTGGATAAACTGCGAATAACTGTGGATAACCATGCTGAACTGTGGACAAAACCCGCTTTTTCCCCTTTTTTTGACCGGGTATCCCTGCTGAAAAGGGATTATTCCCCTGCCAGGTTGTTTCTCTCCCTGACTATCCACAGAAGCATCGTGGATAAAAAAAACCTTTCTTACCCGTATATATGGCGACCGGAAATCGCCTCTCCCGCACATACAGGGGTGATTTTCTCTTCGTCCGCACTTATCCACAGTATCCACACCCCCTACTAAGATTACTAAGACTCTATTCTATACATATATGAGGATAAAATGTTTACCACAGTACAGCAAAAAACGCTGGCCTTCTCCGCAAAATAAAAAACCTCATTTTGCAAGTTTATTACAAATGAGGTTACTGAATTATTACCGAAAAAGTTAAGGCTGTATGTCTTGTCTGAGTTTTCGGTCGATCAAAAAATCAATACTGGATTCCAATTGTTTGAGGAGATGCTGTTCATAGTGCTGTTCAGCGTGTGCTTTTTGTTCTTTGGGGGATCCCATGACAATTTGTAACGTTTTGTATTGTTGTAACAAAAGTTTAAATTGATTCTCATACTTCGCCATATATTGGTGTATTCTGCGATACGGAGAATGCAATGGCATCGCAGGATGGGCTGTTTCCTCAAAGCCATTCTCCAGGATATGGCTCAATGCAGCCGTTACTTTGGCTTCTGTAACGCTTTCCATGGCGTGATCAATATCGTCTTCCCTGATTTCTTCAGGCGTGATCCACACAAATAAATATTTTCCAACAATATCCAGGGCTATTAATAAATCTGAGACGATCAGACCCCATAAGGAATCAGGGGTAGATTGAAGGGGGTCCTTCCTGTGCATTTCTTTAATCAGTTCTCTTCCGTAAAGAATACGGCGCAAGCTGATCCTGAGTCGTTTCTCCAGATCGTTTCGAACGCGGTGTTTTTTTCTGGCGTCAAGGTCTTTGCCAATCATTTGATTGGGAAAATTCTTGTTATGGGCAGATGACGATCCCGGCGGGGTATAAAAAGCATATCTTTTATAATAGTTTTCAGCAAAGTTATCCACATACGCAATGATATTTACCCCCAGCTCCTCGGGAGCCATGCACAAAAAGAGATAAAAGGAAAACCCGCGCTTATTCCTGTACGAAATATATAAATTGGGCGTCGTTAATCCTAAAAGTTCAAAGTTTGGCGTTTTAACAGGGAGATTGGCTTTGATCTGACTTTCCGCTTCGATGAAATTTTCTGCCATAATTTCAGTCAGGCAGGTTTTGTATAATTCTTCATGCGCATCCCAAAAATTCTTCTGTTCATTATTATCAGGATTATGATTTGCAAAAGTCTTTGCACGTGGCGATTTTATTTCCATGGGTGTCTCTCTTCACAGTTTCGGTAAGAAATAGCCTGAATAGATTATAAGGCTTTTTCTTCTTTGGTTTTGCGGGAATGGAAGACCGCTTGCGCAGCGATCCATAGCAGCGTGACCGGAATGACGCCGCCAAGGAGCACCCATTTCATCATTGCAATATTTGCAGAGAACTGTACCAGTTGAGGAGAATAGGGAGCGCCTTTCGTCAGCAATATCAGGTGGAGGATATTTTCAAGATAATCCAGCAAAGCGGCCAGGGTTGGAGCAAACCACACAGTTTGGACAAATAGGGCGGGGTCGTGCTGGCGGCCAATCCGCACCAGCAGCCCGGTAAACAGGACGGCATAGCTGATCGGGAAGAGAAAATCGGCCCACATACTGTGCTGATAGCGCAGCGAGTTTTCGGGTCCCCACAGCTCCAGCACCTCGTTGAACCGTTCAGCTGTGTAGGAAAGTTGTAAAGCGATATATCCGGGTGCATCTTCGGGCAAGTGCTGGATAAAAGCGGTTTGAAAATATGCCATCAACAGGATTGCGGTGGCGGCAGCAGTCAGGAGGACGGGCAGTTTGCCCAGTTTTTTAAAGAAAGACAGCATGGATTTTTCCTCTCAAAAGGTAGCCGTTTAATCAAGATCACTGCTGTTAAGTGTAGCAGAAAAAAAAGAATTAATCCCGGTTTGACCGGTGCTTGTTTCTCGTACAATGATACAATAACACTGCTTAAATCTGTTTTGGCAGTCAAAATAGAAAAATACAATGATACAAATATGTTGCCAAGCGGTGATCGCTCAGCCAGCCTTTCAATGCCGCTGAAGAGAGGAAAGAAATGCAGGCAAACGAAGTATTGCGGATCAGGATTGACCCGGGAGCATCTGTGCCCATCTATATGCAGATCATTGAAAAGCTGCATCGCCTGATGGTCGCCGGCGTGCTTTCCCCCGGAGACCGGCTGCCAACGGTGCGCCAACTGGCCGGGGAGCTGGAGATCAACTTCAACACTGTCGCCCGTGCTTACCGCTGGCTGGAGCAAGCCGGTCTATTGTCGATGTGCCAGGGGCGCGGTACATTTGTCCTCGATCGTCCGCTGGCCGCGCTTGAGCGCCAGCAAATGTTGGAGAAGGAAAACCTGGAGCATTTCGCCCGGCGCATGCTGCAGGATGCCCGCCGTCTGGGGTATTCCCCCGCTGATCTGGCAGCAGCCGTAATCCGTGCCGGTGAAACCGGGACGGTTTTGGAATCAGAAAAGAAAGCAGGATGAAGATGAGTACAAAAACAACATGGATCCTTGTTGCTGTTTTAACCGTGGCCTCACTGGCGGTGGGCCTGGCGGTATACGGTATGCTGCCGGAACAGGTGGCCTCCCACTGGAATGTTCGGGGCGAAGCGGATGGTTACAGTTCGGCCTTATCCGGTATTCTCTTGTTGCCCGCCATCATGGCGGGAACCTGTGTGCTGCTGATGGTCATTCCGGCTATTGATCCGATGAAGGAGAATATTGCCATCTTCCGCGAAGACTATAACAATATGATCGCTGCCACAGCCGGTTTTATGGCCTATTTGCACGCGCTGACCTTGCTGTACAATTTGGGTGTGCCATTCGAAATGAACAGTTTGCTTGCCCCCGGCTTTGGCGGTCTCTTCTTCCTGATTGGGACAATGATCGGGAAAGCGCGGCGCAACTTTTTCATCGGGGTACGTACCCCGTGGACGTTGAGCAGCGACCGCGTATGGCAGCGCACGCACGAGCGGGCTGCAACGGGCTTCAAGGCGGCCGGGGCATTGACCCTGCTGGCGATTCCATTTCCCCGCTGGGCGGTGATTTTCATGGTTGGTCCTGTTCTGGCTGTATCCCTGTACGCGGTTGTGTATTCTTATTTTGAATTCCAGCGCGAGAAAGCGGGTACCTCATAGTGTTTATCGGACAGATTGCGCAACGGTAGGGACAGGATAGAATCCTGTCCGCTGAGGTGCCAGGCGAACAGACCTGTCCGTTTGGAAAAGAGGAAAGCCTGCCTGTTTCACGTGAAACGTTGGCCGGGACGGGGAGGCTTCTGTAATGGGACGGCGGACTTGCCGGAAATGCAACGAAAAACGATATTTTCCGTATATATAAGCAGGCAAACTGTCGCCTGATGTTTCACGTGAAACATTTAAGCGGATTTTTTGCCACATGATGTCAGTGTCAAAAAATGAAAAAATAGGTGGCTAACATGGAATCAGTTATACGAGTTGACAATCTCTGCTACCGCTACGGGAAACACCTGGCAGTAGATCATTTGAGTTTTGACGCCCAGCCTGGCGACGTGCTTGGTCTGCTTGGCCCTAACGGGGCGGGCAAAACGACCACCGTGCGCCTGTTGAACGGCTTGCTGGAACCGGCATCCGGCCAGCTGCGCGTGTTGGGGATGGATCCGGTCACGCAGGGCTGTGATTTACGCCGCCATACCGGGGTGCTTACCGAGACGCCTGCGCTCTACGAGCGCCTGACTGCCCGCCAAAATCTGACCTTCTTTGGCACAATGGCGGGTATGGACGCGGCGGATCGCGAATCCCGCATTACAGAATTACTGGACTTCTTTGATCTGTCCGCCCGCGCCGGAGACAGGGTTGCCGTTTATTCCAAGGGGATGAAGCAGCGCCTGGCGCTGGCTCGTGCCCTGCTCCACCGGCCGAAAATTCTGTTTCTCGATGAGCCCACTTCCGGCCTTGACCCGGAGGCATCCCAGTCCGTTCATGACTTGATTGAAACGGTCAGCAGCCAGAATGGACAGACGGTGTTGTTATGCACCCATAATCTGATTGAAGCCGAGCGGCTTTGTGACCGGCTTGTCATCCTGGATCGGGGAAAATTGCTGGCATCTGGCAGCCTGAACGAACTGAGGAATCAGTACGCTCCCGGTTTGTGGGTCAACCTGGGCTTTTTGAACCCCTTGCCTGCTGGTGATGGCGCCCTTAAAGAGATGGCCGCTTTTCCCGGTGTTTTGGATATTGTGCCTGAATCAGATCAAACTGTGGCGCTGCGGGTGGCTGAAGAAGCTGTCATCCCTGCGCTGGTCGTCCGCCTGGTGGCCCAGGGCGCAGCCCTGACTTCCCTTGTGCCGCGGCAGGTATCTTTGGAGGATATCTATTTTCATCTTCGGCAGGGAATCAGCACATTGCAAGAGGAGGTGTGAAATGAAGATAGAAATCCTTAAAGCTATCGCTGCAAAAGACTTGCTGGAAGTGCGCCAGAACAAAGCGGCCTGGGTGCCGATGGTGATTGTCCCGCTGATCTTTGTCCTGCTTCTCCCGTTGGGATTGATCCTTGCCCCGCAGCTGCTGAACATCCCTCTGGATGAATTTCTTGCCGATCCTGACCTCGAAATCTTTCTGGCGAATATGCCGCCATCTTTGATGAAAACCCTGGAAGGTCTGGACGCGGTGCAGAGCGCAATTGTGATGGGGCTTGGCTATCTGTTCGCCCCGATGTTCCTCATCTTCCCGCTTATGTTTTCAACGGTCATTGCTGCTGAATCCTTCGCCGGAGAACGCGAACGTAAAACCCTGGAAGCCCTGCTGTATACCCCCGCTACCGATGGTGAGCTTTTCATGGGCAAGGTGCTGGCGGCCTTTATTCCGGCATTGCTGCTTACCTGGGGCAGTTTCGTTGGCTATGCGGTAGTGGTTAATACCGCTGCCTGGCCGCTGTTTGGACGCATCTGGTTCCCGCTGGCAAGCTGGTGGCCATTGATGTTCTGGATTGCCCCGGCCCTCGCTGTTTTGGGAATCTCTGCCACGGTGCTCATTTCCATTCGCAATCAGACTTTCATGGGCGCGTATCAGCTAAGCGGTTCTCTGGTCGTATTGGTTTTGGCGTTGGTATTCGGGCAGATTGCTGGTGTGCTCTACCTTAGCGTTGGGATTGGGCTGTTGGTAGGGCTGGTCGTGTGGCTGGCAGCGGCAGGGTTGACTGCGGCGGCAGTCCGCAGTTTCAGGCGTTCCCAGCTGCTCAGTGCTGCCGGCGGATAAGCGGTGTGCCTGGCTTGCCTGAATTAGGGATAAAAATTCCCTTAATTATCCCAATACGGCGTTTTATCGCCGAAACAAAGATATTATGTTAATAAGTTTTTAATCTTCTCTTAATGTTTATATTCTATAATTAGTATTGTCAGCCGCTCGGGTGCCCCCCTCATTCGAGCGGCTGATATTTTAAATCCCTTTTTCCTGGCAAGTTATCCACCATTTCGATTCGTTATCCACCAAAAACGAGCACTTATCCCCATTTGAAAGATTGTTGCTGGTTGTCGCGCGGTTGTTTTTTGGTTATTTTCTAACCCTTTTTTAATGTTTGGCTTCAGAAAATTTGGTATACTGGTTTTTGTTAGACGCTTGGGTGCCCCCCTCACCTAGGCGTCTGACTTTTTAACGGGTGTTTAAATCGCTCTCATGATGTTACAATTAAAAAGCTTTTCAACGATCCTTTCTGTCAGGAGGTAGAGCCAGGATGTCTATGCCTCGTTTTCCCCAAAATATTGCCCATCGCGGCGCACGTTCCCTCGCGCCAGAGAATACGATTGCTGCTGCCCGCCGCGCCGTTGAAGCGGGTGCGGATATGTGGGAGCTGGATGTAACGCTCACTGCGGACGGTGAGTTGATCGTCCTGCATGATGACACCCTCAATCGGACGACCAACGCGGCGGCTGTCTTTCCCGACCGTTCCCCCTGGAAGGCGGATACCTTCCTGCTGGACGAAATCCGCGCCCTGGATGCCGGTTCGTGGTTCGTGGATCAGGATCCTTTTGGACAGATTGCTGCTGAAGTGGTCAGCGAAGAGGATTGCGATTCTTATATTAGCGAGAAGATTCCCACCCTTGAAGAAGCGCTGCTCTTTACCCGCGAGCATAACTGGCACGTGAATGTGGAAATCAAGGATGCTGCCAATCGACCTGGCAGCGCAATCATCGTGGAGCGGGTGTTATACCTGATCCGCAAGCTGGAAATGGCCGATCACGTGTTGATCTCTTCCTTCAATCATCATTATTTGATTCGCAGCAAACAGATGTCCCCGCATATCAAAACCGCCGCTCTGGTAGCGATGCCGACCATGTTCGCTGCCCGCAAGCTGGAGCAAATCCATGCCCAGGCATACCATCCGCGCAAAGGGGCAATCTCTCCGTATCGCATTCAAGCCCTGCAGAAACGCGGCTTTGCCGTCAACGTGTGGACGGTCAATGAAGAAAACGATCTGGCGCGATTTATCGAATGGGGCGTGGACGGTCTGATCACCGATTTTCCACAGCGGTTGCAGGCAATGAAACCGTGATGGACGGGTGTGCGTGCCGTTAAATAGCTACGCCATCTTGCTCGGCCTGGGGGCTTCTGTCGGCAGCTGGCAGATCGTGCGGGACTTGCGCCCGTCCGAGCGCGGGCGCTGGTCGAGATTCCTTCTGCTGACTCTGCTGGGTGCATTAATCGGCGCGCGGGGCTGGTATGTTTTGCAAATGGGGCTTTTCTCCGGCCAGTGGCTGTTCCTTTTTGCCATCTGGCAAGGTGGTTTGTATTGGCCCGGTGCTGTACTCGGTTTTGTACTGGTGGCGGCTGCGTTTGTTAACGCCTGGAAAGTGCCAGCCGCGGTCATCTTTGACCTGCTCATGCCTCTGTATGTCCTCCTGCCGGTGACGGCCTGGCTGGGGTGCTGGGCAGCGGGCTGTGCCTATGGACGCAGTATGGCGGAGGGATCATTTTTTGGCTTGCGCACCCTGGATGAAGCCGGGGCAGTTAGTGAGCGTTTTCCCCTCCAATTTCTGGCAGTACTGCTCCTGCTGGGTTTGACGGCCTTGCTGTTGTATTTGCAGCAGCGTTCCCTTCTCCTGTGTGGACAACTGACCGCAGCAACCGGTGCCAGCCTGGGCTTGATTCTGCTGCTGCTGGCCTTCCTGCGCGCGGACGTTCAGCCCCGTTGGCAGGGATTGCCGGTGGATGCCTGGGCGGCGCTGGCTTTACTGCTGGCATCAGGGATCGCATGGTTTGTTACTGGACGGGTGTATGGCAGGGAAGACAGCGCAGATTGAGCAGCGCAGGCTGAGCCTGTCGAAGCCGTAGCGGTTCTCGCGTACCAGTACCCTTCGACAAGCTCAGGGTACGTTTATTGATTAATTTCGAAAGGATCATCATGACAACATCCCGTGTGTTCCAGATCAACATCTCTGACGGCGGCGTGCCCAAACTGCCCCTGCTCTCCGTGGATGTGACTGTTTCCGGTCTGGCGGGGGACCGCCAGCGCAACCTCAAATACCACGGCGGCCCCGATCGCGCCGTGTGCCTGTACTCGCTTGAACGGCTGCTGGCCCTGCAAGCGGATGGGCACCCCGTCTATCCCGGCGCCACGGGTGAGAACCTGACCCTGAGCGGCGTGGATTGGGATCAGGTGGTGCCCGGCACTTTAATGCGCATAGGTGAATCGCTCCTCATCGAGATCACCAGCTACGCCGACCCCTGCCCCGACCTGCTACCCTACTTCACGGATGGCGCCAATTACCTGATGGATCAGGAGAAATACCCCGGCTGGTCGCGGGCCTACGCCCGCGTTCTCCAGCCCGGCACGGTCAATGTGGCGGATGTGGTGGAGATTGTGGAGAAAGCACCCGCACCCTGAGCTGGTCGAAGGGTGCAAGCAGGCAATTCAAGTTAGATGTCAGTAATCAATGGTAGAGCCTGTATTGACCTGGTGCTTGATGCATACACGGAATAGAGAGCATTTCACAGGGCATAGTTAAACATAATATTCGAAAAGTCTTGTAGGTTGTGGTCATGTAGTTTGACCACAACCTGCATAAAACCAAAACCCTCTCGCAACGGAGAGGGTTTATTCTTCTTCATCCGAAAGCACCGTCCATTCGTCCAGCTTCCTGTCCATTTTACGCTGGACGGCTTCATAATCGCGGCTGAGTTCATGAATGGCGTCGGGGTCTTCGGGCGGGTCCTCGAAGCAGCGGGTGATCTCACCGAGTTCATGCTCCAGTCGGGCGATCTCCTCTTCCAGCTTCTCCAGGCGTTTCAGTCGCTGGCGCTGGCGGTTGGTCATTCCGCTGGCACGTGGACGAGTGCTTTTTGTCTCCACCGGTGATTCTTCTGCCTGTTGCGCTGCCTCGGCCTGGGCTTTTGCCTGGGTCGCTGAGCGGTATTCGCTGTAGGTGCCTGCAAACACGGCCAGAGATTTGTCCTCCGGCTGCACTTCCCAGATCTGCGTGCCGAGCACATCGATCAGATAACGGTCATGCGAGACGAGCAGGATGGTGCCATTGAAGTCGGCCATGATCGATTGGAGGACTTCCTGGGCGGCCAGGTCCAGGTGGTTGGTAGGCTCATCCAGCAGGAGCAGGTTGGCGCCCTGCAGGGCCAGGCACGCCAGGGCCAGCCGCCCGCGTTCGCCTCCGGAGAGTACGCTCACCTGCTTGAATACGTCGTCCTCGGTGAACATGAATTTTGCCAGATAATTGCGCACCTCGGCTGGCAGCAGGTGCGGCGCGATGGCGTCGATCTCTTCCATCAGGGTCCAGTCCGGGTGCAGGCCCTCATGTGCCTGGGCAAAATAGCCGATATGCAGGTTGGCGCCGAGAATCACTTCCCCCGACAGGGGCGGAATCTGTTCCAGCAAAGTCTTGAGGAAAGTGGTCTTGCCCGCGCCGTTGGGGCCGATGATGGCCGCACATTCCCCGCGCAGCAGGGTCAGGTCGGGCAATGCGAAGAGGGTCTTCTTGTCGTCGTGATAGCCGATGTGCAGGTCTCGGGTGCGCAGCACCAGATCGCCGGAGCGGTCGCCGGTTTGCAGGTTGAGGTGGATGCGCCGCGAGGTAGTGACTGGCTTGATCAGGTTGTCTTTCATCAGGCGTTCCAGCCGTTTGCGGCGGCCCTGCGCCTGACGCGTGTTTTGCCCGGCGATATTGCGCCGGATGTATTCTTCTTCTTTTTTGATGAAGATCTGTTGGGATTTGAACTCGGCCATGCGGCGCTCGTAACGCGCTTCGCGCTGTGCGAGGTAGGCCGAGTAGTTGCCATGATAGGTCTCGATGGCCGGGGTCATTTCAAGGATCGTGTTGACGACCTGATTGAGGAAATAGCGGTCATGCGAAACGATCAGCACGGCCCCGTCCCAATCCCGCAGGTAGGCTTCCAGCCATTCAATGGCGGCGATGTCGAGGTGGTTGGTGGGTTCGTCCAGCAGGAGCAGGTTGGGTTCCGAGAGCAGCAGCCGCGCCAGTACGGCGCGCGTGCGCTGCCCGCCGGATAGCTTGTTCATCGGGCGGTGGAAATCCTTGTCCACGAAGCCCAGCCCTTCCAGTGTCTGGCGGATGCGGTTGTCGATCAGATACCCGCCGCGGCGTTCAAATTCCATCTGTAATGAGCCGTAGGATGCGATGGCTGCTTCCGCTTTTTCCGCGTTGGCATCGTTCATTTCCGCGGCCAAAATTTCCAGTCGTTCGCCCATCTCCAGCAGCTCACTCAGGGCTTCCTTACATTCATCCCACAAGGTTTTTTCGGAGTGCAGGCGGGCTTCCTGGGGCAGGTAGCCGATGGTTAAATTACGCGCCCGGTTGACTTGCCCGTCGGAGGGTGATTCTTCGCCAATCAGGATGCGCAGCAGGGTCGTTTTGCCGATCCCGTTTGGCCCGACCAGCCCAATGCGCGCCCGGTGCGGGATGCTTAACGAGACACCCTCGAAGATGTCTTCGGGGCCGTAGGCTTTGCTCAGGTTGCTGGTGGTTAATAGGGCCATGTGTTCCTGTTCCTCTGGGTGCGGATTGCGGGGAAAAGTATAACATGGGAAGACATATCCATTTGTCCGATTAAGCGGCCTATTCTTCCCTTTCCCCGGCTCCCCCATCTGGCCTATTTTCCGGCCTATTCTCCTTTTCACCAGCCCAGCGCGGCCCCGATTCATGGTAGACTTTCATCGCTATGGATGCTAAAACCCTCTCCATTCTGGAATATCCCAAAATCCTGCAAAGGCTTGCCGACTATGCAGCGTTCAGCGCTTCCGAGAAGTTAGCCTTGCACCTCAAGCCCAGCATTCATCTGGACGACGTGCAGCGCCGCTTGACCCGCACCCGCGAAGCGCGCCATTTGATCAGCGTGCAGTCCAGTATTTCTGTGGGCGGTGCGCATGATGTGCGCCCGCATGTGACCCTGGCCCAGCGCGGCGGTGTGCTGGATGCCGAGTCGGTGCTGGCGGTTAAGCGTACCCTGATTGCCGCCCGCAGTCTGCTGCGTACCCTCGACCATCAGGAAGGGGACTATCCCATCCTGAAAGAGATTGCGGCGCCGCTCAATCCTCCGGCTGGTCTGGTAGATTCGATCAGCAAATCCCTGGATGATAACGGCGAGATCCCCGATAACGCTTCACAAAAATTGGCGAACATCCGGCGCGAATTAAAGGTTTCCCACGACCGCCTGCTCACCCGCATGCAGCGCATTGTCAATGACCCCAAAACTGCCAGCCTGCTCCAGGAACCGATCGTCACCCAGCGCAACGGGCGTTATGTTGTCCCCTTGCGGGCGGAGTTCAAAGGCCGGTTCAAATCGGTGGTACACGACCAATCTTCCTCTGGCGCAACGTTGTTTGTGGAGCCGTTGGCCGTAGTGGAGCTGAACAATGCCTTTCACGAGGGGCAGTTGGCCGAGAAAGAAGAAGAGCGCCGCATTCTGGCGGCATTGTCGGACCTGATTGGGCAGTACGCCGTCGAGATCAACGCGCTGGTAGCGGCTTTGGCCGAGTTTGACCTGGCGCTGATGTGCGCCCGATACGCGGACGATTTGCGCGCTTCCGAACCGGAAATGGTGCCCTTCCGCGAGCGCAAGGCCAGCCACCCCGGCAGCACCATCCAGCTTTACCATGCCCGCCACCCTCTGCTTGATCCCGAAAAAGTGGTTGCCATTGATGTTGACCTGTATGAGAAGACTTACTCGGTGGTGATCACCGGCCCCAACACCGGTGGCAAAACGGTCACGCTCAAGACGGTCGGCCTGCTGGTGCTGATGGCCCAGTCTGGACTGCACATCCCCGCCCAGTCCGGCTCGCGGTTGAGCCTGTTCAAGAACGTATATGCGGATATCGGTGATGAACAGTCGATTGAGCAGTCGCTGTCCACCTTCTCGGCCCACATCACCAACATCGTGCGCATCCTCAGGCGCGCCGATTGGCGCAGTCTGGTGTTGTTTGACGAACTGGGAGCAGGCACCGACCCCGAAGAAGGGGCTGCTCTGGCGCGCGCTTTGCTGGTCTTTATGGTGCGGCGGCGGATCACCAATCTGGTCGCCACCCATTACCCCTCATTGAAGGCCTTTGCCCACACCACCCAGGGCGTGGTCAATGCCAGCATGGAATTTGACGTCAAGGAACTGCGCCCGACTTATCATTTGAATATCGGCCTGCCGGGCCGTTCGAATGCCCTCCTGATTGCCGAACGTCTCGGATTGCAGGCTTCTGTTCTCGAAGAAGCCCGCAGCAATCTTAACCCCGATGATTTGCAGACTGAAGACCTGCTGGATGAGATCCACCGCCAGCGGGACCGCGCCCGCCTGGCCTTTGACGAAGCCGACAAGGCCCGCGAGGAAGCCGAAGCGCAGCGCGCCGAGCTGGCCGAGCGGCTGGCCAAGATTGAAGAAGAACGCCTGGATGTGCTGGAGGCAGCCCGCCAGCAAGCTGCCGCCGAGACAGAGGCCGTGCGTGGCGAGATGGAACAGGTGCGCCGCGACCTGCTGCGCGCCCGCAAACCGGTTGATGAATTGAAACCGCTGGAAAAGAAAGTCGAAAAGATTGAGGAAGTGGTCGAGAAGCCCGTGCGCCGTAAAGTTCCAGACGTGCAAATGCGCCCCGCCGACCCGGCCACGTTAAAACCGGGCAAAAAAGTATTTGTGCGTTCTCTGAAGATGGGCGGCGAGCTGCTTTCGATCAATGACGATGAAGCCGAGGTGCAGTTGGGCGCCCTGCGAATGCGTGTAGACCTGCATGATTTGCAGATTGGCGGAACATCACAGGCGCATAAAGCGCCTCCTGCGGCAGCCCGGATGTCCCACGAATCTCCCGCGGCAGGCCATGAAGGGAATGCCCTGGAGCGGATATTCCACGCCTCGCCGGGCATGGAGCTTGACCTGCGCGGTCAGCGGGTGGATGAAGCCCTGGATGCGCTGGAAGACTATCTCGACAGCGCTTTTCTGGCCGGGCTGCCCTCGGTGCGCATCATTCACGGCTTGGGCACCGGCGCTGTCAAGCAGGCTGTGCGCAAAGCACTGCGCCAGGCCAGGCAGGTCAAGACCTGGAAAGTAGGCGGGCATGGAGAAGGCGGCGACGGGGTGACGGTCGCTTATCTGGATGTCGATTGAAATTTCAATAAGGGAATAAAAAAAAGACCGGTTGTGTTGTGCCCCCAACACCAGCGGTCTTTTTTTTGCATGGGGTCCCTGATTCCCACGCCAGGTTGTTGCCAGCTGTTACAAAGGTGAACGCTTATTTCATTTTAACACATAAAAATGTTTTGCGGGATAAAAAACACATGAAAATGGGAGCGGTCTCAAGCATTGGTGACAGTTATTTGTCATCCCTGATTCAGACGGTATAATGAGAATATTCTAATGTTTAATGGAGTCTGTTTGAAAAATCTGAAAGCTGTATTCCCTTTGTATATCGTTGCGGCGTTTTTGATGAGCGCCTGTGCCGTCTTCTCGCCGCCGGAAGCGGCTCCCTGGCCGACGGCCACGGCAACCGCTTTGCCAACAAAAACCCCGGTCTGGTTCCCAGCCACTGCTACCAATACGCCTCGTCCGCCGGCTACGCCGGTGCCCTCCGTTACCCCCAATCAATATCCGGGGATTGATGCCCTGATTCTGAAAGATGGATTTTTGGCCGATGACGGCTGGCCGGAGTTTCGCAAGAATACCGGCAGCGCGGTACTCGGGCCTGGCGAACTGACCCTGTCCGTGACCGACGAGGATGGATATGTAACCATTTTCCGCAGTTCTCCTACCGTCGATGATTTTTATCTGGAAGTGCAGGCTAACCCGCGCCTGTGTCAGGTTACCGATTCGTACGGCCTGCTTGTGCGCGCGGCCAGCGGCCTGGATTATTATCGTTTCTCTGTTTCGGCGGAAGGGCAGATCCGCGCAGACCGCTTCAGGGGCGGCAACGTGGTCGTTTTGCAAGCCTGGGAGCCCAGCGGACAGGTGCCCCGCGGCTGCCCCGTTTCGCTCAAGCTGGGCGTGTGGGCAGTTGGCGATGAGCTGCGTTTCTTTGTGAATGATGTTTTTCAGTTCTCGGTTGAGGATGCCGCGATTGCGCGCGGACAGATTGGTTTTTTTGCCCGTTCAAAATCTGAAACGGTTCTTTCTGTCACTTTCTCTGATCTGGAACTGTATTGGGTAAACCCATCTTCAGCCCTTGCCACCGCCACCCCTGAGCCGCTGGTCATGCTGACAATGGATGCCGAAGAAGGCGGGCACTGAGTGCCAAAAGCGTATGCTCCTCCGTGCGGGGAGTAAGTAATTTTCAGCGCCAGATGAATGGATGAACGCCTGCAAAGCTGCAAAAAAATACGCAATGCTGGCAAAAAGGAGATTCCCTTTTCCCATCACTGCCCAATTTGATGTACAATTGTTCTGTATTAACACATTGATTTTCGAACTATAAACTTGAGGAGAGCAAAATGTACCATACGATAATCATTGTTGGAAACCTGGGACGAGATCCAGAAATGCGTTATACCCCTTCTGGACAGGCTGTAACCAATTTTTCTCTTGCTTCGAATCGTACCTACACGGGCAAAGACGGCCAGCGTGTGAAAGAGACGATCTGGTTCCGCATCACTGTGTGGGGAAAACAGGCTGAATCTTGTAATAATTATCTTCAGAAAGGTGGAAAAGTCCTCGTGGAAGGACGCCTCAACCCGGACGAAAATGGCAGCCCGCGCATCTGGAATCGCCAGGATGGCACCCCGGCTGCTTCCTTTGAAGTGACCGCCAACACCGTGCGGTTCCTTGACAGCCGCGGCGGTGCAGATTCGGGCGATGCGGGTGATGCGGGTGACGGAATGATGGACAGCGAAGACGAGATCCCTTTCTAGGCGATGACTGAGCAACCTCAACCGGCAAAAAAACAGCCTCCCAAATTGCAGCTTGAACTGCCGCCAGACCTGGATGTCATCTATGCCAATCTGGTCGGGGTCAGTTATACCCCCGGCGAGTTTGTCCTCGATTTTGGACGAACCCTGCCCGGCCAGCGCAGTTTGAAGGTGCTCAGCCGCCTGTTGATGTCCCCTGTCGGTGCGAAGATGTTTTATACTGCCCTGGGGTCCCGTTTGGCGCGCTATGAAGCTGCCTTTGGCGAGATCAAAATGCCGGGCAGCGGGCAGTCTTCCCTGGCCGATGAGCTTTTCCGCGGCGTACAGCCGCCCGATTCCCCGCCTGAATCACCGACCGAAGACTGAACCGATCCCTTTAATCCTGCAATGACCTGCTGTCTTCCAACAGGTCATTGCAGGCTGGAAAACAGCGATTGTTTAACGGTAAGAAAACAGGAAAATTATGGATAATTTAAACGATATCATCGAGCGTGTACACGAATCCTTTGCAGCGCGCACCAAAGCGCGCGATCTGGCCCTCATTCAGGCACGTCAATTGACCCGGTTTTGCGCACATGCCATCCGCGCCATCCACCGCGATGAGGTGGAAAACGCTGCTGGAAAAATTGAACAGGCCCGCAAGTTGGTCGATGCCCTGCGCAATGACCTGGCAGATGAACCCACCATTTATTTTTCCGGCTATGCTCAGGATGCGATCAAGGAATATGTGGAAGCCAGCATTACTTTTGCCTTGATCCGCGATCTGCCCCTGCCGGAACCGGAAGAACTGGGTGTCGAATACAGCACCTACCTGAAAGGTCTGGCCGAGGTGGTCGGCGAACTGCGCCGGCGCTGTCTGGACTTGTTGCGTCATGGCTATTCGGAAGAAGTCGAACGGCTGCTGGGCTGCATGGATGAGATCTATGCCGTTCTGGTGACGGTGGACTATGCTGATGCGATTACCTTTGGCCTGCGCCGCCAGACCGATCTGGTGCGCGGCATCCTGGAGCGCACCCGCGGCGACCTGACCATCAGCCTGCGGGAAGAGCATCTCATCCAGTCGATGGATGATTTCCTCGCCAAACTCTCTGAAAATGATTCAGGGGCGGAAGGTTGAACCGGCCTTCTTTCATCGAGTGAGCCATGCGTAAACCCGATTTCTCTCCTGCCAGTTTTGCCATTGTTTCGCACCCTTCCCTGCCGGATGCAGCGCAAGAAGCCCAGCAGATCGTGTCTGCTTTATCTGCTGCCGGGGTGAAGCAGGTGGCCGCGGACTCGTTGTATCACGATGGGCTGCGGCAGCGCATTCAGCAGGGGGAATTTGATCTGGTGATTGCCGTGGGCGGTGACGGCACCATGCTGCGCGCCGGTCATCTGTGCGCCCCGCTGGATATCCCCGTGCTGGGCATCAATGCCGGCCGTTTTGGTTTTCTGATGGAAGTCGGCATGGGCGAATTCAGCCAATTCATCCCCCGTTTGCTTTCTGGCGCGTTTCAACTCGAAGACCGGATGATGCTGCAGGCCAGTCTGGAACGGGACGGCGCGGTGCTGGATTCCTGGCAGGTGTTGAATGAGGTAGTGGTCTGCCGCGGGCAGCCGGTGCGCCCCATTCAGATTGAAGCCTGTGTGGATGGCACGCCCTTGACCAGTTATGTTGCCGATGGCTTGATTGCTTCTACGCCCACCGGCTCCACCGCTTATGCTCTGGCGGCCGGCGGGCCGATCATGCCCCCCGAACTGCGCAATATGCTCCTCATTCCGCTGGCGCCCCATCTTTCTGTGGACCGTGCTGTCATTCTGGCCGAAGGTTCGCAGGTGGATTTCATCGTACACGGCGGGTATGAACCCGTGCTCAGTGTGGATGGTCATCCTCCGCAGGATGTGATTGCGGATGATATGATTCATATCAACGCCGCGGACAGCGGGGTGAGTTTTGTCCGTTTTCAGGATGCCGGCTATTTTTACCGCAACCTGAACCGCTATATGCAGCAGAATCCGGCCATCGAAAAAACGCCAAAAAGCAGGGAGACTTTTTAATGGAACAGGAAACCACCAACATTGCAGAAGAAATCATCCCCTTGCATTGCTATCGTCACCCTGAGCAGGAAACCATGCTGCGCTGTAATCGCTGCGACCGGCCGATTTGCACGCAATGTGCCATGCGCACGCCCACTGGCTACCGCTGCAAGGAATGTATCCGCGGGCAGCAGAAGATCTTTGATACTGCCAAACCGCGGGACGTGGTGCTGGCCGGGGTCCTCGCCGTTGGGCTTTCACTGATCGGGTCGTATATCGCTTCGTACCTGGGTTTCTTGACGATCTTCATCGCGCCGGTGGCGGGTGGGATCACCGCTGAAGCCATCCGCCGGGTGGCGCGCAGACGCCGTTCCAAATTGCTTTTCTGGGTGGCAACCGGCGGGGCGGTGGTGGGTGCCCTGCCTGTCCTCATCACGAATCTGTTTTTTTTGAATATCTATGGTTTGATTTGGCCGGGCGTGTATACCTTTCTGATTGCCAGCACGGTTTATGCCCGCCTGAGCGGGATCCAACTGAATCGTTAACGGAACTTATGCTTACTGAACTGCGTATTGAAGATTTTGCAATCATTGACCAGCTGGAATTGAAATTTTCAGATGGTCTGACCACATTTACCGGGGAAACCGGTGCAGGGAAATCGATCATCCTGGATGCTATCGAGGTTTTGATGGGCGTCAAGGCCGATGCAACCTTTATCCGCAGTGGAGCGGACAAAGCCATTCTGGAGGCGGTTTTCCGCATTCCGCAGCGCAGCCGTGCCGAGATGATGGAAATCCTGGAGCGCGAAGACTTGCTCGATGACCCGGAGTATATTGTCTTTGGGCGTGAACTGCGCAAGGAAGGCCGCAACACAGCCCGTATCAATGGGCACAGTGTCAGTGTGGGGTTGATGCGCCAGCTGGGCGGCTATCTGGTCGATATTCACGGCCAGTCGGAGCATCTTTCCCTGCTGAATGTGCGCAGCCATTTGGGACTGCTGGACCGTTATGCCGCCAGCCAGGTCCTGCTGGATGCCTACCGCGAGAGCTACAAACGCCTGACCGATGTGCGCCGCGAGCTGGAAAAACTGCGCCAGAGCGAGAAGGACGCGGAGCGCCGTATGGATCTGCTGGATTACCAGATTCAGGAGATCCGTTCCGCCAATTTGGGCAAGGTGGACGAAGAGGAGCTGCGCCAGGAGCGCTCCCGTCTGGCGAACGCCGAAAACCTGTCCAGCATGGCCCAGCGCAGCCTGCTGCTGCTGGATGAAGGGGCTGAGGAAGCCCCGGCAGTGACGGATGCCCTCGGGCAGGTGGTTGAGGCGCTGCAATCCGTGGTAAAGATGGACCAGAGTCAGGAAGAATTAGGTGTGCGCGCCGAGGCATTGGCCGTTAATGCGGCTGAGCTGGCCCGTGACCTGCGCGATTACCTGGAGGGGATTGAGTTCAATCCACGCCGTTTGAATCAACTGGAAGACCAGATTGATCTGATTAACCGCCTCAAACGTAAATATGGCGGGACGCTGGAAGCTGTACTGGCTTTTGCGGCCAAATCGGAAGCGGAGCTGGAAATGATCAACCACGCCAGTGAACGGATTGAAGAACTGGAAGCGGAAGAAGGCCGGCTGTTGCCCGAACTGGCGGGGAAAGCGCTTGCGCTTTCTGCCAGCCGCCGCGCGGCTGCCGAGACCCTGGCAGCCGGGGTGGAAGCGCAGTTGGCCGATCTCAGCATGAACGGTGCCCGTTTCAAAGTGTCTTTCATGCGCCAGGATGATGAGAATGGCCTGCCGCTGGAGGATGGCAGCCGGGTGGCCTTCGATGCCCACGGCATGGACCGCGTGGAATTCCTGATCGCCCCCAACCCGGGCGAGGGTTTCAAGCCGCTGATCAAGATCGCTTCCGGCGGCGAAACCTCGCGCCTCATGCTCGCCCTGAAGAACGTCCTCGCCCAGGCGGATCATGTATCCACCCTCATCTTTGACGAGATCGACCAGGGCATTGGCGGCCGGGTGGGCGCAGTGGTCGGTGAAAAGCTGTGGCAGTTGGCCCGCCAGCATCAGGTGCTGTGCATCACCCATTTGCCGCAGTTGGCCGCCTATGGCGAGGAACATTATTGCGTACATAAGGAAATTGAAATTGGCCGCACCACCACCCGCGTATCCCTCCTGCAGGGTGATGCCCGTTTGAACGAGCTGGCCCTGATGCTGGGACAGGTCAGTGAGGTGAACCGTACCGCAGCTCGCGAGGCCGTGGAGCAAGCCCGTCAACGCCGGGAGATGCTTTCAACGTAGGATGCTAGCTGGTTATCTCCGGGAATGGTCGCACCCTGAGAAACACTTCGACCTTGAAAAGGTTGCCTCTCAAGAATCTGCACTCACGGGCTTGCGAGATCGACCCGCCCGTACCTGCCTTGAAAAGGTTGGCCTGCAAGCCATCCGGCGGTTTTGACCTGCAAGAACCTGCACACCCGTGCCTGCGAGATCAACCCTTTTCAAGGTTTGTTCCCCTTTTCATATAAATGTTATAATCTCAGGCAATGAAACGGCAATTCTGCCGGGATGGATTGAAAAAACAAACATGAACAAAAAACTTGTCTTGCCTTTCTCTTTGATTTTGTTGAGCCTGGTACTGGTACTGGCGGTCATGCCGGTCAATGCGCAGCCCGCTGCCCAGGCTTTTTATCAGACTCCTACCCCGAATGCTGACAACCGCGTGGTCTATATTGTTCAGCCAGGGGATAACTGCTTGCGTATTTCACTCTTGACGGGCATTGAGCTGGAACAGTTGCGTATGCTGAATAATCTTGATGAGGAATGCGCGCTTTCTGAAGGCCAGGAACTGGTGCTGGCAATCGTTGAACAGCCGACCGCGGCGCCTGAAGTCACGGCCACCCCCGGCCCGGCGCAGCCCACCCTGCCGCCTTTCAACGGTACAGGGGAAATCTGTGTCTTCCTGTTTGCGGATGTGAACGGGAATGCCCTGGCAGAACCGGGTGAGGGCCCGATTGCAGGCGGTGCGATCAGCATCAGCGACAGCACGGGGGACGTCTCCCTGACCGGTATGACGGATAACAGCGGTGAGCCAAGCTGTTTCCAGGAGGTCCCGGAGGGTGAATACAATGTCAGCGTTGCCCCGCCAGAAGGTTATAATGCCACCACATCGATGAATTCGCCGCTGAAATTGATCGCGGGGGATTCCTCCACCCTCGATTTTGGCGCGCAGATCAGTTCTGCGGCGATACCGGTGCCGGTCAGCGAAGGCGGCAAGTCCCCGGTCATGGCGATCATCGGCGGGGTATTGATCCTTGGCGGGATTGGCCTGGGTGTATATTTTGCCTTGTCCCAGCGCAGGCAGGGGCCGATTGGATAAGTCAATTTGCACTGCCTCATCCCGATACGCTATCATCAGGCAGCGGCGTAAGCCGCGGCTTTTTTTATCCTCACCTGCCAAGAACCTCCCGCAGAGATGAATTTGAATAGGCATGGAAGCTGCGTGCCTGATTTATCGGTCTGGCGGTTTCTCTGAAACCTGCGGATAAAAGCGGGTTGGGTATCCTCCCGCAGGTTGGACTTGCCCTAACTTTGGTATGCTGATATGGATATTGGTTTTGTTGCTTTCGCGCAGCGGCCAACCCTGCGGGAGGTTTGGGGTTGCCGGTTCAAGCCCCGGTTGGCCAGAAAAAATTCTCTCCGTTGTGGTAGAATCTCAACCACAAAATTTGATCTTTAATATTAAAAGGAAAAGTCATCCTGATGGAAAAAGAAACGGCTACGTTTACTGTAAAAAAGGGGCTGGCGCAGATGTTGAAGGGCGGAGTGATCATGGACGTGGTGACACCCGAACATGCCCGCATTGCTGAAGAAGCAGGCGCAGTGGCGGTGATGGCACTGGAGCGCGTCCCTGCGGATATCCGTGCGGATGGCGGCGTTGCCCGGATGAGCGACCCGGAAATGATCCTCGCGATCATGGAAGCGGTCAGCATTCCGGTGATGGCGAAGGCCCGCATTGGACATTTCGTGGAAGCACAGATTCTTGAATCGATTGGCACCGACTATATTGACGAATCCGAAGTGTTGACCCCTGCCGATGAAGAACATCACATCTACAAACATGATTTCAAGGTGCCATTTGTGTGCGGCGCCCGCAACCTGGGAGAGGCCTTGCGCCGGATTGGGGAAGGCGCGGCGATGATCCGTACCAAGGGCGAGGCTGGCACCGGGGATGTGGTGGAAGCCGTGCGCCATGCCCGCACCGTCTTCGGCCAGATCCGCCGCTTGCAAAACATGCCGATTGAAGAAGTGATGGCTTTTGCCAGAGACCTGGGTGCTCCCTATGAGTTGATGCTGGAGACCCGTGAACTGGGCCGCCTGCCCGTGGTCAATTTTGCTGCCGGCGGGATTGCCACCCCGGCCGATGCTGCCCTGATGATGCAGTTGGGCGTGGACGGTGTTTTCGTCGGCTCCGGCATCTTCAAATCCGGTGACCCGGCCAAACGCGCGGCCGCGATTGTCAAGGCCACTACTCATTACAACGACCCCGGCATCCTGGCAGAAATCAGCCGCAATCTGGGCGAGCCGATGGTGGGGATCAATATCTCTGCGCTGCCGGACGAAGATTTGATTGCCGGGCGGGGCTGGTAAGCAACAAATGAAAATTGGTGTTCTGGCTTTGCAGGGCTCGTTCCGCGAGCATCAGCAAATGCTGGAGCGGCTGGGTGTGGAAGCGGTGCAGGTGCGTCTGCCGGAGCAGCTTGATGACCTGCAAGGGTTGATCATTCCCGGCGGCGAATCAACCACGATGGGCAAGCTGGCGGTGCAGTATGGCTTTATGCCCCCGCTGCGCCGCTTCGGACAGGAGCGCGCTATTTGGGGCACCTGCGCCGGGGCGATTTTTCTTTCCAGGGATGTGCGCCGCGACCAGCCCCTCCTGGAAATCATGGACATCACCGTCCAGCGCAATGCCTTTGGACGCCAGGTGGACAGTTTTGAGATCGATCTGGATCTGTCCCCGCTGGCGCTGACTGCCAACGGTGCAAAACCGTTCCGTGCGGTGTTCATTCGCGCCCCATTGATCGAATCGGTGGGTGGAGCGGCGCACACGTTGTTGACCCTGCCCGAGGGCGGCATTGTCGCTGCCCGGCAAGGGCGGCTGCTGGCAACTTCTTTTCACCCTGAACTCACCAGTGATGACCGCATCCATCGCTATTTTCTGGAGATGGCACGATAGAGATACGTCCTTTTGCATGGTTTGATCTATATTCACTCTACCGCCGCCGGCACCAGGCGTTGTCATTAGACCGCGTCAGTGCGTTGGTACATGGCAATCCGGCCAGTTTGTCTGCCATGCTGGCACATTTTTCTGCTGCAGGGGGCGTGTATACGTCTGTTGCGCAGCGTGATGGTGAACTGTTGCAGATTGGGCAGATTCACCATGTTCCGGGAGAGCGTTCTGCACATCTTTCTTTTTTGCTGGAACAGGAGCCGTTTGATGAGGCCGCTGTCTGCGTCCTGCTGGAGAATTTGGTGGTTCAGGCAGGGGAGTGGGGCGCATCCAACGTGCTGGCTGCTGTGAATGAAACTGAAACGGTGTTCACCAGCCTGCGCCGCGTCGGATTTACGGTCTACAGCCGTCAGGAAGTGTGGCGCGTACCAGACTGGCAGCATCTCGACGGGGCGCAGCGGGAACAGGAATGGCAAGAGGCCACCCCGCTGGACAGCGAACCGGTGCTGCGTTTGTGCAATGCTTTGCTGCCGCTGCTTGTGCAGCGGGCCGAAGAAGGTTTTTCATTTTGCCCGAAAGGGCTGGTCGTGCGCAGTGAGGATCAGATATTGGCTTATGTGCAGGTTATATCCGGGCCGCGAGGCATTTGCCTGCTGCCCTTGTTTCACCCGCAGGTGACGGATCTCCGTCCTTTGCTGGTTGCGCTTACTGTAAAATTAAAAAGGTTGGTTTTATCGCCTCTGGAACGCCCCGTGTATATTCTTGTGCGTTCTTATCAAGCTGGCCTTTCCGGGGTACTGGAAGAACTGGGTGCTGAAAAACTGGATGAGCAGGCATTGTTGGTGAAACATCTTGCTGTCCGGCATCGCCAACCGGTGTCGGAGAAGCAGTTTTCATCGATTGACCGCCGGGCGCGTCCCACATCACCGATGGTACGCCAGAGTCATTCAATAAAGAAAACGGATTAGAGATGATGGAATTACAAATAACAGATGATATGGATAAACTGTTGGCTGTGCTGCCGCCCCATATTGAAGAGGCAGTCAATACAGCTGATAATTTTGATAATTTGATCGAGATCATTATGGATCTCGGTCGGATTCCCACCGCGCGTTTTGTGGATCATGAAAATCAATTAAGCGAACAGGAGATCACCCGCGCTGAAATTGACCACGTGGTGGAACAAATTGGTGATTTCGACGCCGATAACCGCGCCGGTCTTGAACGCACCCTGCACCGCATTTCGGCTTTGCGCAACCGGCATAATGATATTGTCGGTCTGACCTGCCGCGTGGGGCGTGCGGTGTATGGCACGCTGGATATTATTCAGGACCTGGTCGAATCTGGCAAGAGCATTCTCATTCTCGGCCAGCCGGGGATTGGCAAAACTACCATCCTGCGCGAGGCCGCCCGCATTCTGGCTGAATCCAAGCGGGTGGTGATTGTGGACACTTCCAATGAAATCGGCGGCGATGGGGATGTGCCCCATCCCGCGGTAGGGCGCGCCCGCCGCATGCAGGTGCCCAAGCCGTCCTTGCAGCATGAGGTCATGATCGAGGCGGTGGAAAACCATAACCCGGAAGTGATCGTGATTGATGAGATTGGGCGCGAGCTGGAAGCCATGGCCGCGCGTACCATCGCCGAGCGCGGGGTGCAGTTGATTGGCACCGCCCACGGGCGCACGATTGAGAACCTGCTGATCAATCCGACCCTGTCCGACCTGATTGGCGGGATTGAAGCCGTTACCCTGTCCGATGAAGAAGCCCGCCGCCGCGGTACCCAGAAAACCGTGCTGGAACGGCGCTCGCCGCCCACTTTTGATGTGCTGATCGAGATCAAGGAGCGCAATTTCGTCGTTGTCCACCCGGACGTGGCCGATGCGGTCGATGCCCTGGTGCGCGGCTACACTCCGCAAACCGAAGCGCGCAGCCGCACACAGAGCGGCGAGATCAAGATCGAAAAATCCAAAGCTTCCAATGTGCCCCGTGCAGCCAGCCAGTCAGCTGCCGGCAGCGGTCTGCGCCGGCCCGAGGATGCAGGCTATGCCAGGAGCACCGAGCGCGTGAAGAACAGACCTTCGTCCGCGAAAAGCAGCCGCAAACCGATGCTCAAACCGGTACGTTTGTTTGCCTACGGTGTGGCGCGCAACCGCCTGGATCAGGCCGCGCGCCGTCTTGGCGTACCCGTAGTGCTGGTCAAGACCGTGCATGAAGCGGATGTGCTTATTACCCTGCGGACGTATTATCGCAACCGCCAGCGCACGATTTTGGATGCCGAAGAGAAAGGCCTGCCGGTGTATGTACTGCGCTCGAATACCACCACGCAGATGGAGCAGGCGCTGCAGGAAATCTTTAATCTGGCGGCTGAAAACGGCACCGGCGCCACTCAAAATCAGGAAGCCTTGATCCGCGAGACCCAGGCGGCGATTGAAGATGTGCTCAACGGCCAGCGCTGGACGGATTTACCCCCCGCATCGGCTTCGCTTCGCCGGATCCAGCACGAGATGGCCCGTCAGGCAAATCTGGTTTCACATTCCTATGGGCAGGAGCCGAACCGGCGCGTGCGCATTTACCGCGACTGAGGCAAAGGGAAATTCATGGCAGAAAAAAACGCACGACAGGGGGTATTCATCACTTTGGAAGGCCCGGACGGCAGTGGCAAGACTTCCCAGATTCCCCTGCTCGCCGAGTATTTGAACGAAACAGGCTGTCAGGTCGTTACCACCCGTGAGCCGGGGGGCACGCCGATCAGCGACCAGATCAAGGACGTGTTGAAAAGCATGCAGAACAAGGCCATGCACCCGCGCACCGAAATCCTGCTGTTTTGTTCGGCGCGTGCGCAGTTGGTGGAGGAAGTCATCCGCCCCAGCCTGGCCGAGGGCAAAATCGTGATCAGCGACCGCTATGCGGATTCAACCCTCGCTTATCAGGGCTATGGTCACGGCTATGACCGCGACTTTTTGCGCCGTCTGCTCAATTTTGCCACGGGCGACCTGTGGCCGGACTTGACCCTGTACCTGGACCTGGATGCGGAAGAGGGACTGAACCGCCGGCGCAGCGAAGGGAACCAATGGGACCGCCTGGATGATTATGCCCTTGCATTTCATCAACGTGTGCGTGCCGGATATCTGGAGATGGCCGCTGCCGATCCGCAGCGCTGGAAGCGGATCGATGCCTGCCAGACGCCTGCACAGGTGCAGGCGCACCTGCGCCAGACCGTGGCGGCTTTCCTGGCAAAAAATTGGCGGTGATGGGGATCAGCCGCCTGCCAAGGTAGGATTTTTTGGCGCAGCGGCGTCAGAATAAAGTAGTTTTACGCCTCCCCCAAAGAATAAGGGATGCTGTTATACTGGATAAATGTGTGCTGAACCTTTGTTCAGACGTTTATTGAGGAATCCACACGTACTGCATCAACGTTAACATAGCGGACTGCGTGAAAATGACGAAAGGTAAGAAATAATGAAACAACGAAAATGGTTATTTGGTTTATTGGTATTGGCGCTTGTTCTCGCCGGCTGTGCAGGCGGAGAAACTGAACCCTCCGAGGCTGCCCCCGCCGCACCGGAAGAAGCTGCGGTTTTGCCTGAAGATGATGAAGTTCCTTCCGGCCCGGTTGTCCCGGCCGAGTGTGTGGTCATGCCGCCAGAGGAGCTGGTCGATGTCCCCGTCGTTCCCCTGGTGGTGGAAAACGAATATGTGTATGGCAACCCGGATGCTGCGGTTAGTGTGATTGAATACAGTGAACTGCAATGCCCCTACTGCTCCCAGTTTGAGCCGGTCGTAACTGAGCTGGCTGAGAAGTACGGGGATGAAGTACGCATTGTTTTCCGCCATTTTCCACTCAGCATGCACGACAAGGCCATGTTAGGCGCCCAGGCGCTGGAAGCTGCCGGCAATCAGGATCCGGCTAAATTCAATGAATTGAAAAACGGTTTATTCGAAAAGCAGGAAGAATGGACTCCCTTTACGGTGGAAGAATTTGAAGCGCTGCTGCTTGAAGAAGCCGAAGTCCTGGGGCTGGATGTGGAGCAATTTGAAGCAGATTTGACCTCCGATGAGACCATTGCTGTCGTGGAAAACCTGCGCGATGGTGCATTGGAAGTTGGCATTAATGGTACCCCGACCGTGCTGATCGACGGCTTCATGTATGGCGGCCCGCGCGATGTCGAGAGCATATATGCGATGACCCAGGCCGTGCTGGCTGCCAAAGAAGCGTATGGCGAAGAATATATCGCCAGCCTGCCGCACGTTGGACTGGCTGTACCTGAGGATATTCAATCGTTGATTGATACCTACGAAGCTCTGGTTGCCCAATATGGCGAAGAAGGGATCAAGAAATATCCGCTTTCACTGGCTGGCAGCCCTGACATCTTCGAAGTCATCATCAAATATGTTGATCTTAAGGATAGCGCTTATACTCAATGCCCCGAAATGACCATCGATCGCAGCAAGCAGTATTTTGCCACGCTGGAAACAACCCAGGGAGAGGTCGTCATCGAGTTGTATCCTGACAAAGCGCCCACCACGGTCAACAGTTTTGTTTTTCTGGCGAATGAGGGCTGGTTTGATAATATCGATTTTCACCGGGTGATCCCCGGATTTGTGGCCCAGACGGGCGACCCCAGCGGTACCGGCCTCGGCTCCCCTGGCTATGCTTTCGGCAATGAAGCCAACGATTTGTTGTATGACGGCCCTGGTGTGGTCGGCATGGCGAACAGCGGTCCGGATACCAACGGCAGCCAGTTCTTTATTTCCTATGATTCCTTGCCCCAGCTTGATGGTGGTTACACCATTTTTGGCAAGGTAGTGGAAGGCATGGATAATTTAGTGAAGTTGACCGCCATTGATCCACAGCAGGGTACAGTTGCTGAGCCTGATCAGCTGCTGTCGGTAACCATCGAAGAAAAATAAGGTTGAAATAAACTGTAAAGGATGGTGCAATGCGCCATTGGCGTAGCATTACCCTCGTTTTGATGTTTTCCGTACTGCTGGCGGCCTGCAAGCCGCCAGCAGTAACGGATGGGCTGGACTTGATGCCCAACGCGGCCACGGTTGCCGCTCTGGGGGATTTGGCAGAGATGGAGGATGGCCCGGCTGCCTGTCAGGTGGTGGGCATGTTTAGCGCTTTTTCCCTGTATCAACCGGTACATGAATATGATTGGCGGATGGGCGCCCCGGATGCGGTCGTGACCATTATTGAATACAGTGATTTCCAGTGTCCGTACTGCGTGAAGCTCGAAGAAAACTTGCAGGAACTCCAGGCTGCTTACCCGGATGATGTCCAACTGGTATTCCGCCATCACCCGCTTAAATCTCATGATAAATCGATTCTCTCCGCCCAGGCAACCGAAGCAGCGGGGCGGCAAAATGTGGAATATTTTTCCAGAATGAAAGACCTGCTTTTTGAAAAACAGGCGGAGTGGACCAATCTGTCTGACCGCAGTTTCAAAAGCTGGCTGGAAACCGAAGCCGCGGCGATGGGGCTGGATGTAGCGCGCTTTATGCAGGATCTGGAAGACCCGGAAATCACCGCCTGGCTGCAAGCTGCCCAGGAACAGGAAATTCCTGCTCTGGAAGGCACGCCCTTCATCGTGATTAATGGCGGGGCGTATAAAGGCTATTGGGATGTGGACAGCCTTAAGCTGATCGTTGAAACCTATCGAGACATGGCCGCCGAAATTGGCCCTGAGCGGCTGGCTGGCTATCCTTCTGTCCCAATGACTGATCCGGCAGCACTCAAGGATGCCCTTAACCAGTATCGCACGATCGAAGAAATTCTGATGGCTCAGGCTTTTGCTGCCTGCCCGCCGGAGGTGATTGATCCTGAGAAACCATACCGGGCGACGATTGTCACCGCTAAGGGCAACATTGTCATCCAACTGTATCCCGAAGTGGCGCCTTTTGCGGTCAATAATTTTGTCTTTTTGGCAAATCAGGGCTGGTACGACACCGTCATTTTTCACCGGGTACTGCCCGGGTTTATTGCCCAGGCCGGCGACCCTAGCGGCCTGGGCTGGGGCGGCCCGGGCTATGCCTTTTCGGATGAGATCAGCCTGCTGAGCTTTGACCAGCCCGGCGTGGTGGCAATGGCGAATTCCGGCCCCGGTACCAACGGCAGCCAGTTTTTCATTACCGACAAAGCGCTGCCCAAACTGGATGGTGCCTATACTATCTTCGGACAGGTGCTGGAAGGCATGGATGTAGTGCGGGCGCTTACCCCGCGCGATCCTGGCATGGAAGGTGAACTGCCTGCCGGCGATATGATTACCACCATTCGCATTGAGGAAATGCCATGAAAAAATCCGGCAACGTGACTTTTTACGCCATTGCAAAATTGCTCCTGGCAGGGTTTGGTTTGCTGATCCTGATCACCACGGCTGTTTCCATGTTTGCGTTTGGCTTGTTTTCGGTAATTACAGAAGGTCTGGAAAGCATGGGCGCTTTTTCCATGCTGGCCTTGTCCTGGAATGCGGGGCTGATGTGCTTGCTGCTCCTGCCGATGCTGGTCAACGTGATTTTGACTTTGCTGGGCAAAGACCCGCTGGCCTGGCCCGCCCGCCTGCATCTGCGGGCTTCCAGCGCGGCCCTTCTCCTGTGGCCGCTGCTGTTTTGGATGGGAACCCTGCTGACAGAACGGGCTGAACTGGCCTGGGCGCTGCTGCCGCCATTGCAAACCCTGCTGGTTTTTATTCCGCTGTGGTGGCTGGTCGAGATGGGGCTGCGTTTCCTGAAGATGAACCATACCCCCACACAGTGGTCGGTAATTGGCGTCAGTATGCTGGTCACGCCGTCGGTGATGGTCTTCCTTGAGATCCTGGTTTTTGGCCTGGCATTTGCTGGTTTCGCGGTTTGGGCAGCTTCCCGTCCAGGAATTATTGCGGAGCTGGAGCAGTTAGCGCTGCGCATCGCCAACGCCCCGATGGAGGACCCCGAAGTTTTGGAGCGCATCCTGATGCCCTATTTACAAAAACCAGGCGTGATTACCGGGGCGCTGGTGCTGGTCTCCGGCCTGATCCCTTTCATCGAAGAGATCTTCAAGCCGCTGGCGCTGTGGTTCCTGATCCCACGCAAGCTGACGCCGCGGGAAGGCTTTGCTTTGGGGATGATCTCGGGGGCGGTATTTGCCCTGATCGAAAGCCTGGGCAATCTGGTCAATCCGCTGGCCGAGATGTGGTCAACGGTGATGATCGGGCGGCTGGGCACCGGCCTGCTGCATGTCCTGACCAGCGCGCTGGTAGGCTGGGGAATCGCCTCGGCCTGGACGCACCGGCGGGTGCTGCGCCTGTTCCTGGCTTATCTGGCAGCGGTGGTACTGCATGGGGTATGGAACTTCTTTGCCCTGCTGCTCGGTTTTTCATCTTTGATCGTGCCCTCTGCTGCCTCCAGTTTATCCGAGGTGTATGCGCAGGCTGCACAGTTTGCGCCCTACGTGCTGGGGTTGTTGTCAGCCCTGATGCTTTTCCTGCTGTTTTCGCGCAGCCGCAAGCTGGGACAAGACCCGATGGAAGAAAGTTTTGCCCTACCTGTACTCGTTAATATGGAAAAAGAAAATGAAAGAATCAATCCCGACCAATAATCGCAAAACACGGATCATCAAAGGCGCCGTGCGTTTTCTGATGCGTATCATTTTCAGGATCACGGTTGAAGGCGGAGAACATGTACCGCCTGAAGGCGGGATCATCGTTGCCACCAATCACCTCAGCCGCTGGGATATTCCTTTGCTGTTAATGATTCCCAATCGACTGGATTTGACCGGCATGGTAACGGATAAATATCTTGATTATCCATTGATTCGCTTGTTTGTTAATCTGGTTGGCGGAATTTGGCTGGATCGTGATCGGGCGGATTTTGCTGCTTTTCGCACTGCGATTGAAGCCCTGGATGCCGGTCAGGCGTTGGGGATTGCCCCTGAAGGCACGCGCAGCAATACGGGCGGGTTGATTGAAGGCAAGCCAGGGACGATTTTGCTGGCGATCAAGGCCCAGGCACCGGTCGTTCCGACGGGGTTGAGCGGCACCGAATTTATTTCGAAGAATTGGTGGAAGCGTCCGCGCCTTACCATTCGTTTTGGCGCCCCGTTTACCCTGCCGCCCCTCTCCCGCGAGAATCGCAATCAGCAAATGCAAACCAGCACGGATGAGATGATGTGCCGGATCGCTGCTCTGCTGCCCGAGCAATACCGCGGCGTGTATGCCGGGCATCCACGCCTGCAGGAATTACTGGCAGAGGATGAATAAAAAAAAGACCGCAGGCAGCCAGCCTGCGGTCTTTTTTTATTTTCCTCATCCGCTGCCGGACGGGGGAGGCGGCGGTTCAAAATTCTCTGACCCTTCCAGCGCGTGCAAATCCTGGATGGCTTTCCAGCCGCGGATCAGACTGAACAGGATATAGCCATGAAAGGCGGCGTTGAGGTAGTCCTGAAGCAGTACCAAAATCAGCCCATCCAGGACATACAGAATGGTGCCGACAAAAAAGGCCCATTTCATCTTTTTTCTGGTCAGCAAGCCGAAAAAAACAAACAGCCCGGAGAGCAGCAGTACCAAAACCATGGAAAATCCGGAGATCAGCCGGGTGTTTTCAAGCAAACCTTCTTCGAGGATGGCGCGGTTGATCCCGTCCACAAGCTGGGTAATCCCCAGCCCAAACAGGAAGTTGACCTGTCCATCCAGGCGAAAAACAATGGAATTGAGCAGCGAAAGCCCGGCGATCCAGAAGAACCAGCGTGCGCTGGAGCGGTAGACGAAATCAGCACGCAGGATGGTGTTGAAGGTTTGGGCATCGATTGCGGAGGGGATATTCAGGGATGCCGATGAAATTTCGTCTTCGTTGATCTCTCCCTGCACGGCGGCCAGCAGTCCCTGCAATTCCCTTTCAATCGATTGTGCTTCCGTGCTGTCGGTTCCTTTCCCTTCGGAGAGCTGCCAATCCAGCTCAATTCTGGTTCCCTCACCCGCAGAGAACAGCAATACCAGGGCCGCGGCACGCGGCGTGCTGCGGCGCTCCAGATTCAGCTTGTTGGGGTCAAGACTGGTTAAGGTATAGCTTTGTTTTTCAAAAAATTCCAGCAGTTGAGCGCGAACCATGCCTAACGATTCTGGCGAATGGATGGTATGCTGCATTTTGTTTTTTCTCCCTTTAAGGTGCTGCCTGCCTGCATTTTAGCACAGATTCGACTTGATCCACTGTGCTGTCCCGTTCAGCACTGTCCGGGGTGGTATCCAGAATGCGCTCCCAGGCAGCGCACAAGACCGGCTGCATCTCATCTGTGAGCTGTGCAGCATCAAGCGTGCGCTGCCGGGCGGTTTCCCAATCTCCCTGACGGGCATAGGCTTCCATGAAGGGAATCCATTCGGTGCCATTGCGCGGGGTGAATCCACCGGCCTGTGCTTCAGCAGCCAGGTCGAGGATGGTTTCCCAGTCGCCAAACTGGCGGGCCAGGTCGGCTTTTTCGAAATAATAGCACCAGTCCAGCGGCTGACGGCCGTAGATTTCAACGGGCAGCACGGCATCATTTCCCCCCGGAGGCAGGATCTGATCCATGTGCTGCGGGCCGGTCAGCGCCCACATGTCGTCGTCATAGTCCGACATGCGCGGGGCCAGCTCGTAAATCGGATCCATCACCCGCAGGCATCCGCGGGCATGGTTGAAGGTGATTGGCAGCCCCTGCGAGGTATTGCTTTCGAAGACCAGGTTGCGGTCGGTGTACAGGATGGGCAGGTCTTCCTGCATATCGGGGAACACATTGCTCCCCAGCCAGCGCGAGGTGCTGATCCACCACAGCGGCAGGGCTTCGGACGTAAAATCATCGGAATAGATGTGATTGATCGCATACCCCGGCGAGTAGAAACCCACATAACTGAAGGAAAGCTCCGGCGTCAGGATGGCTGTGCCTGCTTCCATGTCCGGCACGCGCCAGACAAGCTGCTGGTAATAGTCCTGCTGAATCTCCCAATGCCGGCGGTACTGGTCGATGGAACGGAAATGGGCGGCAATCGCAATCCCCACCAGAAAAGAGAGCAGGATCGTTCGGCGGGTCTTTTTCTGGATGGCCCATTCGGCGAGACATACCACCACGATCACCACCCCAAACATGAGCGGCAGCGAAAAGCGGTCTGCCCAGCTGTTGAAGCTGGTCATGCGGTCTGTGGTCCAGATGGGCAGGCCGCCAAACAGCATCGCCGCCAGCCCCAGTACGCAGCCCTGCACGATGAACGGGGTCTGGCTGGATGGCTTCTCATCCGTTTCTTGCGGCGTGTTTTGCAGGAAAGTCCACCCGATCATTGCGGCGGCCAATCCCCCCAGCATCCACGAGAACAGGCTGGTGACGCTGTCCAGGCTGATGGTCTCGGGACGGATGGGGTGCAGCCAGGCAAACAGCCCGACATTGAGACTGTCGCGGATGCCAATTTGCAGCAGGTTGATCAGCTCGGTGACGGGCCGGCTCTTCATGCGCATCAGCAGCAGGGGCGGGTTGGCGTCCAGCAGCGGGAAAAGCTGGGCGGAAAAAACGAAACGATACAGGATGAAAATGGTCAAGGGCAGCAGGTAAGGCGCCCAGTATCGCAGCACTCTCCAGGCGGTGCGGGGCAGTTTTTCACCTTTTTCGCGCACCAGCATCCACAGGATGATCGGGCGTACCAGTTCCAGCCCGAAGAAGTATTCCATTGTCAGGAGCTGCACCAGTGAGAACAGCACCCCCGGCGCGGTGTAGCGCCAATAATGCTGTGGGCGTCTGACCGACCAGATCATCAGCCCCAGCGAGAAGGTGAACAGCGCATAGCTGATGAAATGCTGGCTGTAGGCCACGGATACCGGCTGTTGGCTGAAGCCGGGATAGACCGCCAGCAGCAGTGCCATCCAGCGCACCTGCTGCACCCGCGCCGGCCACAGCCCGCGCAAAGCCCAGCAGAAACCCAGCACACTTAACCAGCGCACCAGCAGGGTGAACAAATGCCACAGGATAGGGCGCATGCCCAGCACTGGCACCGTGACCAGATAAGTCCAGATCGACAAAGGGCGGTCATAAACGAAATGATCCCAATAGGCGGCTGGTGTCCCCAGTTTGGACAGATAGACAACCTGCCAGTCATCCCAGAAGAAACCGAGATTAAAAATTTGCAGGTCATAGGTGACGAACATGACCAGCAGTAAAAAAACGGGGTAAAACCACGGACGCTGGAGGATGCGTTGGAAAAACGGTTTGATTTTCATCGGTAACCTGTCAGATTTACAGAAAGTTCTGCAGATATGGATTTGACTTTCTTGTTCTTAATCTCTAAAATAGAATCATACCATAGCAACCAGATACAATTGAGAGGAGGTGAACAGTGCACACTGGATTTTGGTGGATACTTTTAGCCATCGCGGTGTATGGGGCGATCCATTCCTGGCTGGCTTCAGGGCGTACGAGAAAGCAGGCAAAACGATTTTTCGGTGAAAAAACTTATCGGGCATATCGGTTGGTTTTGACCCTTTTCACGGTGATTGGAGGGCTTGGTTTGATATATCTGGTGGATATATTGCCAGATGTGAGGATCTATATTTTGGGTACCCCCTGGATACTGATAACGATACCCGTGCAGGTATTGTGTTTTGCGGGGGCACTGGCCAGTTTGGGACAAACGGATATTTGGGATTTGACGGGCATCCGGCGGTTATTTCATCCGGAAAAGGAGCAGGAGCAGGAGCTCGTGATTAGCGGAATGTATTATTGGGTTCGCCATCCGCTTTATATATGTGTGTTGTTGTTTGTATGGTTGATGCCTTTGATGACCTGGAATATTCTGGCGTTCAATATCGGCATAACGGTTATCATCACAATCAGCGCGCTGCGAGAAGAGAAGCGGCTGCTTAAAAAATATGGCAAGCAGTATGCCGAATACCAGAAACGGGTGCCGATGCTGATCCCGGGCTTCTGGTTAAAACGACCTGGGAAGTAAAACAGACTCTTTTTACAGGGGTGAAGTGTGCCGCTGCTTTGGCTGTCTGTGGCATTCATGGCGGGGATCACTATCGGCAGTACAGTCAGTCTGGGCTGGCCGTTGGTTGCTGTTGGCTTCCTGCTGGGGGTAGGGGCAGGGTGCCTGGAACGCCGTCGATTTGCATATTTCAGTTTGGTGGAACGCTGGCAGAAAATCAGCCCGGTGCCGGCCGGGTTTCTGCTGGCGGCCGTCATGGCCGGTGCGCTGCGTTATCAAGTCAGCATTCCTGCCTGGACGGAAACTGACCTGGCCTGGTATAACGATGCGGGCGCCGTGCAGGTGCGCGGGTGGATTTCTGCACCGCCGGATGAGCGCGACCGGATCGACATTCTTGAGATCAGCGCTGAAGAGATCGTCCTGTCTCCAAATGATGAAAACAAAACAGATTCGATCGCTGTCAATGGCAAGCTGATTGCGATGGTGCGCGCCGGCCGCAGCTGGCAATACGGTGATGAAGTTCTGTTGACCGGCCTGCTGGCAACCCCGCCGGAGAATGAAGAATTTTCCTATCGCGAGTACCTCGCGCGGCATGGCGTTTACAGCTATCTCGGATACCCGCAGATGAAGAAACTGGGCGGCGGGCGGGGAAATCTGCTGATGAAGGCGACGACCGCCCTGCGTGATCGGGCGTATGTTTTTATCAACAGCGCTTTGCCCCAGCCGGAGGCTTCTCTGTTGGCCGGCATCTTACTGGGCATTGAGACCGACATCCCCGCCAACGTCGAGGACGCTTTTCAGGAAACTGGCACGACCCATATCATTGCCATCTCCGGTTTCAATATTGCTATTCTGGCAGGGTTGTTTATCAATCTTTCCTCACGTTTTTTCTCCAAACGCTGGGCGCCGTGGATCGCGCTGGCCGGGATCAGCTTTTATACGGTGCTGGTGGGGTCTGCGCCCCCGGTGGTGCGTGCGGCGGTGATGGGCGGGGTGGGGCTGTTTGGCAAGATGTTTGGCCGCCGGCAGACCGGCGCCAATTCCTTAACCTTCACCGCCGCAGTGATGTGTCTGTTCAACCCTGATCTGCTGTGGGATGCGGGGTTCCAGTTGTCTTTTGCGGCCACCCTGGGGCTGGTGTTGTATGCCGACCCTTTGCAGTCAGCCTGTGAGCGGTTGGCCGAACGCTGGTTCTCGCAGGAGATAGCCCGGCGGATTGCCGCCCCGATCAGTGAGTATTTCCTGTTTACCCTGGCAGCGCAGGTGACCACCCTGCCGATCATCGCCTGGCATTTCCACCGCGTTTCGCTCAGCTCCATGCTCGCCAATCCCCTCATCCTGCCGCCCCAGCCGCTGGTGATGATCTGCGGCGGACTGGCCGTGTTGGTTGGGCTGATCTTTCCGTGGGCAGGCAGACTGGCGATGGGCCTCACCTGGCCCCTGCTGGCCTACACCATCCACACGGTGGAATTGCTGGCGCGGCTGCCGCGGGGTTCGCTCGGCCTGGGGCGGGTAAGCATTTGGGGCGTGGCCGGATTTTACCTCCTCCTCCTGGGGCTGACTTTGGGATGGAAGAAGCTCCCCAAACCCCGGCGGCCTGTAATGCGCTGGATGGCGGCTTCCCTGGTGATATTGCTGGCGGCAGCCCTGGCATGGCAGCCGGTGCTCACCGCACCAGACGGGCGGCTGCATGTTCTGGTATTAGGTGTCGATGAGGGCCCGGCGCTGCTGGTGCAGGGATCCCGGGGCAGTCGTCTGATGATCAACGGTGGGGCACGCGCCAGCCAGCTTAGCGATGCCCTTGGCAGGCGGCTGCCGTTTCAGCGGCGCAGCCTGGATGGATTGCTGCTTGTGCCTGGCTCCGCCTCCTCGCTGGAGGGGTTATCGGAGACCGTGGCGCGTTTTCCTGCCCAGGCGGCCTATATCAGCGGAGACCTGGAACAGTGGCAGTCAGGGCGGCGGCTGATGGATGACTTCGCCGTGCGTGGGCTGCCCGTACACGATCTGTCTGCCGGCGAGCGTATTTCCCTGGATGAAGAAACGGTGATACAAATTCTGGCAGTGACCCCCAAAGGCACAGCCCTGTTTATCGAGCAGGATTCATTTCGCCTGCTTATCCCGGGCGGGGTATCGCTCTACACTTTGCAGCAGATGGGACGTACCTCTTCCTGGAGTGCTGTCCTGCTTTGCCCCGCCGATCTGGAGATGCAATCTCCCGCAGCGTGGCAGGGGCTGGCCCCGGGTGTGATCCTCCTGGCCGAGCCGGTGCCTGGTGTGCCGGGTGAGCTGCCCTGGCTGCATTTGGGGACACACCAGTGGCTGGAAATGATCACTGATGGGGAACAGATGTGGATCAATGCAGGCAAGTAGGATGACCTGATGCCGGAAAATGACGTGGGCTTCAATCGTCAGCGGCGGTTCGGTAACTTAACTCTTGGCAGCTCCATTCGGTACACCAACGGGATTCGCTTCATTCGTAATTGTGGTTGAATAAAAAACCTCCCGCTTGTTGGGAGGTTTTTTTGAAAATCGTTTAGAACGGCAAATCCGGTTCTTGTTTTTCTTCTTTTTCTGGCTCATACGGCATTTTCCGCAGGGCACGCTCGTGTACTTTTTCCCATGTGGCGGTGGGCTTTTCCGGCTTGGTGGTACGGTGTTCTTCTTTGCTGGTGCTGTAGGCCAGGTCTTCAATGATTTGGGTGACCTCGGTATTTGGCGTGTTATGGTAAACCGCCTGCCCGATATTGATGGAGCGTGTGAATGGCCCGGGGTTATAGGGCACAACAGCTTCAAATTCAATCTTCAAGGCTTTTTCAATCTTGCGTTGGTCCAGCACAGAGACATCAATAGTCTGGTTCAACACCAGTTTGGTTTTTTCGGGCGGATAGCCCAGCTTTTTGTAGACCCCCAGGGCGGCGTCCGCTGCGCGGATCGAGGCCATTTCGGGCGCCATGGGCACCACGATCATATCAGACTGGTCGAGCATGAACAGGGTCACTTCGCTGAAGTCGTGCGGCAAGTCGATGATGATGTATTCATAATAGGGCCGCAGCAGCTGGATGGCTGTATCGACAATTTGCCCGGTAACCATTTCTGCTGAAATCGGGGTGGATGGCCCGGCGATGAAATGAATGCCGCTGGTATGCATGCTGACGATGGAGCGCAGGGCGTCATAGTCCAGCTCTTCCGGGGTCAGCTCGGAGATGTCGGCCCAGGTGCGTTTCAGCGAGGCGTTCAGCATCAGGGCAATCTGTCCGGCAGTCAGGACGCCGTCGACCAGCAGGGTGGGTTTTTCCCATAGTGCCCGCATTGCCATGGCGGTGTTGACCGCCAGGCTGGAACAGCCAATCCCGCCCCGCAAACTATGAAAAGCGATCATTTGTCCCAGTTCTTTTTCATCTTTTTCGAGATCCTGGGAGGACTTGATCTCTTCCAGCCGCCGCACCCACACTGTAACCCGTGCCACCAGTTCACCGGGGTCGAAAGGTTTGGTCATATAATCATCTGCCCCGGCCTCAAAAGCGTGCAGCTTTTCGCTCATCTCCGTCTGGCAGGTCAGCATCATGATCGGGGTGTGGGCAAAGCCCGGCTCGCGCCGCAGGCGTTTAACCACTTCATAGCCGTTGATGTCCGGCATTAACACGTCGGTAATGATCATGTCGGGTTTCAGTGCGGTGGCGGTTGCCAGCCCGAGGCTGCCGTTATTGGCAAAGGTGAGTTTATACCCGGCCGGTTCCAGGGCGTGGGCGATCATCTTGTGGTAAATGGGTTCGTCATCAATTGCAAGAATATGAATGGGCATTAATTTTCTCTCTTTTCTGGCAGCAATCTGATCTGCTTTAACTGCTACAGATTATCCATTAAAGAAGCGTGGTAGTCTTTTAATTCGCTAATTGCATTTTCAATTTCTTTGACCTGATTTTCAATTATGGAGTCGTTTCTGGCATTGGCCGCATCAAAGGTTTTTTCGCAGGCAGCTGCCAGCCGGTTGGCACTGAAATTCTTGGCAACCCCTTTCAGATTGTGGGCCAGCACAGACAGGTTTTCATAGTTTTTTGCATAGATGCCATCCTTAAATTCTTCCACCTTCTCGTTGGATGATTCGAGGAATACGCCCAGCAGATCCGTAAAGAAGGCCATGTCGTGGCTGAAGCGCGGCAGGGCGTTTTCAAGTTCTACCGGTTCCGTGTTTTGGGGTACAGCAGGCTGAGACGCGGAGGCCGGAGGGGGATTTGCCGGTTCCGGGCGGACGGGTTCGCCTTCGCGGATGTCGCCGCGCGCCAGTTTATCGATCATCCGGAAGGTAATTTGTGGATCCAGCGGCTTGGGCAGGTACCCGTCCATCCCGGAGGCCAGGCAGCGCTGTTCATCTCCGGCCATGGCGTGGGCAGTCAAGGCAATGATCGGGATGCGTTGGTTGGGGCCGGGCGACATGCGGATCCTGCGCGTCGCTTCCAGCCCGTCCATTTCCGGCATCTGGACATCCATCAACACCAGGTCAAAATGTTCTCTTTCCAGGCGCTCAACGGCCAGTTTGCCGTTCTCAACGGCATCCACCTGGTACCCTTGTTTGGCAAGCATGGAAACCACCAATTCGCGGTTGATGCTGTTATCTTCCGCGATCATAATACGAATGCGCCGCCGCTGCAATTCTGACAACGTGGTTGTGCCGGCTGGCAGGCGCGCAGTGAGGGTTCGCCATTCCTGTTTCAAACCAAAAATGCCGAGGATCGTATCATATAACATTTTTTGGGTAATGGGTTTGAGGATGTACCCGTGTACGCCAAATTCGCGCAGCTTGCCTGTCCCCAGCCGTTGAGACAGCGATGTCATCAACAGGATGCGTAAATCTTGCATGGCCGGATCTTTGCTGACCATTTGCAGCACGGTGCGGCTTTCTGTTTCCGGCATCTGCATATCCAATACCAGCAAACGGTAGGATTTGCCCTGTGCGATGGCCTCTCTTAGCGCTTCAATGGTCTGCCTGGCATTGGATGTGGCTGCCGTTTTGGCGCCAAATGTTTCCAGCATGCGGGAGATAAAATGACGGTTGGCGGCAGAGTTATCGGCTACCAGGGTGCGAATGCCCTGTAATTTGTTCGGGAATCGGGTTTCATCGGGCGCTTTTTTGTCCTGTCTTTGGAAGACAGCCGTGAAATAAAACGTACTGCCCTCGTTCACCTGGCTTTGGATCTTGATCTCGCCGCCCATCAGTTCCACCAGTTGGCGGGAAATGGATAACCCCAGACCTGTGCCGCCATATTTACGGGTGGTTGACCCATCTGCCTGGATGAAACGTTCGAAGATGGCATTCTGTCGTTCCTGCGAGATGCCGATCCCGGTATCCTTGATCGCAAAACGGACGGTTACCGTCTTTTCGGTTTCCTGTGTCATTTCTGCCAGGATCGAAACCTCGCCCTTTTGGGTGAATTTGATCGCGTTCTCGGCCAGATTGAAAAGCACCTGGCGCAGGCGTCCCGGGTCGCCGCGCAGCAGGGTGGCCGTTCCTGGCGCCACCAGAGCGGCAACCTCCAGCCCCTTTGATTCGGCATGGCTGGCGAGGGTGTGGATCACATTTTCCACCACGGAGCGCAGTTCAAAGTCAATCGTTTCCAGCGACAGCTTGCCAGCGCGGATGCGGGAGAAATCGAGGATGTCATTCAGCAGGCGCATCAAAGCCTGTGAACTTTCACGGGCATTCAACAGGAAATGGTATTGTTCATCGGTCAGGTCGGTGTCCAGGGCGAGGTTGATCATGCCAATGACGCCATTCATCGGGGTGCGGATCTCATGGCTCATATTCGCCAGAAACTCACTCTTGGCCTGGTTGGCAGCTTCGGCTTCGCGGCGGGCAGAAACCAGCTCGGTGATATCCAGATACAGCTCCAGGATGCCGACCATTTCGCTTTCCACCAGCACGGGCACGCCCAACATCTCCACATCGGCCATGGTGCCGTCTTTGCGCGTGCGCTGGCCGATATATTTAACTGTGTTGCCGTCAAGCATCGTGCGCGTGTAAGCCAGGGCCTCGGCTGTGCCATTGGGATCATTACTGAAGAGCAGGTCAGGGCCTTTTTCGATTAATTCCTGCTGCGTGTAGCCGAACAGATTCTCGAAAGCCGGGTTGCAGGAAAGCACGTTTTGCTGCAAGTCCATCGTGGTGATGGCTACCGGGCTGTGGTTGACCAGCGCTTCAAGGTATTCCTTTTGCTGGCGGATGATGGCTTGCGCTTTTTTGCGGGCAGAAATATCGCGGATGGTGTAAATGGTGCTGGAGACCTCATCCCCCTCGATTTGTACCGAATATTGCGAGATATCGTACCAGCCTTCTTTGCCGGGCAGACGGGTTTCGCCGCGCAGCATCGACATATCCCGGCTGCTGCCGGCCGAGCTGCCGAACAGGACTTGCTCAATCGGTCTGCCAATCACCCCCTGGAAGGTCGTCCCCAGCCAGCGCACCGCCGAAAGATTGGCGCGGGCAATGCTGCCGTCCTTGCGCACCACAAAGATGGCGTCCTGGACGGTATCGAATACGGTTTCCCATTCTTTTTTCCCGCGGCTGATAATTTTTTCCAGTTGATCAAAGTCGGTATTCTCCGTGCGCAGGGATTCATTTTCCAAAAGAACGGTTTCTGTCTCCTGGGCAACTTTTGTCAGTGGTTTGCCCAACTGGCGCATGAGGATGCCCAGTCCGACCGGCGAGGACAGCACGGCGAAATGGAATGGGCGGGACTTGAGTTCCTGCCAGATGAGGGCAAAGGTCAGCTTGCCGTCCACGCTGGATTTGAAGAGGATAAAATCAAGTACGACAGCGGCGAGACCGATCAATATCCCCCAGATCATATACCGATTGGCATGATCTTTAAACCAGTTGATCCATTTTTTCATACCTAAACCCCTTAGTCCTGCAAGCGCAGGCTTTATGGTGCAGTCCCCTGTTTTGTTGGCGAGCCTGCGAATGACCCCGTCTTATTCCATATTAACGGAGTATGCCTGATAATCATTATACATGCAAAGCGGTGTAGATTGTCCGTTCAAATTGCGTAAAAAATCCCGACATCATGGACGGCTGAAAACCAGGGTGTAATAGCCGCCGTACGTGCCGGGCGTGCTGTATACATACCCGACCCCGATTTTGGCAAAGAGAGGACGCCTGTCAACCTGTACCATGCAGTGGGTATGCCATCCGGTGATATCATTGTATGATTATAGAGAAATGAAGGGCAAGAGTCAAAAGAAGGTTCGTAGGGACGCGGCACGCATGGTCAAAGCTTTACTGGATGCTGCACCGCCAAGTCAGGGCGGTTGAATTTAATAAATGAGAGCCAGGGATGCCGCCCTGGCTCTTTATTTGGAGAAGAAAAGGAGAAATTGCCCTTTTCGGACTGCCATTATACCCGAAACCAGCGAGTTTGTAAGACAAATGGTCATAAAAAAGGCGTGAATTTCTTCCTGATTCCCGCTGTTATTTGGCTTTCCTTGGCACCCGCCCCCAATGATTGTCATTGCGAAGGAGCCGCTTTGCGGCGACTGTGGCAATCTCCAGGATGGTGGTGGGCGCTCCGCGCCCGCGTCGGCCAAAGCCTTCTCGCAATGACAGCACAGAGCGGCTAAATCTTTCTCAACACCCGTCCCCACCAGGCGGGGATTTCGATTCGCAGGCTGTCATCCTCAGCTTCGAAGATGTCCCCAGGGTTGAGCAGGTCCTCCCAGCGGCCGGAGAGGTTGCAGTGCATCTCGGCAGGTTCATCGGCGCTGTTGAGCGTCACCAGCACGGTTTCATCCGCGGTCTGGCGCAGGAAGGCAAACTGCTCGCTTTGCACGAAGACTTCGCGGTAGCTGCCGTGCCGGAGGGCCTGGGAAGCGCGCCGCAATGCAGACAGGCGCTGAACGACCGGGGCCAGACCGGACTCGGGCGGCTGCTGACTGATCTCGTCCGCTTTCAGGGCGGGGCGCAGGGCTGCGTCGCTGAACTCACTGCGCTGACCGGGCTGCCCCCACTCGCTGCCATAATAGATGGAAGGGATGCCTGGCATGGTGAAGAGCAGGATGTGCAGCGGGTAGAGGTGGCCGGGCACTTTCAGGGTGCTCGCCAGGCGGTTGACGTCATGGTTGTCGACGAAGTTATAGAGCATGAGGTCACGATAGACGCCGCCTTCGCCGAACTGGCGGTTGAGGCTATGGGCGATCTCGAAGTAGTTGCGGTCGTTGTGGCTGGAATACAGCCCTTTGTACGCTTCGTAATTGGTGACCGAGTCAAGGGTTTGCGGGTTGGCCCAATGGGCATAATCGCCGTGTACGATCTCGCCCATCAGCCAGAAATCCGGGCGCAGATTGCGGCAGTGCGCCGACAATGTGCGCAGGAAGTCCATATCGACCACATCAGCCGCGTCCAGACGGATCCCGTCAATCTGGTAGCGCTCGATCCAGTCGGTGGCGGCTTGCAGCAGGTGCGTCACCACCGCCGGGTTTTGCAGGTTGAGCTTGACCAGGTCGTAATAGCCGGCCCAGCCTTCGTAGGTGAAGGGGTCGCCGCACGGGCTTTGCCCGCCGAAGCGCAGGTTGTGGAACCAGTCTTTGTACGGTGAGGCTTCGCCGTTTTCGATCACATCATGGAATGCCCAGAAATTGCGCCCGACATGGTTGAAGACCCCGTCCAGCACCAGGCGCATCCCGCGCCGGTGGACTTCGGCGGAGAAAGCGGACAGAGTCTCGTCGGTGCCCAGGCGGCGGTCGACGTGGAAATAGTCCACCGTGTCGTAACCGTGGGCGGTGGATTCAAACACCGGTCCGAGGTAGATGGCATCTGCCCCCAGCCACTGGATGTGATCCAGCCAGCCATAGAGCTGTTCCAGCCGGGGCACAGGGGTGGACTGGAAGTCGTTGCGCACCGGCGCGCCGGTCAACCCCAGGGGATAGATATGGTAGAAAATACTTTCTTCTGCCCAGTTTTTCATGATGTACTCCTTGTTTAACCCATGCGGTATAATGCTGCGGTTAAAATATTTTGGACGGGATGGCCCTGTAGCCCAGGCTGAGCCTGTTATCCCCCTCAAAGGGGACGAAGCCGGAGCTTGTCCAGGAATGTTCCTGATGAAAGGGGACTGGCTCCGCCTTCCCTTCGACAGGCTCAGGGCACGGCTACTCGGTTGTGAAGCCCGTTTCGATCATTATGCGCCCTCTTTGAGAGCGTGACAATCCTGATGCGATTTTAAAAATTATCTCAAGTGCGTTAGCAGCGGACGAAGTCCCTGCAAAGCAGGGAAGCGGCTATCAACAGGTTCTAATTCGGGAACCGATTATTGGTGCGTTCAAAAGCGAACGCACTCTACTTTTGGCTCCCTCGCAATGACAGAAATCTGTTACGAATATATCCCGTGCTGGAACTGGTGGACGGCTTTATAGACCAGTTCGTCATTCAGTTCGGCATCGCCGGTAAAGGCCAGGCCTGCGTACGTGTTGATCATGCCCAGGAAGGTGGCGGCGAAAGCACGGTGGCGTCCAGCCATGTTGCCATGCTCGCGGACGGCTTGCTGGAAGACGCCCTCCAGCAGTGCATGCAGCTTTTCCCAGTTTGGACGGGCGGCCTGCGCCGGGATGCCGTCCTGCGGAGCGAAACGCAGTGAGAGCAGCAGCCGGTAGAGCTGCGGATCATCAAGGGCAAACTGGAAGACCGTGCGGGCAAAGCCTTCCAGGGTTTTGGTCAGGTCGCCTTCATAGGGCAGCACGTTTTGTAATTGCTCAAAGAGGGGCGCCATACCGTCATGCAACAGGATTTCCAGCAGGCCGTACTTGCTGCCGAAGTAGTGGTACAGGGTGGGCTTGGTCACCCCGGCTGCCTCAACGATCTCCTGCACGCCCACGGCATTGTAGCCCTGGGCGGTGAACAGGCGCAGCGCGCAGTCCAGCAATGTGGCACGGTTATCCATACGAAACATCCTCGGTACAAAGTTTATCAACAAGGACAAGTATACCGTTCGGTATACTGGCTGTCAAGGTCTCTTTTGCGCAATGAGCTTTGCATCATTTATTTTTCACGCACCCCAGGCCGCCAAGAAAAAGCCTTTCCAGAAGCTCTCCTTCTGGAAGGAGAGCTTTTGGAAAGGGCAGTTTTAAGAAAGCCTGCTCGCAGCGCTGCCCCCATTTTGCAGTAACCCAAAATGGGGGCGAATGATGGATTTAGTTTCCGGGGTGATTTTGAACAGGCGCGGTATCGTACGTTTTTTTGAATTATCCGGTTGGGGTTTCTTCCTGTTCTTCGACGGGAACGGGGATAATCACCGCTGCGGGATCGTTGTCCGCGGATATATCCACGCGCACGCGCTCGCCTTCCAGATAAGGGGTGAGCTGCACGGTGTACACTTCCCAGATGCCGGGTGAGGCGGGCAGCACGAAACTGCCGGTATTGCTGGACAATGCCTCCGCCGCGGCGCCGTCACGACGTGTGCCAAAAACGCGCACATTGCTCTGGGCTGCACCGCTGGCGTCCTGTACCGTCCCGTTGATGTGGCGGCTGGCAGCTTCATACACAAACACCAGCGGCGAAGCAGCCGGAAGCTGCACATAAGCGGAGCTGTTGTAGCGGAAATATTCCACCACGTTACAGTTGCCGTCCACAATGCGGCTGTCACAATCTGTGCCGATGATCTCCACCAGCCACACGCCCACCGTATCCGGCGGGAAGAAGGTGTAGAAATAGCCATCTGCATCACTGCGGGTGACAAATTTCACGGCAAACTCAAACAACTGGGCGGTGACCTGAACCTGCACCCCGTTGATCGTCTGGCCGTTCTGGTCGATCACCTTGCCGTTGATCGACAGACTCTGCGGGGTTTCCAGCAGGGGAAGGGTTGCCAGCTCGCCTTCCAGGGTGAGCAGATTTGCGAACACCCAGCCGGTTTGCCCATTCTCGTCTTCAATCTCGACCCAGTCATGACCGGGGGCCATACCCAGGGCAGTCACTTTGCTCCCCAGCGGGAGGGTAGACAGCACCTCGAACAGGGTGCCCGGTCCGCTGCGCAGGTTGAGGGAATTTACATTAACGGTTGCGGCCAGGGGCTGGCGTTCGACCAGGGCTGGTGTGGAAGTAGGAGAGGGCCGGGGTTCGCCAGGCTCAGGTGTGCGGGTTGGCGGCAAGGGCGGGGGAGAATCTGTGGGATCCGCCGCCACGGGCATGCTTGGAGAGGGGGCTGCCGGAGCAGGTGCTGACCCAGTCGTACATCCTGCTGCCAGGGTCAAAAGACTGCATAGCAAAATAAAGCGTATAGAGAAGCTCATCCTGCCCTCCTTGGAACACAGATTGACTGAAAGTCTGATTTCATTATACGATACATTTGCGTGCTTCCTCCAAATTTTTTCTCTCTTCCTCCTCAAACCATGCTATGATGATATTCAGGTAAAGGAGCGCTTTTATCAGCTGCCTCTAAAATTCAAGGTATAATAATGGGTATTTGATCCAGAAAAGGGAGTGAAACATGGCTATGCAAAGCGATTTTTTGGCAGTGATTCTCGGTGGTGGTCAGGGCAGTCGTCTGTTTCCTTTAACCCAGCAGAGGGCCAAGCCAGCTGTGCCGATTGCTGGTAAATATCGTTTGATTGATATTCCCATCAGCAACTGTATCAACTCCGGCTTTTATCGCATTGCCGTGTTAACCCAGTTCAATTCAGTTTCTCTTCATCGTCATATCAACCGCACCTATTATTTTGATGCTTTTCATACGGGATGGGTACAGGTGTGGGCGGCCGAACAGACAACAATGAGCAAGGATTGGTATCAGGGCACGGCCGACGCTGTGCGTAAGCAGATTGGGGAGATCATAAGCACCCGCGCCCGGCATATCATTATTCTGGCTGGTGACCATCTCTACCGTATGGATTATTCGAAGATGGCGCGTTTCCATCAGGAAACGGATGCCGATGTGACTGTGGCCGTGCAGCCTGTGCTGGCAAGCGAAGCTTTCCGCTTTGGCATCCTCAAACGCGATAAATCCTTGCGTATTTCAAATTTTGCTGAAAAACCAACCGATGCCGATGTTTTGCTGGACATGGTCAGCCGTGATGATCCGGAACGCCCGTATTTGGGTTCGATGGGCATTTATGTGTTCAAAACGGAAGCACTGGTCAATTTGCTTGCCAATGCTGATTTTCAGGATTTTGGCAAGCACATCATTCCAGAAGCGATTCAAACTCACAAAGTGTATGGATATGATTTTACCGGCTATTGGGAAGATATTGGAACGATCCGTTCTTTTTACGAAACTAACCTGATGTTGACCAAACCGAATGCAGCCTTTAATTTTTATGATCCAGACCAGCTCATTTATACCCGTGCCCGCTTTTTACCTGGCAGCAAAATCAAGAACAGCAAACTGGAAGATGTGGTCATTGCGGATGGCTGTTTGATCTCGGATGCGGATATTAAACATTCCCTGATTGGTCTGCGCAGTGTAATTAAAAGCGGAACAACGATTATTGACAGTATTTTGATGGGGGACGATGATTATACCCTGCAGGATGTGGACGATCCCAGCCAGATACTGGAATTTGGGATTGGCAGTGATTGCCATATCGAGGGCGCGATCATCGATAAAAACCCCATCTTTGGTCACGGGGTCACGATCAAACCTTTCCCGCGGGGCACAGAGATTGATGGCGGCAATTATTATGTGCGGGATGGGATCGTGGTCATTCCCAAGAACACTGTTTTAGCGGATGAGACTTATATTGGGCCAGAAAAAAGCCAACCAGAACAGGTGATTCAGGGCGAAACAGATTAGGTTTGCCTTATCGCAATATTTTATACATTTAGGAGACGTTATGACACATCAAACAGGAAGTGGTTTTCAGGATTTGCCGAAGGATATTGTTGTATCCTGGCATGCCATGAGCCCCTCACAGGTGCTTGAGAAACTGGAAACTGCCGAAAAAGTTGGCCTGACCTCGCAAGAGGCCGCAGCACGGGTCGAGAAGTATGGTTTGAATCAATTGGAAGAAAAACCGCGCCCCACATTTTTTGCGATGGTGATTGATCAGTTACGAAATTTCATTGTCATCATGTTGATTGTGGCGGCGGTGATTTCTTTCCTGCTGGGTGACACGATTGAGGGCAGTGCCATTATGGCAATCGTGATCCTCAATGCCATTCTGGGCGTGGTGCAGGAGAGCCGGGCAGAAGAGGCCCTGGCCGCCTTGAAGCGCATGGCCGCCCCTGAAGCACAGGTGCTGCGCGATGGCAACCGGATCAGTTTACCGGCCCGCGAGCTGGTGCCTGGCGATATCGTTTATCTCGAGGCTGGCAATTTTATCCCGGCTGACCTGCGCTTGCTGGAAGCAGTCAATTTGCGCATTGAGGAAGCTGCCTTAACGGGTGAATCTGTGCCGGTGCAGAAAGTTGCGGTAGATATCTATACTGAAGACGCCGGTCTCGGTGATCGCAAGAACTCGGCTTTCATGGGCACCACCGTTACCTATGGCCGCGGCCTGGGCGTGGTTACCAGCACCGGGATGACCACCCAGTTAGGGTTGATCGCCGGCATGCTGCAAAGCGTGGATGAAGAACAGACCCCGCTTCAAGCTAACCTGGATCAGTTGGGCAAGACTCTCGGGTATGCCTGTCTGGTGGTTTGTGGTCTTGTGTTTGGTGTGGGTCTGGTGCAGTCGATTGGCGCGATTGATGTGGAAGTGATCACCGAACTGTTCATGGTGGCCGTCAGCCTGGCGATTGCCGCCGTGCCCGAAGGTCTGCCCGCTGTGGTGACCATCAGTCTGGCCATGGGGATGAGCGAAATGGTCAAGCGCCACGCGCTGATTCGCCGTCTGGCCTCTGTGGAAACCCTGGGCTCCGCTACGGTCATCTGCTCTGACAAGACCGGCACCCTGACCCAGAACAAGATGACCGTCACCCGTTTATGGTCAGACGGCAAAATGATTGAGATCACCGGCGACGGCTACAACGTGACCGGCGATTTTTATCTGGATGGCAAAAAGATTGACATTAAGGATTACCCGGCTGCTGTGGATACCCTGTGGGCCGGGGTTTTGAACAACGACGCTGTACTCAAGCAGGTGACGGACGAAGAAGGCAAGACCGGATACCGCCTGATTGGCGATCCCACCGAAGGTTCGATCCTGGTGGCGGGTGCCAAAGCGGGTATTTTTGCCGACGGCACGAATAAAAACTACCCGCGCAGTGCCGAAATTCCCTTTGACTCTGCCCGCAAACGCATGGTTACCGTGCATCAGGTCGCCAGCCCGCAGCCTGAAGATACCTATATCCAGCAGGAAGGCGTTGACAAGGAATGGTACGCTGTGGCGGTGAAGGGCGCGCCGGATGTGGTGCTTGGCTTATGCAGCTACTACGAATCGATGGATAACAAAAGAATCGCATTGGATGAAGCTGCCCGCCAGCGCATCCTGGCTGCCAACGACAGCATGACCGGCGAAGCGCTGCGCGTGCTGGGTTTCGCGTATCGGATACAGCCCACTGCGCCGACACAATTTGACAGCAATGAGCTGGAAAAAGACCTGTGCTTTGTCGGCCTGGTGGGGATGATCGACCCGGCTCGTCTGGAAGTCAAGCCTGCAATGGAGAACGCTGCCGGCGCCGGCATTCGCACGATCATGATCACTGGTGATTATCCCAACACCGCCAAAGCAATTGCCGAAGATATTGGCCTGCTGCGTCCTGGTCACAAGGTACTTACCGGTTATGATTTGAATGAAATGAGCGACGAGCAGTTGCAGGCTGAGGTCAAGGTGACCGATGTGTTCGCCCGCGTCTCGCCGGAACACAAGATGCGCATCGTGGATGCGCTCAAGTCCAACGATGAAGTCGTTGCGATGACTGGCGACGGCGTCAATGACGCCCCGGCCATCAAGCGCGCCGACATCGGTGTGGCAATGGGCATCACCGGCACGGATGTGGCCAAAGAAACCGCAGATATGGTTTTGACGGATGATAACTACGCCAGTATCGTTTCGGCGATTGAACAGGGCCGCATCATTTACTCCAACATCCGCAAATTTGTCTATTACCTGATTTCCTGTAATATGGCCGAAATTTTGATCATCTTCACGGCCATGTTGGTTTGGGGCCGTTCGCCGCTGACTGCCATTCAATTGTTGTGGCTGAATCTGGTGACCGATGGCGCTCCTGCTCTGGCCCTGGCCAATGAAAAAGGCGACCCGGATATTATGGAACAGCCCCCGCGCCCATCCAAAGAGCCGATCATCAATGCCCGCATGCGCTCCGGGATTGTGGTGCAAACGATTGCCATTACGACAGTCGTGCTGGCAGCCTATTACATCGGTTTGTCTCTGGATCATCTGCGCCTGGAGACTGCCGAGACGATGGCCTTTGTGACCCTGAGTGCATCTGAGTTGCTGCGGGCTTTCACCGCACGTTCAGAATTCTTCCCGATCCTCAAGATTGGTTTGTTCACCAACAAGTGGATGAACTACGGGGTGGCCGCATCGATGGTTTTGATCCTGGCGGTGATTTACATCCCCTTCCTCAACCCGATCTTTAATACCGTCCCGTTGACTTTCCAGGAATGGTTGATCATCCTGCCGCTGCTGCTGGTTCCGGCCATTGCGGCAGAAATTCACAAAGCGGTCATGCGCCGCAAACAGCACAATACGGCTGCATAAGCCAGACTGGTTTTACAGCGAACACCGCCTCCCGCAGATTTTCTGCGGGAGGCGTTTTTGCCTGTGTCCAATCCCCCTCAGGTAATATTACCTTTCGATACGAACATGACCCGATTTGTGCTTGTCACGAGTGCGAATAGGATGCGCGTTGTACCTCAGGTCTGATGACATTTTCCTGCCGCCAGACTAACATCATAAAAGCGGAAATATTTTCCGCAAAAATCTGGATGGGATGAGGTGGAACAAAATGAATATTTTGCTGGTATACCCGCGTTTTCAGGACACGTTCTGGAGCTTTCAATATGCGCTTGAATTTTTGGGAAAGAAGGCTTCTTCCCCGCCGTTAGGGCTGGCAACTGTGGCCGCCATGCTGCCAGCGGAATGGAACAAGCGCCTGGTTGATATGAATGTGCGTGACCTTAAACAGCAAGATCTCGTCTGGGCAGATATGGTTTTTCTCTCGGCAATGAACGTGCAGCGCATATCCGCGCGAAAAACGATCAGCCGCTGCAAACAGGCCGGCCTGCCTGTTGTGGCGGGCGGTCCGCTCTTCACCGGGGAATATGACCAGTTTGAAGAGGTGGATCATTTTGTGCTCAACGAGGCCGAGCTGACCCTGCCGCCATTTCTGGCTGATCTGGCAGCCGGTACCCCGCAGCGCGTGTACCAAACCGACGGGTTTGCGGACATGAACCAGACCCCCGTGCCGATGTGGGAACTGGTTGATTTTCAGCCGTATGACTCAATGGCGATCCAGTTCTCGCGTGGCTGCCCGTTTAACTGCGATTTTTGCAATATCACCGCCTTGCTGGGGAAGCAGGTGCGCACCAAGTCAGCTGAACAGATCATCGCAGAACTGGATCTGATCTATGCGCTTGGCTGGCGGCGCAGCATTTTTTTTGTAGATGATAATTTCATCGGCAATCGCAAACTGCTCAAGAACGATATCCTGCCCGCTTTAATTGAATGGCGCAAGGACAAAATCGGCTGCGCCTTCATCACCGAAGCTTCGATCAATCTGGCGGATGATTCGGAATTGATGGACATGATGGTCGCCGCCGGGTTTAAATCGGTTTTTGTGGGCATTGAAACCCCGGATGAAGCCGGCCTGGAAGAATGCCACAAATCCCAGAATCGCAATCGTAATTTACTGGAGAGCGTGCAATTGCTGCACCGCAAGGGTTTGCAGGTGATGGGCGGTTTTATTGTTGGCTTTGACAGCGACACGCCTTCCATTTTCCAGCAGCAGATTGACTTTATTCAACAAAGCGGCATCATCACCGCTATGGTGGGATTACTGCAAGCGCCTTTCGGCACCCGGCTGTATCAGCGCATGGAAGACGAAGGCCGCCTGCTCGGTGAAATGAGCGGTGACAATGTGGATGGCGGCACCAATATCATTCCGCACATGGATATGAAAACGCTGACCGAAGGGTATTGGGATATCCTCAAAAATTTGTATTCCCCGCGCCCATTCTATCAACGGGTAAAAACATTTCTGCGTGAATATAATGTGACCAAGCTTCGTTCAAATCTTCAGTTGGCCGATATCAGGGCGCTGTTCCGCTCGATCTATTTGTTGGGAATTGTTGGTGAAGAACGCCGCGATTACTGGAATCTGGTGTGGTGGACATTACGGCATTACCCTGAAAAAATTTCCCTGGCCATCACCTTTTCGATCTACGGTTACCATTTCCGCAAGGTAATGGAAAATCACGTGGCGGTTGCCGCGGGGTAGGCACAATAAAAAGCAGGGTGCGTTCGCACGCCTGCGGCGAACGCACCAGAAGTCACCTTTGGTTTTGAATGATTACGAATTGGAGCTTGTTGATGGGTGCGGTGCGGATATCATCCCCGACAGGCTGAAGCACTAACGCATACGAGATGGTTTTGAAAATGATGTCAGAAAAATTTATTTATTCCCCGTAACTACTCAGGTACTTCGATGATGTCACTGCGAGGAGCATGCTTTTGCGACGCGGCAGTCTCACAGCCAGTCTGTGAGATTGCCGCGTCGGCCTTTGGCCTCCTCGCAATGACATACCTGTAGTTACTATCCCCCATCATTTGTCTGCGGAGATCACGATCGAAAGCAGAGGCTTGTTTATTGCGCCTGTTTTTTTGATGAGCCAGTCTGAAAAAAAGACCGCCGAGAAATTTTTCTCGGCGGTCGGTGACCAGTCGGGGTGGGCGGACTTGAACCGCCGGCCTCCGCGTCCCAAACGCGGCGCGCTAGCCAACTGCGCCACACCCCGGCGGACTAGAGTATAATCCGAATGTCGTTAACCCGTCAAGGAAGAGGGAAATACAGGCTTGGTTCCTGTCAGAAAAACCGATGAAAAATTCTCCGCGAAAATGTTGTTCTCTCACAGCCCATACGGCTGTGTTGTTTTGTGCATGCTTGTTTCTGGCAGGCTGCCGGGGGCGTTCTGAGCAGCTGCCCCCGCAGGACACCGTAACGCCGGTTGCGCCCGCTGCGTCCACGGTGATCGCCACGCCCCCCCCACAGCCGAGTGCAACCCCCGCTGGCTGCCTCGAAACCACGGGCCGCATGGAATGGCACGAGCTTCCCGCCGGTGCAGCGTCTTATGTGATCCCGTTTCACATCTATTTGCCGCCTTGCTATGATCCACAGGAGGGAACATACCCCCTGCTGGTGCTGTTACACGGGCAGAGCGATACCAGTGAGTTGTGGATGCGTATGGGCATCCAGCTGCTGGCAGATGGTTTGATCAACCGCGGTGAAGTGCCGCCGTTTGTGATCCTGATGCCCACAGAGGCGTATTACCTGCAGGATTTTCTGGATTCTGTTTTCGGGCAGGCCTTGTTTGCGGATCTGCTGCCCTGGATGGAAAATGAATATGCCGTTTCCACGGAGCGCACTTGCCGCGCTTTGGGCGGCATCTCGCGCGGGGCGGCCTGGTCTGCCCTGCTGGGCATTCAGAATTGGGAGCAGTTTGCGGCCATTGGTGCGCACAGCGTGCCCAATGCACCCTATAGCGAGGTGCGCCTGAAATCTCTGCTGGAAGAAATTCCCGCCGGCAGCATGCCGCGCATCTGGATGGATACCGGCGATATGGATCGCTACCGAAAGTCTGCCGAGGCGTTTGCTGAGCTGCTCACCCGGCGCGGTGTGCCGTACGAATGGCATCTCAATCCAGGCGCTCACGAAGAAGCGTATTGGCGGGCGCATCTGGAAGACTACCTGCGCTGGTATGCTTCATCCTGGTGGGGGTGCGTAAATTAATTTTCACGGATGCAGGACACATTAGATTACTGGCGACGCATGCGCCGCTACTACGCAAAATGGGGGCTGTTTTGTAGAGACAGGTTTATCCATTTGAGTAGGGTATTTATCCTGATCGAACTCGTGTGTGGAGATAGCAGCGGACTTGCTGTCCATACGAGAAATTTATCAGGCATGGGGTTTACTGAACTTGCTGCGCGGGCGCAAGCCTTCCAACAATACACTGGATGCTATGTGCCCTACAAAGTTTTTTTATCAGAAGACTGCATGTACATATGTGAAGTCATTAATCCCTGATGGACGAATCTCTGATCCCGAGCCCTTTCTTCTTTGCATGAATCTCTTTTTCCCCTTATAATCCCATTCATGAGTTTAAGCCCGAATGAAGTTGAACATATTGCCAAACTGGCCCGCCTGACCCTGACCGACGAAGAGAAAGCCCTTTACGGGGAGCAACTCTCTGCTATTTTGGCGCATTTCGCCGCGCTGGAAAAGGTGGATACCGATCACGTCTCGCCGCTGTCGAGCGTGCTGGCCGTACAAACCGGCTTGCGTGTGGACAAGGCCCATCAGGAGCTGGATACCGAAGCCCTGCTTGCCAATGCTCCCCAGGTTGAAGATGATCAGTTCCGTGTGCCGCCCGTACAAGGGGGCGGGGCATGACCCTGCTCACGGATTTGACCCTAAAAGAAGCCCTGACAGCGCTGCGCAAGGGACAGGTTTCCAGCCAGGAGTTGACCGAGGCCAGCCTGTCGCGTATTGCGGCGTTGGAGCCGACGCTGCACGCTTTCCTTGCCTCCACGCCGGAGATGGCTCGCCAGCAGGCTAAGGAAGCAGATAGGCTATACGCATCTTTTCGTAAGGATAACCGCCGGCCCATCCCGCCTTTGCTGGGTGTACCGCTGGCGGTGAAGGATGTGCTTTGCCAGCAAGGCGTGCCCTGTACCTGTGGTTCGCGCATCCTGGAGAATTTTGTGCCCCCATTTGACGCCACTGTCGTGGCCCGGCTGAAGCGCGTCGGCATGATCACGGTCGGCAAGACCAACACCGATGAATTTGCGATGGGTTCCTCGACCGAGAACTCGGCCTATGGCGCAACCGCCAACCCCTGGGATACGACCCGTGTTCCCGGCGGTTCCAGCGGCGGCAGTGCCGCGGCCGTGGCCGCCCGCCTGGTGCCGGCTGCCCTGGGTACCGATACCGGCGGCAGCGTGCGCCAGCCGGCTTCCTTCTGCGGGGTGACCGGCATCAAGCCTACCTATGGGCGCGTTTCGCGCTATGGGCTGGTGGCGTATGGCTCGTCCCTCGATTCAGTGGGCGTACTGGCGCGTACCGCCGAAGACCTGGCCTTGCTGCTGAAAGTGATGGCAGGCTACGATCCCAAAGACGCCACTTCGCATGACCGCCCGGTGCCGTCTTATGCACTGACCGCCGAGGCAGATCTGAAAGGCTTGCGTATAGGCGTTCCGGCGGAATATTTCATCTCCGGCATTCAGCCGGAAGTGGAACAGGCCGTCCGCCAGGCGGTGGCCAAGATGGCAGCCTTGGGCGCTGAAGTGCATCCGGTCAGCCTGCCGCATACCGAATACGCCCTGCCCGTTTATTATCTGATCGCCCCCGCTGAAGCTTCGGCCAATCTGGCCCGTTTTGACGGTGTGCGATACGGCCTGCGCGTCCCCGCGGATGAACTGATCGAGATGTACAATGGTTCGCGCGGCGCCGGGTTTGGGCCAGAGGTCAAGCGGCGCATTATGCTTGGCACCTATGCCCTCTCCGCGGGATATTATGACGCCTACTACGGCAAAGCCCAGAAAGTGCGTACCCTCATCCAGCAGGATTTTGTGGATGCCTTTAAATCAGTGGATGTGATTGCTGCCCCTGTAGCCCCCACCACGGCCTTCCGCCTGGGTGAGTATTCCGGCGGCCCGCTGGAAATGTATTTGCAGGACATCTTCTCCTTGCCCGCCAACCTGGCGGGTGTGCCCGGTCTGGCGCTGCCAGTCGGCTTTGACTCGCAGGGCCTGCCGATTGGGATGCAGTTGATGGGCCCGCATTTTGGCGAAGAGACCCTCCTGCGAACCGCGCATGCGTATCAGCAGGCCACCGACTGGCATGTGCGCAAGCCTGATTTGCCTTGATATTTGTGTAAACTCCCGGCTTGAGGGCTGGGAGTTTGTTTATCACCGTACCCTGAGCTTGTGATAACCCTGGAATAGGGTCGCAGGATACACGGATGCGAGACCCGCATCGGTCGGCCCATTTGAGCATGATATCGCCCCCAGGGCAACTGCAGGTTTAGCCTGCGCTATATAACCATTAGGAGACATTATGTTTGAGCATTTACCCACACCACTCGACGAATTGATGACCTGGAATTGGGAGCAGTTCGCGCCTTTCTATCAGGAACTGAATGACCGCTCACTAACTGCTAAGACGTTGGAAGGTTGGATGCAGGATTGGTCTTTGATTAACAAACACGCCAGTGATTTGATCAGTCGTATTTATGTTGCGGTCAGTCAGAACACTGCCGACGAAAAAATGGAACAGCGCCTCCATGATTTCATGGATAACAGTTTTCCTCAATTGATGGCCGCTGATCAGAAGTTGAAAGACCGCCTGCTGGACAGCGGGCTTGAGCCGGATAACTTTACCGTTCAACTGCGGAATATGCGTGCCGATCAGGAATTGTTCCGCGAAGAAAACCTTTCCCTGCTGGCAGAGGAAAATAAACAGTCCCTTGAGTATGACAAAATCATCGGCGCCCAGACAGTGGAATGGCAAGGGGAGGAAGTTACGGTAGCATCACTGACCCTGCAGGCCAAGCACCCTGACCGCGCTGTGCGCCAGCAGGCATGGGAGCTGGAAATGGAACGCCGCCTGCAGGACCGTCAGGCAATCAATGAAAATTGGCAGAAGCTGCTTAAGCTGCGTCTGAAAATTGCTGCCAACGCCGGCTTTAAGAATTACCGCGATTATCAATGGAAGCATTTACATCGTTTTGACTACACTGCCGAGGACAGCAAGCGTTTCGGTGATGCAATTCAGGAAGTGGTCGTCCCGGCTGCCAACCGCATCTACGCCCGTTACTGTGAACAGTTGGGCATCGAGAGTCTGCGCCCCTGGGACCGCTACGCCGATACCTCCGGACGTCCGCCGCTGAAGCCTTTTGAGACGATCGACGAGTTGCAGAGCAAAACCTCGGCTGTTTTCCACCAGGTTGACCCGCAATTGGGCGATTATTTTGATACGATGATCGCTGAAAATCTGCTGGACCTCGACAACCGGAAAAACAAAGCGCCCGGTGGATACTGCACCGAGTTTGCTTTGGACGGGCGGCCTTTTATCTTTACCAATGCTGTCGGGATCCACGATAACGTGCAAACCCTTTTACATGAAGGCGGCCATTCTTTCCATGTCTTTGAATCAGCTCATTTGCCTTATATCCAGCAGTGGAACCCGCCGATGGAGTTTGCCGAGGTAGCTTCGATGAGCATGGAATTTCTCAGCATGCCCTATTTGGCCGCTGAAAACGGCGGATTCTACACTGAAGAAGAAGCTGCGCGTGCATTCATCGAAAATCTCGAATACAGCATCCTTTTCTGGCCCTATATGGCCGTGGTGGACGGCTTCCAGCACTGGGTGTATGAGAACCCTGCGCAAGCCCTGGATGCGGATCAATGTGACGCAGCCTGGGGGAGGTTGTGGGACCGCTTTATGCCCGGTGAAGACTGGAGCGGGCTGGAAGACGCCAAGGTCACCGGCTGGCACCGCAAGGGACATATCCACGGCGCACCCTTTTATTATGTGGAATACGGTCTGGCGCAGTTGGGTGCGGTGCAGGTGTGGCGAAATTCACTCAGTGATCAGAAACAGGCTGTGGCGGATTACCGCAAGGCGCTCTCGCTGGGCGGCACACGCACGCTGCCGCAGCTTTTCCAGGCGGCCGGCGCCCGGCTGGCCTTCGATGCTCCTATCTTGCGCGAATCGATTGATTTGATGGAAGGTACTTTAGCCGACCTGTATGCAAAGATTGGGTAAGGTTGCTGCGCTGGGCAGCCCTTGCAAATTCACAGTCACCGCACAGCGGCTCCTTCGCAATGAAAAAAACGATAACATTTTCATGCCCCCCACGAGAAGGGAGTACTCAAGTTTTGTAGAATCGTCCTCACTAGCCTTTCAAATGAACCGCTAGGCGTAGGCTGAGCTTGTCGAAGCCGAAGCGGTGGGTGCAGGCCTCTTCGGCCAAGTTCATAATGCAGTAGAACGATAATTTCTACATCTTTTGACTGCTCCCCACGAGAATCTCTTGTACCGGATTTGATTTGATAATGTTACAATAAAAAAGAAATCCTTAAAAATTGATCTCAGGAAGGTGACCCGTGGCACAAACAATGAAAATCGTGATACCCATGGCTGGCTGGGGGACGCGCATGCGCCCGCATACCTGGAGCAAACCCAAACCACTGATGCCGATTGCTGGCAAAACAGTTCTGGATTATGTGATCGATCAATTTGATTCGATCCCCACATCATTTGAGAGGGAATTTGTCTTCATTGTGGGGCATCAGGGCGAGCAGATCGAAAAATATATGCAGGAATATCATCCAGATTTGAAAGTTGATTATGTGGTCCAGGAAGAAATGCGCGGTCAGTCCCATGCCATTTATCTGGCCCGCCAACACCTCAAAGGCCCGATGCTGATGGCTTTTTCGGATACCCTGATTGAAACGGATCTCGCCTTCCTCCAATCTGAAACTTGTGATGGCCTGGCCTGGGTGAAACCCGTGCCTGACCCGCGCCGCTTTGGCGTGGCGGAACTGGGCAGCGAAGGCCATGTGGCCCGTTTGATTGAAAAACCGCAGGACGTGAACAATAACCTCGTCCTGGTAGGCTTTTATTATTTCCGCAGCGGTGAATCTCTGGTCCGCGCGATTGAAAAACAAATGAATCGCGGTACATCGCTCAAGGGCGAATATTACATTGTGGATGCGATTAATGTGATGCTCGAAGATAAAGTCGACTTTCGGGTAAAACGGATTGAGACCTGGCTGGATACCGGCATCCCCGCCACCACCCTGGAAACCAACCGCTACCTGATTGAGCACCGCGCTGACAACAGCGCAGTCTTCGCTGACCGGCCGGGCGTGGCGATCATCCCGCCGGTCTGTATTCATGAAAGCGTGCAGCTTGAGTCGGCAGTCGTCGGGCCGTATGTTTCGATCGGCAAGGACACCCGGATCACGGATGCCGTGGTGCGCAATTCGATCATCGGCGATGAGGCTGAGATCAGCGGCGTGGTCTGCGAGAATTCATTGCTGGGGAACAACGCCTATATCGAAGAACAGGTGAGCCACTTCAACGTGGGCGACAATTCCCGTTTGGTTAAATAAACAGGCATGTCGTGTCCAGGCGAAGTGAGCCTGGACATTCAACATCCCGGTTTGCTGCTTTTAATTTCCTCAGGGGACACGGGCATGTTTAAACAGTGATACTATTTTTCAGGAGGAATAGGGTTAATGGATACAACTAACAATCGTCGTGAATCTTATCTGGCTTCCAAGGTTTCTTCGTTAAAGTCTTCCGGCATCCGCAAATTCTTTGATATTGCCGCTTCCATGAAAGATGTCGTCTCACTGGGCATTGGCGAACCGGATTTCACTACCCCGGCCCCCATTCTGGAGGCTGGCCGCCGTTCGTTAGAGCTTGGAGAAACGCATTACACTTCCAATGCAGGCACGTCAGAATTACGCGAGGCCCTTACCGAGCATCTTGAGAAGTTGTACGGCGTGAGCTATAACCCGGCCAGCGAAATTGTCATCACTGTGGGCGGATCCGAAGCTGTCTATCTGTCCGCCACGGCCCTGCTCAATCCCGGTGAGGAAGTCATCATTCCTACCCCGTGTTTTGTTTCCTACCAGGCCGAAGTGGAGCTGGCTGGCGGTGTAGCAGTGGAAGTACCCAGCCGGATGGAAGATAATTTTGCGCTCAATCCGGTCAGGATCGAGGCCGCTGTCACCCCCCGCACTAAAGCCATCCTGATCAGTTATCCCTGCAACCCCACCGGGGCCGTCGCCGAGCGTGATACCCTGCTGGAAGTGCTGCGCATCGCCGAAAAATACGACCTGATCGTCATCTCGGATGAGATCTATGACCAGTTGGTGTATGGCGGTCATCAGCATGTGTGCTTCTCCACCCTGCCCGGCGCCCGGGATCGCACCCTGCTCCTCGGCGGCTTCTCAAAAAACTATGCGATGACCGGCTGGCGGATTGGCTTTGCCGCCGGACCGGCTCACTTGATTCGCGGTCTGGTGCGCATTCACCAGTACACCATCATGTGTGCCCCTACCACTGCCCAGGCGGCCGCCATTACAGCCCTCAAGAAAGGCCGCCCCTACGTGGAGGAAATGGTCGCGGAATATGACCGCCGCCGCAAGCTGATTGTCAAGGGGATGAACGAGATCGGCCTGCCGACTTTCGAACCAAAAGGCGCTTTTTACGCCTTCCCCAAAGTGTCCGTCACTGGTCTGGACGATGAAACCTTTTCCAACCGCCTGCTGCAAGAAGAGAGCGTGGCGGCCGTGCCCGGCTCGGCCTTTGGCGCCGGCGGCGAAGGCTTCATCCGCTGTTCGTATGCTACTTCCTATGAAAAGATCGAGGAAGCCCTGACAAGGGTGGAACGGTTTGTGAAGCGGTTGTAAAGAAGGCCACAAAACGCCCGCTAAGCGGGCGTTTTGTGGTGTATACGAACAATGGAATTTGATCCGAGATGAGATTAAGCCTGAAATATCAACCAACGCCGGAAAATGCTCCAAAACTTGCCAGTTTGATCGTTCAGTCTGCACTTGATGTGTCAAATGTTGTGTTGGATTATTCTCCCCGGAGCTTGAAGGATGTGGATGAGGTTATAGAAGGATTTAGGCAAGAAGGGATTGCCCTTGAGGATATTGCTTCCACTTTGTTTTGCTTTGGCTGTTATGTGGGGGAGATTTTTGTGCGGAACGCAGATGCAGAGTGGAAGAATGCTGCTGATACACCGATGAGGAAGGTTACCAATACGCCAATTTTGATTGCATTGCCCAATGCTAACGTAACAAATCCCATTGGCAAGGTGTTTAAACGGTTTGAAAATGGACAAGGGGATAATCTGGAATATTTCTATCAGGTCTTCACGAAATAACCTTCAGCAGAATTTAGCAGGAATTGGAGTAGACTTTATTGTGGGGGTTAAATTTTTCCTCTTCGTTGAAAAAAATTTAACTGTGATCTGCCTATGCTGTGCAACAGCTTTCTTGAAGAATGCTCGGTGGAATTCGCTCATGAAGTGATCTGCGGAGCATTGGAATATGTCGAAAAAATTGGTTTTCGACCCCATGAGGATTTCAAAAAGCAGATGGCAGACTTGATGATTGACCCGTCGAATGCACACCCCGTATGGATCACATTGTTTTTGGGCGGGCTGAGTTTTATTTCCAGGGATTGATTACTTGCGCGCCGCAGGGTTGGAAGTCGACTACATTTCGCGTGACGATCGTCAGGTGATTTTGCAGCGCCGTCGCTGTGAACAGGTCCACAAGAGCATCGTTTACATGTCAAGAAAAAATGCATCTGCTCGGCAAGGAGCGCATGGTTCGATTTCAATCTTGCGGAGCATGCTCTTATTGCGCTCAATAGACAAGCCGGAGCCAGCCAGGGGAGAATTCAATAGAAACCGGGTTAGATTTTCTGTAAATCTAGCGGTTTCGAAGACTTTACCTCGTCAGAGATTATATTCATTCAATCTGGTTTTGCATTCCTGGGGGCGGACAGGCCGGATATTATCCCCGTTAGGGTAGGCCTGTCCCTACGAATAAACTATTCTCCCCGAATGACGCTCCCGCAGAAGCAGCATTCCACCGTTGACTTGTCGATCACTTTCACTTCATCGGGATGGATCCGTGCCCCGCAGGCGGGACAGGTGACGGGGAAGGTCGGCTTTTTGGCTGGTGCGGCTTCCTGGGCGGCTTTGATGGCGGCCTCTTCTTTTTCAGGCAGTCTGGTTTTCAGCCATGCTTCCATGCCGTCGGCTTCTTTCTCATAGCCCAGTTCGGTGAGGATGTTCACGCTGCGCCGTCCGAATTGATACAGTTCGCCCCAGCGGGCCTGGTCAGCCAGGATGCCCAGCCCGCGCTGGGTGATCGACATGCCGTGCTGCACTTTTCCCGCGATGAGCAGGGCTTTGCCGGACTGCATGAACAGCATCGGCGCGCGCGGGAGTCTGCGGTCATACGCGCCCACCGCCAGCTTCTCATACAGGGCTGCGGCGTCTGTATATTTGCCATTGGAGAAAAGCTGGTTGGCTCTTAACAAGGTGGGGTGCACGTTTTTGGAGGCCGGATTGCGGTGGTCAAATCTGCGCGGGGGCAGGGGTTTTCGTGGTCTGCGGGGTGGCATGGTCTAACTCCTTCGTTTACGGATAAGCTGTTTACGCTATAAGTATACCTGCAATGTGTTTGCAGGTTGTTGGGAATATTTGCCTCCTGATCAACGGATCACGATGAAGTAATGATAAAATGTAACCAGGCTGCGCCCCATGCGGGCGCGGTGAATTTAAAATTCAAACCGCCACTTCGACAAGCTCAGTGTGCGATTTGATAAGAGAGTGTTTTATGGAATACGAAGTCGTGATTGGGCTGGAAGTCCATACCGAGATGTTGACCGAGTCGAAGATGTTCTGCGCCTGCCCCGTGGTGAATTACACCACGGCCGCGCCCAATATCGCCGTGTGCCCGGTGTGCGCCGGGATGCCGGGCGTGCTGCCGGTGATCAACCAGAAGGCGGTTGAGTACGCCGTGCGCGTGGGCCTGGCCCTGGAGTGTGAGATCGCGCCGGTGAGCATTTTTGCCCGCAAGAATTATTTCTACCCTGATCTGCCCAAGGGCTACCAGATTTCCCAGTTTGAAGAACCGCTGGCCAGTAACGGCCGCCTGAAGATACAGACTTCGCAGGGCGAGAAGACCATCCGCATCCTGCGCGCCCACCTGGAAGAGGACGCCGGCAAGCTGACCCACATGGAACGCGACGGCGAGACTTACTCGCTGGTCGACCTCAACCGCGCCGGGGTGGCCCTGCTGGAGATCGTCACCGAGCCGGACATGCGTTCGGTGGAAGAGGCGGTGGCATACGGCCGCGCCCTGCGCGACATCATCCGCTATGTGGGCGTCAACTCGGGGGATATGTCAAAGGGTGTCATGCGCTTTGAGGCTAATGTTTCCGTGCGCGAGGCGGGCAGTGACGTGCTCAACCCGCGGGCCGAGATCAAGAACCTGAATAGCTTCCGTGCAATGGAGCGCGCTGTTAATTACCAGATTGAACAGCAGATCGCTAAAATGGAACGCGGCGAGAAGGTGGAGCAGGAAACCCTCGGCTGGGACGAAGCCCGCCAGGAGACTTACTCCCAGCGCAGCAAGGAAGACGCGCACGACTACCGTTACTTCCCTGAGCCGGACCTGCCCCCGCTGGTGCTGGAACCAGCCTGGATGGATGAGATTGCCGCTTCCCTGCCCGAGCTGCCCCAGGCCAAAGCAGCCCGCTTTCAGTTGCAGTTCGGCCTCACGGAAGTGGACGCCAACCTGCTGGCCGGCGAGCAGGAGATTGCCAATTTCCTGGAGGCCGTGCTGGCTGCCGGCCCCTCCCTGCCGCCGCGCCTGGCCGCCAACTGGATGACCGGCGAGATTTTCGGCTGGATGAACACCTCCGGCGAAACGATCGACGGTTTGCAGGTCACCCCGCAAGGGTTGGCAGATTTGCTGGCGCTGCTGGAGAAGGGCGAGATCAATGCCCCCACCGCCAAGACGGTGTTGACCGGGATGCTGGAAACAGGTCAGTCCGCCGGGGAAATCATCACGGCCAGGGGGCTGCGTCAGATTTCAGACACGGGTGCCATTGCCGGACTGGTGCGCCAGGTGTTGGAGCAGAATCCGAATGAGCTGGAAACCTGCCTGGCTGGCAAGGACAGCCTGTCGAACTGGTTCTTTGGTCAGGTGATGCGCGCAGCCCGCGGCAAGGCAAATCCCCAGGTGGTGCGGGAAGAATTGATGCGTCAACTGGCTGCCGCCAATGAGTTGTCTGACAAACGCGACCAGGCCGCTTGACGGACATCATATCGAATCATTGAGCTTTATCCTATTGACGCTTCGCAGATTATTTGATACCTTTATAGTATGGAATTGTCGGTGGAGGAAATGTGCGGCTTTTCGCCTGCATTAACGCTTGACCTTAAGCAGACACACACCCGTGTGTGTCTGCTTATTTATTGCTGCCTCCAAATACTGTGTCGGTAAACTATTTTAGTCTTCAGACAGGAGAAAAAACAGGAATGGCATCTTCAACCAATGCATTTGAAATGGCACAAAGTCAATTCGATCATGTCGCTGAACAGTTGCAGCTTGACCCGCAGGTACGCGAGCTCCTCCGCTGGCCGATGCAAGAATTTCATTTCCGCATTCCGGTGCGCATGGATGATGGCACCTTGCGGGTCTTTGAGGGGTTTCGTGTGCAGCATAACGATGCCCGCGGCCCGAACAAGGGCGGCATCCGCTTCCACCCGGCCGAAACGATGGACACCGTCCGCGCGCTGGGCATGTGGATGACCTGGAAATGTGCCGTGGCCGACATTCCCCTGGGCGGCGGCAAGGGCGGGGTGATCGTTGACCCCTCGACCCTGTCTGTGACAGAAAAAGAGCGCCTGGTACGCGGCTGGGTGCAGAAGATGGTCAACAATATCGGCCCGCGCAAGGACGTGCCTGCCCCGGATGTTGGCTCCACCCCGCAGATGATGGGCTGGATGATGGATGAATATTCCCGCCTGACCGGCGAATATACGCCCGGTGTGATCACCGGCAAGCCGGTGGGCGGCGGCGGTTCCCTGGGGCGCACCGAAGCGACCGGCTATGGCGTCATTTTTAACGTCCGCGAAGCGATGAAGCATCTGGGATTAGCCCCAAGCCAGTGCCGGGCAGCCATTCAGGGCTTTGGCAACGTGGCCCAATATGCCGCCATCGGTTTCGTCGAGATGCTGGGCGGAACGGTGGTGTGTGTGTCCTACTGGGATCGCAATGATCGCGTGTCTTACACCGTCACCAAAGAAACAGGCGTTGATCCCCATTTCCTGAAGAGTATTACCGATCAGTATGGCTCCATTGATAAAGAAAGAGCCACCGAGGCCGGTTACACAATTGAAGATGCCAATGCCTGGATCAGCAAGGATGTGGATGTAATTATCCCCGCTGCTCTGGAAGGCCAGATCAACGCGGATACCGTGCAGAGCATCAGCAGCACGGTAAAGATCATCGCCGAGGGTGCGAATGGCCCCACCACCCCCGAAGCTGATGCAGTCATCAAGGAACGCGGCATCTTCCTCGTGCCCGATTTTCTGTGCAATGCCGGCGGCGTGACCGTATCGTATTTCGAGGGTGTGCAGAATGACATGAACTTCTATTGGACGCGCGAAGAAGTCCTTGAAAAAGAAGACACCAGGATGACACAGGCTTTTCACAGCGTGCTGGAGATGTCGCTTAAGGCGAACGTCTACATGCGCGATGCGGCTTACATGGTCGCCATCGACCGGGTGGTCAAGGCGATGCAGCTGCGCGGCTGGATCTAGTAAACCAGCCAACCAAAACTCCCCAAAAATCCCAGATTTTTGGGGAGTTTTTTAAATCACACAAAATGGTTTAATTTATTACTGCACCACAATGGTGACCATCATATTACACAGCACCAGATTGCCCTGGACAACCGCCCATTTGGTTGTATAGGTGCCTTTTTGGCCGGGTGCAATCATATCGACAATGATCTCAACCGTCTCGCCAGGGTCGACTGTTTCGCTCATGTCATAATATTTGTTGTATTTTTGCATCTCGGTGCCGCTGACATATTTATAGTCCACCGACTTTTTGTCCCAGGTGGTATTACTGGTATTCTTCACGGTCCAGACGGTATCAAAGTCGGCGTTAGGGGCGAAGGTAGTATATTGGCTCGGCGAAGTTGAAACCTCACACACCGTGGGCGGAACGGGGGTGGCGGTATACACTACCGTGCCGCTGGTGGTGTTGTGGAACTTATTAAAAGCATAATAGCCTTCATAGCTATCCATACGGATGGTGAGGCGGTCTTCGTCGTAATATTCAGGAGGAATACGAATCGTGACCAGGGAAGAGCCGCCATCACCGGAATTAATCGAGCCGGTCACCACGTTATCTTTGGTGAAATTGTTGAATGGACCAATCCGCACGGTAAAGATTTGCCTGGCGGGGAAGTTGTCCGTACGGACGGTCACCACGTTATTCTTTTCCACGCCGACGATCAGCAGCCGGGGCGTGGGGCCAGTGTTGACGGTTTTGGTGGCTGTGCGGGTAGGGGTAAGCGTGGGGGGCATTGTACGGGTAGCCGTCGTGGTTGTGGTGACGGTCAGGCTGGGCAGACCCGTCTCTGAGGGCAGTGGGGTGAATGTTGGGTTGAGGGTATTGGTAGGTGTAACGGGAGTGTTGGTTGGGAAGCTGGCGGCAACGGTCAGGGCAGCCTCTGTTCGTACCGCATCCAGCGTTTGGGCGACGCTTAACGTCTGTTCTGCGTCCGGGATGGGGGGCGGCTCGTAGGTTGGGGTGATCGGCAGCGTGCAGGAACTCAACAGCAACAGCACGACCAGGGTCAGTAATAATTTGGATTTGAACATGTTTACCTGTACTTTCAGCGGTGTGATAAAACCGTACACACCGCCCTTATTGTTGAATAGGAACGAATGCGCCATGGCAGAAGAAGGACAATAGCCTGCTCTTGATACCGAATAACGATGATGCAATTCTTCCCCATTTGCGCGTCAAGTTTCACGGGTCAATTTTGAACCATCTGCCCACTTGTGCGTGGACAGAGGGCTTATTTTAATTGTATCAAATGCAGACGAAAATTATCAGTAGGACTTTCCCGTATAGGTATGTTCGGATTAAGACCGGTTTTTCAGGTTGGTGCGGCTGAGAGAATCATTGGCAGCCTATTTCACCCGGATTGATACCGGCAAGGTGCACAGTACCGTGTCGCCGCGGACAATGGCCCAGGTGGTGGAGTAAGTCCCCACCGTGTTGGGCGCAATCATGTCCACCACGAGGGTGATTTTCCCGTCAGGGTCCACCGTACTGGGCAGGTCAAAGACTTTTTCATACTTCTGCATTTCCGTACCGCTGTAGTGTTTATAATCTACGGCTGCCTTATCCCAGGCTTCAGAACCAGTGTTCTTGATTTCCCATTTCGCGTCAAATTCGGCACCCCGGGGAAATTCAGCATATGCATCAGGAGAAGTGGTCACGCTGCAGCGATAGGTTGTCACGGGCGTGACGGTATAGGATATCGTCCCGCTGGTGATATTTTCGAACGCATTGTAAGCATAATAACCATTGCTGCTGTCCAGACGGATGGTGAATTTTTCTACATCCTTAAATTCATCAGGGATCACCGAGGTGAAAATAAAGGGTGCCCCAGATCCGGAATTGATCGAACCCACTACTTTTTTCGTGTTGTTGAAATCGTCGAAGCGGCCGATGCGGACGGTAAAAATTTGATAGGCCGGGAAATTGACCGTCTTGACACTGACTGCTTTATTTCTTTCCACCCCGACAATTTCGATCTTGGGATTGCCGCCGGGCAGGGATGTGCGCGTTGCCGTATGGGTGAGGGTGGGAATATAGGTATGGGTTGGCACGGTTGTCAATGTGGGGTGAGGGGTGTAGCTGGGGGCGACCGTCATGGTCGCGCCCGGGGTTTCCGTGGCCGGCATGATCGTGTTCTGATTGGCTTTGTCTGCAATAGCTGTCAAGACAGATTCTGTGCGCACCGCATTGACGGTTTGTTCAATATTCGGTGTGGGTGCCGCCACGGTGGACAGGCTGCACGATGCGATCAAAAAGACACAACTGACAAGTAAGAGAATTTTGATTTTCGACATTTTTATCACCTGTTTTTTTGGTAGGAGGATCACACAAATTCATTTTGATTGTACGTTAAATGTGTACCGCATGTTTGAGTATACGGTTAAAATCGCGTCTGGTTGCACGCGCATCTATCCTATAGACGTTTCTCCCCCTTATAAAGTTCCTGAGTTTGCAAGAATCCACAGTTTTCCACAGGAAAACTGGATTTATCCACAAAATACCCTGCCTTTTGCGGAATTTCTCCACCCAAAACAAGACTTTATTCCATAAGATTCGTGGTTTCTCCCTGGTTTGTGTACAGCTTTGTCCACATATCAGGTACATTCATCCCCTGTTATGACCAGGTTTTCCACAGATTCAGGCTGCTTTTCCACAGAGATTTGAAGGAATCCGCCTCTACCCGAATTTTCCACAATTTCTACAGGGTTTTCCCCGGTAAATCCCCTTTCGTCCACAGATTCTCCCCGATTATCCACAGCTTTTCCCATGTTTCTCCACCATAATGAACAAATGTTCGCAGAATCAGCTTGTTATTTCGGATAGCTTTCCCCGAAAAGCGGGTTTTCTCCACCACGGGAATAGGCTTATCCACAGTTTTGGGGCACTTATCCACAGAAGATAGGCATTTGTATTGCTTCTGCAATGTTCCTGTCTTATTGACAACGTGTGCTGCCCCCGTATAATGAGTATAGAATGGAGGTGAAATGCCAATCATTCTTTTTCTACGCTTTCTTCTCGCCATTTTCTTGCTGACGATCCATTTGATTGGTTTGATTACCGCACCACTCCAACCTGCCGCTGCTGAACCAATCCATCCTGCAGTTGAGGTGCTACCGGAACTGGGAGATTATTTCGAAGAGATTCCGGGCGCGTTTGTGCTATATGACTTTAACCATGATCTCTACATTCGCTATAACCCGGAGCGCTGCGCGGAACAATTCCTGCCGGCTTCCACCTTCAATATCCTCAATTCACTGATCGGTCTGGAAACCGGCGTCATCCTGGATGAAAACGATGTCATCGCCTGGGATGGCACCGACTACAATCTGCCCGTCTGGCAGCAGGACCATACCCTGCAAACGGCCAGCCGGAACTCGGTGGTATGGTACTACCAGGAGCTGGCCCGGCGGGTGGGCGGAGCGCAAATGCGCGCCTGGGTTGAGGCTGCGGCCTACGGGAACGCCGACATCTCCGGCGAGATTGACTCGTTCTGGCTGGATGGCGCCCTGCGCATCTCGCTGGATGAGCAGGTGGAATTCCTGAAACGATTGTATTTGAATGAACTGCCCTTCTCTCAGCGCTCGATGGATATTGTCAAAGAGATCATCGTACTGGAAGAAACCGGCACCTACAAATTGAGCGGCAAGACCGGATCGGCTGTCCGGGTCACACCGTACCAGGCATGGTTTGTGGGGATTCTGGAAATGGATGATAACGTGTATTTCTTCGTTACCAATTTTGAAAGTGACGATTCCAACGGTTTTGCAAATGGCGAAAACGCGAGAAGGATCAGCCTGGAGATCCTGCAGGAATTGAGGTTGCTGCCATAGTCAAGCGTTATTCGATGCTGTTTCGTCATCCGTAATCAGCATATCTAACACCGGCCTGCCGCAGAAGCGGTTACTACATTCGTGCCAACTTTGATCTGGATGTGGTTCTGCTCATAAATACTTTTTGTAAAACCAGATAAAAATGGTAATATATAGTCAGATAATAATGTCGGTTATGGGTAGAAGCGTACTGTAACCGCTTGAATCCCATTTCCTGTTGTTCATCAATGCATACATTCTTACCGGTTGGATGGATGGAACGCATCCAGAAAAGAGAATATTATGGGCAGCAAGATGCTGACAAGAGTATTGGTTGGATGGACCGCTGCCGCCTTGTTAATGACGGCATGCAGCATACCGGTTTCGATACCTGAAACTGCTCCTGCGAATACCTTCATTCCTCCCACTTTGCCTCCCCCGCCAATTGCCACGTCGATCGCCACGCAAACGGTTTCTCCGCAGCCGGAACCGCAGGCAGAGCACCGCATTGGCGTGCGCCAGGAGGAATTTATTCTTCTCGACAGCGGCGCGAAATTTATCCCGCGCGGGGTGAATTATGCTTTTGTGCCGCAGGGCGGCGGTTTTACCAATCTGGTGCTGCAGGTCGGCGTCTACGATCCCCAGCGCACCCGGGAAGACTTTGCCCGTCTGGCAGGCCTGGGCTACAACACCGTGCGCGTTTTCCTCGATCAGTGCAACCGCGGCCCGGATTGCATCGCCAGGACGGACGCGCCCGGATTGAATCCGGCCTATCTGGATAACATCGCTGATATGATGCTGGCCGCCCGGGAGACGGGTGTCTATATCCTGTTCACCTCCAATGACCTGCCCGATGATGGCGGCTATTCAGAAGAGGCCAACCGCGGCTCTGGCGATGACTTTGCCGGGTATCGCAATTCGTTCTACCTGCGTCCCCAGGCGATCCGTGCCACCCGCCGCTACTGGCGTGATCTGCTCACCGGCCTGGATGAGCGGAATGCTGCCTTTGATGCCGTCCTCGCCTGGCAGCTGCTCAACGAACAGTGGATGTTCCGTGACCAGCCGCCGCTCTCTTTGACCAGCGGCATGGTTGAGACGACCACTGGCACCTATGATATGAGCGACCCACAGCAAAAGAAGCAAATGGTCAGCGACGGGATCGTTTACTATATCGCCCAGATGAAAGAGGAGATCCTCCTGCACGACCCCACCGCCCTGGTGACGATGGGTTTCTTCGTGCCTGAGTTAACCGCGCCGGACTGGTATGTGGAGACTGCCTCGCTGCTCGAAAAGTCAGTGCTGGATTTCTTTGATTTCCATGCCTATCCCGGCGGCTTGAGCATCGATGAATACGTTGGCGGGTTTGGTATGGCTGGCTATACCGCCAAACCGATCATTCTCGGCGAGTACGGTGCATTCCGTCATCTGTATCCCGATCTGGATACTGCAGCCCGTGTGGTCACCGAGTTTGCCGCGGATGCCTGTGTGGCCGGCTTTGACGGCTGGTTGTACTGGACATATTATCCTTCTGATGCCAGTGCAGGAGACCGCACCTGGGGCCTGACGGATGAGGATGCTTATCTGCTGGAGTTATTTGCTCCGGTCAATCAACCGGATGCCTGCGTGGCGGCCGAGGTTCCCAACGATAACCTGGCGTATCACAAACCGGTGCGCGCCTCGGCCAGCCTGTCGGAAGAACCCGCTGCCTTTGCAGTGGATGATGACCCGACCACCCAATGGGGCGCGGGCAATTTCCCCGTTCAATGGATCGAGATTGATCTGCAAGCCAGCCACCGCATCCGTGAGGTGCGCCTGATGGTGGCGCAATGGCCGGAAGGCAGCACCACGCATCAGGTGCAGACCCGTGCTTCTGCCGCAGAGGCTTATGTCATCGTCCATGAGTTCACCGGTTATACCCGTGGAGGGGACTGGCTGGTCTTTACGCCAGACGCTCCGATAGAAAACGTGCAGTTCCTGCGTATTAAAACGCTGGTTGATCCCTCGTGGGTTGCCTGGGCAGAAATCCAGGTGATCGGCGAAGTTCAGCCATGAGGCACACATTCTCGTAGTGGAAAAGCATGCTTTTCCACTACGAGAATTGTTAAATGATTTTCTCGAACCGCAATAAACAGAATTGATTGAAAAGCACAATCCCGTTCGCAATTAGTTTTGTTTGCAATGTACACTGGTTTCGGATAGGATAGATGGGAAATCCCTGTATTCATTTGGGTTTTTCTCAGTATCATTTTGTTAAACTCATATTGGGCGGTTGTGCTGCATCAGCATCGCAACGCACCGCATACCAACCAGTCCTATTGCGAGGTGCTGCCATAAAAATGCCGCAGGAAATTCCAACCTTCATACTTGCCCCCTGCGGGGTAAACTGCGCGGTGTGCTATGTACATTTGCGAAAGAAAAAAGCCTGTGAGGGCTGCCGCGGCGCGGACGGGAGCAAACCTAATCACTGCCGCAACTGCAAGATCCAGGCATGCGCCAGCGAGCGCGGGCTTGCGCTGTGCGTGGATTGTGAAGATTTCCCTTGTGTGTTGATCAAGCGCATGGATAAAAGCTACCGCCAGCGCTATCAACTCAGCCTGGTTGAAAATGCACAGCGTTTCAGAGCGATCGGCGGAGAGCAGTTCATGCGCCAGGAAGTGATCAAGTGGACCTGCACTGCCTGCGGCGGGGCCATCTCCCAACATGACCGTTTTTGCACGGAGTGCGGAAAGGCGATTGAATGAGCCCGATCAATCCGCTCACGCGGAAGATGGTTTCGAGGTTCTTTCCCTCGTTTTCCCTGTCTGTTGATGCGCAGCGCGCCAAAGCAGAGAAGATGGCGCATTTTTTCCGCCTGCCCAAAGGCATGCAGTGTCAGCCAGTGGATGCGGATGGCGTGCCCGGTGAGTGGTTCATCCCGGCTGAAGCGTCGGATGGGGTCATCCTGTTTCTGCATGGGGGGGCATACGCTTTGGGAGCAGTGAAAACCTATCGTGATTTGCTCAGCCGCCTGGCAAAGGCTGCCGGTGTAAAGGTGCTCGCGATTGACTACCGCCTGGCTCCGGAACACCCACACCCCGCCGCGGTGGAGGATGCTGTCGCGGCTTATCACTGGCTGCTGGGACAGGGCATTGCACCCTCACAGATTGTCATTGCCGGTGACTCAGCGGGCGGCGGCCTGACCCTGGCGGCGCTGCTCGCCCTGCGTGATGACGGGCGGCCCCTGCCGGCCGGTGCGGTGTGCATCTCCCCATGGACCGACCTGGCCTTGACGGGTGACTCGATGCGGGAGAAGGCGGATGCTGAACTTGTGCTTGACCGCGATAGTCTGGCAAAGTTTGCCGCTTTATACGCTGGCGGCCAGCCGCTTACTGCGCCGCTCATCTCGCCCCTGTACGCTGATCTGACCGGTCTGCCGCCGCTGCTGATCCAGGTGGGCACGGACGAGCTCCTGCTGGATGACGCGCGCCGCTTCGCGCACAAAGCAGAGGCAGCGGGCGCAGATGTGAAGTTGACTGTGTGGGAGGGCATGTTCCATGTTTTTCACATGTTCCCGTTCTTTACTGAGACGCGGGAGGCGGTGGCGCAGATCGCGGGATTTGTGAGGGAGCGGATTTGACAGGGAGAACGCGAAGATTATAATGGAAAGTGACGGAGTTTTTCCCGGCAGCGTTTGCTGATCAGTGTTCCGTATCTTCTGATGAAAGGATCACCATGACCCTCACCACCTTCGTTATCAGCCTTGTGCTGATCGTGCTTGGGGCAGGATTGGTCGGACATTTTCTGGGCCCCAAACTGCCGCGCGGCAGCGGTTCAGATTATGGCTCGGCGGCCTGGTTTGCACGTCGGATGAAACACCGCTTTACCTTCAACGCCGTGACCGGCATCTATATCCTGCTGGTGATCGCTCTGGTGGTGTTTATTTATCCACTGGGCTGCGCGCTGGGCGTGCCCTGGAATGTTTTCAACCTAGCGCCGCAGATATTGTTCAATGTGCTTATGCTGGGCGGCGGGGTGCTGATCGCCGGCATGGTGGTGCTGTACTTCAGGGGGAAAGAGTAGGGCTGGGAGGGCTGTATCAGCGCTCTGAAATTTCAAAGGACCTATTGAAATAATCAAGCGTCCAGCTTTTTCCCTGGATAATGTCTGCAGCGAGCAGGCCGCAGATGTCTTTATTTTTGGATGGGAATACCTGCCGGTTGACAATAGATATTTTTTGCAGCCTGACAGTATGTTGCCCGATTTGGATCTCAAATTCTTCTGCAATGTGAACTTCTGTTTCCAGGACGCCGTCGATACCTGCAAAGGTATCCCAACCTTCTTTGGCATTTGTCATGGTTTCATACAGCTTTTCTCCGAGCACGGTTTCGGTGTTACCGGTGTCAAAGCCGAAGAGCATTTTTTTCCCGTTGTGCAGGGCATAGATAAGTGGCATATTATCCCACAAGGCCATAGTAGCAGTCCCCTGGGCAACGACGGGTTTGTTCATGTGAAAGCATGAATTGGGCGCATCATAATGCCATGCGAAGTGCTGGATAACGTCCCATCCTAGAAATCCATTGAAACAAAAAGGGGTGCTGTTCTCATCAACCCCAAAATCCAGGATATCATCATCGACAATGATGGCTTTCAGGTCATGGATTATCACTTCGCCAATCTTGAGCATTGGGATTATGATCGTATCGGCAATAAAGCGGGCGCATGCATTTCCCCCGACGGTAACGGTTTCTGCGCATGGAATGCCATATAGTGTGTCCGCAGTGGTTTTATTGACGACTGTCATGGAACCTCCCGTATCAAACACAAACGGGATTGTAAGTTCTCCGCAATCTACGGAGATTAAAAACAACGTGCTTAGACGGTCAACAGGTATTTTGCTTGTGCGATCGGAATAGGTGATATGCATTTTCTTTGACTCTATGAATTCTTTAGTGAAGAATACAGCGAAATTTCATCGTGTATTATGTGGAGGATAAAAGAATTTTACAACAGAAAACTGCTTTCAGGCGTATATCATTGTCAGTGGTTGGGTGAGAAGTTTGAGGAATTAAAAGAGCATCCCCTGCGAATTCGCAGGGGATGCTTGTACTTTTAGGGTGCAGCTGGCGTTATTTGGAATTTCTGCCGCGGCGGCCGGCGCCGGTGCCGTCTTGAAGATTGATAGGCTCACAGGTTGTGTTCAGGTTCTGCGGATCACAGCCCGCCAGACAGGTACCGTCCTGTACTCTGGTGTGCAAGCGGATGCGCAGTGCGGAGCCGTCGCCCTGACCATCCCCCCGCATTCCTGCGCCGCCCATCGGCCAGACAGCATGGAAATCTTCCTGGGGCACGTCCATGGACATGGCGATGTCATACGCGGTCTCGCCAGCGGCCAGGCGTGCTTCGATTTCTTCGGTGGTCAGGCCGGTCATCTCGACCAGTGCCGCGACTCTTTCATCGTGGTAGAGGTTCAAAGTCTGATCGCTGACCGGTTCCGTGTCAGCCGGTGCTTCCGGGGGAAGCTCTGTCTGGGCGAAAACGCCGCCGGTGAAAACGAACATGCTGACCAATACTGCTGCCAATGTGATACCGATAAGTTGCTTTTTCATTTTATATCTCCTGTTCACTACTAAGGTTTTGTTTGAACGAAAATTCCGTGGGTTTTGTTTCGTCCATTTAATATGACGCCGTTTTGTGGAAAAGGATACGGTGCAGTTTGACAGGGGAAGGTAGATGACTATAATGGAAAAAGGTGGCACTGTATTTATTTGCAGGGTGCGTTGGTAACGCACCAGCTTTTTTTTGAGTTCTGGATTGGGAAGGTTATTGGTGCGTTCAAAAGCGAACGCACCCTACGCGTGCTGCTTCGGATGGCACCGTTTTGCAGGAAAGGTCACGCTGGATGTCTAAAGATGGGGAAAAAGTGGGTTGACAGGGTTGATGGATGTGTTCAAAAGGGAATGCACAAGGTGCCAAGGACTTGTTGAAAAATAATGGATCAGGAGGGTCTCTTTTGACGCTCCACGATGTTCACCACCCCTCCGATCAATACGATCAGCCAGCCGGCAAGATAACCCCATAAGCCGTAGAGAATCTCCCGATTGATTCCTTCTTCAGGCGTAGTTAAGAATTGCTGGAACAAGGAAAATATCACGATGATGCTGATCACTGCTACGCCATAGCTGTCCCATGCGGTCAGGGACGTACGCTGTGTGGAGCGAAAGGCGAAGAATAAAAGAACAAGAGCAGCGACAAGGAAGAGTAAAACCACGATATTGCCGTTGTAGCCTTGCCCTGCTTCTGGCGTGCCGGCAGCCAGTTGCCAGCCGCTATATTGGCGCATTGGATCATTCCCGCAAGAACTGAGAACCCACGGCAGGAAAAAAAACACCAGGGTAGAAAATAGGCCGGGGACAGAAATTTTGTAACCAGAAGACAGTTTCTTAAACATGATATCTCCTTTTTCGTATATTTGCCTGGCTAAATCGGACATTGCTTATCATTATAGTATCAATTATGGGTTTAATCAAATCTCTCACCAATCCCTGATTACCCAATTCCGAATCCCTCTACCCGTTTGACATTTGTTCTATTAAATCCTATAATATTGGCAGGGAATCTACACTTTCACCAGGAGTGTTGCATGTCACCACGCGCTTTTCTTTTTGTCATGTTGCTCATCACGGAAACAGGAATGCTGCTCATGGCGGCATTGTTTTTAAGCGGCCGCCGCGGATTGGGCTGGCTGGATTATCTGGCCTGGGCGCTGGTGGCGCTTTTGCTGCCGCTGATGGGTTCTGTGCTGGTGATTGCCTTCCGCCCGGGGGTGCCGCGCAACGCGCCGGCCAGGGAGGATGGCCCTTCGCCCGCAGACCCTCCCCGCCGCTTGCGGGTGGATGACCGTTCGGTGATGTAAGAAATGAATGTGATTATGTAGGGGCGATTTGCAAATCGCCCCTACATTTTTTTACCACTTGGCGTGGTGTTCCTCCGCAAAGCCGACCAGATCTTCAATGATGATTGAATCACCGTCATCCGTCACCAGCGTGCCGCGGTAGCGGCCAAACATCTGGTGTACTTCGCTGGTCAGCACCACGGCGTTCGTCCTGGCCACGCGTTCATAGAAGGGTGCGAAGACCAGGTCCAGGCGGCCGTCCTCGTCCTTCATGCGCCAGGGCTTCATAAAATGTGCGGAGTCGTATTCAAATGTCAGCGTGCCCAATTTATGCACTACACCGTCCAGGATGAAGGCGTTCTCGCTGGCCGTAGAGGTGTCGCCGAAGCCGTAGCCCATGTTCAGGCCAAGCGTGCGCCCGTCCGGCAGAAAGCCGGATGCGCTGGCCCACAGCCAGAGGGAGTTGTAGGCCCACACGCCGCGCCCCCAGTCCAGCTGCCCCAGGCAGGTATCGGGCGTCAGCCTGAATGCTTCGCTGCCGTAGCGCACCCAGCCGGTGGCGGGCATACAGTTGATCTTGCGGTTGTAATAGAAGCGCTGCTTTTCGATGGGGGTGGTGATGGTCATCGACTCATGATCCGGCGGGCAGTCCAGGCGGATATCTGCGGACAGAGAGGTCTTTCCAAACTGCGGCCAGTTCACCTGCAAGTGGCGCGCGCCGTCTTCCACGCTGAAGCACAGTGAGACCTTGCCATTGTCAAACTGACTGACGCCCTCCTGGCTGTTGCGCGGCAGTTCCACCCCACGGGCCAGCGGCACGGCAATCGTCTCTTCCTGAAGTTTCCCTGTGGAAAATTCAAGTACGTAGGCAAAGATCATCCCCAGGTAACCAATGTCGGAGACCGTGAACGAAAAGAAATGATCGGGGGTAAAGACGGCGTAATAATCCCAGCGTTTGACGCGCAGCGGCTGGAGAAATTTGAGCGCGTAGAAATTGACGTTTTCCAGATTGCAGTCCAGCATCGGCTGGCGCGACCAGCCGGCCGTGGTCAGGCGGCCATCGGACGCGAGCAATGGGCCGGGGGCAACAATTTCGTGTTGGGGTGTGATCATATTTCCTCCTGTGATGGGGGCAGATGCTTTGATTATACGCCGGGGTCGCCTTCCCGGCTATCCTTTCTTTCTGCCCAGACTGCTTGAGGAGAAAAATCAAACGCGGGTTTGATCCATCAAAAGGCCAATGTTTTTAATTGACGTAAATTCCGCGTTCATATATAATGGACTTATGTTTTCAGACTCATTTCTATTTATTTCCACAAGGAGAAAAAATCATGAAAGATTTATTTAAGGTGAACACGAAAACCATCGTTGCCACCGGCTTAGGCGCAGCAATTTTCACACTCTTATTTATGTACGTTAAAGTTCCTTCCCCCGTTCCGTCAACCAGCTTCCAGACTGCCTACGGGGTAAGCGCACTGTTCGCTACCCTGTTTGGGCCGATCGCCGGTGCTTTGATTGCTTTCATCGGGCATGCTCTCAGCGACGCTCTCCAGTACGGTTCCCCCTGGTGGAGCTGGGTGATCGCCAGCGGTGTTGCTGGTTTCATCTTTGGATTTGCTTTCAAGCGCACGAGTGTAGAAGATGGTCAGTTCGGTGGTAAAGATATCCTCACCTTCAACATCATTCAGGTCATCGGCAATATCGCCGCCTGGGTTGTGGTTGCTCCTGTCCTGGATATCCTCATCTATCAGGAACCGACCAATCTGGTCTTCACCCAGGGCATCACCGCTGCGCTCATGAATTCAATCAGCGCAGGCGTGATTGGCACCCTTCTGCTGGTTGCTTACGCAGCCACCCGCACCAGGAAGGGCAGCCTCAGCAAGAAGTAGGGTCGTACCGTTTTGAACAGCGATAAAGCTCAGACTTTGCTGGCATGAAAGTCTGAGCTTTATTCATCAGCTCATATTGCGGATAAAATGTAGGCATGATTTGAACTGTTCATTTCGCAATTTAATAACCACCAAAGTGGTTACTACCATGCTTGATTTATGGATTTGCATAAGGCCTTGCTGCAAAAAACCTTATTCATCCGCAATTAGGATTAGTTAGAAAAAACTTTCATGAACTTACAACCGATCATCGAATTTACCAACTTTACCTTTCAATATTTCAGTCAGGCTGAACCCACCCTGCATGATATTAATCTGAAGATCTACCCTGGACAGAAGATCCTTATTGTTGGCCCGAGTGGCAGTGGCAAGAGCACCCTGGGGCATTGCCTGAATGGGTTGATCCCTTTCTCGTATCGGGGAGAGATTCACGGCAGCCTGAAGATCAATGGTGAGGAAACTTCCGGCCTCGATATCTTCCAATTATCGAAGACGGTTGGTACCGTCTTGCAGGACTCCGATGCCCAGTTTGTCGGGCTAACGGTAGGCGAGGACATTGCTTTTGCCCTGGAAAATGACAACATCCCCGGGGAGGAGATGCATCAACGAGTGCGTAATGTGGCACAGATGGTGGACATGGAAAACTGGCTGACTTCCTCGCCCTTTGAGCTTTCCGGCGGGCAGAAGCAGCGCACCTCCCTGGCCGGGGTGATGATCGATGATGTGGATATCCTCCTGTTTGATGAGCCACTGGCTAACCTGGACCCTGCCACGGGTAAGACCGCTATCGAAATCATTGATGATATTCACAAACAGTCTGGCAAGACAATCCTCATTATTGAACACCGCCTGGAAGACGTACTTCACCGCGACATCGACCGGGTGATTGTGGTCAAAGACGGACGCATTATTGCCGACATGGATGCGCATGCGCTGGTGGCCTCGCCCGTTTTGCAGGAGACCGGCATCCGTGAGCCGTTGTATGTGACCGCGCTGAAATATGCCGACGTGCAGGTGACGGAAGCGATGCAGGCCGGGCATATTACCACCCTCAAGACGGAATTCTCGCGGGATGCCCTGCAAACCTGGTATGGACATATCCTGCCGCCCGCACCGGTGGAGGCGCGTCCTTCTATCCTGAAGATGGAGGATATTTCCTTCTCCTACGACGGCATCCGTCCGGTACTGACGGAGATCAACTTTGATATCCAGGAAGGTGAGATGGTTTCCATCGTCGGCAAGAATGGCGCTGGAAAATCGACCCTTTCCAAGCTGCTGTGCGGCTTTGAGAAGGAAGACCGCGGGCGCATCCTCTATCGTGGAGAAGACATTAAGAATAAATCCATCAAGGAGCGGGCTGAGATCATCGGGCTGGTGATGCAGAACCCCAATCAAATGATCTCCAAACCCTTGATCTATGATGAAGTAGCCCTCGGTCTGCGCCTGCGCGAGGTGTCGGAGGAAGAGATCAGCATCCGCGTAGAGAAAGTGCTCAAGATCTGCGGCCTGGCTCCGTTTGTCGACTGGCCCATCTCCGCCCTGAGCTACGGGCAGAAAAAACGCGTGACCATTGCCTCTATCCTCGTCCTTAACCCCAAGATCCTCATCCTGGATGAGCCTACCGCCGGTCAGGATTTCCGCCATTACACCGAGATCATGGAATTTCTGGTGGAGGTCAATAAATTGGGCGTGACGGTCATTTTGATCACGCATGACATGCACCTGATGCTGGAATATACGCCGCGCGCCATCGTGCTGGCCGGCGGACGGATGATCGCCGACACCGCCGCCTCTGTGGTGCTGACCGACGCCCAGGTGATTGCCGAAGCCAACCTGAAAGAAACCTCGCTGTTCGCGCTTTCTCACATGGCCGGCATCGCAGACGGTACGCAGTTCGTGCAGGGCTTTATTGATTACGAGCGGAGGTTGAAGAACCGATGAACATGAAAATGAAGCTCTTCTCCTATAATCTCGCCGACACCTTCATTCACCGGCTTTCGGGTCTCACCAAACTGATCTGCTTTTTGTTCCTTACTTTTGCGATGATGTATTCCTACGATATCCGCGTCATCCTGGCGGTGACCGTGTTTTCCATCCTGCTCATGCGGGTCGCGAAAATCCGCTTTTCACAGATCCGGGTGATGGTCATGTATGTGTCCATTTTCATCGCCGTCAATGCGGTCATCTCGTTTTTCTTCTCCCCGGAGTATGGGACGGAAATTTACGGCACCCAGCATGAATTTGCCAGTGTTTTTGGCATTTCGCTGACCTATGAGCAGTTGTTTTTTCAGGTGACCAAGATGTTCAAGTATGCCTCGGTGATTCCGCTGGGGATGATCTTTTTACTGACTACCAACCCCAGCGAGTTCGCTTCTTCACTGAACGGGATTGGCGTCAACTATAAAGCTGCCACGGCTGTGGCGCTGACCCTGCGCTACTTCCCGGATATTCAGCGTGACTACCGTGATATTTACCTGTCCCAGCAGGCCCGCGGGCTGGAGCTGTCGAACAAGGCCAAGTTCATTGACCGCTTCAAGAATTCCCTGTTGATCGTTATTCCGCTCATCTTCTCGACCCTCGACCGGGTGGAGGTGATCAGCAATGCGATGGACCTGCGCGGATTTTCCAAAGCCAAAACACGCACCTGGTATACCGCGCGCAAGCTCTCCCGGCAGGATATTCTGGCGATGGTCGTTTCTGCGTTGATCTTCCTGGCGTCTTTGGGCGTATCCATTTTCATCAATCACAGTCGTTTTTACAATCCGTTCATTTAAAGGAATTTTGCCATGAAACCAATCCTGGTATTTCAAACCGATTTCACCTACAAGGAAAGTGCTGTTTCTGCCATGTATGGCGTGGTCAAAAGCGTCGACCGCGAGGTGGAGATCATCGACGGTACCCACGAGATCCCGCAGCACGATACCTGGAGCGCCTCCTTCCGCCTCTACCAGCCGATGAATTTCTGGCCGGAAGGCACCATTTTTGTCTCGGTAGTCGATCCCGGGGTGGGCACGCCGCGCAAGGCCTGTGTGGCAAAGACTGTCAATGGCTACTACATCGTCACCCCGGATAACGGCTCGCTGACCCACGTCAAGGCCTGGATCGGGATCACTGAAGTGCGCGAGATCGACGAGAGCGTCAACCGCCTGCGCGGCAAGAACACCGAAAACACCAACGTCTTCCACGGGCGGGATGTGTTCGCCTATTGCGGCGCGCGCCTTGCCAGCGGGATCATTGATTTCGAAGGCGTCGGCCCGGCCTATCCGGTGGAGGAGATCATCACCCATCCGCTCCATGAGGCTGTGCTGGAGGACGGGGTAGTGCGCGGTATCTTTGATATCGTTGATCCCAATTTCGGCAACCTGTGGACGAATATCCCGCAGTCCCTGTTCACCGAGGCTGGTTTCGTCTACGGCGATACGCTGAACATGACCGTCCGGCACGCCGGGGAGGTGGTCTTCCAGGAGAAGGTGCCCCATTACCAGTCCTTCGGTTTTGTGCCGAAAGGGGATTATGTCATCTATACGAATGAATTGATGAAAGTCTCCCTGGCGGTCAGTCAGGGCAGTTTCATCGAGCGATCGAAGCTTGGCTATGGGGCTGATTGGGAAATTGAATTCAGCAAGTGATGCGAGAACCCGCTCCCGAATTTCGGGAGCGGGTTTTTATAACCCCGGACAGGGTGCCTTAGCGTGCTTTACCCTGTCGGGCAGGATATCCGCAAGGCACCAAACATCAACCTGGAATGGGAACGTACAATAAGCGGCCTGATGGGTATGTTCAACTGCGAATGCACGGTGACTATGCAGGGCAACGCATTTTATGCGTCCCGTTTTTTTTCAAAAACAGAACACAGTGGTATATAAAGAAAAATAACCAGATTTATCAGATAGTAAATGACCCGATTGCCTAGCATGACGGCAAATAATCTGCTTTGTTCCAGGCCAAAAAATTGAAAAAGATAGACAGAGGTAACTTCGGTAACGCCCAGACCCCCCAAAATTTGGACAGGAACGAACGAAACGAGCTGCATCAACGAGGCCACATAAATCACCGGAAACAGGCTCAACTGCACATCAAACATGCGCAAACTGGTCAACACAGAGCCCATCGTAACCGTCATATAAAGGAATGCGGTAGAAATCGAGAGTCCCAGCAATTTGAACAGGGTGCGTTGCGGGATGGAGATCAAGGTTTCTACGCCGGCAAGGCTGCGGGTAACGAGAGAGAATCTTGTTAATTTTAATCGCACCAACACACTCCTTAATAAGGACACAAACCTTTTCCGCCAAAAGATGGCACATAGAAAAATACCCAGGGCGATTAACAATGCGCCAAGCAACAAGATGGTAAAGAATCGCAGCGCTTCTATTTGTTGCCACACAATACTGGCAGAGATGGCCAAGTAGAAAGACAGGACCAACAAGTCCCCAAATTTCGTGAGAATAAAAGTGGCGCCCGATTGTGTGATCTTAATGTCCTTCTCAGTTTTTAACATCGCCATAAACGAGGCGATTCCTGCACTGGTTGCCAAAAAATTGCTGATCGCATTCTGCCAGATCACAATCCGCAGTACCTCTTTGTATTTTATGTTTCTCCCAATCAATATCTTGTATTGGAGAGCCTTGACCAACGTCATTATAGAATACAACAAGACGTAAGCAATCAGCCAAACCCAGACAATTTCTGTTCGTAATGCTTTTAGCTGAGTCCAGTTCGTTTTGGAAAGCACCACAGAAATTAATAGAATTGCCAACAGAATTTTGAAAATTTTCCATGCCTTTTGGAAACGGGTTTTATTATTCAGTGGTGGATGCTGCTCTTTGGTTGTATCCATGTTTTTTCTGCAAGTTCCTCTCGGGCTTGTGAGATACGGGGGCCTGTTTATCGCTTATGCTGCTTTTCTGTAAACAGGATTTTCGTTTGTTCAATGCCTGCCTGATCTGGCGATTCTTATGGCTTCGATTTTAAATAATAGCGCTTCGTCATACACTCGCAATTAGACAAAAATAGGGCAGCGCCCTTGCGGGAAACTGCCCAAGGGTA